>CALLMM010000005.1 GCA_938005745.1 uncultured Chthonomonadales bacterium | reverse complement strand
GACGCCGCGAATGGTCGTGGTCACCGGCGCGACCTTGAACGGCTGCGAGAAGGAGTTCTCGTCATCCGGGTGATTGCTCGTGAGAACGATGGCGCGGGCTTCCGGCACATAGGTCTCCGCTCCCTCCAGAGTGATGGCGGTTGTGCGCGGGACATCCTCCGCATTCACCACCTTCACCACCAGTTCGCCGGTGCGCGTGTCGCGTCCGGCAATCGCCGTCATCGTCTGGATTCCAGCGTCCTCGACATCGTGTATCCGCCTGCCGTCCAGATAGCACTGAATGCGCCGTCCGCGCAGTTCAATCCGAATATCGTACCAGCGATCCGTCTCGATGCGTCCCGGAACCGGCGCGCCGACGATGGACTTGCCGCCGTTGACGCTCTTTTCGATGGCGTGGCGGACGTTGCCCCACCCTCCGAGATTCCACCAGTACCAGTTGCCGTCGTCGCGTACGCGAAACATGATCAGAAAGCCCTCCGCGCCGCCGATCTTTCTGGCTTTCAGCTGGATCGTGTAGTCGCTCCAGCGCGGGTCTCCGGCGATGGCGCGCAGGTCAATCCCCGTCCCCGTCTGCCGATACGATCCGTCCTGCGCCTTCCACTCTCCGCGATAGACCCGCCATCCGGGCGCGCCCTGCGCGAAGTCGTCGGCGTAGAGGGTCTCGCCGTCGCGGGTAACACGCACCTCTCGATATTCCGCCTGTGTCTCCCAGGTCGCCAGCCCGATCGCGCCTCCGACCGGCTTCTCCGCGCGGGGCGTGCTGGTGAGCGTAACGGGAACCGTTACATCCGGGCGGTTCAGACTGAAGAGCTTCTGCACATGATAGGAGGGCGTGCCGTAGCTGCGCGCGCTGTCGAAGCAGATCGCGTCCGGATTCCACTTGCGGTCATTCACGTTGACGAAGAGTGGCGCGTAGGACGCCATCGTGACGATATCGGAGTTTCGCTCCAGCCCGATCATGAACGCCGCCTCCGCCAGCGCAGCACGCAGATTGCCCTGTCCGCAGTTGACCGTTACCGCATACTCCCCGACGTAGATCTTCGGTCCCCGGCGGTCCGCCTGATCGTAGAGGTTCGTGTTGACCAGAAACCACTCCGGGCTGTTATAGTAGTGGTCGTCGCGGATCTCCACCGGTTGATTCTGAAGCGGTACGTTGGAGATCAGCTGTATCTCCGGATACCGCTCCTTCAGCGCGCGGTAGAAGAGCGCGTACCGCTCCTCGTAGATCGGTCCGCCGTTCTCGTTACCGATCTCCAGATACTTCAGGTTGAACGGCTCGGGATGACCGTTCTTCGCCCGCAGCGCGCCCCACCGGCTCGTAACCGGACCGTTGGCGTACTCCACCACGTCCAGCGCGTCCTGAATCCACTCCTGCATACTCTCCATCGGAACATGATCGGAGTGGGACATGCCGCAGTTGATGACGTACATCGGCTCCGCGCCCAGGTCCTCGCACATCTGCAGATACTCGTGCAGTCCCAGCCCGTTGGTGGACCAGTAGCCCCAGAGGTTCCAGTGCGGCACACGCTCGCTGATGTCGCCGATAGTCGTTTTCCATCGGAAGGCGTTCGCCAGCTTGTCGCCCTCCACGAAACAGCCGCCGGGGAAGCGCACAAAGGCGGGCTTGAGGTCGTGGAGAAGCTGCATCAGGTCGGCACGCAGACCGTTGGGGCGCCGCTTCCAGGTGTTCTGCGGGAAGAGGGAGACGACATCCAGCCAGAAGATTCCCGGCGAATCCGTCGCGATCACTAGCCGGGCGGAGGCATCCTCCGAAGGCGCGCGCAGCGCGGCGCGAAACTGCTTCCACTCCTCCGTAAGCCCGCGGATCCGCTTCTGCGCATAGACTTTGCCGGACGCGCTCTCCAGGCTCACCGTGAGCGGCGAACGCATCTCCGCGCTTCCCCGGGCGTAGAACGAGAGCTGATAGGTCTCGCCCCTGCGAAGCGCAATGCCCCAGTATCCGCCATTGGCGGCTCCGAAACGTCCGTTCCTCCCCGTCGCCTCCACCCGCAGCGACCGTCGGTTGCGCGGATTGAGCGGGCGCGACTCATCCAGCGTCAAGCTGCCCCGCATCTCCCCCGACTGCACCGCGCTCCACGCCGCCGGCGCAGCGGCGGAGTCCTCAAAGGAGCGGTTCTGAATCAGTTCGGCATAGAGTCCGCCGTCTCCCGCGTGGTTGATCTCCTCGAAGAAGATGCCGTAGAGCGTCGGACTGATCTTTATCCCCGTGCGGTCTGTGTGTATCTGCAGCGTCGCCTCCTCTGCGGAAGCGATGCCCGCGATCACCAGAAACGCCCCTGTCAGCGCAAACAGGCTCTTCATCTCTCATCCCTCTATCGCTGTGCTCTCATCCATGTCCCGTTCTCGGTTTTACGATCCTCTTTCGTGCGCAGAGGCGTTCTGTCCTGCAGAATGCCTCCCCGGAATCCGGAAGGCGGTTCGATTTTTCAGTCTCTGCGCCGGCTTCTCCTCTTCCCATGCGGCGGAACCTGTAGTATAGTGTAGGCAGTTTCATCCAGAGGGAGGGAGGAGCAGAACGGCATGAGCGTATCCGCGGCGGCGATTTCCGAAGAGCAGAAGGAGCAGTTTGATCGCGACGGCTTTCTGATCGTGCGTCAGTTGTTTTCGTCGGAGGAGGTGGCGGAGATTCGCGACGCCTTCATGCAGATGAATTCGAACGGTCCGGTTCCGGGACTGTCTGACACTCGGGACTACGCGCCGGACGATCCGCTCGCGTTCTACCCGCGCATGATGCATCCGCACCGCCATCCCGATCTGCCGGTCGGTCCGCTGGCGCGCCGCTACCTGCTGGATCCGCGCGTGGGCGACATCCTGCGCGCGCTGATGGGAGAGGAGCCGGTCGCCGTGCAGAGCATGTTCTACTTCAAGCCGCCGGGAGCGCGCGGACAGGATCTGCATCAGGACAACTACTACCTGCGCGTGAAGCCGGGAACCTGTATGGCGGCATGGCTGGCGGTGGACGACGCCGACCCGGAGAACGGCGGCATGGTCGTCGTGCCGGGATCGAACCGTCTGGAGGTTGCCTGCCCGGAGCGCGCCGACCCGGAAAAGTTCTTCACCACCGAACATGTGCCGGTTCCGCCGGGGATGCAGGAGGTTCCCGTCTATCTCCGGGCGGGCGATATGCTCTTCTTCAACGGCAGCGTCATACACGGCTCCTATCCCAACGCCAGCCGGGAGCGGTTCCGCCGCGCCTTTATCTGCCACTACGTGCCCATCAGCAGCCAGGAGACCTCGCACTGGTACCGCCCGATGTTGACCTTTGATGGCGAGATCGTGGAGATACCGGAGGCGACGGGAGGCGGTCCCTGCGGCACGCCCGCGATAGATAAGGGACCGCACTGACCGGAACTGCCGGGACCTCTATCCGGTATAAACGCATAGGAGGGGAGTCAGATGGCAAGGCGCATGCGCGGGTCGGTGAACGAGGCGCTGGAAGGGGTGCTGTCCGGCTTAGAGGCCGCCGTGCGCATCCGGGAGAGCCTTGCGCTTGCCTACTGGGAGCGGGTTGCCGGTCCGCAGGCTGCCGCCGCCTCGCGCGCGGAATCTGTGCGGGACGGGGTGCTGTTTGTTACCACCCGAAGCTCCACCTGGTCGCACGAACTCTCCTTCCATAAGACACAGCTGATCGCCGAGCTGAACCGACGGATCGGCCGCCCGGTCATCAAAGATATCCAGTTTCGGGCGCGCGGCGTGGAGGAGACCCCCGATCTGCCGGAGCCGCCGGATCACCCGACCCCGGAGGAGCTGGATCTGGTGCGCCTGCCCCGCGAAGAGCAGGCGGCTCTGCGCAAAGACCTGGAAGCGCTCTTCGAGACCATTCCGGACGCCAGCCTTCGCCAGATGATCGCCGGACAGATGATTCGCAGCGCGCGCCTGCGCCGATGGCGTCTGGAGCACGGCTGGCAGGAGTGCGCCCGCTGCACCGCGCTCCATAAAACCGGCGAAGACCTCTGCCCGGTCTGCCGATTGTGCCGATAATAGACGGCAGACCCATGAAACAGTGAAAAACGTCTCACCCCGTACTCTCGCGATTTCATCAGAGTTGACAATGCGGGGGAAACCGGGGATAATGCTACTATGTCTCGAAGCGCATCTACTCTGGCTGCCTCGCGACGCAGCCGCCCCGCGCAGCGTCGCCGTTCCAGCCTGAAAAAACGGATCAAGACCGCCATTGCGCTGGTGATGCTGGTCATCCTCTCGGCGGTAGCCGTCGGCAGCATCTATGCGCTGCTCCTCTTCATGCAGGTCTCCCGCTCCCTTCCCTCCATCGCGGACATCGGCAACTTCCGCCCCGCTGAGAGCACCCGGATCTACTATGCGGACGGCAAAGAGATGGCGGTGCTGGCGACGGAGAACCGCCGCCCGGTCAAACTGGAGGAGGTCAGCAAGTCCCTGATAGATGCGACCATCGCCGTCGAAGATCACCGTTTCTATGAGCATCAGGGTCTGGACTACTACGGCATCGTGCGCGCCCTCTACCGCAACATCACCGGAGGCGACCTGACCGGACAGGGAGGCAGCACCCTCACCCAGCAGTTAGCGCGCAATATCACCGCGCTCGGACTGACCAAAGAGAAGCGGTTTCGGCGTAAGATCGCAGAGGCGATGATCGCCGTCCGGATTGAGCAGGTCTACTCCAAGAACGAGATTCTCGAACTCTATCTCAATCAGGTCTACTACGGTAACGGAGCCTATGGCGTGGAGGCTGCCTCGCGCGCCTACTTCCATAAAAGCTCCAAAAAGCTGACGGTGGGAGAGGCGGCGCTGCTGGCGGGTCTGCCGCAGCGTCCCTCCCTCTACGCCGTCAACCGGGAAGCCGCCATGAACCGCAGAGACGCCGTGCTGCAGCGCATGGTGGAGACCGGCAAGATCACCCCCGCGCAGCGCGACGCCGCCATGAAGGAGAAGATCGCCTTCTACCGGGCGCAGCCCAACGCCACCCGCATCTACGGCGCGCCCTACTTCGTCAACTATGTGGTCGGTCCGCTGGTCAACACCTACGGCTACGACGCGGTCTACAGCGGCTGGAAAATCTATACAACGCTCGACTCCCGGATGCAGAAGGAGGCGGAGGAGGCGCTTCGGCGCGGCGTCCGCAACGCCTCCTACGCCAATCAGGGATGCCTCATCAGCCTCGATCCGAAGACCGGCTATATTCGCGCGATGGTCGGCGGCGTGGACTTTAAGCGCGATCAGTTCAACGCCGTCTCCCAAGGACGCCGTCAGCCCGGATCCGCTTTCAAGCCGATCGTCTATACCGCCGCCATAGATACCGGCGTCTGCGAACTGACCTCAACCTATGTGGACGATCCCAATCTGCCCGGCAGACCGCGCCTGCGCACCGCCGGCTACGCGCAGGGTCGCAATCGGGATGAACTCTGGCGCCCCAAAAACTACAGCGGGAAGTACAGCTACGCTCCGGTAACCATCCTGAGCGCGATACGCAACTCGCTGAACACGGTGGCGGTCAAGGTCGCCATGGAGACGGGTCTGGGAACGGTGATAGACTATGCCAGACGCATGGGGATCACCACCGAACTGGCTCCCTATCCGCCGCTCGCGCTCGGAGCGTCGGCGGTGCGCCCCCTCGATCTCGCCTGCGCCTACGGCGTCTTCGCCAACAACGGCAAGCGCGTCATCCCGCTCGGGGTCGTCCGCATTGTCGCCCCCAACGGCGACATCATAGAGGAGAACACGCCGCAGTTAGTGGATGTGCGGCTGCGCGCCGAGACCCTGGAGATGATGAACCAGGCGCTGCGCGAAGTGGTGACGAATGGAACCGGAACGCGCGCCAATACCGTGCCCGAAGCGCGCGGCAAGACCGGAACGACCAGCAACAATATAGACGCCTGGTTTGCCGGCTATACGCCCGATCTGGTGACGGTGATCTGGGTGGCGCGGGAGCAGCGCAACAAGAAGGGCGCGATCGTCCGGTATGCGGAGATGCCCGGAACGACCGGAGGCGAGGTCTGCGCCCCGATCTGGCGCGACTATATGCTGAAGGCGATCCCGATCCAGCAGAGCTACAACAAGAGCACAAATCCGCCTCCCGCGAAACCGACTGATCCGCAGGAGCAGCCCAAGCCCGACCCCAACGCTCCCAACCCGCCTCCGGCGCAGCCGCCGGTGCAGCCTCCCGACCCGCTGGAGAACCCGGTTCAGGACGGAGGCGATGCGACCGCGCCGGGATCCGTCATTCCCGGACAGCCGTCGCAGCCGCCCACGCCCAGCGTCCCGACGCCGAACCCGGGCGCGCCTCAGCCCGCGCCGGGCGGGGGCGGACAGCCCGAGACGCAGCCCTCCGTCACGCCGCCCTCCGGCGGAGGCGCAGGACTGAGCGTCCCGTCTCCCACGCTCTCCTCCCCCGGCTCCAGCCCGACGCTCTCCGGGGGAGGAGCCTCGCCCCGCATGTCCGATCGGGATTCGCTGCGCGAACCGCGCCTGACGGAGCCGGGCACGCGCCTGGAGCCGCCCCCCGCCAGACGCTCCTCCGAGGACGACATCGTGACGGTGAGCCTCTGCGCCGACTCGATGCGCGCCGCCAACTCCTACTGCCCGGTTACCATCGAACGCCGCATGCGCCGGAAAGAGATCCCGCGCCGCTGCACCATTCATAAAGAAGGTCGTTAGCTCCCATGTCCGTTCTCGACACCCCCGAGTCCGCGCGCGACGATCGCCGCGTCTATGTGCTGATGGGCGTCATCCTGCTCGGTCTGTTCGCGATCGTGGCGCGTCTGTGGTATCTGCAGATCGTGCATGGGGACGCGCTTCTGCTGGCTTCGGAGAACAACCGCACCCGACGACTGCGCGCCGTTCCCGAGCGCGGGCTGATCGAAGACGCAAAAGGGAGAGTGCTGGCGACCAACCGCCCGCAGATCGTCGTCTCCGTCGTGCCCGATGAGATCCGGCAGAGTCGGGAAAAGCAGTACGACCCTCTTCCCCTGCTCGCCTCGCTTCTGAAGATGCCCCTGCAGAAGCTGCAGGAGACCATCCGGGAGAACCAGACGGGACCGTTTGAACCGGTGCGGGTGGCGGTGGATGTGGATATGGAGACCGCGACCCGCGTGGAAGAGCAGCGGCTGAAACTGCCGGGCGTGATCGTGGGTCCGGAGCCGCTTCGCCACTATCCGAACGGACTGCCCTTCGGGCATATCCTGGGGCAGATGGGACAGATCAATCGCGAGGACCTGATTGAGCGCAAAGAGGCGGGTTACCGACCAGGAGACTACTGCGGAAAGCTCGGTCTGGAACGCGCCTACGATACCGAGCTTCGCGGACAGGATGGCGGGCAGAGGATCGAAGTGGATGCGCGGGGGCGATTTCGCCACGAACTGGAGAACACCGCCCCGATCCCCGGCGCGAAACTGACCCTGACGGTGGACGCAGCCCTTCAGAAGACCGCCTACGACGCGCTGTACGAATGGGCGAAACGAGGCAAGCCGGGCGCAGCGGTTGCGCTCGATCCGCGAACCGGCGCGGTGCTGGCGCTGGTCAGCGTCCCCTCCTACGATCCGGAGAAGTTCGTCAAGGGCATCTCCTCCGCAGACTGGAATGCACTGCAGAACGATCCGCGCAAGCCGATGATCAACCGCGCGGTCGGCATGGCGACCGCGCCCGGCTCCACGTTCAAAATGATCCCGGCGGCTGCCGGTCTGGAACTGGGCTTCGTGACCCCCTATGACGGCGTCGTCTGCAAGGGGGTGATTCATCTGGGGAGATGGCCCAAACGCTGCCATAAGCGCAGCGGACACGGATTTGTCGCGCTGAACGAGTCGCTCGCCGCCTCCTGTGACGTCTACTACTACCGTCTGGGACAGCGCCTGACCCCGGAGGTGATGGCGGAGTGGGCGAGGCGTTTCGGACTCGGGAAGCGGACCGGGATAGACCTGCCCTTTGTGGAGGCGCGGGGCATCGTCCCCACCCCGAAATGGAAGGAGCAGAGCAAGCGCGGTCGCTGGGTCGGGGGCGATACCGTGGACTATGCGATCGGGCAGTCTATGCTGGGCTGCACTCCCCTGCAGATGTGCAATGTCGCGGCGGCGATCGGCAACGGGGGAACGCTCTATCGCCCGCAGCTGGTTCGCTCCATCACCTCCTTCGACGCCGAAAACAAGCCTGTCGTTACGCGCACTCTGCAGCCGGAGGTGATCGGGAAGCTGAACCTGAAGCCCTCCACACTCTCCGCCCTGGTGCGCGGCATGGAGAGCGTGATGGAACGCGGCGGGACGGCTGCCAGCTCCTCCATCCCCGGACTGCGGATCGCCGGGAAGACGGGAACCTCGCAGATCAAACGGCGCGGGGAGATGAAGCTCAACGCCTGGTTTATCGGATTTGCGCCGGTGGAGAACCCGAAGATCGCCGTCTGCGTCTTTGTAGAAGAGGCAGGGCACGGGGGCGAAGTCGCCGCTCCCATCGCCCGCAAGATTATCGCCCGCTACCTGAACCTGAACGTGCCGGATGTGCAGGCAGTTCCTACTACCGACTGACCGGCGCGCAGACCGACGCTACGCCTCGCTCAAACGGGCAAACTCCTCCGGCGAGAGGGTCTCGCCGCGCCGTTCGGGTGAGATCCCGGCGCGCCGCAGCAGCGCCTCCGCCTCCGCGCGATCCAGTCCGATCTGACCGCCCGCTAGCGCATTGAGCAGGGTCTTGCGCCGCTGTCCGAACGCGGCGCGGACAATCTGAAAAAAACGCGCCTCATCGCGCAGCGCCAGCGTTCCCGGCAGCACGGGAGACAGCCGCAGGATCGCGCTGGAGACCTCGGGAGGAGGCAGGAAGACGCTGCGCGACACCCTTCCCGTAATCTCCGCCCGGGCATGATACTGCGCGAAGACCGTCAGCGCGCTGTACTCTTTCGACCCCGGCGTCGCTGCCACTCTCTCCGCAAACTCCTGCTGCACCAGCAGCACGATCTGCCGTATGCGCGCCTTGTTCTCAAACAGCCGCTCCAGAATGGGCGTGGTGATGTAGTAGGGTATATTCGCGACCACCACTCCCGGCGAATCGCCAAACGCCTCCGACAACAGCGTCGGCAGGCTCAGTTCCAGAAAATCTGCGAAGATCAGACTCACATTCCGGCAGTCCGCGAGCGTCTGCCGGAGGACCGGCTCCAGCAGGCGGTCTATCTCGACGGCGGTAACGTGTGCGCACCGCTCCGCCAGCAGCGCGGTCAACGCGCCCAGTCCCGGACCGATCTCCAGGGCGCGGTCTTCGGGCAAAAGCCCCGCCGTCTGGACGATCTTCTCCAGCACGTTGCGGTCAATCAGGAAGTTCTGCCCCCAGCGTTTGCGCGGTCGGACGCCGTGCGCCTCCAGCAGCGCGCGGGCGCGGGAAGCGGAAAGAGGTTCGCTCATAAAAGCTTACGAGGAGGGAGAGGAGAGAGTGAGCGGTCGCCGCCCCCTGCTCTCCTCCCCCGCGCATCCGTCAATCGAGGATATGCACACGCACGATCCGGCGGCCGACCTTCTTCGCCTCCGCGCGCGTGTCATGTCCGAGGTCTATGCGATTGCCTTTAATTGCGCCGCCAACATCCCCGGCAATGGCATAGCCGTAGCCTTCAATATAGAGGCGTGTTCCAAGGGGGATAAAATCGGGGTCCACGGCAACCACACCATAACCGATCTTCAAGCCGGACGCTCCGCGTCCGGAGGTGTTGCCGCCGTTTTCTGAGGGGCAGGGCGAGTAGCCGGTAGCGACCATTTCGATCACTCTGCGCCCGGAGAGGTAGCCGCGTGAGGGCAGGCTTCCGCGCCTGCCATAGGCGATGATCTCCGGAACCGGCTTGCGTATTACCCGCGTGGCGATCGGCTCGCGCCGAACCTCTGCGCCTTCTCTGGATATGACGCGATAGGTAACCTGCTTCTCGCCGTTTTTTCCGTTCTGCACCGTCAGGCTGGTGTTGGCGCGCAGCGCAGGATCGCTGCGGCGAACGGTCGGGAAGGGGATAGGCTCCCGCTGCGTGAGGGTGCGAACGGTTTCGCGGGCGGCAGGCTGCGCCTTTTCACTCTCCGCTTTTGCCGGAGAGTTGGACAGGATGGAACTCAGAGCCAGCGTGCCCATCGCTGCCATGGCGCCGGCTGCCAGCCGCGCGTGTACGGAAGCGTTCACAGTCAACGTCTCCCTCCTTTCTCGTCTACTTGCTCAGCAGCGCAACATCCGCTAGTCTGTCTCAGTTACGCTTTGTGAGGGATGCATCTTTTTGGCGGGCAAGAGGAGGATAGCACACAGGCGAAGGGCGGGTCAACCCCAATGATGTATACTTAATTCTATATAAGTTCCCTTGATGACAGTTATTGCCGCCTTTTGCCCCTAAAAAACGTGAAAAAAAGCACAGAGAATCGGCGATTCCGGCGGATTTTTCGGCGTGCGTGACGACGAACCGCGTCGGACGCTCCAGGCAGACGGCAATATCCGGTTGACGAAAAGAGCGTGGTATGTTACACTGACGCAGCAAAAAAGGACGACGATACCGCCAGCCCCGGCATCGCCGATACTTCGACCAAGAAAGCGTGCCGCCTATCATGTTTGCCCTCAACTTCTACACCGACCTCTATGAAGAGGCGCTGCGCAACGGGCGCAAAACGGTTACCATCCGTCTGGGAGACAAGACCGACAAATATCAGCCCGGACAGCTTGTCTGGGTTACCGTCGGACAGCGTTACGGGAAACGCCAGAAGCTGTTCACCGCCATTCTCGATAATGTCGAGGTAAAGCTGGTCGCCGATCTCTCCCCGCGAGACATCACCAAAGAGAACCCGGAGTTTCGCTCCAAAGAGGAGGTGCTGCAGCTTCTGCGGCGCATCTACGGTCCGGAAGTCTCGATGGAAGATACCGTTACCGTCATCCACTTCTCACCTGTCAACGAGTACTGATCCCTATGCCGCTCCGCCCGCTTCGCGCCCTCGCGCCTCTGGCTCTGCTCTGCGGACTGCTGACGACCTCCCTTGCCCAGCCGAAACCGGAGACGACCGGAGCCTTCAAAGATCGCAACGGAACCGAGCATCTCTGGACGATCACGCGCACCAACGCACTGGTCTGGGAGGGGAAGACCTACGCGCCTGTCGGCGGAACCTTTACCCCCCGCTCCATGACGGCGGACGCCTCCGAAGGAGGCTGGGAGCAGGACGTTCAGGCGCTCCGGCAGATACGGGCGAAGGGCGTGTCGGACATTCTCATCAAGCCGGCGCTCTCCGCCGCGCAGATACCGCCCGCCGTCTGGCAGCGGCTGATTGACCTGCTGGAGGAGAACGGTTTTCGCTACGGGATCGCGTTTGGCGAGGGGATCGCCAGCCCGCCGACCGGCACGGTCGTCAAGCCCTCCAGCTACCGCATTCCCCGGGTAACGCCGGACGCCGAACTGACCTGGAATGCGACCGACGCCGATTCGGCGCGGGTCTTTCTGGTGGATTCAAAGGACGGAACCGCCATCCATGCCGAGGGCAGGATCCGCGTATCCGGCGGCATTGCGACGGCGACGGCGGACGCGCGCACGCCGGAAGGCACGGTCGCGCTGCTCTATCCGCGCAAGACGCTCTCCCCTGCCCCCGAGTCTGTGCTGCCCGATGTCTGGCAGGGATTCGATTCCTACCGGGACCGCCTGCTGCGGGTCTTCTCGCAGGTCAAATTCGGTCCCGGCTTGCGATTCTTTCTCGATCCGCTCTCTCCGCCGCTGGGTCTCTCCGGCGAGGCGGAGTATCTGATCCCGGACTCGCCGGCGTTTCTGCTGGAGTGGGAAGCCTACCTGACGCGCCGCTACCCGACGATTGACGATCTGCTGAACGCCTGGGGCTTTGTAGACCGGGACCTGAAGGACTTCGATTTCAAGCAGGCGGCGAGACTGATCCCGCTCTGGGCGAATCACAGCGGACTGCCGTTCCTCTACGATCTCGCCGCCAGCCGGCGTTATCAGATCTCCGGCTCCGGATCGCGGTTCTGGAGCGACTTCACCGAATTTCGCAACGCCTCCCTCGCCAACTACATGCACGCGATGGCGGATCTGCTGAAACGAGAGGTGGCGAACGTCCCTGTGGTCTATACCCGCACGCAGCACCATCCCATCTTCACCCATCTCAACCGCGCGGGAGGCTTCGACGGGCTGGGCATTGCGGCGTATGCGCGCGGCTCCGCACTGGTCACCGGCGGCGCAGACTCCGCCTTCAGTCAGGCGCTGGATTCCGGGCGGTCGCTCTGGCTGGTGGTCACCGAGATGCTGGACACCACCGCGCCCGATCCCGACCGCCCCGGTTACGCCTCGCGGGAGTCACTCTTTTTCGACCTGGACTGGCTGCGCGGCATCGGGGCGAAGGGCTTTTTCCTGAACGGATTTCAGGTGCTGCCCGAAAGGCGCGTGCGTCAGACGCAGCTTCTGCGCGTCCCCGATCAGATCGGCTGGCTGAAAGAGTACGCGGACCGTCTCGACCAGGCGCTCGATCTGGCGGTGCGGCAGCCGCGCACGCTCCCCTACCCCGCCAACGCGGCGGGGCTGGTGCAGTCCGGACCGATCGGCAACGGCGGCGTCTGGATGATCCCCTCCCTGGCTCCGGGACGACCGCTGGAGTTCGGAAACTCCTACGCCGGCTACACGATCTCGTTGCCGGAGGGCGATGTCACCGTCCTGTGGTCGCTGCGCGGTCTGCGGGAGACCCGCCTCTACGCCGTCAATCCAGGCGCGATACAGGCGACCACAGCGGACGGACGCCCGGTGCCGATCAAGGCGGATCAGAAGAGGCGCACGGCGACGCTGCTGATGGACGACAAGCCGATGATCCTGCGCACCGGCGGACAGGAGATCGTCCCGATCGAGGCGGTGGAGGATGCGCTCAAGCAGCTTCGTCTGCTGCTGGCGCAGGGAACCGCGCAGAAAGCCAATCTGCAGGACATCCGCTACCAAATTGAGCGGGTAGACGCCAAATACCGGCAGCGGGATATGATCATCGCCTACATTATGGCGCAGCAGGCGATGGCGGCGATCGTCCAGACGCTTCAGCCCTATACCTGGCTGGAAGCGGAGCAGGCGGAGGTCAACACCTTCAGCGAGGTGACCGCCAGCGAAGCCGCCTCCGGAGGCATGTTCCTGCAGCTGAATACCGCCAACCGCCCGCCCCGCGACGGCTACAGCATGCAGATCAGCTTCACGGTTCCCGCAGACGACACCTACACCGTCTGGATAGCCTGTACGCCGCCGGGCGGGCAGGCGTCTCCCTTCGCCTGGATCGTCAATACCGGACAGGCGCAGACCAGCGCCGCCGGCGAGATGGTCGGCGTGCCCTACATGGCGGACCGGTTCGCCTGGATGCGGCTGGGGCGCGTGGCGCTGAAGAGAGGGAACAACACCTTTACCCTGAGAGTCATCGACCGCGCTCCCGGACTGGACCGTTATCACCTGGAGATTGACGCGCTGCTGTTTACCCGGGGCAACTTCACGCCGAGCGGAACCGCCAGACCGATTCCGGTCGAGATACCCGATAGATAGCCTCGGGTCTCTGCTCCCGTCTCGCTCATCCTGAACCCGCCATGCCACGACCCTCCCTTCTCAGACGCGCCCTTGCGCTCACAGGGCGAATCGCGCTGCTCCTGACGCTGACGGCGCAGCCGCTGTATGCCCGATCTCCGCGCGTCTACGACACGGTAGACTTCTCTTCAGCAGTCTCGCGTACGACGCACCGCGTCGCCTTCCAGAAGGGCGTGCTGCGCCGGGAGCCGGTCTCCTGCGGTACGCTCGTCCGCCATGCCGCCGGGGTGAAACTGATGCCCGGAGGCAGCGCGCAGGCGTTTGTGACGGTTCCGCGCAATGCGCCTCCCGCGCTCTCCCTGCAGATCTCCCTCGCCTCCAGTCAGGCGGAGCGAGGCAGACGGCAGGCGTATCGCGTGAGGATCAACGGGAGAGAGGCGCTGCGATCCGCAGAGAGAGACCCCGGAGGCGGCGTTGTCCGCTCTCTGTTCCTGGAGATGCCGTCGTCGCGCGCTCCGATTCGCGTGGAGATCGTCGCCGACCCCGACTCAGAGGCACCCGTCACCGTCTCCCATCTGCGGCTCTACGAGAGCCTGCTGCCACAGACGCCGCAGGAGCGCGCCCGCCTCGCCGCCGCCTCGCCGCCTGGACTAGCCCTGCTCACCTCACAGGGGGCGGGCTTCGCGATCAACGCCGAGGAGATCCGAAGACTGTTTCGCCAGCTTCCGCGCACTCCCGCCATCGTCGGACAGACGGCGGTGCTCTACAACTTCTGCGTGCGCAGCCCAGAGGAGAACGCCAAAGAGATCCGGCGACTTTCGGCGCTGGCGGAGGAGACCGGCATCCCTCTACGAATCCTCTTTCAGTTTCACTGGGGAGGCGTTCCGAAGGGGGTCTCGGATGGCGCAGGAGGAACCTTCACCGATCTGCCCTATCAGCAGATCACCTTCGACCCGGACGATCAGGTGGACGACCCCGGACTGCCCGCCATCATGGGTGACCGCTACGATGTGCGCTTCGGACTGAGCGTGCCGAATATCTGGAACGACACCCCGTGGTTGACCTTCAATCACCCGCGCCTCAACCAGTTTCGGCGCATTCGCCTAACCCGGTCGCTGATGGTCTGGCGCGAGGAGCGGGAGAGGCTGGAGGCGCAGGGAAAGGGGCGCCTGCTGCCGATGGAGCTTTCGACCGGAGAGGAGACGATCTACTGGGCGAAAGGGGTAGAGGACAGCGCCTACACAAAGCGCAACAACAACAAGCCGCGCGCCAACCTGATGGCGGATTTCAATCCGTTTACCGTCGCGGACGCGCTGCGCGACGGGGTGGACCTCGACCCGCGCAACGGACTGGACTACCGCGAAAGATGGTGGCTGCACCAGAACCTGGCGCGCCAGCAGCAGCGCATCATTGACTGGATGGCAGCCGCCATCCCGCCGGAGCCGATCCGCCTTACGAACAATCAGCCGCAGTTCGCCCGCGATCTGATCCGCCGCAACCTCTACACCGAACCCTACGCCATGCCCCACTTCCCCCTGCGTGACATCACCCCCTTCCATCCACAGATAGAGGTCGGCTATGTCCGGGATGGACGCAGCGGCGCGGAGTACTGGTCGGGCGAGACCATGCTTCCCTGGCTTCTCAAACAGCGTGAGTTCGGACGGATCTCCCTGCCGAATCTCGAGTGCACCGGCGCGAACGACGAGCAGCTTGTCGCCTGCCTGCGCGCCGCCTACGCCTGCGGTTCACGCTACTTCATCCTCTATAACTGGCACTACCGGCAGAACATCGCCGCGCTGCTGCGCGCCTTCACCGACAGCATCGCCGCCCCGGCGGGGCTGGAGTGGCTCCCGGCTGCCGCTCCCGCAGAAGGGGAGAGGCAGACCTCTCTATCAGCACGGAGGCTTCCGGGCGCGCCTTCAATCTTCCGGCGCGAATACGCCGCGCCCGCAGGCGCGTTCGGGATCAACCGGATCGAACTGTTCCGTCAGGGTTCGGGCGCAGCCGCGCCCGCCACGCTGAGACTGCTCGATCCAGCTCAGAATGCCGAAATAGCGCTGCCCTTCACACTGGCTCCCGCCGGTACGACCGTGATCTATCTGCCGACCCTCTTCCATCAGGTTCCGGGCAGACGCTACCTTCTGACGGTGGAGACATCGGCGGGGGCGGCGCTGGCGAAAACGGCGGATGGACAGATGGCGGCGCGGCTGACGTCGGACATACTCGCCGAGCGGAGCCGCAGCTTCGTTATTCAGGACTGGCGGGACGCCGAGGATATTCTGGAATCGCTGAAGGGGCTGCACGTTCGTACGGAACAGAGCCTGTTTTCGCGGGAGGCGCTCTCACAGGCGGCGGCGCTGCTGGCGGCGCGACAGCCGCAGGAAGCCTATCGCGCCGCCGTTCGCGCCGAACAGCTTTCGCTCCCGGCGACCTTCGATCTGCCTGCGCCGGGCGGAAGACTGGTTCCCTACTGGGTGCGCGTGGAGTGTCCGGGGGGACCGGTTCGGGCGACGCTGGTCGTCTATTCGAAGGATTCGGCGGTGATCCGCCTGCGAAGCGGCACGGCGCAGACGGTTCGTCTTCAGTGGGGCGAGTCGCAGACATCCGCCACGCTCTCGCCCGATGTCTGGGCGGAGGTAACGCTGGTGACGCCGCGCAGCATCCGGCGTCGCCCCGTTCGCCGCGCGCCCGCGCCTCCTCCCGCGCGCCCCGCCGCCCCATCACCGGAACGCCCCGCCGCCCCGCCGCCGGCGCGACCTCCCGCCGGCGCGCGTCCAACGCCCTAGCGAAGTCCGCCCTGCACAGGCAGCGGAGAGGCTCAGGACTGGCTGGCTTTCACTGCCGCCGCCAGCCGTACCGCCAAGATCTCCGCCTCTTTCGCGGAGGCGGGGTCTACCTGACCGACCTGCTCCGATCCGTCCGCTCCCGTCCAGACCACCTCCACCAGCCCGCCTTTTTTGTGCGCCTGAAACGCCACCAATTGATGACACAGGTCGCGGGCGGCGCTGGCGGAGGTTACGGTTATTCCGAGACGGGGAACGGCTGCAGACGCCTCCTCTCCCTCTGGAGCGGGCAGTTCCACCAGGTGTCCGCGCACCTTCGGCACTCCCAGTTCCATAAACGCCTCTTTTTCGTTCTCCGTGGCAAAGCGCAGAGTAATGAGAAACGACATGGTTCCCCCTCCTTTCATGGGCAGGCTTGCAGGCGCTGATGTGTACCAATCACGGGCATCTTTCCGATGCGTTTGCGATCTCAGCTGGTTCTAGATCCTCTTTTCCCCATCCACAGTGCACAAATCCTTTCATTAACAGGAAATCGCTGCCGTCAGGACTAAGAGAGACCTATCCGGAGTACGCCTGAACCTGTTATCCATGAACCGAATCGACCACTTCGCTCTTCCCCTGCATAACGGCGTTAGCGCATGGTATGCGGCGCTCCATCGCCTGAATCCGCGCCTGAGCTATGCCCGGTTCATGGGGATGACCGGGGGCGTCTTTCGTACCCTCTTCTGCGCGAACGACTGCCTCTGCTTTGAGAGGTACCGGGAGCGTGAGATAGCGATCGCGGGCGTGCAGGCGCAGGGCTTTCGCGTTCTCCCGATCAATGCTCCGCCGCAGAGTCCCCGCCGCCTGCAGCAGCGTCTGATACGCGCATGGGATCGCGGAACGCCCGTCGTCTGGTCCGAGGAGGCGCGAGAGGGGCTGCTGACAGACTTCTCGCCCGACACGGGGGTCTTTACGCTGGAGGGCGTGGACGAACTTGGAGAGCGGAGCGCGATCGAGCGAACGGTGGCAGAGATACGGTCTCTGGAACTCTATCTGGTTCGCAGATCGCGCCGCCCGGTCGGACGCAGCAGTATGCGAATATGGAACGCGCTGTTGGAGTGGGTCGCCTTCGCCCTGCGTGCCCCGACCTGGGGAAGATGCGCCGCCCTGCCTCCCGCTGTCCCCTGCGGCGCGGGTATCGCCGCATACTCCCTCTGGGCAGACGCGCTGGAGCGCGATCCGCCCGCCACGCCGGGTTCCCTGAACGCGCTGATCCGGCGTGCGCGACGGTGGCAGACCTCCCGCGAGGCTGCCTCCGAATTCCTGCGGGAGCTAGCCGGAACGCGCCGCACCGCCTTTGCCAACCGTCTCCGGTATGCCGCCGACATCTTTGCGCGGGAGGCGCAGGAAGCGCTGGGTCCGATCCCTGCGGCTCCGCACGGCGCGCCCGATCTGCTTCGCCGCGCAGAGGCGTGGGAGCGGGAGGCGGTCGGCGATCTGATGGAAGCGATCGTGATCGCCCTCCGGCTGCCAGAGCCAACAGGAACCGCGCTGCTGGAGCCGCCGGAGGAGCCGCTGTCGGGTATGGCACTGCAGGAGATGATCTATCTGGCGCGGGCGGGTTCGCCGCCTTTCCGCACGCTGGCGGCGCGCCGGCTGGCGGGGTCGGATCATCCGCAGGCTCTCTCCACCCTGACACAGCTTCTGTACGATCCGGAGGAGATGACGCGCGAGATGGCGCTCTATACGCTGACAGTACACCCGTCGCAGAGAGGCGTCTCCATGCTGCGCGGAGTCTATCGCTCTCTGGCGGAAGCGGTTGAGCTGGACGAGAGCCGGCTGCGGCGCGCGATCACCTGCCTTCCCGGTGTGATCCCCGAAGAGGAGAGAGCGTCTCCGGACACTTAGAGTCGGCTCCCGCAAGAATATGCCCTCGCGCGCGTGACAAGGGCCTGGTACGCGCAAAAAATATGTGGCTGTCTACGGCACCGACACACCCACGGAGAAGATTGCCTCGGTCGGCTACTGCCTCCCTCGCCATGACAAAAGGAGAAGGCTACTGCCTCCCTCGCCATGACAAGAGGAGAAGGCTACTGTCTCCCTTGCCATGACAGAGCGTGACGTTCAACCGCTCCTAATTCATGCTACCTGTCCTCAGCCTGTCATTGCGAGTGCAGCTAGCAATCTTCCGCCTGCCGAGAGCGGCGTATCTGCCGATGAACATAGGTTCAGCGCATCGCGCCGGACGAGACGCCCCGCCCCATTGCCCCGGTCTGCACCGCGGGGAACAGGTCGAGCGCGCCGTTTTCTACTGCCGAACCATAGATCTGCAGATCGATGTTCCGATCGGACTCGCTCGACAGAAACGCTGCCGACGGCATTGCGCCCCGGCTCGTCAATCCCGGCATGTCTCCCATCTTCCCGCTGGATACCGGTTGTCCGTATCTCTTTCGGTTCATACAGACCTCCCTGAAACCCGGATCGGGCGCAGCCACTGAGCGTGACGGACTCGAACGCTGCGCCCGTTCCGGGTTGTGACGACATGCTGCGCCGCTTTCCGACGGCATAATCTACAGCGCGATCTCCTTGCCGACCGCCGCGCTGCGATACAGACCGTCGAGGATCGTGATGACATCCAGCGACTGCTCCGCCGGAACCGGCGAGGGCAGCCCGTTGGCGACCGCCTCCGCGAAAGCCATGCACTCCTTCGCGTGCGGCGCGCCGCTCTCTTTGTTGGTCAATTGAACGTTCATATGCTGGCGCGTCTCGTTGCTGGTGAAGAGCAGCTCGTTGGCGGGCCAGTGCGCCCCGCCCTTGTCGCCGTAGAGCCACATCTGCATATCTTCGCCGGTCGTCTTGTGATTCAGAAGCCAGCTTACCTCCAGCACGAGCGTTGCGCCGGTGTCGAACCGCACAAACGCGGCGGCGAACTCCTCCACGTCGAAGCTGTCCGGGATCGGACCGCCCCAGTTGCTGAAGGCTCCCGGCAGTTTGGAGAGCTTCGCCTGCGTGATGCCGGAGACGGAGACCGGCTTCGGATGCCCCATCATCCAGAGCGTCAGGTCGAGGATGTGCACGCCGATATCTATGCAGGGACCGCCGCCGCTGTGCTTTTTCTGAATGAAGCCCGGACGGGTCGGCGCGCCGGATCGGCGCAGCATCCAGCTTCGCGCATGGTAGACATCTCCGAGCACGCCCCGATCAATCTCCGCCTTCAGAGCGCGGGAGCTGCCCTCGAAGCGGAAGTGCTGGGCGGTCATCAGCAGCTTGCCGCTCTTATCGCGCGCCTCGATCATCTGCTGGATGTCGGCGGGCGTCGGGGCGAGGGGCTTTTCGCAGATCACATGCTTGCCCGCCTCCAGCGCCGCCACCGCCAGCGGGCGATGGTACATGTTGGGCGTGCAGATGTCCACGATGTCTATCTCTTTGTTGGCGATCAGGTCTTCCGGCTTCTCGTAGAGCAGGGAGACGCCCTGCGCCTCCCCCACCCGCTTGAGGGTCGCCGCGTCCAGATCGGAGAGCGCGACCAGCTCCGCATAGGGACTCTCCTTCCAGCCGGGGAAGTGCACGTTAGCGATCCCGCCCACGCCGATCACGCCTACTTTCAGCCTCTTTGCCATCTCATCCTGTCCTTTTATTTTATGGTGGTTGGCGGTCTGCCGACGCCGCCTGTTGAATAGTTCGCGACCCGCTCCGAAAACCCTGCGGTCGGAAGACGAAAAAAGCCCCCGGCTCACGCCAGGGGAAAGTGGATGGAAGGAACAGGCTGTCTGCCAACCTGTCAAACCGGGTCAGTTATGTCAACCTGCGGTACGGCAGGATGCGGTCCTACTTGCGGCGGCGCAGGAAGACTACGCCTCCCGCCAGTCCCGAGCCGACCAGCATGGCGAGGGTTCCCGGCTCCGGCACCTCCGGTCCGCCCGGTCCACCGCTGGTGACCAGATCGCCGAAGGTGATCTGATTCATGCCCCAGGTGTCATTGCCGTCAACGCGGAAGGAGGCGATATCCGCGGTGGGGCGGGTGATCTTGATCAGGTCGCGCCCATGCGGTCCCAAACCGTCCAGACCGTTGACTCGGGAATCCAGCAGGCTTCCGTCCGAGGCGTAGACGTAGAGGGTCAGGGTGCCTGCGTTCGCAAATCCGACCTCGACCTCCACCATGTCGGTCAGCGCATCAATCATCGTGCTGGGCAGGACGAAACGACCGTCTACCGGAGAGAGCAGGTCAATATCGCCGCCAATCGCGTTGACGCCGCCCCACGCCAAGGGTGGGTCATTGAAAACCGCGGTCTGGACAGAGGGTCCCGCCGCGCCCCGGTCGCTCAGGATCAGACCGAGATGCTTGTACTGGGTGGTCGCGATGCCTCCGATCACGGGCACGCCAAAAGCAGGAGAGACCACTACCGGAGGAATGCCGTCGCCGGGCTTGACGGTTGTATCCGCCAGGGCAACGGATGCGGAGAGTGCGAGCAGCGCGCTCAGGGACGCTGCCAGAGACAGACGATGAGTCTTGAACATGGATCCTTCCTCTCTGCAATCGAGGCTTTCCGCCTCATTTTGGGGATGTTGTGTATCAGGCGCAGGGAAAATAGCGCACGTACACTGATCCACGCTGCAAATCGGATGCCCAAATTACGATTCCGGAGGAAATCCGGCACGTTTACCGATGCTAAAAGTACCAGTTATTGACAGATTCTGGTATTTATGCGGAACTCAGATCCTTTTGCAAGGACACGCAGGGATGCGGGGAGCGTCTGTCGAATGGATGTGGGAAGAGAACACCACCCCCGATTCGTTCTTCAGCAAGAAGAGGAGGCGGGCAGAGCAGAGGAGGCGTTCGACGATGGCAGAGAGACTGGCGATAGAGGGCGGCGCTCCCGCAATCACCGATCCGATCCCCGCTCAGGGCGGCGGTCCGGGCGCGAACGTGATTGATGAGCAGGAGATCGCGGCGGTGACCGAGATGCTGCGCAAGCGGCAGCTATTCCGCTTTAACCCAGAGAGCAAGGTGCGCACGTTCGAGCGCAACGCCTGCGCGAGGATCGGCGTTCGGCACGCTCTGATGGTGAACTCCGGCACCAGCGCGCTGATCTGCGGCTTGATCGGACTGGGGATCGGTCCCGGCGACGAGGTGATCGTTCCGGGCTACACCTATATCGCGACGGCGGCGGCGGTCGTGGCGGCGGGAGCCGTGCCCGTCATCGCGGAGATTGACGATTCGCTGGGGATGTCGCCTGAAGACTGCGAGGCGAAGATCACCCCGCGCACGAAGGCGATCATCCCGGTGCATATGCAGGGCGTTCCAGCGCGTCTGGAGGCGCTGCTCGACGTCGCCCGCAGGCACCATCTGAAGGTACTGGAGGACTGCGCGCAGTGCCTGGGCGGGGAGTATAAGGGACGCATGACGGGAAGCTGGGGCGATGCGGGAGCCTGGAGCCTCAACTACTTCAAAATCCTGACCTGCGGCGAGGGCGGGCTGATCTTCAGCGACGACTATGTCGTCTACGAACGCGCCTGCTTCGCCTCCGACCCGGCGATGCCGATGTGGATGCGCGAGACGATCGCGACGGAGGGCTGGGAGACGAAGCCGTTCTCCGCGCAGTGCTACCGCCCCAGCGAGCTGCTGGGCGCGATGGCGTGCGTGCAGCTTGGCAAACTGGACGCGATCCTCGCCCACACCCGCGCCCTCAAACGCGCCTTTCTCTGCGCGCTGGAGGAGCCGAAGGGATATCGTCTGCAGCATGTGGATGATCCGGCGGGCGACTGCGGCATCAGCGGCACGATCCTGATACAGGACCCGGCGATGGCACAGAGATACGGCGAAGCGCTCTCGGCGGAGGGACTGCACTGCGGAACCGCCCACAACGACGGCTTTCCGGACCGGCACATCTACCGCTACTGGGATTCCATCCTGGACAAAAACGCGCATCACCCGTCCGCAAGCGTCTGGAGCCATGCCGCGTATGAGGGCGAGATCGTCTACAGCCGGGAGATGTGCCCGCGCACCATGGATATTCTCAATCGCGCCATCCGCTTCGGGTTCAATATGGCGATGACCGAAGAGCACGCAAAACAGATGGCGAAGGCGATCAACAAGGTGGACGCCGCGCTGGGTTAGCGGAGGAGGAGCAGTCTTGAACGGATTTCAGGTCTTCATTGGCGGGGTTCTGATCGCATCCGCCCTCTCAGGAGGCAGCTACACGATGAGCGAGTTGAAGGATATTCTGGCGGAGGGCGCAGCCGTCGAAAAGCTGGCGGGCGACCTGAAGTTTACCGAGGGACCGGTCTGGAGAGCGGACGGGCATCTGCTCTTCAGCGACATCCCCGCCGACACCATCTATCAGTGGACGCCGGGGCAGCCGCTGAAGGTCTTCCGAAAGCCGTGCGGCAACGCCAACGGACACACCCTCGACCGGCAGGGACGCCTCATAAGCTGCGAGCACAGCAGCCGGCGAGTCTCCCGCACCGAAAAGGACGGCACGATCACGACCCTGGCGGATCGCTACGAGGGCAGACGGCTCAACAGCCCCAACGATGTGGTCGTCCGGTCCGACGGCAGCATCTACTTCACCGACCCGACCTACGGCATTCGCCCCGATCAGGCGGAACTCGATTTCCGGGGAGTCTATCGGATCGGAACGGACGGCAGGCTGACGCTTCTGGTCAGAGACTTCGTTCAGCCGAACGGGCTGGCGTTCTCCCCCGACGAGAAGCGGCTCTATATCGCCGATTCGCAGGTCAACCACATCCGCGTCTTCGATGTGCAGCCGGACGGAACGCTGACGAACGGCAGGCTGTTCGCGGATATGCGCTCTCCGGGCAAGGACGGGGCGGCGGACGGGATGAAGGTGGACACACAGGGCAGAATCTTTGCGACCGGTCCGGAGGGGGTCTGGGTCTTTGCGCCGGACGGGAAGCTTCTGGGCAAGATTATCCCGCCGGAGGTTCCCGCAAACGTGGCTTTCGGGGATAAGGACTACCGCACGCTCTACATGACGGCACGCACGGGTCTCTATCGCGTGCGGCTGAAGACGCCGGGGATCAAGCCCGGTCCCTAGTCCTCAGACGACGGAGATCAGACGGTCATTGAGGGCGAGGAGACTGCTTCGGTCGGCTGTCGCCTCCCTCGCAAGGTCAATCTGGGAGGCTCAACCGCCCCAGTTACACGGCGCACGCCCTCAGCCTGTCATTGCGAGCGTCCGCGAAGCAGTCTTCCGCCCGGCGATGCCCTGTGAATCATGTAACATCGCCGGTTTTTTATCTTTGCCGGGAACATTTCGGACGATTTTGCCATAATATTATATGTGTCGCAGGCGGAGCTGCCTGCTGAACGAGGAGCCGCTGCCCAAAAGCCCTCCTAAAACTGAATATTGCAGAAAACCGAATAACGCGCGGACAAAAACTTCATACCGGCACAACCGAATAGTGTACGTACCATCAAACAGAATAACGGCTTTCGACAATCGCATAACGGCAAAACGTACATACCGGGCAAAACCTCATACCGCACACATTAGCCAGACACAATCACATAGAGAATTTAGCCCTTCAGGGGCTTTGTCGTAATCGGGGCGAACGATAGATGTCGTTCGCCCCGTTGATCTGTTCAGCGTTTTTTCGCTCTTGCCTCTTTCAGCGCCTCCTCAACGGCGCGTTCTAACTGCGGGTCGCGCCCCGCCGCGTAGTCCTCCGGCGTATTCTCCACGCGAATATCGGGGGGCACTCCGTAGTTCTCCAGGTTGATCCCCTCCAGCGTATAGCATCCGGCGAAGGGCATGCGTATAGAGCTGCCATCTATCAAGCCGGCTCCGCTGGTAAAGATTACGTAACCGTTGGTCGGTACACCCACCAGTTTCCCCAGCCCCAGCGCGCGAAAGCCGTTAGGGAAGATCTCTGCGTCGCTGAAGGAGCGTTCGTTGATCAGCATGGTTACCGGCTGGACGAAGGCTCGCTCCGGCTGCAGAAAACCGGGACCGTTGCGCGGTTTCATGGTGAAATAGGGGCGGTTTCGGCTCAGTATGCGAAGCAGCGCGTCGTGCGTATTGCCGCCGCCGTTGAACCGCACATCCAGCACCACCGCCTCTCTGCCCTGCGTGAGGCTGAACAGTTCCCGCTCGAAGCGGAAGCGCGATCCGTCGTCCATGCCCCGCACATGCAGATAGGCGACCTTTCCGTTGGAGAGTCTGTCGGTCATCTCGCGCCGCTGGCGCACCCAGCGCTCATAGGCGAGGTTTTCCCACTCGCCCGCCCCGATAGCGCGAAGCCGGACCGTGCGCGCTCCCTCCTTCGCGGGCTTGTCGTTGACTAGCAGCGCGATCCGCCTGCCGACCTTATCGTTCAGGGTCTCGTAGAACGACTCTCCGAACGTTACCTCCTTTCCGTCCACTTCCAGAATGTACTCCCCGGGCTTCAGGCGGCTCTCCTCGCGGTCTGCGGGGCTGTTGGGCATCACCTCCGTGATCCTGACGCCCGGACCGGCGTAGCTCTCATCGTACCAGACCCCCAGATAGGCGGTCGCCGGCGCGGAGCGAACGGCGATACTGCCGCCGCCCCCGATCCCCAGATGCGAGGCGTTCAACTCGCCGAACATCATATTGACCACGAACCGGAAATCCTCTTTCGTGGTGCAGAAGTCCACCAGCAGACGGTAGCGGTCTCCGATCGCCTTCCAGTCCTTCCCGTGAAACTTCGGATCATAGAACCCGTTGCGGATATATTTCCACGCCTCGTCGAAGGCGACGCGGTTTTCGGTCAGACGATCTATCTGCATTCTCGCCGTGAAGGAGACGCTTCCGCCTCCGCCTCCTGTGCGGTTCAGGTAGCGGATGCCGCCTCCGGAGAGATAGTAGAACCGGCTGCTGTCGGGAGACCACTGAATGCTGCTGAAGGAGTTCAGACCGGTGGTGAGGCGGGTGAGGCTGCCGCCGTCGGAAGAGACCGACCAGATGTCGTACTGTCCCAGGGAGCGGACGCCGAGAATGAAGGTCTTGCCGTCCGGCGAGAGGGAGCAGTCTCCGATCCCCTCGTCAAAGCCGGTGAGCTGCCGGGCGCGAAGCTCGATCTCCTTGAAATCTATCTTCACCTCCACCGGCTTCTTTTCGTCCTTCTTGGGCTCCTCCCGGACGCCCTCTTCCTCCTGTTCGGTCTCGTTGGGCTTGTCCTTCTCCGGCATCAGGTTGAGCGTGTAGAGCGCGAACCGTCCGACCTCAAAGTACTTCTCCCGTTCGCGGTTGCGCGTGCGGTCGGAGAGGAACGCCAGCTTCTCGCCGTCAGGGAACCATCGGGGGGCGATATTGGAGCCGGGATACTGCGTGATATTTTTCGGCTCGCCTCCGGCAGCGGGTATGACCCAGATATCGTCCACCAGATAGTTGTCTTCGTTGACGTAGGCGATCCATCGGCTGTCCGGCGACCATTGCGGGTCACTCACCGCCGGACCCGGAACCAGCATCCTTTCCGGCGCGCTGCCGTCGGCGGCAATCACGTGCAGGCTGGTGCTGCCGGAGGCGCCTCCCTGACGCTGGAAAACGATCATCCTGCCGTCCGGCGACCAGCGCGGATGGAAGTCGCGCTCCGCATGATTGGTCAGTCGTCGTACCTGCTTTGTCGCCACATCCATGACGTAGAGATTGGGGCTGCCGTCGCGCAGCGAGATAAACGCGATCTGTTTGTTATCCGGCGACCAGTCTATTTCGCTGTCGCGTGTCGGCGTCTCGGTCAGACGTCGCGCCTCCCCTCCCTTCTCCGTATTGACGGTGAAGATCTCGCCGCGCGCCGAGAACGCGACCCGCTTCCCGTCCGGGCTGAGATCGTACTCCCCGATGCCTCCGCTGATGACGGCGCGTTCGACGGCATCCGTCTTGCCGTCGGTGCGGCAGTAGAGAACGAGCGGTTTTGCCTCACTGGTGGCGGTGGAGACCAGACAGAGTTGAAAATCACACTCGTAGACGATCCATTTCCGGTCATGGGAGATGGAGGGGTTCCAAACGGCGTCGGGCGGATTGCGAACCAGTTCCACGGGATTGGCGGGTTTCGGATCGGCGGGGTTGAAGGGCTGCTTCCAGAGCGTATACGGCTTATCTCCCCGATCGCTCACATAGTAGATCGTTCTGCCGTCCGCGCCGAACATGGGCCAGGTGTCGTTGCCCTGCCAGCTGGTCAGGCGGTAGAGCTTTCCGCCCTCGGCGCGCACCGCCCAGACGTCCCAGTTGCCGGAGCCGCGATACCCTTTGCGATAGATGTCGGTGGCGCCGCGCATAAAGACGACCCATTTTCCGTCGGGCGAGTAGCGCGGCTCGAGGGCGGTTGTTTCGTCATTGACGATCTTGCGGCTGCGACCGGTGGCGAGATCCAGGGTGTAGATATTGGTGGCGCGCCCGTCCCGGCTGGCGGTAAAGAGGAGGCTCTTTCCGTCCGGCGACCAGTCTCCCACGTTGGCGCCGTTACTGTGGAAGGTCATCTGTCGGGGCGCGCCTCCGGCGGCGGGCATCCGGTAGATCTGCGTGGTTCCGCTGCGATTGGAGTCGAAGGCGATGGTCTTCCCGTCCGGCGACCAGACCGCGCTGTTGTCGTAGGAGGTGAAGACGGTCAGGCGGGAGGCGTCGCCACCGCTGGCAGGAGCCGTCCAGAGATTGCCCTGATAGGTGAAGGCGATGCGGGAGCCGTCGGGAGAGAGGGAGGGGTGTCGGGCGACCCGGATCGGCTTGTCGCCGGGCGGAGCCAGCTGCGCAGCGACCGGGATCGCTGCCAGAAATAGGAGGGTGGTCAGAAAACACGGAAGTCGCATGGGCAGGCGTAAATCCTCCTTTTCAGCGGGAGTCTCTGTGTGAGAGTGAGGGTTTGAGGCGAAATGAGAGGAAGGGGAGAGGCGGTCAACGCTCTCCCCTTCTGCGTCATGGGGCTTACTTCGGCAGTCTGCGCTCCAGTTCCTGCAGGGCGCGCCCCAGATCCTCCAGCGCGGAGTCGTACTCGCGCTGCTTCTCCCGCGCCTTTTCGAAGGCGGACTGCGCTCGGCGCATCAGTTCTCCCGGAGAGGCGTTAGAGGTGACGGGAGGCGCCTCGGTACGTGACGGCGGCGCGCCGCCCGCAGGGGGAGCCGTTGTTGCGCCGGCAGGAGGCGCGCTGCCCGTCCCTGCGACCCGTCCCTCTCCCAGCGCCGCGATGGCGTTCTGCAGGGTGGGACGCATTACGATCCGGTTGCCGCTGGCGGCGATCACCTGTGTGATCTGGGGCACCGCGCCGGCGGAGGTCGCCTGGACATACAGGGGCACCGCGTAGAGCAGGGAGTTGCCGACCGGGATGATCAGCAGGTTGCCGAAGATCACCCGCGACCCGCGCTGTCCGACCAGCGTAACGTAGCGGGAGATGTCCTCTTGCGAGTTGATCTGGGCGATCACCTGCTGCGGTCCGTTGATATTGATCCCCTCCGGGAAACGGTAGACCAGCAGCTGCCCGTAGTTCTCCGGATCGCACTTTGCCGCCATCCAGGCTGCCAGGTTCTGGGTGCGAAGCGGGGTGAAGGGGGTCATCAGGAGGAACTCCTCCTGCTTTGCCCCCGGCAGCCGCATGATGACATAGTAGGGCTGCATCCGCCGGGACCCAGCGCCGGCGACCACCTCGCCTCCGCTGTCGGTCTGCGGGGTCGGGTCGAGCGGGATCATCCACTTATCCTCTTTCTGATAGAAGCTCTGCACTTCGGTCATGTGGTACGTGGTGTAGAGATCGCGCTGGATGCGGAAAAGGTCCTCCGGATAGCGTACATGGTTCCTCAATGAGGCAGGCATCTGGCCGAAGGTGCGGAAGAGTCCGGGAAAGACGCGCGCCCAGGTCTGCACGATCGGATCGGCGGCGTCGGCGATATAGAAGGTTACGGTGCCGTCGTAGGCGTCCACGACCGCTTTCACGGAGTTGCGGATGTAGTTGAAACGCTGTCCGATCTCCTCAAACCCGGTCCCGACAAGGAAGGGGCGCGAGTAGGGATACCGATCGGTGACCGTGTAGGCGTCCATCATCCAGATCAGGTTTCCGTTGTCCACGACCATGTAGGGGTCGTTATCCCAGTTGAGGAAGGGAGCGAGCGTCTGAACGCGCTCACGGATGGCGCGCCGGAAGAGAAGGCGGCTTCCTGGGATCAGGTCGCGGGAGAGAAGCATGTTGGTGTCGCCGAGCCGCATGGCGAACGCCAGCCGTCGGAGGAAGCCGTCGAGTACGATGCCGCCTTTGCCGGCGTAGCGGGTCTCCTGATTGCCCTGATCGGAGGGGTAGTCGAACTCCGGCTGGGCGGTGCCCACGAAGGCGTACTCCTGCGTCAGCTCTCCGTAGTAGATCTGCGGGCGGTTGACCTGCAGCTCGGGGACGGTCGAGGTAACCGGTATCTGTCCCACGTAGTACTCTGGCAGTCCGGAGGGGTCTACGCGGTCGCTGGGACTCATCACGATGCCGTAGCCGTGCGTATATTGCAGCCGCAGGTTCACCCAGGTTCGCGCCTCCGGCGGCAGCCCTTCGTGCGCCAGTTCGCGGGGAGCCAGCATCACCTGCCGCAGCTGGTTATTGATGCGGTAGCGTCCGACATCAATATTGAAGTCGCCGGTGGTGAAGGTGGCGTTGGGAGGCAGGGTGAAGCGGTAGTAGTTGCGCAGCGCCTGTTTGATGCTGTAGACCGCGCCTAACTGGGGCCAGTCCCACAGGCGGATGTTATCAATCGTAACCTGGTTCTCGGCGATCTCCGCAGCGGTTACGATCTCTGTGGCGTTCATGCGCTGTTCCCGAATGCGGTCCAGCCCGTAAGCGCGGCGGGTATATTCGATGTCGCGGGCGATATACTCGCGCTCCCGGTTGATCTGGTTGGGGACGACGGTAAACCGCTGGATGATGGAGGGGTAGACGCCGCCGCCCAGAATCCAGATGATCGCCCACAGCCCCAGACCGACCAGCGGGAGCCGGAAGGCTCTACCGGTCCAGATATTGGCAAAGCAGAGGAACGCCGTCAGCGCCATTGCACCCGCCAGAACATAGAGAACGGGCAGTCGCGCATGCAGGTCGGTATATCCTGCGCCGAAGTAGGCGTTGTTATCCGTAAAGAGAAGTTGATAGCGGCTCAGGTGGTAGCTCCAGGCGAAGGCGAGCGCCAGCAGCCCCAGCAAAACCAGAAGGTGCTTGCGGACATAGACGGCGAAGGTCGGAACGGAGCCGGCGATGAAGTCTATCGCGCCGGAGGAGTAGTGGACCGCCGCCGTCGCAAGGATAGTTACAATCAGCGTGAAGACGAGCCATCCCTGAAGATACTGCAGGAAGGGTAGTCGAAAGACATAGAAGCCGATGTCCTGCGAGAAGACCGGATCGGTCTGCCCGAAGGTTCCAGCATGGGTAAACAGCAGATAGTCCGACCAGTGCGTGGCGGCGTTGCCTCCGACCAGAAAGGCGAGGATGAAGGCGCCGATAAGGGTGATCGCCCGGGTGAATCGCTGCGCGATCTCCTTGATGTCGGGGCGGTCCATCTCAATCAGACGCGGGCGCGGTCGGGAGGCGTTGAGGCGCATCGCCGTCCAGACGTTGGCGTAACAGATCAGGAAGAACAGGGTGCCGAAGCCGAAGAAGAGGAGCAGCTTCGCGCTGATCGTGCCGCGATAGACTCCGGTCTGTCCCAGCTCCTGAAACCACAGCCAATCGGTGTAAAGCGCGATAATCTGCCCGCCGAAGAAGAACGCCACAAACAGAACCGCCAGAAAGAGATACCCGGCGTATCGTCCCCAGGAAGGGCGGCGCGACTCGACAGGGGGTGTTTTTCGAGCCATTCGAGTTTTGCTCCCGTCTACATAAACCGGTAATTATCTCAGTATATCATACCGTGAGGCGGGGCGGGCATAAAATTGGAGGGCGATTTCCCCTGCAGTCTCCGAAACTCTGAACCTGAGCGGGCGGGGCGTCGTCTTTTTTCAAGGGGATACATGGATTTCTATTCCTGTCGCTGTCCGGCGGAAGCAGGAACGGACCGGCGAAAAGGTGAACTCTTACGCAATCCACACGGAGGAGATTTCGGACGAATGCCCGGTCAGCGCGGCAGGCGCGCCTGTCCATTCTACGGAAGTCGAGGCGGTCGAAAGGCGTTTGCGCTCCTGGCGCTGATGCTGTGTCTTGTGTCTCTGCCGCACATCGCGCGGGCATCCGGGCAGGACGCCGTCGCGCTTTTTCGGGAAGAGCTGATTGACGCCCCCGCGAAGATCGGATGGAAAGGCAAGCCTCTGGAAGATGAGACTCGTCTGGCGGTTGCCGCCAGCGGTCTCTCGTGGAAGCCGGTCTGGAACGGACAGCCTCTGCTGCGAACGGACAGAAAGAGCGTCAGCTACACCGATGCGGCGCAGCGACGGGAGGCGTTTGAGGCGGCGACGCGCGCCAATGCGCCGAAATTTGCCTTCGCGTTCGCGCTCTCGCTGGTGCTGGAGCCTCCCGCACAGGATGAACGGACATGGCTGGAGGCGTTCCGCTATCTGTCCCGGTACGATGCGGAGTTTGACCGGGTGCTGATCGGCGTGCTGCAGGCTCCATCGAAACTTCCTCTCCTGCCGGTCTATGACTACGCCGCCGCCGACGTTCTGATGCATCGCGCCTCTCCGCCCCTTCTCACGCTCTACTTAACCCTGTCAGAATCGAGCGACCGCTATCTGCGGAGTCGGGCGGTGGCGGCGCTGGGGATCGTCGCCTATCGCGAACGTCCCGGCAGCGGCAACCGGGTGGCGGGACTGGCGTCTCCGCTGCGGGAGAACAGCATCAGCGCGGTGCAGCAGCGTATCATCTACGAGCAGGTGCGTAAAGCGGCGGAGGACAAGAACTATCAGTCGCGCGCCGCTGCCGCGTTTGCGCTGGGGCTGATGGGCGATGAGAGCGACATCCCCCGTCTGGAGAGACTGATGCGCGACCCCGCCTATCTCTCCCTGCCGACAGATGAACGCGAGACGCGGCGGGTCATCTTCCCGGTGCGCACGCAGGCTGCCGCTGCGCTGGCGCGTTTCGGACAGAGACGGGAGACCGGCAACGGTCTGTTTGCCGGCAGGGCGCTGCGGGAGGCGACACGCGGCGGCAAGAATGTTACCAACGACTACGGCGACCTGCGCCGCGACCGTCGGAGTCTGGTCCCCTCCATGCTCAGCTTCACCGATGGCATTCAGTAGGGAAGCCTGAACGGCATGACGACGTATCGGCAACCGTACCGCCTTCCGGTTTGAGCGGCAGCGTTCCGCCCTTGCGAGGGAGGCGACAGCCGACCCCTTCCCTGTCACTGCGAGGGAGTGCAGCGCCCCCCCTTCCGTCATTGCGAGGGAGGCGACAGCCGACCGAAGCAATCTTCCCCTTCCCGCTGTGTATCCCCCGCCCGCGAACCGATAATAGAATAGCTTCCATCAGGATCATTCGGAAGCGTGGAGCGCGCCTCGAGCTGCTCCGGCGAGGGCTATCGTGTTCTTCTCATACCACTGGATGCTGAAGCTGTGGGAGATCTCCGCAGACCGTCTGAACCCGTTCACGCACCTCTCCTATGCCGAGCGGATGATCTGGCTCTGTCTGCTGTCGGCAGTTCTATTCCTGTTTCTGGTCAGCTATCTGAAGGCGTATCAGCGCAGAGTGGTTGCAGAAAAACTGAAAGCGTTGGAGGAGGCGCACGTTACCACCAGCCGGGCGCTGCAGGAGGGTATGCCCGCCACGCTGGAGGTCCAGCAGGGAGGCGAGACGCACAGGTTTCGGGCAATTCTGCGCGCTATCGAGCGCAAGGTGGTCGCCCTGTCGCTGGAGGCGGATACGGAGCCAGCGCTCCTGCGGATCGGAACGCCGGTGCGAATAACGGTCGCGGGCGTCTCGGCAGCCTTCCGGTTTCACTCCTGTGTGCAGGATCGGCGAAAGGTCGGGGCGATCCCGACGCTCTATCTGGAGATACCACAATGGGTGGAGAAGCTGCAGCGACGCGAGTTCTACCGCGTCCCAGTACAGCTTCCGACCTCCGTCACCGCCATCGGCGATTCGACGCAGGATCCGGTCAGCCATCGCGGGATGATCCTGGATATCTCCGTCGGCGGGGCGCGTCTGGCGGTCTCCAGAGCGTGTGCGCCGGGCATGCTGCTGCGGCTGCGGCTTCCGATGGCGGAGATGGAGAGCGTCGGGCTGGAGGCGCGGGTTGTCGCCTGCCGCTCCTGGCAGACCGACGGTCCCTTCCCCTGTCTGGCGCACTGCGAGTTCCTCTACATGCCGGAGGAGACCCGCTCTCTGCTGATGCACTACTGCTTCGATCTGGAGCGCAGCTGGCTCCATGCGCGGCATCAGGAGCAAGGGAAAGCGATGGATCGCGGATAGTTTCGCGGAGTTTTAGCGGGGAGGCTGCATGGCGCGAAGACGCATCTTCTCCACATAGGCGGAGTCGTAGGAGCCGAGACTGCCGGCGCGCCGATAGTGAAAGAGCGCCTGCCGGTCCGCCCCCAGCCGCACATAGGCGTCGCCCAGCAGATAGTGGTAGCCGGCGTTGTGCGGCGCGATGTGGATCGCCTGCTGGAACGCCTGCGCCGCCTCCTGTGCAAATCCCAGTTGAAGGTAGAGCAGCCCCAGACGCAGGCGGTAGTAATCATCTACCGGCGAGGCGAGAGCCGCCTGCTCCATCTCCGTCAACGCTTCGGAGTAGCGTCCCAGGTGCGCGTAGAGATCGCCAAGCCAGAAGTGATAGAAACCGTTTTCCGGATCGAGGTCGCGCGCCGCCTCCAGCTCCGCAGCCGCCTGTGAAAGCAGACCGGAGGAGGCAAGCGCATCGCCCAGTCGGAAACGATAGAAGGGGTTGGAGGGATTGAACTCGACCGCCTTCAGATACTCCCGGATCGCCTCCTGCATATTGCCGATCCGACGATGCCGCTCACCCTGATTGAAGTGCGGCGCAGCGCGGCGCGGGCTGGAAAGAGAGGCGCGGGAATGCGCGGAGGATCGCCTGCGCGCACGGGAAGCCTCTCCCGGCAGCGCAGACGCCGGCTCTGACCGTACTGCCGGCTCCTCCTCCGCCATTCTGAGCGTTTGTGGTTGGACTGACTTCAAACCCTGCGTCTCCTTCTCTCCCCGGATCCGTCCAGAGGACGGGAAAACTCCCCCACTACTTCGACGCCGCTATCCGGAATCCTTCAGAACGCTCGCCGGCTGTCCAGCAGGATCGTTACCGGTCCGTCGTTCACCAGCGAAACCTGCATCTGTGCGCCGAACACGCCGCGCTGTACGAATACGCCGCAGCGCTCCACCTTCCGGCAGACCGTCTCGAAGAGCGGCTCGGCGACCTGCGGCGGCGCCGATTCGGTGAAACTGGGGCGACGCCCCTTGCGCGCATCTCCATAGAGGGTGAACTGCGACACCAGCAGCGCGGCGCCTCCTGTCTCCAGCAGCGAACGGTTCATTTTACCCGCCTCGTCCTCAAAGATGCGCAGGTTCACTATCTTATCGGCGAGATACTCTGCATCCTGCACCGTATCTTCCTGATGGACACCTACTAAAACGAGCAGTCCCGCCCCGATGCTCCCCGCCGTCTCATTCTCCACCGTTACCCGCGCTTCCCGCACGCGCTGCACCACCGCCCGCATCCGTCGAGACTCCTCTGAGAATTTGCACACACGAGAGGAATTATAGCGGATGCTCCCGCATGATGACAACCGCAAAGCGATGCCGAATTCGTGGACGGGCGTCACTAATTCGGGGAACAGCCTGTCCGATGCGCTTGCATTTGATATCCGGCTGACGTATAATCCTGTAGTATCTACCGTATTCTACATGAGAATCTCTCAGCGAGGTATCTATCTGATGCGAGCCGTCATGCGTCTGCGTCCGCCTGTCTCTGCGCTGCTTCTGCTGCCTCTTCTGCTCGGCTGCAAAAAAGAGGCTGCTCCTCCGCCCGCTCCCGCGACTCCGCCGCCCCCGCCGCAGGTCAGCGAGATTGACCTGAAAAGCTTCAAGCCCAACGAAGCGGGCGCGGTGATGATCGTGATGTACCATCATTTTGATCCGAACAGACCGGACACCGATCTCAACCGCCGACCGGAGACGTTCCGCAAAGACCTGGAGACCCTCTATCAGGCGGGATACCGCCCCGTAACCGTCTCCGAGTTTGTGGAGAACAGGATGGACGTTCCCGCCGGAAAGACCCCGCTGGTTCTCACCTTTGACGACTCGGCTCCCTCGCAGTTCCGGGTAACGACCGGCGCAGACGGCAGCCCCTCCATTGATCCCGACTGCGCGGTGGGGATCATGGAGACGTTCAGCAAGTCGAAGCCGGACTGGCCCATGAAAGCCACCTTCTTCGTGCTCCCCCGACGCGGAAATAACGGCGACCCGTTCGGACAGAGCGACTCCGCCAGCGACAAGCTCAACTATCTGGTCAGCAAGGGCTATGAGGTCGCCAATCACAGCTCTACCCACAGCTCCATGCGGCGGATGTCGGCGGATAAGATCCGCTGGGAGATCAGCACTGCCATTCGCGATATTCGCGCGCTGGCTCCGCAGGCGCAGATGCAGGCGATCGCGCTTCCGTACGGCATCCTCCCCCGGAAGGAGGCGGAACCCGCGCTGATTTCGGGTGAGGAGGGCGGAACCTCCTATGAGAATCGCGCCGTCCTGCTGGCGGCATGGAGACCCGTTCTCTCTCCCGTCACGAAAAACGTCAAACGCCCGACACCCACCGGACAGATCGCCGCCTTCAATCCCCATCGGCTAGAGAGGATTACGCCCGACGCCCGACGCCCCAACACCGCCGGGACGCTGGAGTTCTGGTTGAAGTTCTTCCAGGAGAACCCGAACCTGCGCTACATCAGCGACGGCAACCCGAAGGTTGTGGCAGTTCCGAAAAGCATGGGCGAACTGGTGGACGCCGGGGCGGTGAAGGCGCAGGGCAAGACGCTTCAGGTCTACTCGCTGACCGGCTCCGGATCAGGAGGACGCGGCGGGGAGTTGAGCGTTACGCCCTCCGGCGGCAAGAGCGGAGCGCTGCGTGTCAAGCCGCAGACTCCCTGAACTGACGGAGCGCGTCGAACGCCAGATTGACCTTGCGCCCTGCAACGGATGCGATCAGTGCGGTCTGCGGTGCGAAGCCGGGGTCCGGATGACCCGGGCGGAGTTTCTGGCGGTTCAGCGCTTTATCGAACACGCGCCGAACCGCGCGCAGATCGAGGCGGTAACCCGGCAGGATAAGACGGTGGATCTGGGAGACGGCGTCACCGTCACCCTGTGCCGCTACCGGGATATGCGCGCGGGTCGCTGCATGGTCTACCCGGCGCGCCCCCTGGTCTGCCGGCTGCTGGGACATGTGGAGTGGATGCCCTGCCCCATTCAGAAGGTCGAGAAGGTCGCCGCCACGCCGGACGCGCTGCAACTGATGCGGGAGTACGCGCGCCATGAACGACGAACCTTTGATGAATGGGAACAGACGGACAGAATGCCGATAATGCGGGAGACAGAATAGCCGCCGGTCACTCACCGTGACGGCGCGCGCTCTTCCGGAGATCATATCAGATTTGAAACCGCCCTTTCTCTATCTGCGCCTGATCGCGCTCATCTTTCTCCTGCCGGGACTGTACGGCTGTTCCGCGCCGAGATCCGACAGCGGATCTTCCCGCGCGAAGATCAAAATCGCCTTCATCGGCAGATCGCTTGCAGACGCTCAGGAGGAGTACACGCTCTATATCTGGGACGATGTCGCGGGACTCAGAGCCAGAAAAGACCTCCCTTTCAAAGTCAGCGGCATGCGGGACGACTATCGCTACTTTATCGCCCCGTTCGGCTGGATGAAACAGGGCGAGTATCTGGTGCTGCAGTCCGACCACTATGGCGGCGCAGGACCGATCTACACGCTGCAGGATCAGGCGGACTCTGCGCCGCAGAGCATCAGCCGCGAGCCGGCGGAAGACGCAAAAGCCCACTGGATAACGCCGGATGGAAAGAGGCTGCTCTACTCTCAAAAAGGCGTGCTGTATCTGGTGGATCCGGAGGCGACGGTACGCGACATGTGGGAACACGCCTGCCGTGAGCGCGGCGCGCTCTCTCCCGACATGAGCCGGGTCGCCTGCACCCGGCTGACACAGGGACGCTCGGGGGTCTATATCACCGACCTGGAGGAGGCGCTGCTCCAGAGAGCGATGCCGGACACGGATGCGCGGGACATCGCCTGGTCGCCGGACGGAGTCTGGCTGGCGGTCAGCGCGCTGCAGCCTCCGGCAAAAGGCTCCCCGAACGCCTCCCAACAGACGGACGGTCCCCTGTGGATTGTGCAGTCGGGCGGCGCGCAGAAACAGCTGCTGCTCTCTCGGGTCGCATCGCGTCCCTGGTGGTCGCCCGACTCAAAGCGGCTGCTGGCGGTCGCCGGCGACCTGCCGGAGAAGAGCCTGATCGTCATCGAAGTGAAGACCGGCAGAAAGCTGCGCCTGACCGAGACGCTGCAGCTGCCGGAGACATCCAGTCCCTGGATCGCGGACAACCGCTTTGTCGGAATACGCAGCGGAAAACTCTACGAAGCGACGGTAGGCAGCAACGGAATCACGCTGAAGGAGTTTGCCCTGCTGAAGGAAGGCGGCACTCCCGCCATAGAAATCAGCCATCTCGCCTGCTGGCGTTCCAGCAACTAGCGTCCGACGGAGGCGCACTACGCCCATGTACAGACATCGCCGTTTCTATCGCACAGCGGGACAACTCTGGGGCGCGCTGACCCTGGCGCTGCTGACCGGCTGCGGCAGCGCGCCCGACATCGGAGGAGGAGGCGGATTGCGCGGACAGGGTTCGTTTAACAGCGGTCTGAGCGGAGGGTTTGGCGGACCGGGAGGCGGTGGCGGAGAGAGAAGTCCGTCCGCCGTTCGCAGCCGCGGCGTCTATCCCCGGATCGAGACCAGTTTTGAACTGGCGGAGGTCCGGGGCAACCCCTTTGACTTTACCGAGAACGATGTGCAGGTCTCCTTCGGGCGTCCGGACGGTCGCAACGTGCGCGTTCCCGCCTTCTTTGACGGAGAGAAGACCTGGCGGGTACGCTACACGCCCGATCTGCCGGGACGGTATACCGTGCAGAGCGTTACCCTCAACGGCGCGCAGGTTCAGCCCGAAAAACTGGAGAAGCGCGAGTTTGAGGTGAGCGGCAGCCCGCTGCCCGGCTTTATTCGCCGCGACGCCCGCGATAAGACCCGGTTCGTCTTTGACAACGGCAACTCCTACTATCCCCTCGGCATGAACGTCGCCTGGAAGAGCGGCGAGAAGATGGACATCCCCGCCTATTTTGAGAAGATGGCGAAGGCGGGAATGAACTGGTCGCGCGTCTGGATGAACCACTGGGACAACAAGAACCTGGACTGGGTCATGAACCAGAAGATGCCGCCGGGAACGCTCAGTCTGGAGGTGGCGAGGCGCTGGGACGCGATCGTCGAGGCGGCGGAGAAGAACGGCATCTACTTCCAGATGACGCTTCAGCATCACGGACAGTACTCCTCCCGTGTCAACCCCAACTGGGATGAGAACCCCTGGAACAAGAAGAACGGCGGCTGGCTGACGACCGCCGACGAGTTCTTCAGCAATCCGCGCGCCATCGCCCTGACCCGCGCCCGCTACCGCTACATCATCGCCCGATGGGGCTACTCTCCCAACATCATGGCTTGGGAGCTTTTCAACGAGGTCGAGCACACCGACGCCGTCCACCGCAAGAACGTCCCGGAGGTCGTCGCCTGGCACAGAGCGATGGCGGACTTCCTGCGTCAGCAGGACCCTCACCGGCGGCTGATAACCACCAGTTCCGATCTGCAGATCGCCGGAATATGGGAGGGAATGGACTTCTACCAGCCGCACGCCTATCCCAGCGACCCGGTGCAGGCGACACAGTTGGCGGCAAGAAAACTGAACGCGCCGCTGTTTCTGGGAGAGATCGGACCGGGCGACGGGCTGGATACGGAGGACGGACGCTTTCTGCGCCGCGCGCTCTGGTCAAGTCTGGTCAGCGAGACCGGCGGAGCCGCGCAGTACTGGGCATGGGACGTTGTGGATCGCAGAGACCTCTACCGTCTCTTCTCCCCCGTCTCCGAGTTTGTGAAGCAGTCGGGAGTGCTCTCACGCCGAAACCTGATCGCGCTGACGGCAGGCGTTGAGACGACCGCGCGCGGTCCGCTCTCCTTCGCGCCGGCGGGGGGATGGACAAAGGCGAAGCAGACCGAGTTCGCCGTTCCTCCCTCCGGCGAGATACCGGGAATGAGCGAACTGCCGGCATACCTGCAGGGCAGCGCGCACCGTGAGATGTTTCCCTCCGCGACCTTCAGAGTGAACTATCCGGAGCCGGGAACCTTCGCGGTAACCGTCGGAACCGTCGCAAAGTCGGGCGCAAAACTGGTGATCCGTGTGGATGGAGCCGTCGCCGCCGAGAAGGAGTTCCCCGCCGCCGAAAAGGACACACCCGCCAACGCGACGCTGGAGGTAAAGGTTCCGGCAGGGGCGCATACCGTAAAACTGGAGAACGCCGGCGCGGACTGGCTCATTCTCAAGCGGATCACGCTGACCCCCTACGCACCGACGCTGGCGGCGATCGGCAAAGGCGACAAGAGCTATGCCGTTCTCTGGGTCTATAACCGCAGCGGATGGGATACGCCGGAGCCTTCCGGAGAGGGCGTCTCCGGCAGGCTGACACTGCCGGGAATGCAGGCGGGAGCCTATAAAGTGACCTGGTGGGATACGCTGGAGGGAAAGGCTCTCTCCGAAGAGACGGTTTCGGTCTCCGGCTCCGGAACGCTGCAGATCACAACGCCCGCAGTACGACAGGATGCCGCCGTCTTCCTCGCTCGCTCCAACGAGAAGACCGCCGCAAAGCCGAACGCTCCGAAGAAGTGACGATGGGGCTGACGCGGCGGCAGCGGGCGATGATGGGAGGTATCCTGCTCTGCGGAGCGCTGGGCGCATGGTCGTGCGTCCTCTGGCTGTTCCATCCTCCGACAGAGAGCGTGAAAGCCGATCTGGACTGCATCTGGCTTATGAGCGGGATCGAGCCGACGAAGACCTTCCGGCAGACCCTGCGCTGGTGGACCGGTCCCTGGTGCTACGAACTCGTCCCCTACTATCGCCCCATGACCTCCCTCTTCTTCTGGCTGGAGTATCAGGCGTTCGGTCCGAACGGTCTGCGCGGCTTCACGCTGGTTCATCTGCTGTCGCATCTGGCGGTGGTTCTGCTGGCAGCCCGCTTTCTGGCGGCGCTGCTGGACTGGAGGCGCGCCGCCATCGCGATGGTGATCTACACGCCCGGACTGACCAACCTGTTCGCGCTCGGCAGCGTGCAGGGCGCACTGCCCATCTGGAAAGACAGCTGCGACATCTGGTGTTCGATCTGCTATCTCAGCTCGCTCAGTCTTCTGCTCGCCCACTATCGCCGCGGGGGAAACGGCTACCTGGCAGGCTCCGTGCTCTGCTTCGTGCTGGCGTTGACCTTCAAGGAGATGGCGTATACGCTCCCCTTTGCGGCGTGTCTGGTCGCCTGGCATGAGAGGCGGCTGACACGCTCCGAATGGGGCAAACTGGCGCTGTTTTTCGGGGCGGCGGCGTTGATGCTGGCATACCGCTTCTGGGCGCTGGAGGGGGCGGGCTATCGTCAGGGAACCAACGGAGCATGGCTGCCCCGAACCGCTATCACCCTCGGCGGTCCGTTCGGTCTGCTGCTCGTTCACGGCGACTTTCTGCCCCTGTCGCTGATATGCGCCGCTCTCGGGATATGGTTCGTCCGCGCGCGGCGGGAGCCGCGTCCTGCCGCCGCGCTCTTTCTGACCGCGGCGATCCTGTGGATGCTCAACGCCTGGTATTTTCAGCTGTCCGTTACCGATCTGGCGTTCCGGTTGATGCTGCCCGATCCCTGGTACAACGCGGTCTATGTGGGCGCATTCGTCTTCCTGCTGTGGCGCTTTCTGAAAAACCGGGATCGGGGGCAGATCTTCGGGTACGGCTGGGTGGTTGTTACACAGATACCGCTGATGGCGATGCCGGTGGGGGATCACGGCTACTATCTGATCTCGCTGGGCTGGGCGGTCTGGCTGACCGCCGCCCTACTCGATCTCTTAGAACAGCTGCGCGGCTGGGAGCCGTCCCGCCGCCTGATGGCGTTGATCGGACGACGCGCCGCCGGAGCGCGCGCGGGATGAGGGGCGAGAGACACTCTAGAGACGCCCCGGACGAAAAAATGGCTGGAGACGCCGTTGTCTCCAGCCTATTTTCATGGCACGAAAGGGTATCGTTACTATCGGGAGCGAAAGGCGTCAGACGATCTCGACAGTCGCGCCTTCGGCTTCCAGCTTGGCTTTCATCGCCTCCGCCTCTTCCTTGTTGACGCCCTGCTTGACCGGCTGCGGCGCGCCCTCCACCACGTCTTTGGCTTCCTTCAGCCCCAGCGCGGTCAGTTCGCGCACAACCTTGATCACCTGGATCTTCTTGTCGCCGACCGCCTTCAGAATGACATCGAAGGAGGTCTTCTCCTCCACTTCGGGAGCCGCTTCGGCGGGAGCGGCTCCAACGGGAGCCGCGGCAACGGCGACGGGCGCTGCGGAGACGCCCCACTTGTCCTGAATGGTTTTGGTCAGCTCCACCAGTTCCAGAACGGTCAGCTTCTCAATATCCGCAATGATCGCATTGATATCAGCCATCTCTATCCTCCATACAGATCGAATGCATGTCCGGGCAGGCGCGGCTGCGGCTGCCGGCAAAGGTTTGTGAAAATCAGGCAGCCTGCCGTTTGTCGGCAAGCGCCTGCAGAGTGCGGGCGAACTCTCCCAGAACGTTGTTGAGCGTGCCTGCGAACTCGTTGAGCGGCGCCTGGATCGCGCCCAGAGCCTGCCCCAGTATCACCTCTCGCGGCGGCAGCTTCGACAGCGCGGTCACCTGCTCGGGCTTGAGCACTTTGCCGTCAATGTAACCGCCCTTGACGTTGATCTCCTCGCGGCGAAGCTCACGCAGGTAATCCAGCAGCGCCTTGGTCGCCGCCACAGGATCCTCCCGGGCAAAGACGATCGCGGTCGGACCGGCGAGCACCTGCTCCATTTCGGGAGTGTACCGCTCGCCCATCACACGCCGGAACAGCGTATTCTTGACCACGTGGTATTCGCCGCCCACCTCGCGCAGTCTCTTGCGCAGCTGGGTGATCTGGGAGACCGTCAACCCGCGATAGTTGGTCAGAATGAGCGCTTGAGACTGTTGGAAGATAGCGCCAAGATCGCCCACAACCTCCACTTTGTCAGGACGCGGACCTTTGACCCTGCCTCGCATGTGCGTGTCTCACCTCCTTACACAACAAAAAAGAGCTTGCGCCTGGACAGCGCAGCTCTCGGGGAGGCGGCACACGCGCCGGACGCGCCCTGCGGCGCATCGGACGGGGGACCGGATCGCTTCCCTCGGCTGGCTTCCGAACCCATGTTCGGATTTTAAGTCCCGGACGGGACGCCGGCTGTCTTCGGCAAGTCTCTCTTTCTTTAATTGCGAACAACAGTATACCCTCCTTCGACTCGCCAGGTCAACCCCCGACCGGCATTTTTCCCGCACTCCCCTGCTGACGATCCCCCGTGCATCGGGTAATCTGTAGGGGTAGAACTGCAGGTACGGAGACAGAGATGCGATTCGATGTGTTCGGGATGTGCAACGCCCTGTACGATATACAGGCGGAGATCAGCGAAGAGGAGCTGTCGGAACTCGGTTACGCCAAAGGCGGAATGTTCCTGATCGAACAGGATGCGCAGCGAAAGATCGTTCAGCGCATCTCGGAGAAGATCGTCCATTCAGAGCCGGGCGGATCCGGCGCGAACACGATGCTCGGCGTCGGGCTGCTCGGCGGCAAAGCCTGCTACACCAGCCGGGTCGGCAACGATCCGCACGGCGACCTCTACCGGAATCAGCTTGCGGAGAAGGGCGTAACGCCGAACCTCGGCGTCGGGGAGGGAGACACCGGGGTCTGTCTGGTGCTCATCACCCCGGACGCACAGCGCACCATGCTCACCTATCTCGGACAGAGCCGCAGCCTTCAGCGCGAGGATGTCCGCATCGAGGACCTGCGCGCCAGCCGATTCCTCTACGTTACCGGCTATCTGTGGGATACCGACAACCAGAAGGAGGCGGTGCTTCATGCGATGCAGGAGGCGAACCGAAACAGAGCGCGGGTCGCGCTCAGCCTCTCCGACCCCTTCTGCGTTCACCGCCATCGCGACGACTTCCGCTACCTGCTCAAAAACCATGTGGACATTCTCTTCGGAAACGCTCAGGAGGCGCAGGCGCTGACCGAGACCGAGACGCCGCAGGACGCTCTGCGGGCGCTGGCAGAGCACAGCGAGATTGCAATCATCACGATGGACGAGAAGGGGTCACTGATCCATCACCAGGGCGTCACGCACGAGATACCCGCCTACCCGGTTCAGGCGGTGGACACGACGGGCGCGGGAGATATGTACGCCGCGGGACTGCTCTACGGGCTGACCCAAAACTACCCGTTGGATGTTGCCGGAAAGATCGCCGCCTATGCCGCCGCACAGGTGGTGGCAAAGCTCGGACCGCGGCTGGAGAGCGTGGACCGAACAGAGATCGAACAGATTCGCACGCAGGAGTAACGATGTCGCGCACCGCGAGAGAGCCGTGAGACCGCCGAAGATCATCCATGCCTCTGCATGCTGAACTGCATCGTCATCTGGGCGGGGCGATCGTTCCCCGCATCTTCTGGCGCTATCTGGTGCGCCACGGGCATCCGCTCGCCGATCAGTACCCGACCTATGAGCGTTTTGAGGAGTTCTTCACGCGCCCGCGCGCCAGCCTGACCGAGTACCTGCAGCTGCATACGCTGGTGGAGCAGGTGCAGCGCATAGACACCCTCGACTACTTCGTCTCAAAGCTGGTGCGCGGAGCCTATATCTTCGAGAGCATCGTCTATCTGGAGCTGCGGCACACGCCCTACTACCGCACCGACGCCCATCGTCCGCAGGCGGAGCGCATCGCTCAGATGCGCGAGGTGGTGGAGATCATCTCCGCCGCCGGATACCAGCCCGAATATCCCCTCATCCTGCGCCAGATCCTCTGCATGCATACCCGGCTCCCCTATGCGGTCAACCGCGCCATCATCGAACTGGCGGCTTCCATGCCGGAGAAGGTCTGCGGCATAGATATCGCCGGACCCGACACCCTCTACGCGGAGAGGATGGATGAACTGGTGGATCTGTTCCGCTACGCGAAGTCGTTTGCCCTGAAGACGACCGCGCACCTCTTTGAGACCGCCAACGGCTGCTATCCGCAGCTCCTTCCCTACCTGGATCGGATCGGGCACGGCATCCAGATTCCGCTGCGCTACCCGCAACTGCTGCCGGTGGTCGCCAGCCGTGGACAGTGCCTGGAGGTCTGCCCGACGACCTATCTGAAGACGGGCACGCTGGAAGACCTCTCCGAACTCTCGCGGGTCTTTCGCCTGTGCCGGGAGGCGGGCGTGGATATCGCCATCTGCACCGATAACGCCGGGCTGCACAACGTCCGCCTGCCCTTCGAGTACGAAAACCTGCTCATTCAGGATGTGATAGACTTTCGTCAGCTTCTAGAGAGCCAGGATGCCGCCTTCCGCCATGCGTTCGGATGGCCCTACCGGCACCCGCCCCGCCATCTTCTTCCCTCTCTTCCAGATTGACATAATAGAGCGCACGGCGAGCCGCCCGCTCTAAGCATGACCCCTGCGCGACGAAGGTTCAGAACCGCGCCGCCTGCTTGTCGGCTTTAAAAGTGAAGGGTTCGCCCACTGCCTTTCGCCAAGCCTTGCGCTGCGTATCCGTCAGCAATGACAGGATCTGCTTCTCTGCACGATCTCTCGCGGCTTCCAGCGCCTTGCGCGCGGGTGAAAGCGGATTGTCCAGCTCCGACAGGTTCAGCCGCACCATCTTCGCGCTGCCGTCGGGCGAGTCGTGATCACTCTTCTGCATGAGCGACTGCATCACTCGGCTCTTCTCCTGACGATACTCCGCCACAAATCGCGCGACCTGCGTGCGCTGCTCCCCATTCAGACCGATCTGCTCCGCCACCTTCGGATCATTCAGAGCCATCAAGCCGCGCCACTGGAGAGACAGTTCCGACAGGCGCGCCATCTGCTCCGGGCGCAGAACGCGCGCCATCTCCTCTTGCACCCCTCTCTGATGCGCCTCGATCCGCCGTTTCAGCTCCTCCTCCATCATCTTTTTATCCGCAGAACCCTCTGCGCGTATGCTGAAACGTATTCCAGCGCGGGAAGGGTCGCCGAGAATCTCTTCCAGAGCCTGTTTCTGTAAGAGAGTTAGGCGCAGGTGATTCTGCACCTCTACCCGGCGTATCAATACGACCGGAGGGTCCAGACTCACCGCAGACATCGTGTAGACAGCGCCGGACGTATCCTGCGCTCTCGCAAAAGCCCCGGTCAGGCATAACAGCGTCAGGGCGAGGACACTCTTTTTCACCGATCACGCTCCTTTCCGCAGGCGAGCCTGCCTCTTTGAAGGCGGATGGGAGGATGTCCCTCCTCCGTCACTCTTTCTCCTTAGCGCCCTTCTCATCCATCTTCACCGCTTTCCCGCAGAAGGGGCAGTACTTCCACTCCCCCTGCGCTGCCGGACGCTTCGTCCCGTCAAAGGGACAGACTTGCCATCCGGGCTGGAAGGGGCGGTTGCAGGTCGTGCAACGCGGCTGCTGATTGCGCCGCAGCACGGTCGCCTGCTTCTTGCAGTGCGGACAGGTAAATGTGGAGCGGGTCTCCAGCATCTCGCTAAGAGAGAAGACCTGCGGCAGCACGCTGTCTATGCGCGTCCCGGGTTCCATCCGGGGGATGTGTATTTCGGGAATGGTCAACCCTCCGCGACCGGGCAGGCTGTTTCGCAGGATGATGGTGCCGGGACGCACCGCCTTGCCAACTCGGATGGAGGTTTTGCCGTCGGTGATCTCGCGAGTCCAGTTTACGCCCGCTGCCTGCGTGATCAGATCCAACGCTGTGCTCAGGCGAATATTCTTCGCCCTCAGGGTTACCTTCGCCTCTTTCGGCACATCCTCATCCACCCGGATGTTCACTTTCGCCAGTTCGGAGACGCGCCGGACCGCGTCGGCGACCGGCACATCGTTCAGATCGAGGTCGAGGCGCGTATCCTGCATCCCGTCGCCCCAGAAGCCGGTGATAAACAGCGCCTCCTGCCGGGCGCGATCGGCATCGTCTATGATGGTCTGGATTTTCACCGCTTCTGCATCTTTGGGCTTGTCGCTCACCTTCTGTTGCGAGAAGCCCGCGCCTGCCAGAAGAATCGCTCCCCCGACCAGTCCGGGAAGCGTACAGCGTCCAATCAGTGTTCTCATGATATCAACCTCTTCTCTAAATGATATGCGGGAAGGATGTCTGCGCGCACCGCGAAAGCCGCATTGCTGTCCTACTCGTTCGACAGAGGGAACTCCGCCACCGCCGGCGTGATATAGACCGTCTGATGCAGGGGATCGGGTTGCACGATCCATCCGGTCGTGAAAACGCGAGACGAAGGGACCTTCACGACCTCCTCCTGCCATCGAACCGCCTGAACCGGATCCGCGGGATGCGCCGCATACATGCGCTGCGGGCGACACGGCTCCGCCGGGCGGACTCTGCGCCGGATCTCCCGGCGGGGAGCCGGCTTCACTGATGACCGCCTGCGGACGGCATTCTCGCGCTCCGTTCGCCGCGGGGCGGACTGAACGCCGCCTTTCACGGGGACGATGCCCTGTGGATTCAAGGGGTTCGACTCGGTCAGCAGGTAGTCCGGCGCCTTTTTCTCCGGGATGACCGGCACAGGAGCGTGACGCCCCGCCATCTGAACGCTCTCCGGAGCGCGTCCACGGAAGGCAGATGCGAGTATCAGCGCCAGCAGTCCCAGCACAGCCGCCAGCGCAGCTCTTTGCGGCAAAACAGGGCGGCAGGCGCGCCTGCGTCGGAGCGCGCGCTCGATCAGATCGGTCGGCATCTCCCGTTTAGGCGAGAAGTCCGCCGCCGCATGCAGAGTCCGCTCCATGCGCTTCATCGTCTCCGGATCGAGGTCAGGTTCCCTTTTTTCCATCATCACTATCTCCAGGCGCAGCAGACAGCGTGCCTCTATCTGTTTGCCGGATCAATACAGCAGATCATCTCCGGCGTCGTATTCCGCCCGATTTCCGGCTCTCTTCCGGAGTTATCCTCCGGAAAACGCTCCAGGTAGCCGCTCAGCGAGCGCGACAGCTTCTGCAGTCCGGCGCGCATGCGGCTGCGGACGGTGCTCTCGGATGTTGCCTCCAGCGCTGCGATTTCGGCGATGGAGAAGCCCTCGAAGTAGTGCAGCCAGATCGGCGTGCGCTGCGCCTCCGGCAGCGCGGCGACGCTCTTACGAACGCGGCGCTGAGTCTCGCGGCGCAGCGCCTCTTCATCGGGGGCAGGGTGCTCCTCCAGGCTCTCCTCCGCAGCCGCATTCCAGCACAGCACGCGCCGTTTCCAGGCGGAACGATGGTAGTCGTGCGCCACATTCAGGGCGATCCGGCAGAGCCACGCCTCAAAAGACGCCTCCCTGCGATAGGCGTTGCGGGCGCAGTAGGCGCGGACGATAGCCTCCTGCGCCAGATCGTCGGCATCGGCATCACGCGCTACGGAGGCGATGATCCGCCAGAGACGCGTGCGATAGCGTTCGCACAACGCCGCAAACTGCCGAACGTCCTCCGTCTCTTCATCGCGCCGTGTCGCGTTACCTGAACGGAACAATTTCAATCACGCCTCCAACAGGTATAGACGACGTAGAAGGTCAAAACCGCGAACTTTTTTTCGCCGGCCGTGTGAGCGCAAAGATGTGACAAAAGACGAGAGGTCTATCCGGAGATAGACCTCTCGTCTAGCATTTAAGACTGACATTACAGATAGACACAAGACACACCTGGAATCGATCGCGCTATACCCTGTGCGTGCCGACCGTGCATGTATCCGGGAGCCGGCAATGAACCCCACTATCTCCCCATCCCTCTTTTCCTTCACCTGCAGATCAGAGGACTGTTTAGCCGACAAATAATTGTGATACAAATGTCTCCTGAATTTATTCAAATCTTCATCAACAGGAGAGATTTTTGTCATACTGTCGATATTCAGCGTCTATAGCGTACAACTGATCCCAGATCAACTGCCGCATGCGCAGAGCGGGTTTCACGCAGAAATTATGAAATTCAGCATTGCTTAAGATCCCGTCAGGGAATAGTATCTTAAAAAAACCGCTAGCAATGGCTCGAACCGCGTCCTCATTGCGTTTGTAAGCATTTCTTCCTGATAACTGAATACTGGAAAAACAGAAATGGTCTGCCTCCAGATCGTTACGCAATGCAATCATGACATCACCAAAGAAATCAGACTTCAGTCCGACTGTCTTTGCGAATGAAGCGGATGTTAATTTCGGGATCTCCCATCCCGGGATCATTCCGCGCAGACGGTCTAGAAAAGCAGTCTCACACATGAATTCAGGAAGCTCCTGCACAACGGGATCTCGTAATGGGCGTTGAAGCTCATCCAAGGTGATATTCGCCAGCAGCACCAAACCACATTCGCTGGACATCTCATGCAGACCACCTCGTGTCAAACGCGCATTGGCTAAGTAGCCTTTCAGTCCTCCGATTATCTCCCCCGGTTTTTCAAACTTCAGTGTCTGCACCTCATCCAGTACGACAACAGAGTATCGTGCCAGGATGCCTGGTAAACCGTTGGCATTATTCACAAACAGTACCGCGGGCGAAATATTCCCTCCACTCACCAGTCTTACCTTGGGACTGATATTTTCGTAGATGTAGCTTTTGCCAGTTCCCTTAGGCGCCATCTCTATCAGATGCATGTTTTTTTGTACCAGAGGAAGCAGACGCGCAATGAGCAGCATCTGTTGATCGTCATTAAAAAAGTCCGGAGCATATCCCATGGAGATAAGTATCAGAGAACGCCATTCATCGAGTGTAAATTCGCAACGAGACCTCTTCCAGAGGTCAAGGTTGATGGATGACTGCATCGGCTTAAAAGAGGCAACGGCAACACCTTCAGGAGTGTTTACCAGCTCTGTGATCCCCCACATCCCACCGCGCAGAAGTTCCGGATACCGCTCGGGCAAATCGTCGCCGACCAGCGCGTCAGCTATGTTTAAGAGCGACAATTTACCTACTCGATCCTGCCGATTACGGTTGAGTATCACATCTATCTGCAGAGGCGTAAGAATTTTCAGGGTCTCGCCCCGCATCAGCCGGGACTTGATTAGGTTATGGTCATTGGGACCGGGGACGGCCTTCTCCGCCCACGATTGGACCTTTTCAATCTCTTGACTGGAGAGCGGTCCTTTCCCAGGAACAATTGTGTCTAGGACCCATTCGCCAACATAGCCGGGGATGCCGCGCTTCTGCAGCTGACTGCCTGGAAGACGCCTCTTATCTATCGCGAGGTCTTGAAACACGCGGCAGGTCTTATCCGCGAGTGCGTCGTAGTCAATGGGGCGATTCGAATTCATCACGAACACCTTGCTGCTATCCTAAGTCCAAAAGATCTGAACCTTGCAGTTCACGCTTCTGGAACTCTAGCGTCTCCAACTGGTTGTCCAGCTCAACAGTAAACGATTCTCCATGCTCCGAGCGCAGATTTACTGTCAGTTTTGCAGACCTAATCTGCGTGTGTCCGGGCCAATATGGCAGCTCGCCCCTTAGTTCAATCGTATCTAATGGAGGCAATATCATCTCAAAGGGAAGGCTTGGGAGGCTTTCATTCTCCATCGAGAGGTCCAACGAAACGACGCTAACCGTCTCATTCGAAGAGTTGGTAAGTTGGAGGCTCAACTCTCCCCTCTTGCCCTTAGGGGCTTTCCCTGTCGCGGATCCGGTTATAGAGGGTAGTACTCGCTTACGCGTAAACTCAAACCAGGGGATCAGAACCTCTTCTGGATAGAGACCGCCGTGAGCGAAAGCCTCTGTGCCAGTAGCGCCGTCGGATTTAACAAACAGGTCAGGACCCAGAGGTACTGCACAATCATAAAGTAGGCCGAAGCGGCTCTTCTCAAGATAGATCAGTCCATCCGTCTCATCTATCTCAAATCCCTGTGCAGAGAATCTCCTGTTGCTTTCACCCCATGCAGCTCTTCCCTCTGCCTGCATGCCTGCAGGTACGCTTGCACTCCGCTCTGCAACGGACAAGAGCCGCCCGTGATCGGTACTGATGCACACCCGCAGAGGTATCTTCTCAGGGAAAGCGCGAATCAGCTCTAGAACGATGTTGGCATGCGTACTCAGTGCGCCCTCTACCTCCTGTTTCAGGATGGAAGTTGCTTTAGCGGCGTGATAGGTTTTGTCAGGCTGTATCAGGCTTAAGACATAGACATCTCCTAGCTTCGCCTCGCGCACATGTTTAACATTGTCATCGCGCTCAGATAAGAGGATAGCGCCTTCGAATGTGGGACGCGGACCTTCGTCTTCGGTTATAGCTACCGGAACTCCATTCATAATTGCGTTTTTACTGAATCGGGTCAGTGTTGGCAGAGGAGCTACGACAATCTGTTTGCGAACAGTTAATGTCCGTTCTCTGGAAAGAAGTTTTTCCAGACGGGTAGCATCATGGTATGGAAGTCCATCGAACAGAACCCACAGCGTCACCCACTTTTTACGGGTCTCACGCAACTCTTTTCCTTTGGTGATAGCCAGGTGTTCCTGACCGCTGCCTCCTGCGAGCGCCCGGGGATAGAAGTTCAGACACCACTCCATGAACTGCCGCGCAGCGCGTTTAACAGGCTCCGCCGCTGGATGCTCTCCACAGGATACCTGCCATTGTCGGTAGGGTAGATAGCTGTCCTCAAACCATCTCATGACATCGGATGGCGCTGCAGGAAGATCGTCCGGTATTGCCGGCGGTTTCTTCTCCATGAGCAGCTGTAGCTGAGGCTCGGACATACGCGCCGACAACCTTGCAATCGCCTGCGGTGTGATCTCCTCAGGATGTGCTGTATAGTAGTCGTAGCATATCTGATTCGAGATTGCCTGCATCTGGTCAGAGAGATGCAGAGACCATAGCTTGCGGAGAAATCTCTCCCCTTCACGGGCAACACGCTCGCGCCATATACTTTCTGCTCGATCCAGCCATGCTCCGGGGACATCCATTGGAAAAGCGCCAAGTTTCGAAGGAAGAGAACCGGGAATAATTCCAAGCCATTCGTCTAGGAGTGCGGCAGCTTCTGACGGAGTATGCGATCTGTACAGAGCGCTCTCTAATTTCCCTGCGGTGTTCTGCCAGTGATGCGCCTGCGCTCTTATCAGAGGCTGATGATGTGGAGGAATAATATCTCTTTCTGACAGCCAGAGCAGCCACTGAGCAGCATGCATACGTCCTGCAGGCTTCTCCCAGAGACTGGTCGGATATAGCAACTTCAGGATAGTTCGCGTGTCGTCAGGAGGAACCGAATCTGTGTATGCTGCGCGTATCTCCTCCCATACTAGTTTTGCCTGATCCTCGGTCCATCCAGGACAGGCTCTGCGTAGCGCTTCAATCGGGGAACTGAGCCGTTCACTGACATAACCCCGTGCCCGGCAAAACTCCTCCACCCACGCGCAGAGAGTCTTCCCACGAAAAACAATAGATCCTTCATCCCAGTCGTACTCCAGCAGAGCCAGCTCCGATGTGATGACTAGGCAGTTCTCCGGCAGCAGAGAGTCTGCATGATAGTCCAGGAAGATTTTCTGCATCGGCTTATGCCTTTGGGCGTGCCTGTGAGAGTCTCGTCAGTTCCTGAAGGCACTCTCGTCGGGTCTGTTCATCTGTTATCTGCAGGAACAGGCTGGAGATGCGAGCGACGATATCCTCGTCCAACCGCTTCTGCACAGTCTCCATTAAAGACCGAGTCCGCTCTACCTCAGAAGGAGGCAGAAAAGCAGGAGGCTGCGCAAGACGCTGCAGGATAGACTCGTATTCGCGGCTTTCGGACGCAGCCTGCTCCATCGCCTCGAGCCACAGAATCGCTTGCTGCTGCCGTGTCTGCACCCTCTCATCGAGACTTCTCCAAAGTCTATCAAAAATAGCCGCATCCTGTTCCGATGTCAGATACCCGCGGTACCTTACTCGAAGAGCGTTTGCGCGCTTGGTTATCTCCTCGACATCGTCCGGGTTTTGAATATCGTATCTGCCGAGTTCGTCTATCTCTTTCAGGAGCGTCAGAATCTTTTCGCAACGTTCCCTGTTGGAGGCTATATGCTCCTGCTCCGGGGCATCCTGGAACTTCTCCTGATACTGAAGGATCTCGTCGCGCAGCTTCTGGAGATCTGACAGGGTAGGAACCTGATTGAGACGCTCCTGAAGACCGCTGGCAAACTGCTCGAGGCTCTGGATGCGCTCGTGGATTCGCTTGCGCTTCTCCGCGACCTTTTCGACTGTCTTCGGTTTGCTGGGTTGAAGCGCATCTATCTCCAACAGAAATCTGCGGAGCTGGCTCAATCCCTCTTTTTCCGAGTAGAGACCCAACTTTTCCAGGATGGAGCGGTCTCTGTTTTCTTGCTTCAGAGACCGATGCTGCTCCTCCAGTCTACGAAGAGCCTCTTCAACCTGGCTTGAGAGCTGTCTGTCGCCGTAGTTTTCAAGTTGCTTCAGGATTTCTTTTAACTGAACCTGATGGCGGGAGTAGTCTTCGATCCTAGACAGGCTGGCAAATTGCTCACATCTCTTTTGCACCTGGTCATGCAACTTACTGTGAAACTGCTCCTGCAGCTGTGCAGGCGAGGGAGAACCTGACGATACGACGCATGTCTGTTCGGGCAGTTTCTCGATCTTTTCGAGCAGACTAAGGGTTTCGCTTATCTTCGAGCTTCTGTCAAGAACCTCTAAAAGCTGCTTCGTCTGCTTCTCATATGCTAGCGCTGTCTCTCGCCCCCTCTGCAGACGGTCTATCGCCTCTTCGATAAGACAGGCAGACCGATCACCGTCCCCTTGCATGTTTTGCGAAACCTTCAGTTCCGCGATAGCCTTCTCCGCTTCCTCAAGAGTGAATTTTTTGCCTCCCTTAACGACCATATTCGCGAGCTTCTCCGCCTGTCGGATCGTCTCACCCCGATCCACTCTTTCGATATAGAGGGTATTTATCCGGTCCAGGAGTCGTTTCAGGAAATCCTCCGTCTTGAAGGGGTGCTTGAAGAGAGTGTCCAGCGTTGTGTAGCAGTGATCCTCGCGCAGCTTTACTTCGTGCCGGTGATAGCCGTACCAGGCGGACAGAAGCAGGGTCACATGGTTCGGGTCGTAGCCGTAGGGAGGATCCATCAGTGTCAGGACGGCGTCCCGGATCGGCACAGCGCCTTTGCCTGGCTCGAAATGACGGTTCAGGTAGTCCCATGCCTCGCGTATGTTAGCGTCACCCGGCTCGCACACCGCGTAGTCCGCGCCGACCAGTCTCCACGAGGAGATCCCACCTATACGCAGAAACTTATTCATAATCTCATCGGCGACTTTGTCTTTGCGCCATGCATGCTCGGGCAAGTGGAGGTTGTTTTTGGATAGCCCTTCGGCAAGTAATCCAACCGCCTTGCGCAGAGACGGATTTGTGAAAGGTGTCTGCTTACGAAACGCTGGCGGACCCAGTCGGTAGGCGGCTTCATAACAGGCTGGCAGCATGGTCTCGCAGCGTCTGTGGGGAGATCGGATTTTGACGTGCGATCGGTAGCGAAGGGGTACGTGGAAGTCCGCTTTCTCCTTAAGAGTTGTCAGAGCAGCAGACACCCTCTTTTTGTAGTCCTCTTTCATTTGAAAGAGGACCGACGAGTCGGAGTTGCGTATGATATTTTGCGGAAGATTGTTGATGACATCCTCCTTCAGTACCAGCTTTTCGAACTCTGGAGTAGGGGTTTCAGGCACCCCAATCAGAACGGGGGGAGGAGATTCTATCCCCTTTAACGCCTCCTCCAGCACCTGCTCCGCCCGTTCGATGTAGTCCAGAATCTGATCGTGGGTCTGAGCGACTAGCCAGAACACAAAGCCGCGGGGAGTGTCCAGGTCTCCGGAGCTTCGGAAAGTCTTGATCTGTCTACGCAGAAACTCCGGCGAGAAGGCTTCGTGAGTGACCAGAATCTGACGGGCGGAGAAGTCAGCATCGTTAGCCCAGGAGAGAGCATCTACCCGGATAGCCTGCAATCGGCTCGCCTGCCAATCCCGATTGATATTCTCCAGAACGTTGAGGTTGAAAATGCGTGTCTGAACGATCCGATTGACCTCCTGCTCGAGGCGGCTGCCGTCTACGCCTGGAGGCCAGAAGGAGAAGGCGCTCTCGTCCGAGCGGATCACCTGGCGGCTGCTTAGCCCCTCCAACGCCTGCTGACACTGCTTTTCTGGTAGACCGGTCAGCAGATGCATGAGCTGCAAGTGGCGATAGCGCTCGGTACTCAACCTTGCCACGCTCTGCAGCAGCATCGCCTTCAGGATGGCGGTCTGCTCCGGTGTGACATCCGCACCCGCGGAGAGACAGGCGCTGCGATACTGCTGGTACTCCTCATCCGCCAGCATCTCGCCAAACCAGTCCACTAGCTCGACGGGATAGAGCCAGTTGGGGGCGCTGCCTTTCAATGCAGGCTGGTCGCCCCATCGGCTGAGAGCCTCCTGCAGGAAACCAAGTACGGAGCGCGGACTGGTAACCTCGCGAAACTCAACGCTGCATAGCAGGGCGGTCGTAAGCGGATGCAGCGGGAAGCAGCCTTTGGTCAGAATCTCGTCAATATCTTCAAGGTCCCATCCCTGCGCATGATTGTACCGATCCTGGAAGAGGTTCATAGTGACGCCGCTCGCTTTATCCAGCGCATCGCTCGCCTGTTCACAAAGGAGTTCCCAACCAGTCTCCTCCTGTTTCAGGTAGGAGTCCAGCACCATTTCCAGCGAGGAGTAGAGCTGGTATTTCTGGTCTTTAGGCAGCCGCTGCAGTTGATGCATCAGCGTCTCACGTTGATGCGAAGCAGTGCCTATCTTGAAGAAGTTTTCGGCGGTCTCCAGGGGGTCGTGTTGTGAGAAGGCGACGAAGGTTGCGCGTCCCAGACGGTTGCGTACCCCTTCGAGGATATCCTGCAGGGCGTTGCCATGTCCCACTCCAGACGACTGCGCGTAGTCGCGCACAAAAGCGCTCAACTCGTCGAATAGGATCAGTATGCCACGGTAGGGTTTGCCTGTACCGCAATAGTCGTCTACAACCCGCTCCAGCGCATACTGCAGGCTTATGGATCCCCCGAAGTCCAGCGGCACGCCATGGTTCATCTCTGCTGAGAGCGATCGGCAAAGCTCATGCACCGACGGGTTGCTGTTCTGCACTTCCCGCAGAAGCGCCGGGACGTCACGAATGGAGGGATGCTGGGACTGCCGCTCCAGAAAGGCGTTGGCTGCAGCGAGCTGATGAGAGTTATCCTGTATCTTTTGCAGATAACCGGCAGCCTGCTCGAACCAGAAGGGCAGGTGCGCATCGCGGGTCGCCTCCTGCTCATGCAGGGCGGTCTGCAGACCATGCAGAAACTGCTGCGGCAGCTTAGGTGCTTTGTCTCCGCGCAGACGCACGACGAGAAACGGGGCGTTTCCCTCCTTGAAGTCCCGGAACCCCTGTGCGCGCGAAGGGCTAGAACAGTGCTCAATCTTGCCCAGAATAGCGCGAACCTCCGGTGAGTCGGCAGGTTGACCGAAAAAGTTGGCCATGGTCAGGGCAAGGTGGCTTTTGCCGTGACCATATGTCGCCATCACCACAAAGCGGTTTTCCCGACTGTGGATGTAGGAGAGCCGGATCAGATCCAGGATCTCCAGCGACGATTTCTTCCCCTGTGTCGCCTGGTTGGTGAAGATGTAGCTCTCCACCATACGTAGGTTCCGAGGATCTTTCGGGTACCAGCCGATCTGAACGTCGTTTTCAAAGTTGGCAAAACTGTCATGTGATACGATCTCTTTAATTAACATGTCGGTCAGCCTCATGATAGGGATGTTATGGACGTTCGGAGGCGTAAAGTGCGACGCGCGCATCCTTCTTCCAATCACACAGCGCATCTGCTGAGGGCAGCAGATGCTTCGCCGTTGCGGGCATTGCCAACACGAGGGCGCGGCTTCGGTTAGACGTCTCACGAAATAGAATAGTCCAGAGACGCTGCCGCTCTGCGTACTCCAGACGCGCCAGGATCAGGTCAAGATAGTAGAGCAGAACGCAGTCTTTTCCCAGCGTGTCCTCTAAAAGCGCGTCAATGGTCTGCCGCTCCGCATCAACACTAATGCCGGCGTAGCGGGAGCCCGGCGGCACTCTTTGCAGTACCAGCCTTCGGTAGTCAACAGACTGAATCCCCAGCCTTGCCGCGATGTCCTCAATCTGCTGGAGCGCGGTTGGGGGCAGAAGCAGGATCCCGGTACGATTGCGCAGGGTACGGCTTCGCAGACGCTGCACCAGTTCCGAGGCAGAGAGGTTATCGTGCGAAGACCCGCTCGAGAAGCTCATGTGTATCTCCCCACAGCCGCTTCACCTTCCAGGGACGGGTGGCGCGCTCCAGCAGGATCAGGTGATCCGCCTGCATCTTACGCAGCATCTCGAACATGTCGCCGCTTCTCATCAGAAGGAGCGCCGCCGGTCCCTCCGCACCGGTCAACTGGCTGAAGTCTATGCTCAGCAGAGTTGGCCATACGCCCTCCCAGTAGTCCGCGACGACATAGGCGACAACCTCCGGCGCGGGCAGCTCCGGCTGAGTAACCTTATAGACCGCCGGTCCCTCCCCACGCTTCAGAATGCCCAGGTCTCCCAGTCCGTCCGGACTGCTGTAGGTTCCGAGGAAAATCGTCGCCGCCTGCTGGTAGGTTTCGAACTTCAGCTCCTTCTCTCCCGCCTGCAGAGAGAACTCCCGTATACTCTCCGCGACCTGTCGCGAGCTCAGCTCATCGCCGAGGTGAAGCTGAGTCGTTACCAGATGGTGCCAGAACGCCGGACCGGTACGGTGCGGCGCACACATATGATAGTGCAGGAGCCATTGGGTCGATTCTCGACTGAAGTTTGGATCGTGTTCTGTAACAACCTTTCCAAAGGGAGTGATCTGATGATATTGATCAATCAAACCTGTGCCATATGAAATTCTTCGAACAGCTTTAACTTCACTGGTACCTAGTGTGGTATGATTGCACAGTTTTTCGAATGTAATTTTTCCACCAGTAGAGTATTTTCTCAAAACTTGTGAGAGTGAAGACCTTCTGAAGGGAAGTGTTTCGTTGAAAGCTAATGCTAACTTGTTGATGTTCATGATGTTTTGTCGGATAATCTGACGACTATCGGGATCTAGGACGCAGGCAAAAGCATAGTCGCTTAAATAGGCATACTCGATATTGTCAACTGTGCGTTTGGAAACACCTCCACTCGTGTCCAACATAGAATATTCTTCCAGCCGATCGGGTTTTATCTTGTGATGCCAGAAATCCGATGTGCGCAAGTGAAAAAACGGGGGACCAGGTTGACATCAATCCGACCTATCGGATAGAAGCCTGAAGTTACGCTTGAAGCGTGCGATCAATGCCTCGTCATAATATATCCGATTCTCTTTCATAAACCCGTCTTCCGCGAGGTCAAGGACAGCTAGTAGCATGCGAGCTTGTGCGGCTTAAGCCTCCCTGACTGACTACCCCGTTTCAGCTTGTTTATGGAAGCCCAAAATCTATTTAGATCGTCTAAAATCAAGTAATTCTCCTGGTAGGTTTAATATCTCATTTAGGCTACAATTCACAAATCAGGCAGGCTCTTTCAAATTCTGCTTCTTCCTCATCAGACAGAACTTCCCCTAACGAACGACCGCTTTTGAACCGTTGCTGGTCTGAGATTCGTTTCTCATAATCAGCTTTGATTTGTGCCAATCTGGCTGGATCCGATAACTCTCGAAGACTCTCCTTTTGACACCAAGTATAACGCTTTCCTGATGCTAAATCGAATTTCTCATACATATGTGCTTTCTCGAACAGATCGGGATGATTCTCCAGAAGCCCAACCCACTCAATTCTCTGTTGAAAGAAACAGAAGTAGCATCCCGAACGTGAACGCCACCGGTAGTAGTCCGGTAGACCGAGTCCGCTCTCCTCCAGAATGCGCATCACATCCTCTTTACGAATGCCGTCTTCGATGAAGGGATAGCGCGCCTGAATATTGGGCTTGCTGGAGAGGTACCCTTTGCGGTTCTCATCGGCGCGGATCCCGATATAGTTGATGACCGGGTCGTCGCCAACATACTTCTCAAAAGGCCTAATTTTGAGCATACGGGTACACCATCTTGTCCTGGCGTCAGGTAAAACACCGCGATAAATTTCAAGATAATGATTGAACGGTCTTTCAGGATTCAGGCGTGTAATCGAACATCCTAGATAAGCTTCCAATTTATCAAGGTATTCATATGTCTCTATCATCTCCTCGCCAGTATCACAGAACACATACTCCATCTGTGGCACTTTGTCGCGCATGTAGATAGCGAGGGCGGTGCTGTCTTTTCCTCCGGAGAGGGAGAGGATATGTCGTACAGGCTTGGCTAAGGTCGGTTCAGGCGTGTTCACTCGGTCTGTACTCCTTCATTCATTTCGTTACGGTCCACCTCCTGCAATAGCGCCGAGAGGGCAGCGCGCAGAACGCGGGGTGGCATCTGTGCATAGGCTGGTTGTGTCCTCAGGTACTGGCGCAGGCTCTCCAGTAGCTGCCGGCTATGCGTCTCCTCATCCGGCGACAAGGATGAGGATGCTAACTCTTCTGCCCGCATCCATTCCCGCCGGAAAACTGCCCCGATCGCTTTCGTCTGCGCATGGAAGCGGTCGGCGTCGGCGTCTGTCCAGGTACGGGGAGGACGGTCGGCGACAAGCGCAAGAACGCTCTCAAGTACCGTTTGATCGTCACCCGGTTGTGCGGCTCGTCGAACAAGGGGCAGTAGTCGCGGGTCCATTACCTGCGGCTCCATCACAGCCGCCTGCTCACGCAGCGTGTGGAACCCCGCGCTGCCAGGATTCAGTCCGCATGCCAGCAGCAGGGCGTCACGCGCCTGAGCAACTACATCCGGGGTAGCGCGGCTCCATTGCTGCAGGGCGGCGTTCAGCGCCCGAAAGAACTCCTCTACATGTGCGTCGTCTACCTCCTGACCAGAGAGCACGATGATGCCCAAAGCGGCGGGCAGATCGCGAAACAGCAGGCTTTCGGGGGATCGGGCGCGCTGCATCGCATCGCGCAACGCCAACACATGCTCGGGCAGGCGCCGTGTCTTCCAGGAGTGCTCAGGCAGACTGCGAACCATACGTAACAGCGCACGGACAACGGGCACGAGCGCCGGCGCGCACTTCAACCCCCGCGCCAGACGCTGCACGACCGCCGCCCGATCGCCGCTCACCCGGCATCCGGCAACGGCAAAAAGCTCCGGTCGTCGAAGCAGCACCTCCCAGTCCGCAGTAGTAGGTTCCGCGATGAATGTGTCCTCCCGGTAGAGGGTCGTCTCGTCCGGGTGAGCCAGAAGGAAAGCGCACAACAGTACCGGCATTACCCCGGCAGTGATGCCATACGGAGGCGCACTGAGCGCGGCATAGACCTCTCGCAGCGGTCGCGGCTCTGGAGGCTCACGGAAGATCATCCTCTCTAACGCTTGCCAGCATGGGAGCAGACGCGCAGGGTCTGACAGGGGAGCTCTGGAGGGAGATGCGAAACCCCATCGTCCTGGCGCCACCTCCTGATGGATCCCTGTTGCCCGTAACAGACACTCGTACATACTAGCAGAGGGGGGAAAGCCCCGAATGCCGAGACGTTGCTCTGCTGAATGAGTCAGCATCGCCTCGATCAGCTCTCTGCGTCCTGCCGCCGCCGCCGAAGAGAGAGTCTGGCGGTTGATCAGCTCATTGCGTAGACGCGGGGCGTCTGGAAAGGTTAGATCTGCCATGCGGGACAGATGCGCCGAGAATTTCCGCGTACCTACTATCTCTATTCGCTGGCGCTGGTAAAACCACGACGTTTCACTGCGCGCTTTTTGATCCGGCATGAAGAGACGGTTCCACTCCTGACGGAACGCCGTCTCCGCCTCTTGTCGTCGCGTAGCCAGTTCACGGCGCGCAGCACGGTCAGAGGCGAGTCCAGGGGTCTCTTGTGCAACACGTTGTGCAGCTGCAATCTCCTGCGCCGCCTCTCGCAAGGTATCGGTCTCGCGAGCAATGGCGATAAGTGTCTGCGACTGATCACAGGATCGTGCAGTCGTTTCTGCCTGCTCCACCTCCTCCTGCGAAGTCACCAGACACAACAACACGGTTAGCTGAGAAGAATGCTCCGCAGCCGTTTTTTTCAAATCCATCACTCCGCAGGGGACCGACGTGACGGCGCGAACGGTACCGGTCTCGTAGGAGTGTCTGCGTGCAATCAGTTTGGGCGGCGGACACAGGTTTGAGGCGACGTGCAGGGAGATTCCTGCCGGCAGCGCGGCGCGTGCAGCCGCCATCTCTGCCTCGATATCCACATCCCCGCCTTCCCACAGTCGGTAGGTGTTGTACGTGCGGCTGTAGACGATGAGTCGGCGTTCCTGAAGCTCCAAAAGCGCATCAGAAATGTCAGGGTATTCGCCGCTACCGGTTGTCAACGCGCACTCCAGAGTACTCTGAGAGGGGGTCAGACGCGGGTCTTTGAGGATCCCCAGCAGAGCAATCACCTTCAGAACTCGCCTTGGAAGTTCCGGGAGGTCGAAGGCACGGTCTACTGTGTCTACCGCTTCCGCCCATAACCGCGCAGCTCCCGGGGCGTTCCAAGAGCCTCGAAGCGCCTCCGCCGCATAATCAAAGACTGAGTCCGGCATATAGAGGGGAGGGCTGTCTGATACATAGGGCGTTTCGCGAAGAAAACGACCGAGCGCGTGCGGTTCATCACCGGACAGGAAAGCAAAGAGGCTGCGGTGACTCTGCCCGATCTTGCGAAAGAGCGCCGGAAGTGTCAGCAGCGAGACTGGGTGCAGGGGGTAGGCGGCACAGGCGAGCGCAGGAAACCGTTCCTCCAAACCCGGTGGCGTCAATTTCCGTTCTACACATAGCAGGCTCAGACGTTCTACGATCGCGTCGCGATGCAGGTCGTTGTTCTGTTTTAAGGCGAGCCCGACCATTTCGATCCTCTCCATATCGGAAGGGAAAAATGCGATCTGTCGGAAACGTTCGCCGATTTTCGACCACTCTGCCTGGAATGTGCGACCTAACTTCTGAGCATAGGCTTCTGCACTCTGATGCAAAACCGTCATCACAATGAGGGGATGTTCACCGCTTCTCGCCGCTGCTTCCGCCAGTTCCTGAAGTACGAAGATGTCGCCCTCTTGTGGATGCAACGCCGCATGCTCAAGGAATTTGCCCATCTCATCAACGATCAAGACAACTCCGTACGCTCCCTCTAGCACCGCATGAGATGCCGCCATATGATATAGATCTGCCGTCTGACGCGGGGAAGGCGCAGGACATCTTAACGCCTCCGACTCTCTCTTCAGATGTTCCAGCAGCCGAACATGACTGCGGCGCTGCAGTCCCTGCGTAAGCGCTGCTGTCAAACTTGACGCCAGCGATTGGCGCGAACCGACGAGGAGTATTGGGATGAGTGCGCGATCGTCACTCTGAAAGAGTCGTGCCAGGCTGCCATTTAGCGAACCTGCCGCCTGCAGCCAGGGCTGGAACGTGCGATGCTCCAGCAGATGCGCAAGTTGAACGCAAAAGGCGCTCTTCCCCGCGCCATAGGGCCCGATCAGGGTCATTGCCCGATCTGTCGGATAGCCCAGAGCGCGGTCTACGGCTCGCAGCGCTTGAAGAGCTGACTCAGTGGGATGATAACCATCTGCGCAGGTGTTGTAGTCTCGCTCCAGGTGTACAGAACGCTGGAAACGGCTGCGTACCTCAATCACATCAGCTAGGAAGACAGGTCTATCCATGATAGTGTCTCTGCAAGAGAAGTAGCCCGTTGAGTGGCTGCAGGCTCGTGCGCACCACCTGCCGTACCAACGCCGTATCTTCGAATCTCCAGGCTCCCTGCGTTGTCATTTCAATCTCGTCGAGGTACTCCAGAACCGAGTCTTCGTCAAGCTTAAACGCCACGCCGGGGCTGCCTTGTGCGTGTGCAATTTCCCACAGGGAGAGCGTATCTGCACGAGGATGCTTCCACTGCCAGAATTCCAACAGGGCGTAACAGAATATCGCCGTAGGCAGCGTATGCTTGGCTCCAATCTGAAACCGATAGTGCATCGCGTATCTTGGCAGAATCAGATTGAGGGCGTTTAGTGGACGGTCGAGGGTATCTTCAAGAACTGCGCTGGGCTCAGTCGTAATGTATGTGTGTAGGCAACACTGCACATCACGACCAACGGTTTCACGAGAGGGAGGTTTCGTGATACGGTTATGGGCAGCGTTATAGATCGCGTCAGTTAAGGACTCTCTGGTGAATTCATATTCTCGAAAGAAGTGGAAAGCCCATACCCATGTAAAAGCTAAACTACCCGGTCCGGTGAGCATCCAGTGCAATAGCCAAAGCGTGGAGTCATCTTCGAGATAGGGATCGAAACCCTCCATTTCCGGAGAGCCAAAAACCGCTTTCCCCAGAGCTGTTGGTTCAAGGGTACGTCTTGTCCCAGTAGTTCGCTCGCAAGCCATGCGTGTTGTCAGCAGCCAGTGACGAATACTCTGCGTCATATTCTTGCCGACCCCTAGGATGGTCAGAGCATCCTCGCGCGTAAACAGCGCGCCTACTCCCAACTCAGGAGATTGCAGCGCATCTAACCCTTTTTTAAGCCATCCAGATCGAAAAGGAAATGTCTGATGTCCGGCAAAGGAGGGTACCGAAGGCAGAAGTGAGAAAGGGAGGGCATCTTCACGAGTGTCTGTGGTCTCTGGATACATCTTTCCCCTCGGTTATATAGCAGTGCGACCGTCCTTTTGGAATCGCACTTCTTCTACAGAGGAGAGATTATCTGTTCCTTGGGGGGATTCCTTCACACTAGAGAAGAGAGGGGAGAGAAAACGCCTCCGTTGGGGGAAGAGAGGGAAGAGGAGAGAGAGAAGAGAGGGGCGCCTCTTACTCCTCACTTCTATTCCCTCACTCCGATGAGTTGCGGTTCAGCGCTGGAGTGGGCAGCACTCCTTTCGGCGGACACAGCCGGAGTGGCGCTATAGACCTCCTTGCGCCAGAGGGGGGACAGCCTAGGGGGCAGTTTTTGGGGAGACCATTTCATCCTTCCGGACTCCCCAAAACTCGCCTTTCGAAAGAAGCTTCCTTACCCCACCCTCTGCCGCAAAGGATGACAGAACTGCCCTATCCCTGGAGCAGACCACGACACGAATTTCGGGCGGATGTGACTTCTGGTACCAGAGAAAATTCAGTTCAAAATGGGCTTTTTCGCTCTCTCATGAGGGATAAGCGGCGATCCGCGCCGTTCTGACAGGCGGCTCTGCGTTATGCGCGCACCGGGGACGCCGCGCTATGGCTGACCGCGCCTCCCTTCCTGCGACGCCGGGAGGCGTTGCCCATCAGCGTATCGCGCAGCATCAGACGGGCGCGATGGATCCGGGAGCGAACCGTGCCGACCGGACAGTTGAGGAGCGCGGCGATCTCCTCATAGGACAGCTCCTCTACATCCGCCAGCAGCACCGGCTCGCGATAGCGGGGAGGCAGCAACGACAGCGCCTGCTGCAGCGACTCCTCATAGGTGCCCGCCATCAGCAGGCTCTCCGGCTCCCGCGAGGAGTCCGGAAGCTCCAGCAACATGGAGGAGCCGTCCGTGCCGGAGGCGGCGGGAGCGTCCAGCGAACAGATGTTCACCCGCTTCTGGCGGCGGCGCCGGTCAATCACCAGATTGGTGACGATCCGCATCAGCCAGCTCTCAAACGGTCGCGCGCGGTCGTACTGAGCAAAACTGTGCCATGCGCGCACGAAGGCGTCCTGCGCAACGTCCTCGGCTTCCGCGCGGTTACCCAGCAGGCGATAGGCGAGGTTGTAGGCTCTCTGCCGGTTTCTACGATAGAGCGCCTCGAACTCCTGCTGCCGGGCGCAGCCATTCTCGTTCTCCGGGGGGACCATGTCGTGTAGCATGGGCATGTCTCCTTTGCTGACTGATGACCGAAACGGTCAACCAGTCATAAAAACGGGCAGGTATGAATGCGGCGATCAGACCCCGCGCCTCTGAAGCGGATCACCGTCCATATGTGTTAACCGCGTTTCAGCAGACCGCGAAGCAGCAGGTCCGCGATCTGTCCGGCGGTCTCCTGTATCTCTTCACGGCGGCTCATCTGATGCGGGGTCAGCGTCAGAGGAAGCAGCGAACCGGTTGCGCGCATCAGCAGCATGGCGGTTTCTAGAGCATCCTCAAACTCAAAGATCTCCCGCTGTCTGCCATCCAGTAGAACCTCCGCACAGACCTGCGCTTCGATCTTTAAAAACTGTTCCCGACGCTCCAGGAACGGAATGCGAACGCTGCTGAACACCTCGTCGAGAGTCTGCGAGTAGCCTGCTGCCACATCAAAACGCAGCATCACACGCTCTACCAGCATCTGACGGAGCCGGGCGGCGGGCTGTCCGCGCGAACGACCGATCCTCTGCAGCCGGTCCCGGATGCGATCAAACTCCAGATCAACCACCGAGAGCGCCACGCTCTCCTTGCTGTCAAAATAGAGATAGACGGTTCCCTTGCCGATCCCGGCTTCCCGCGCCAGATCGTCTATGGTCGTCTTCTTATAGCCATATCGCCGGAACAGCCGCTCAGCGGCATCCAGTATCGAATCGCGAACGTCCTGGCGCAGCGTCGTACTTTTCATATGCGGTGGGGGTTATGACTTTTGACCAATCTAGTTTTTCAGTCATTATAGGCGCAGACCGCATATCTGTCAATACATGGCTCCTGCCGCTTTCTGGAGACCATGCCCCGCCCCGACGTGCGCGCTGTCATAACGCAGAGAAGGTTGAACAGGCTGCCCCCAAATCACACGCTCTTGCCGACGGCTCTGGAATGGATGATTGCGATCAAGGGAATCGGGTCTGTGGTCCTGTCTGCCGGGAGCGAGTTTGCGGGTATCTCTTCCGCCCTCTACTGTTTCGTTTGAACCTCCCAGACCACATCGCGGATACCGACGCGCTGACGCAGGATCTTGCGGATCACCTCCGCCTCATGCTCCAGATCCACCTCCGGATGAGAGCGCAGGCGCTTCATGACTCCGCGCAGATAGCAGACCCCGTGAATCACGCGCACATCCACCAGTGACATGTCTACACAGCGGCGGCTCAACTCATGCTGTACCATCCGAGTTTGATAGGCATCTTCCACTGCCATCCTGACACCTCCTTCAGTGCAGGCAGCCAACCTTTCGGGTTGTGTGGCAAAACGCGAGAGCGGCGACGCGGCGCGCTCCCGAACGGATAACTCTTATGCATTAAACCCGGAAATGGGACGTAAGGTTTCCCTCTAATCTATTGGACGTATTCGATTATGGATAGTTTCACCATAATCTCTATCCTTTTTCTGAAAACCCGGAAGATTATCCGTTCGGCAGGATCACCGCCTTGACGACGCGCCGAGCCTCCACATCCGACAGCGCATCCGGAATCTCGGTCAGCGTATAGCGGCGCGAGACGATCCGCTCCCAGGGATAGCGCGCGTGAAACCGGGAGAGTATCTCCATGGCGCGCCAGAAGTGGGAGAAGTCGGAACCCCAGCATCCCTGCAGGCTCAGATGCTTTCGGTTGAGATGCAGATGCGGATTGATCTCGGCGGGACCGTTGTCGGTGTACTGCCCGACGACGATATAACGACCGCCGTCTCTGGTCATCTCGCACCCCTGCGCGACGGCGGCGGGATTTCCGCTCGCCTCGACCGTTACATCCGCGCCCCGTCCCTCCGTCGCGGCGCGCACCGCCCGCACAGGGTCGTCCTCCAGCGCGATGCAGGCGTCCGCGCCCATCGCCTTCGCCGCCTCCAGCCGATGCGCCGCCGCGTCCACCACGCCGACCCATCCCGCGCCGCTCGCCAGCGCCAGCGCGCAGGCGTTCAGCCCGACCGGACCCGCTCCCTGAATGACAACCCGATCCCCAAGGCGTATCTGCGCCAGGTCTACCGCATGCAGGGCGGTCGGCAGTCCGCACCCTCCCGCGATCCACAGCTCCGGCGTAACTCCCTGCCTGAGCCGGACGATCTTCACGCCGGGCTTCAGATAGATTCGCTCCGACCAGCCGCCGAGCAGCCCCTCCTCCGCCCCGTAGGTGATGCCGTAGACACGGCGTTTCGGACAACGGGTCGTGGCGCGCCCGACCAGACAGTACCAGCAGTGGTGGCAGGTCTCGTGCACGTCCAGAAAGGTAACGATATCGCCGACGCGCACCGTCGCGCCTTCGATGTCCGTAACCTCTCCTCCTGTCGCCGCCACCTCGCCCACGCTGACATGCCCCGGCAGCAGCGGATAGGGGACGCCGGAGAGCCGCCCGTGCCACAGATGCACATCGGTTCCGCATACCTCCGAAGCCAGCGTCTTCAGTATCACTGCCCCCGGCTCGATCTCCGGCTCCGGAAATGTGCGGATCTCGATCGGCTGATGCGGCTCCGGTATGACGGCTGCGCGAATCATGGACGGCGTCTCCCCTTCCTCTCTTCTGGATCGGCTATTTTTCATCCCATTCCGCCAGCAGCGCAGCGATCCTGTCCTGCGCGATCCGCGCCTGCTCGTTGGAGGGATGGTTATTCATCAGGATCGCAAATGCCAGCGTTTCGCCCCGCTTCGTGACGACATAGCCGCACAGACTGCTGACGCTGGACATGGTTCCGGTCTTGGCACGGCAGTTTCCGGCGGCGGGCGTCTCCCGCATCCGGTTCCGCAGCGTACCATCCACTCCCGCAATCGGCAGAGAGTCAATGAACGCTTTGCCATCGGGGCGCCGATACATCGCCTCCAGCAGCCGCGTCATACTGCGCGCCGACAGATAGTTGTGACGGGAAAGCCCGGAGCCGTCCGCAATACGAAAGCCGTCTGACGGCAGACCCATGCCGATCAGCCGCTCCGTCGCCAGCCTGCGCCCGTTGCTCCAGCTGCCCTGTCCGGTCCTCTCCGCCGCCAGCGTCTTCAGCAGACACTCCGCCACTAGATTATCGCTGGGTTTATTGAGACGCGCGAGCAGCGCGGAGAGCGGAAGGCTCTCATGCCGGGCGATCTCCGCCGCCCCGACGGGCGTTACGCCTTCGCCGGACAGCCCCTCTACCGCCACTCCCGCCGCCTTCAGGCGTTGGTGGAACAGCTCCGCCGCATAGAGAGCCGGCTCCTCCACCGTCACCGCCTGCGAGGTCTGCGCTCCGGGCTGCGCGTCTATCGCCAGCGTTCCCTCCACCGTGATCACGCTCCTGCCGGTCTCCCGACCGATCGTCAGCGTGGAGGAAGTCCCCTTCTCTCCCGTCCTGGCGCGCACGGAGACCAGCACGCGCATCGTCTCCGGCTCCACCACGACCTGCACCGGATCGCCGACACGCATCCCCGGCTTCACCTCCACCCGCACCAGGTTCTTGTTGAGGTTAAGACCGCTGACCGGGGCGGCGTAGTAGAAAGGCATATCGTCCCACTCCCAGCCCGGTCCGTACCGCTGACGGTCGAAACGACTGCCGTCGCCGAAGACCCAGCCCCGAACTCGCCGGATTCCCGCCCGTTTCACCGCCTGCGCCAGCGCATCCAGGTCCGCTGTCTCCAGCAGAGGATCTCCCGATCCCTGAAGGTAGAGATCGCCCTGCAGCGTTCCGTCCGGGTCCACCGTGCCGGCGCGCAGTACCCGCGTCACATACCGCCAGTCCGGACCGAGCGCGTCGAGCGCGGCGGCGGAGGTGATGAGCTTCTGGCTGGAGGCGGGCAGAAACAGTGTATCCTCATTGTGCGCATACAGAGTACGCCCGTCCCGCAGCGACACAATAGAGACCCCCTGAAAGCCGCCCTTCAGACCTGGATCGGACAGGATGCGCTCGCAATGCTCCGACAGCGTCGCCTGTCTCTCGCGCGCGCCCTCCCGCGCAAAGAGAGGCGAAGCGGTCAGACACAGCAGCAGAATCCACGCAGCCCGCCAGGCGGCGCTTTGCAGAGGCTTCGGGCGGACAGAGGAGTTAGTAGAGGAGAACGGCTTCATATCGCTGGAACTCCCTTTCGTGAGAAGAGAGACACGAGGCGGATCAGTCTATGATATACTCTGCGCCGGAGTAGATATTCATGGTATCGCCGCGCAGGAAACCGATCAGGACCATTCCCGTCTCGCGGGCGAGGTCGGCGGCGAGGCTCGAAGGCGCAGAGACCGAACAGACCACCGGAATACGCGCCATGAGAGCCTTCTGTACGATCTCAAACCCGGCGCGTCCGCTGACCATCATCAGCGTCTCCTCCAGCGACCGGCGTCCTTCCAGCAGCGCGCGCCCGATCAGCTTATCCACCGCGTTATGCCGCCCGATGTCCTCCTCCACAAACAGCAGCCTGCCGTCGCGGTCGAACAGTCCCGCCGCATGCAGACCGCCGGTGCGCTCAAAGACCCGCTGACCGGCGCGCAGACGATCCGGGAGAGACCGAATGACGGCGGCGGAGAGTGGAGACAGCGTGGCAAACGGCTCGGCGGCGGCGCGCATCATCTGGATGGTCGCCCTGCCGCACAGTCCGCAGCTTGAACTGGCGTAGCGCTGACGACCTGTCTGCAGGTCTTCGCCGATTCGCTCCGGGGGCAGATAGACGGTGATCGTGTTGCGCAGATCCGGATTTTCAGGGTCGGCGCACTGCGTGATGTCGTAGAGGTCATCCGGAGAACGCAGGATTCCCTCCGTCACGAGAAATCCGACCGCCAGCGCGTCGTCCTGTCCGGGCGTGCGCATGGTGATGACCAGACTGAGATCGTTGGCGCGAATCTCCAGCGGCTCCTCCACCACCAGCAGGTCCTGACGGCGCTGTGCGCTCTCCCCCTCCCAGCGCGTCATCTCAACCGGTCGCAGCATGGAGTCCATCAGCCGCGCCTCCGCCGAACGCAGGAGACGTTTTCATGTGGGGCAGCGTTCATGCAGACAGTATACGAGGTATCGTGGCGGTCGTCAATTGCAGAATGAGGTTTTAGATTGCTTCGCTGACACGCGCGATGACAGGTTGAGGGCGTCCCAAACTGTCATTGCGAGGGAGGCGAAACCGCTCCCCCTGCTGTCATTGCGAGGGAGGCGCAAGCCGACCGAAGCAATCTCAAAGCAGACAGTCTGCGATCTGCCGGTTCAGGCGGTCAGCTTCTCTTCGACGACTCCCGGAGCCATCGCGCCGGCGGGAGACAGGGGTATAACGGCGGGTGAACCGCCTCCCTCCGCCGTCGAGAAGAAGCTCTTACAGAACATATCGCAGGAGGCGCAGGTTCTGTTGGGCGCGATGTTCCGCTTTGCCATCTCGCGGTTCTTGCGGAACTTCGGACCGTTCCAGATCTCCCAGAAGTCCTGCTCCAGCAGATTGCCGTAGGAGTAGGTCTCGGCGAAGGGCGTGCAGCAGCCCAGCGTAATATCGCCGTTGTAGGTGACGCGAAACTGCTCGCCCCAGTAGAAGTCGCAGAAGAAGGGCTTGGTCGGGTCGGTCCAGCGGGTGCTGATGTCCGGGAAGGAGCGGCAGCGAATGCCCAGTTCGTCAATTCGCTGCTTTCCCGCCTCCAGCTCCCGAAGATAGGACTCGCGGGTGCGTCGGTTCTTGAAGCCCCAGTCGTAAGCCGCCCAGGAGATGCAGTTGATGAAGTCCACGCCAAACTCCGCCGCCTGCTCGACAAAGGGTACCAGTTCGCCCTCGTTGTCGTTCACCATCACGTAGTTCAGCCCGATCATCGGAAGCCGCGCGCCAGCCTCCCGGCGCATCCGCACCAGCCGGCGGATGTTGTCATGCAGCGGCTCCAGCTTCCCGCCGCGTCGAACGCGCCGATAGGTCTCCGGACGCGCCGCGTCAATGCTGATGTTGACCTCCGTCAGACCGCTCTCGATGATACGCTGCGCCATCGCCTCATCTATCAACTGCCCGTTGGTGTAGATGGTGATCTTCGCCCAGGGACGCTCCTGTCGGGTATAGGCGACGATATCGAAGAAGTGACGGTACATCGTCGGCTCACCGAAGCCGTTGAGCGAGATGTGCATCGCATACGGAAACTGAGCCAGGATCCGTTTGTAGTTCTCCGGATCCATATCGCCGAGCTTGTAGGGCTTCAAGCCGACCGAACGCAGGCACTGCACGCAGGCGAGATTGCACCGGTTGGTCATCTCGATTTCGATGTTCGGGGGCTGGCTCTTCATCTCGAGGGGCTGCTCTTTGAACTCTTTCTGGTAGAGCAGGTAGTTCTTCACCACCTTCGGGTGCAGCAGCACGCCGAACGCATCATTCTCTTTTAGTTTTCGATACTGCTCCTGTATAGAGTCAAACAGCATTCTCATCTCCCTGTAAACTGTGGAGAAACGCTCCCCGATTCATACCAGCCAGTCCTGCGTCTACTCGCCTTTTGCCGCCAGCGGGATCTTCTCGATGGGCTTGGTCATATTCTCCGGCATATTCACGATCGGTGAGCCTCTCCGCCTCCGGGCAGCCACCCGGGCGCGCACATAGATCAGCGCCAGACGGCGGGGGAGCATCTTGATATGAGTCTTGATCAGTTCTTTGACGCCATATTTGCGCGCTCGATTAATGCGGTAGGGGATGATCAACTCCAGACGCGCCCACAGACGCGCCAGATCGAGGTCCTCCGCCGTCAGAAAGCGTGAGCGCACCGTCGCGGTGTAACTGTTCCACTTCTCGTAGGTCATCTCCTTGTCGAGCAGCCCCTCCTGTATCGCCCGATAGTAGAGGGGCGTGCCGGGGAAGGGCGTCATCACCGTGAAGGCGCACTCGCACGCAAGCTGTTTGGAGTAGTTGATCGTCTTCTCCACCGTCTCCCAGCTCTCCTCCGGCGAACCGACCACAAACGTTCCATAGACATGGATTCCCAGCGAGTCCGCCAGCGCGATCTTCTGCGCCAGGATGTCGTTGACCTTGATCTTCTGTCCGATGCTCTCCATGCACTCTTCGTCGGCGGTCTCGACGCCGGTCGTGATGGTATGGACGCCCGCCTTCGCCATCAACGCGATCAGGTCGTCGTCCACCACCTCCAGGCTCACCTCGACGGTCGCATGCAGCTTCACCTTCCGCTCGATCACCTTCGTCAGGATCTCGCGCACCTGCTTACGGTTGAACCCGAAGTTGGGGTCGCGGAACCGAATCTTGTGGATGCCCCAGTTGCGGTTCAGATACTCGATCTCATCTACCACCCGATCCGCCGTGCTGATTCGCAGCGGACGCCCCTCCAGCAGCATGTAGGGACACATCGTGCAGCCGATCGGACAGCCCCGGCTGGCGGTCACGTAGGTCGCGACATCCTCCGTCTTTCCGGTCGGGCTGTACCGCTCCAGCGGCAGCAGATGGTAGGCGGGAAAGGGTATCTCCGCCAGATTCTTGACGAGCACCCAGTCCTTGAAGCGCGACTGCGCGGAGCCGTCGTAGAGCGCGTCCCCGGTCAGCGGAATATAGCGGCGGGGGTCTATCACCCCCTTCTGCCGCTTCCAGGCATCGCCCTCCGCCTGAAACATCGGACCGACCACCGCCTCCGGCTCGCCGTAGATGACGGCGTCCGCCTTCGTCTGACCAACCCAGTTATCCAGCGTCGCCATAATCACCGTACCGATCAAGAAGAGACGCACATGCGGCAGACGCTCCTTGATCTGATCGGCAAAACGCAGGTCGGGAAGCATGGTCGGGATGGAGAGGCGCACGCAGACCCAGACCTCATCCTCCGGTCCCGTCTCCCTGCGGATGCGCTCCACGACAAAATCCACCGCCTTCTGCCCGTAAAGACGCTCCAGCACCAGATCGAGGATCGCCGTCTTCAGCCCGCACTGCTCGCCGACGGCTGCCGTCAGCAGAATGTCGGGAGCCGGCAGGAGCAGATAGTCCTTCTCCCAGGGCTTCAGTTTCCGCGACACGCCGATCCCGGCGGACTGCGACCTCTCGGTCGTATATCCCGGTCTCGCCGGCGGATTGACCACAAAAAGCGAACGCATCCAACAGTCTCCTCACCTCACGACACGCCAACACGACAGGAAAACCCCTCTTTCGTACTTAGCTGTACGAAAGAGGGCAGGCATAAGTTCATACGCTCAGAACAGAACGATAGACTCTCAGCATCTCGTCCGCCTGTCGAGCGGGCGAAAACCGTTCGATCACCGTCTGACGGGCGCGCCTCCCCAGCCGCTGACGCAGCGTCTCATCCTCCAGCAGCCGCAGGATCGCTTCCGCCAGCGCCTCACAGTCCCCCGGGGGAACCAGCAGACCGTTTTCGCCGTCCGTGATGATCTCCGGCTGCGCCCCCGACGCGAACCCGACCACCGGACGCTCCATCGCCATCGCCTCGGTGATCACCAGTCCGAACGGCTCCTCTACGCTGGGTACGCAGACCACATCCAGATCCGCCATCACTCCGGGGACATCGTCCTGCCAGCCGACCCACAGGACGTTCTCCGTCAACCCCAGCGCGTCAATGCGCTGCAGAAGCTGCTCGTAGTAGCTCTCTCCGCCCTGACTCATCAGGTGATCCACCTCCCCGACAATGGCGAGGCGAACCTCCGGAAACCGCTCGCGCACCTTCGCCAGCGCCTCGATCAACTCTAGATGCCCCTTCCAGACCATCACCCGCGCGATAATCCCCAGCAGAGGCGTCTGCGGCGCAATCCGCCATCGGGCGCGAAAACTGCCGGGCGGATGCCTGCCTGGATCAAACACTCCGGCGTCGGTCGCGTTCAGGACGGTATATATCTTCCTTTCGGGGACTCCCCCTTCCAGCAGCGAACGTCGGACAAACTGACTGATCGCCAGCGCCGCATCGCAGCGCTCCATCGCCCAGCGCGTGGCGCGCCCCATATGCGGCGTCCACTTGATGTGGATATGCAGCAGATTGCGCCGCCCGGTCAGCCGCGCCAGCAGCGTGGAGACCAGCGCATCGCGCGGACGATCCGTGCTGTGCAGAACATCAATCTTCCGGAGGCGTATCAACGCCGCAAGCCGCATCACGCTCCACAGCAGCGCCAGCGCATTGCCCGCCGCCCCGATCCACCTGCCGATACACCCCCGCCCGTACAGCTCATACCCCAGGTTCAGGGCTACGACCTGCAGTCCCGGAACCCCGCGAACCGCCTGCAGGACACGTTCCATGTCTGGGGCGCGGCTGTTGGTCGCCAGCGTTACCTGACACTGCTCCGGGTCGAAACTGCGAATAAGCTGCAGGTGTACGGCGACATCGGCGCCGAGACGGCTGCGCGTATTGACAAAGAGCGCACGGATCGGGCGAGTATCAGCCTTCAACGGATGCGGTTCCCGGTCGTGTAGTCCTGCGCGCCGCCTCTAACGGTCAGCGCGCAGGAGGGCAGTTCATCCAGATTTTTTTCCATATATTGCGTCAAACTCGCAAACAGGACTCCCACGCGGAGGAGCCAGTATACATTGCATTTTTGCATAAATCGTGCCAGAATATTAGCTAGACTAAATATTTTTTCGACAACCGGACATGACTTGCCTCTATTTTCATTATCGGTCGCCGGGACAGGCATTCCCTGCATTCTTTTGCATGGATTGATTTTACTACCAACTTTATGTATACTTAGATGAAGGCGCAGGATATCGTCAGGAGTCTGTCGCTGTCCGGCGCGTCTCTATTCCTGCCCCCGGCGCGCACACCGCGCAGAGAGGACGCACGGCGAGGGAGATGCGGTTGAAAAGCGGTATGTGTGAATGTTTTCAGGCTTCTGCGCTTCTTGCTGCCGCCCTCTGTCTTTGCGCCCTGCGCTCCACCTTCGTGCCTCGTCTCCCGCAGTCCCTGCACTACGCTCAACTCTGGAGGTCTCTATGCTGAAAAAAGCTCTTACAATGACCGTCGCCGCCGTCTTCCTGGCGGGCGCCGCCTTCGCGGGCGCGCCGCAGAATAAGCCGAAGGCGAACCCCAAACCCATCGTGGTAAACATCTGCCCTATGGAGCTGGAGAAAGCCAGCCCCTCCGGCGGAAGCTCCACCTTTGGCAGATACAGAGTAAACTTCTGCTGCCCGGGCTGCAAGCCCGCGTTTGACAAACTGTCCGCGAAAGAGAAAGAGGCGAAGATCAAGGCTGCGCTCAAGAAGCAGGGAGGCAAGTCTTAACAAGAGCGCCTTCTGTCGATCTTAACGGGCGGGAGGGGACGATCCTCCCCTCTCCCCGCCTGCGATCTTATCTGTCTGCACCCTGAAAATCACATATTGAAAAGGAGGTGATACCAGATTGACCAAAGAGATTATGGTCAATGTCGGGGCGCGTGAGACGCGCATCGCCGTCCTCGAAGATGGGAAGCTGGCGGAGCTGCACATCGAACGCGAAGAGCGTGTCGTCGGCAGTCTCTACAAGGCGCGCGTGGAGAACATCCTTCCCGGAATGGACGCCGCGTTTGTGGACATCGGTCTGGAGCGCAACGCCTTCCTCTATGTCGGAGATATCCTTCCCAACGCCGATGCCGAATCCTCCAACGGCGCCTCCGAGCGCGAGACCTTTTCGGAGGACGCCGAAAACGGCGCGGAGGAGGACTCCGAGAGCGAAGAGGAAGACGAAGAGGGCGAAGAGGCACAGGTCGTCATGCTGCCGGGCGAACCCTCATCGGCAGGTCGAAGACCCGCGCGTCGCCCCTCAACGCGACGCTCCTATCTGCGGCAGCAGAAGATCAAAGATGTGCTGAAAGAGGGACAGGAGCTTCTGGTTCAGGTCATCAAAGGACCGCGCGGCTCCAAAGGCGCACGGGTCTCCACTCGAATCTCTCTGCCGGGACGCTATCTGGTACTGATGCCCGAAGCGGACAACATCGGCGTATCCCGAAAAGTGGAGGACGGCAAAGAGCGCGACCGTCTCAAGAAGATCGGAGAGAAGCTGCGGGAGCCGGGCTTCGGCATCATCATCCGCACCGAGGCGGAGGATAAGACCGAGCAGGAGTTGATGGCGGACAAAGAGTTCCTGCTGAAGCTCTGGAAACAGATTCAGGAGAACGCCCGCAAGTCCCGCGCCCCCGCGTTGATCCATCAGGACCTGACGCTGGTCTACAAGACGCTGCGCGATGTGTTCGGTTCGGATGTGAATCGGCTGGTCATTGACGACCCGCAGGAGTATGAAAAAGCCAACGAACTTCTGGAGATGGTCTCTCCCAAGCTGCGAGGCCGTATTCAACTCTACACCGGCGACACGCCCCTGTTCGATCAGTTCAACATCGAAAACGAGATAGAACGCTCCCTCAAGCGCAAGGTCTGGCTCCGTTCCGGAGGCTATCTGATCTTCGATGAGACGGAGGCGTTGACGGTCATTGACATCAATACGGGAAAATTCGTCGGCGGCGGCAGCCTCTCCGAGACGATCCTGAAGACCAATCTGGACGCAGCCAACGAGATCGCCCGTCAGCTCCGACTGCGCGACATCGGCGGGATCATCGTCATTGACTTCATTGACATGAACAATCCCCGCGACAAGCAGCAGGTGGTTCGCGCGCTGGAGACCGCCCTCAAACGCGACCGTTCGCGCACCAAGATCTCCAACATCAGCCCGCTGGGACTGGTGGAGATGACCCGCAAGCGTACCGGCGAGACGATCACGGACTTCATGACCGAAGCCTGCCCCTACTGCGGAGGACGCGGAAAACTGCCCTCGGCGGATACCGTCAGCATGATGGTGGAGCGTGAACTGCGCCGATGCGTCCGCACCGGCAAGAAGGAGCGGGACGCGCTTCTGGTTACCTGTCATCCGGACGTGGCGGAGCTGCTGGTCGGTCCGGACGGGGCGACCGTAGATCAGATAGAGCGCGAGATCGGCTGCGCGGTCTATGTTCGCGCTGATCATGAACTGCACATCGAAAAGTTCACCGTTACGCCCGGAGACATCGCCGATCTGGACAAACGCATCGGCGGTTTTCGGCGGGCGCAGGTGGTGGAGTGCCGCATCGCGCGCTCCCATGTCCTGCCGGAGCCCGGCGTCGTCGGATGGACAGACGGCTATCTGATCGTGCTCAACGACGGAAAGAAGCTGGTCGGTCAGAAGGTGAAGGCGAAGATTCAGAACATTCATCGCTCCTATGCCGAAGCCAGCATCATTCCCGGAACCAACCGCCCCCTTGACAAAACCGAGGTAATATGATATTATCTTCGACCGATCAAGTTCGGGGCTACCTGAAAAAGAGAACCAGGACGCTCCTTCGCTCGCGAAGGGGCGTCCTTCTTGTGAGAAGAGGCTTCCTATGTACGCAATCGTTCGCACCGGAGGCAAGCAGTATAAAGTCTCTGAGAAGACGGTCTTTACGGTCGAGAAGCTCGAGGCGGACGCCGGTGAAACCGTGGAGCTGACCGAAGTGCTGATGCTGGTTGACGGCGACGCGGTGAAGGTCGGCGCGCCCGTTGTTCCCGGCGCGAAGGTTACCGCCCGCGTGCTGGAGACCGCCAAAGGCGCCAAGATCCGGGGCTATACCTACAAGCCCAAAAAGAATATTCAACGCCACTACGGACATCGCCAGTGGCAGACCCGCCTGCAGGTGGAGAAGATCGAATCATAAAGGAGTCCCGGGCGCAGGCTGCGTGCGCGCCGGCTGGCGCGCCCTGTTGCGTCTTCGCAGCGACTCCCGGAGGATAGAGAGATGGCACATAAGAAAGGCGTTGGAAGCTCGCGCAACGGACGCGACAGCAAAGCCAAGCGGCTTGGCGTCAAGGAGTTCGGCGGACATACCGTTCGCTGCGGCGCGATCCTGGTACGTCAGCGCGGCACGCCCTTCCATCCCGGTAAGAACGTCGGGCTGGGCAAAGACCACACCCTGTTTTCGCTGATTGACGGCATCGTCGTCTTCGAAGGACCGAAAAACAAGCGGCGCGTCAGCGTCTATCCGGAACTGCCCGCAGAGGCGTCGGCTCCCGCCGAACCCGCAACTCCCGCCGGGACCGTCGAAGCCGCCGCCGAGTAGTCAGCGACCGTACATTCCGCCCGACGCGCTTTCCGCCGTCGGGCTTTTTGTCTTTTCCATCCCGCAACGCTTCCCGGAGACCGATTCTGCGCGCGTCTCCGAGCAGAACAGGCAGCAGACGATGTTTGTAGATCAGGTAGAGATCGAAGTCAGCGCGGGCGACGGCGGCAACGGCGCCGTCACCTTCCGCAAGGAGAAGTATGTCCCCAACGGCGGACCCGACGGCGGGGACGGCGGACGCGGCGGCTGCGTGATCTTTGAGGTGGACCCCCACCTCTCCACGCTGCTCGACTTTCGCTATAAACGCCACTATAAAGCGGAGCGCGGCGGCGACGGTCAGCACAAGAATATGTACGGCAAAGACGGCGCAGACCTGATCCTGAAGGTTCCGCCGGGAACCGCCATCTATGACCGCGATACCGGCGCGCTCCTGGCGGACCTGACCGCGCCGGGAGAGCGGGAGGTGGTGGCAAAGGGCGGCGCGGGAGGACGCGGTAACGCGCACTTCGCCACCTCCGTGCAGCAGGCGCCGAAGTTCGCCGAAAAGGGCGAACCGGGCGAACACCGATCTCTGCGTCTGGAGTTGAAACTGCTGGCGGATGTCGGGCTGCTCGGATATCCGAGCGTCGGCAAATCCACGCTGATCGCCGCCGTCTCCGCGGCCCGCCCGAAGATCGCAGACTACCCCTTCACCACCCTGATCCCCAACCTGGGCGTCGTCTACATGGACAACCATCAGTCGTTTGTCATGGCGGACCTTCCGGGACTGATCGAGGGAGCGCATCAGGGCGTCGGGCTGGGAACGCAGTTTCTGCGCCATGTCGAGCGTACCCGCGTTCTGGTGCACTTGCTGGATGTCAGCGGTCTCAGCGGGCGCGATCCGCTGGACGATTTTCGCGTCATCAACCGCGAACTCTCGCTCTACAGCGAAAAGATGGCGAGCCTGCCGCAGATCGTCGCCCTCAACAAGATGGATGTGGCGACCGACCTGGAGAGCGTCCGCCGACTGGAGCAGACGCTGCACGACGAGGGCTACCCGGTCTATCGGATCTCCGCCGCGACCCGCCAGGGGCTGGAGCCGCTGCTCTACGCCGTCTGGGACCAGCTGGAGCGGACGAAAGCCGAGATCGCCGCGCAGCCGGCGGAGCCGATCGTGCATATCCGGGCGGAGCGTGACCGCGATCTGAAGCGGTTTGAGATCCTGCAGCCCGCGCCGGGAGAGTGGGTGATCGAAGGCAGAGGGCTGGAGCGTCGGATCGCCATGACCGACCTGGACAATGAATACGCGGTGCGCCGGCTGCAGCGGCTGCTGGAGAAGCTGGGCGTCCATCGCAAACTGAAGGCGCGCGGCGCAAAAGACGGTGACACGGTGCGGATCGGCAGCGCGGAGTTCGACTACCAGGACGAAGAGGCGGAGGAGATGGAGCGTGATGCATGATCAGCCGCCGCGAAGACTGGTCGTCAAGGTCGGAACCAGCACGCTGACCGACCCGCAGGGACGGATCCATCGCGGATATATCGCCGACCTGACGGCGCAGCTTGCCGCGCAGCGCGCCGCAGGCAGAGAGGTGATCCTGGTAACCTCCGGGGCGATACGCGCCGGTCGCGAACGCCTGGAGCTGCGCGCCGCCTCCCCCGCTTCGCACGCCAGCGCGGACGCAAACACCCTCCCCTACAAACAGGCGGCGGCGGCGGTGGGACAGGGGCTGCTGTTGCACACCTACACGGAGGCTTTCGCCTGGCGCGATGTTACGGTGGCGCAGGTGCTGCTCACCCGCGACGACCTGGCGGACCGCCGACGCTTTCTCAACGCACGCAATACCCTGACCGCCCTGCTCTCGCTGGGCGTGGTTCCCATCATCAACGAGAACGACACCGTCGCGGTGGATGAGATCCGCTTCGGCGATAACGATACGCTTGCGGCGCGGGTCGCCGTCCTTGCGGAAGCCGACCTGCTGCTGATCCTCTCCGATGTGGAGGGGCTATTTGCGCGGTTTCCTTCCGAAAAAGAACCGGGCACAGTGCCGATCCGCGAGGTGGCGAAGATTGACGCCTCCATCGAGGCGCTGGCGGGAGGAGCCGCCGGGGGAGTTGGAACCGGAGGAATGCGCACCAAGATCGAGGCGGCGCGCATCGCGACCGCGTTCGGCATCCGCACGGTCATTGCGCACGGACGCCGCGAAAAGGTGGTGGAGGAGGTGGTCTCCGGAAGACCCGTCGGAACCACCTTCCTGCCGCGTCCGGGACGCCAGCGGGGACGCAAACGGTGGATCGCCGCAGGCTCCCGACCGCGCGGCAGCGTCCGCATCAACGAACGCGCCGCGCAGAGACTCCTATCCGAGGGTGTGAGCCTGCTGGCGGTGGGAGTAGTCGCCGTAGAAGGAGCGTTCGAGAGCGGTGACCTGATCGAAGTCTTCAGCGAAACCGGAACCTGCCTGGCGCGCGGCTTGACCAACTACAGCGCGGCGGAGCTGCGCCGCATTCAGGGACTGCGCAGCGATCAGTTCGAGGCGGTTCTCGGCTACCGCTCCTATGAGGAGGTTATCCATCGCGATAACCTGGCGTTGATCGAATAGTTCTCTCCGCCCGGTCAGGTCTCCGGATGCGGGATATAGAGCGTATTGCGCGGCGGGAAGTTGCGCGGATCGTCCAGGATCAGCGACATGCCGTCGGGCCAGCGGATCTCCAGCTGCTCCAGTTCCATCCCCATCCCCAGCCCGAAATGGGCGACCGGCTCCATCTGGCAGAGATAGCCGCTTCCGGCGTCAATTGCGCGGCGCAGAATGCGGCTGCGGGTGGTAAGAATGACGACCGCGCCCCGCGCCGGCGCGCCTCTCGGCGTCAACGGCATGATGCGCAGCCAGTCGTTGCCATTTTCGGGGGTGTGATAGAGCGAGAGCGGCTGCGGCTGCGCCTCCCCGTGCGAGATGATCAGTTCCAGCCGACCGTCGCCGTCGAAGTCGCCGACCGCGGCTCCGGTTCCCAGTCCCCATGGCTCCAGCGCATCGCCCACATCCACCCCGACCCATTCGCCTGTCTGCCACAGAGGATCGTCTCCCCTATCACGCAGGGCGAAGAGGCGGTTCGGCTGCCCGATATTGTTGAAGAAGATCTCCTCGTACCCGTCATTGTCAAAGTCGGCGGCGATCACCGTGCGAACGCGGGAAGGCTCCGCCATCTCCGGGGGCGCCGCGTCCATATAACCGCCGGTCAGCGACTGCAGGAAGAGACGATGCGGTCCCTCCCAGTTGCCCACCACCAGATCAAAACGCCCGTTCCCGTCGGCATCCAGCGCGGCGACGCCCCGCGCATGCTCATGCGGGTCCGCCACTCCCAGCTCCTCCGCCATCTCGTCGAACTTGCCGTCGCCGCGATTGACGAAGAGAAAGTTCTGGCTGTTCTCGTTGGCGGCGAAGATGTCCATCCGGTCACTCACCAGGGGCAGTGACAGCAGCGCCCGTCCGCCGGTGATATAGTCCAGCCCCACCTCCGGGGCGACATCCACCAGATGCATTCCGTCCAGCGTCTCATACATCCGCAGGGGACCGCCATAGTTGGCGACCAGCAGACCGTAGACCCCGTTCCCTTCCCGATCCACACAGGCGACCGAGCGACCGGCGATATGATTGGCGACGCGGGCGTTGTGCGGAAGCGCAAAGAGGTCCACCCATCTGCCGTCATGGAAGCTGAACAGGTGATCTCCGAACCGCTTCTCCCCGGCGAAGGTGTCGGTATTCAGCACATAGATCTCTTCGCGCCCATCCCCGTCAATGTCTCCGGCGGCGACTCCGATCGCCTGTCGCTGCGGAGACTTCAGAGCGGGGTCCGCGATGTCCACGAACTGACGACCGTCCCATTTCAACGCCAGATTCGCGGAGCCGTATCCCGCGACGAACAGCTCCAGCGCGCCGTCGCCATCCACATCCAGCACCGCCACGCCGTAGTTAAGCTGCACAGGATTGTCCCGGATGAGTTTCGTCCGATTGATAAACATAAGTGTGCCGAAAACCCCTTCGATCCCTGTCAGAACGTATTCCTCTGCCCCGCCGTATCTCTCCTGTCGCCTGCGACAGAGCTGATCTCCTCTTCTCCCGGAAAGAAGAAGATTGCTTCGCTGCGCTCGCAATGACAGTCTGAGAACATATTGCGCATAACTGAAACGGTCGAGCCTCCCATTCTGTCCTTGCGAGGGAGGCGACAGGCGACCCCCTCTGTCATTGCGAGGGAGGCGGCAGGCGTCGCTCTCTGTCATTGCGAGGGAGCGCAGCGACCGAAGCAATCCCGGAGTGTCAGGTACGAGGAAGCCTCTCCGGCTATGGATCGGCTTCCCCTGCCCGCCTACGAGAGACGCAGTTTGATCGTAACGATCTCAAACGGGTGTACGAAGAACTCCACCTCTCCCTCTTCGACCGGAAGCTCCTGCAGATCGCGCTCCATCAGGTCGCACAGATGCGCCGAAGCGACCGGAAGCGAGGTGCGCAGCACCACCGGTCCGCGAGAGTTGTAGGCTTCATACAGCCGCACAATGATCGCGTCCTCCCGTTCCGCTTTCTTGATCGCCTCGATCACAACCCCCTGACGATCCGTATCGAAGTAGCCGATCTCGCGCGGCTGATCTCCCGTCTGTCCCGGCGCGAGCAGGATCGCGCGCGGCGGCGTATTCAGGTAGTAGGACTGCTCCACCACCTCGCCGGAACGCAGGTCGCCCCCGTGCGGCAGCAGGGCGTAGGTGAAGGTATGCCGTCCCATATCGGCTTCAGGATCGGGAGCCTTCGGCGCGCGCAGCAGCGTGATGCGCAGGGTATTGCCGAACGTGTCGTGCCCGTACTTGCCGTTGTTGAGCAGCGCGACGCCGTAGTCGCCCTCGCTCAGATCCACCCACTTCTGCGCCGCCACCTCAAAGCGCGCCAGGTCCCAGCTGGTGTTGTAGTGGGTCGGTCGCTCCACATGCCCGTACTGAATCTCGTAGGTGGCGCGGGGACTGTTGACGGCGACCGGGAACGCGGCTTTGAGCAGCTTCCGCTCCTCGTGCCAGTCTACCTCCGTCACAAACTCCAGCCGTTTGCTGTGGGCATGCAGACGGATTGTCTGCGTGATGCGGGAGCTGCCGAAGGTACGGGTCTGCCGGATCGCCGCGCGCACCGGACCGGTCTCGACTACCTCTGCAGAATCCAGGCGGTTCAGAACGGTTCCCTTCTCCTGGTAGAAGATATCCACATCCCAGGCGTCCCAGAAGAGCGGTTTGTCTTCAAACAGCTGCAGCTGGTTGCCCTTCTCGCCCGGGTTCATCACCTCCCGCTCCTCGCGGTAGTCGTAGATGCGGGAGATCAGCCCGTTCTCGTCCCACTCCACGCGAAGCCAGCCGTTGTCCAGCAGCCTGGGCGAAACCTCGAACGGGTTCTCCAGTTCGACCGCCTCTTCGCTCATATCGTAGACCGTATAGCCGTGCACATCGTCCGGCGTCGCCTCCTCAAAGAGCGCATACCGCTGACCGTTCTCCTCGACGATCTGCACGGGACCCGCCATCGGAACCCCCTCTGCCGAGAACTCCTCCTCATCCGCGTAGTAGACCGCCTGCGGATTCACACCCTCCGGCAGCGGCACGGCGACATGCTGGCTCCACGCCCAGTTGTCGTAGTTGCGAACCACCAGCACGGGCATCTTCATGCCGACCGTGTTGACCGCCGCGCCGATGGACGCCAGCGACCCGGCGATGATCTTTTCGGCGATGCCGCGCACGACTGCATAGTCGCGCTCCGAGTCGCGATAGACCTCGTTGACGGACGAGCCGGGAATGATGTCATGGAACTGGTTGAGCAGCACCAGTTTCCAGGCGGTGTCCAGCTCCTGCGCGGGATAAGCCGCCAGCCCCTCCGGACGGATACAGGCGAGAAACTCCGCTTCGCGCAGGAGAAACTCGCTGCGGCGGTTGTGGAACTTATTGCGCGCCTGCGTGGTGTAGGTCCCGCGATGCAGCTCCAGATAGAGTTCGCCGACCCACAGCGGCAGGTCGCGCGCATCCTCCACCGCCTTCTCGAAGAAGTCGCGCGCAAACTCCAGCGTTACCTTCGGCATCCCCTCGACATCCTGCAGGCGTCGGGCGTTCTCCAGCATCTCGGCGGTCGGTCCCCCGCCCCCATCCCCATACCCGTAGACGTAGAGCGAGCGGGTGGCGCGATCGTTCTCCCGGAAGTTGCAGACATTGTACGCCAGCTCCTGCGGCGTCATCATGGCGTTGTAGGTGTCGGCGGGCGGGAAGTGCGTGAAGATGCGCGTGCCGTCAATTCCCTGCCACAGGAAGGTGTGATGCGGAAACTTGTTGATCTGATTCCAGGAGATCTTCTGCGTGAGGAAGTAGTCTATGCCCGCCTTCTTGAGGATCTGCGGCAGACAGGCGGCATAGCCGAACACATCCGGCAGCCAGAGGTCGCGCGTCTCGATGCCGAACTCATCCAGAAAGAAGTTCTTGCCATGCAGCACCTGACGCACCAGCGATTCGCCGGAGGAGATGTTGCAGTCCGCCTCGACCCACATCGAGCCGGTTACCTCCCACTGTCCCGCCGCGATCTTCTCCTTGATTCGCTCGTAGAGCTTCGGGGCCATCTGCTTGACCCAGGCGTACTGCTGCGCCTGCGAACAGATGAACTTATATTCGGGATACTCGTCCATCATGCGGGTGGCGGTGGCAAAGGTGTGCAAGCACTTCTGCTGCGTGCGCTCCAGGGACCAGAGCCAGGCGGTGTCTATGTGGGCGTGCCCGATCGCGCTGATCTGATGGGCGGAGGCGTGCGCGGGCTTCCGGTAGGTCTCGGCGATAATCTGCCGGCAGCGGGCGATCGAGGCGCGATCCTCCGGGTCGTAGGCGTTGACCGCCTCATTCAGCGCGTAGAGAAGCTGCCCCCTGCGGGGCGTGTTCTCCGGCTGCTCCTTCATCACCAGCCCCGCGATCTTCATATCGTGAAAGAGCGCCCACAACTCCTCGTCATAGACCGCCAGAAAGGCGTGCTGAAAGGTAAAGGGCTTCTCCGGCGGAACGATCGGCTTTGCATCCACGCTCACATGCGGGTTCATGCCGTTGGCGCGCACATAGAGCGTGATCGGCTCGCCTCCCTGCGCCGCATCCGTCAGACGATACTCGCCGTGGTTGGCGTCCAGCCCCTGCTTCGGGTCGTCTCCGTCCCATACGATCGCCTCCGCTCCGCAGTCAATCCGGGCAACGACCTTCTCCCCGCGCCACTCTGCAGGGATCGCGCCGGAGAAACGGAACCAGGCGTCCGTCCAGATCGGTCCCCAGGCGAACCCGGACTCGACCGGCTGAAATTCGGCGTTCGCCGGCGGACCGGTCTCCCGTCGCCCCTGCAGCCCGTGCGCATAGGGCGCGGGAGCCTCCGGGCGATAGACCTCCGCCCGCAGGGGCGCCTGCCGACTCCAGAGCCGGGGGTGTATCTCATTGCGAAGGAAGCGCTCGATGCGCGCCATCGTCAGTTCCGGATGTTTATACATGGCGTACCTCAAACCGTTGAGTTGGGCAAACATCGCCTCTTCAGGTATTGTACCCCTGCAGTCCGCTTCCGTCGGCGAAAACGACGCAAGGAATTTGTGGCACGGATTATGCGTATAGGAAGCATGAGGGCTGATCTGCGGAGCGATCCTCTTGAGAAGAGAAGAAGATATGCGTCGGAAACGCCGATATTGTTAATACTGCCACCCTCAGGAAGCGATCAATCGCCGTTATAGCATATGTAGACATTCATAGAACAGATCAACAGAAAGAGGTGACAACAATGTCCGAGAAATCGCAGTCCGGCATTCGGCACTATCTAGACGTTGTCGCCGCTTACAATCGCGAGGAGATCCCCGTGCCGCCCCGACATGGACGGCAGGTTCAGAGCGCTGCAGAGTTGATGGACTACCCGTTTCTCTGGGCATATCTGACCGAGCAGGATGCCGAGATGTTCTTAATGGAGCTTTATGCCGCACGAAGAAGAATGCAATAGAGACGCTCTGCAGCCGGAATAGACTGTATGCGGTGGAAGCAGCGCAGTGATGGAAAGCAGGACTCTGCCCGACGGATGAAGAAATCTGTCGGGCAGAGTTGTTTTTTTGAAAAGGATGGGGAATGATCAGATCAACCACCATCGTCGCCGTTCGTCGAGAGGGGAAGGTCGCGCTTGCCGGCGATGGTCAAGTAACGATGGAGTATACGGTCGTCAAACACTCCGCTCGCAAAATTCGGCGGATGTATCAGAATAAGGTGCTGGCAGGCTTCGCCGGATCGGTCGCGGACGCGCAGGCGCTGGCGGATAAGTTTGAGGCAAAGCTGGAAGCCTCCAGCGGCAACCTGACCCGCGCCGCCATCGAGTTCGCCAAGGAGTGGCGCTCCGACCGGATCCTGCGCCGGATGGAGGCGCTCATGATCGTCGCCGATGCGGAGAAGCTCTATCTGCTGACCGGAGACGGCAACGTGCTGGAACCGGACGACGGCGTGGCGGCGATCGGCTCCGGAGGAACCTATGCGATGGCGGCGGCGAAGGCGCTGATCGCCAATACCGACCTCTCGGCGCGCAAAATCGTCGAAGAGGCGATGCGGATCGCCTCCGAGATATGCGTCTTCACCAACGACAGGATACTGATAGACGAGCTTCCCTGACGCCGGAACCCGCCACTCGCCATGCAGGAGATACGCGCCGTCCATCATGAAGAGCTAGACGCCATGCTCGCCGTCATGTGCGAGTCGTTCATGCTCCCCTTCGCCTCCGCCCGCGACCTCTTCTATAAAGACCCCTACTTCGACATCGAGAAGAAGCGCGTCCTGCTGGAAGACGGCGAGATCATCTCCTGCCTGACCATCATGGAGACGCGCATGTGGATCGGCGCGGCGGCGGCGCAGGTCGGCGGGGTGGCGGGCGTTGCGACGCGCCCCTCGCACCGGCGAAACGGCTATGCGGGGCGTCTGCTGGAGCAGACGCTCCGCACTCTGCGCGAACAGCGCTGCCCCTTCTCCGCCCTCTTTCCCTTCTCCTACGACTACTACCGCCGGTTCGGCTGGGAACACGCCGGGACGCAGCTACGGGTCTCCACCGCGCCGAACCTGCTGCCGGCTTTCGCCGACTCGCGCCACGTTCGCCCCGCGCTCCCCTCCGACCTCGCCGAGATGCAGCAGATCTATGACCAGACCAGCCGCGAGCGCACCGGCTCCTGCCTGCGGGATCGCAAACGGTGGACCTACCTTTTCGAGTATGCGAAGAGGAAGGTTGTCTATCGGCGTAAGAAGGCGGAGGGCTATCTGCTGTTCGATCTTCAGCAGGGCGTGGAGGGACGCCAGACGTTGAAGCTGCTGGAGATGAAGACGCTGTCCGAGGCGGCGCAGCGCGGTCTGATCGGCTACCTCGCCGGTCGCTCCGAGGCGGAAGAGATCGAGTATATCACCGACATGACCGGGCTTCAGGAGAGCGGTCTGCTGCAGCCGGGACGGGAGGCGATGGGCGGACTCTATACGGAGGCGATGCCGGGGGTCATGTTCCGGATCGTAGATCCACAGGTCGCCCTGCAGACGCTCGCCCCCAACTTCGCCGGATTTCGCGGAGCCGTCACGCTGGTCATACACGATTCACTGATGCAGTCCGCGCCGACGATGACGACGATTGAAGGCGACGGCAAGGCGACACATATTCGCGCCGGAGGCGAGTCGGCGAATCCGCGCCACCGGATCGAGGGGGACGTGCGCGCCTGGTCGCAGGTCTTCTTCGGCTACCACAGTCTGGAGGACTCGCTTGCGATGCGGCGACTGCGCGCCTACTCCGAGGCGACGGCGGCTCTCGCCGCCGCTCTGTTCCCCCGACGCGCCCCGTTTATCCCCGCCCCGGACCACTTCTGAACGCGGCTATTTCGGGTAGCGAAAGTGCCCGATAATCTTCCAGCGCGTCAGCACATCCTCCTGCGCTGCGCCCCCAAGATTGTGGATTACGAGCGGCAGACCGCTGCTTCCCCGCTCATCTGAGAGCACGCCGCCGTGATCCAGTCCGCTGTCCAGCTTCCAGTAGACGAAGTCGCCCGGCTTCCACGTCTGCGCGGCGGAGCCGGTGACGGCGGTCGGCAGGACGCGCCCGAACCGCCGGAAGAAGGTCATCTGATTGGGCACGCGGCGATGGTCAATATTGGGATCGGGACGACGCAGCCCGTAACGCCGCGGATAGCGGGAGAAGCTGCGGCGCATATCCTCATGCATCAGCCGCTGAAGATCGTACCCAGCGTGCCGGAGCGCGCGCACAATCACATCGGTGCAGGCTCCCCGATTTGCCGGAACATCTCCGCCGGGATAGGCGATGCGGTAGTAGCCGGGATCGTAACGCACCCCTCGCAGCACCTCGCGCTTCGCCCCGTTGACGATCTTTTCGGCGGTCGTGCGCGGGTTGACGATGAGCGCGGGCATCGGCGGAGGGGACGTCTGCGCTTTCCCGATCCCGACCAGCGCCAGACATAACGCCAGCGCCCTCACGGCTGCTCGCCCGTTGGAAAGGCGCGGAGACGCTGCTCCAGACGCCGATAGAGGTCGCGCATCCGGGCAGACTCCGGCTGCAGCGAGGAGGCGGGACGGCTCCGGAAGTCTCTCGGCGCGATATAGATCGCGCGCCGGGACGACGGAATCTGCGCCGCCAGACAGAAAACCTTTTCGATCGCCGGATCGCCGATCGCCAGACAGCCGATCGAGACGCTCCGACCGTGCAGGAAGATGTCGCCCCCCATCTGATCGCGGGGAACGACCGCGTGCCGGATATCCTCGGCGTTCGGATAGTTGATCCGAATAGATAGATGAAAGCGGCTGTTGGGATTGAGATCGGTCAGACGATAGAACCCTTCGGGGACCTGCAGATCGCCCTCGCGCAGCTTGGGACCGGGTCCGCCGCTCGCCGCCAGAATGGGGTAGGTCGCGAGCCGGCGATACGGTCCGGCGTTGTTGGCGACCCAGACCTCCAGCCGCCTCTCCTCCTTGAAAGCCAGGATCGCCAGCCGCTTCGGGGTCCAGGCGATCCCCTGCGCCCGGCAGATCGGCTCGTATGCGGCGCGGGTCTGCGCCCCGTACCGTTGCAGCACCTGCACGACCGTGCGCGGACGAGCGGCTTCTCTCATCCCCCCTCCTGCGTGGAGAGCCAGCGCAGCCGCTGCTCCCGCAGCCGTCAGAACCGCCGGCAGCATGGTTCGCAGCCGCCTCACCGCCGGCTCACCTCTGCTGCCAGCGCCAGAAAACTGCGGTAACGCCGCTCAGAGATGCGCTGCTCCTCGACGGCGCGCTTGATGGCGCAGCCCGGCTCCGTATCGTGACGGCAGTCGTCGAACTTACAGCGTCCGATGTGAGCGCGAAACTCCGGGAAGCACCCCTCCAGCTCCTCCCGCGAACACTCGAAAAGCTCCAGCTGCCGCAGCCCCGGCGTATCGGCGACCCAGCCCCCGGACGGAAGCGGGATCAGCCGGGCGGCGGTGGTGGTATGCCGTCCCTTGTAGGTAGTATAGCCGATGTCGGCGGTGGCGAGATTGAGTCCCGGATGCATCGCGTTGAGCAGACTGGACTTGCCGACGCCCGACGGTCCCACAAACGCCGCAACCCGCTCCTTCAGCGCGTCGCGCAGGGCGTCCAGTCCGAGTGACTCCCGGACGCTAGTCGGCAAAACGCGATAGCCCAGCGCCTCATACTCCCGAAACGTCTCGCGCTGCTGCTCTTCGCTGACCAGGTCGCGCTTGTTGGCGACGATCAGCGGCTCCAGCCCCTCCTGCTCCGCCGCCGCCAGAAAACGATCCAGCTTCCACAGATCGGGGTTCGGCTCCGCGCAGGCAAAGACGATCACCAGCAGGTCGAGATTGCTGACGATGGTCTGCTCGCGTCCGCGAAAGCCTGCGCGCACAAACCGCGACCGGCGCGGAAGCACCTCCTCGATGACGCCTGCGCCGGGCTTGGTAACGACAAAGCGCACCCGATCCCCAACCGATAAGACATCTCGGGCGAAGGGACGGCGTGCGCTGGTCACGCGCCGGGCAAAGCTGGCGCTGGTGGTGTAGTTTAACTCTTTCTTGAGATTGCCGCGCAGCGTGCAGTCGTACACCTGATCGCGCGCGTGGACGGTGTATAAGCCGCTGACAGCCTGCAGAACGATGCCTTCTTTCACGTAGCTGCGTTGCTCCTCGATAAAACGGTGCGCGCGGGGATCATGACGCCGGTGGAAGAGAGAGGACGCCGATACGTGCAGAGACGGGTTGCAGTCATTGCCGCTACGGGAGACGGTTCCTGGAGAGAGGCAGGCGATCCGCGCGCAGAAGATCATGCGTTGAGTTGTCAAAAGACATTTTTCGCATAGCAGATCACCTCCCTGACCGTGAGGTTGACGGAAGAATAACGCAACTATTCTATCAACGCCCTGCCGGTTTGTCAACCTCTTCCCCGCGGCTTTCCGAAGGCAGACCGTAAACAGAAACGGCGGCGCGCGTTCTGATGGACAGTCCCCGATTAACCGAGTATAATACCGGCATTCGATCAACTTTCGCCCTGTAACAGCGATGCATACGGTCTATCTCAGCCTGGGTTCCAATCTGGGGGATCGCCCCGCCAACCTGCGCGCCGCTATCGAACGGCTGCACAGACCGCCGCAGATACGTCTGACAGGAGTCTCCAGCTTCTATGAGACCCTGCCGGTCGGCGAGACCCCGGAGCCGGTTCCCGACTATATCAACTGCGCGGTGAGCGTGGAAACTTTACTGCCCCCGCTTGCGCTATTAGATTACATACAGAAGGTGGAGAAGGAGATCGGCAGAGAGCCGACCTTTCGCTGGGGTCCGCGAGTCATTGACGTGGATATCCTTCTCTACGACGGCATCACCCTGCAGACGGAGCGGCTGACGCTCCCGCATCCCCGCCTGATGGAGCGCGCCTTCGCGTTGATCCCGCTGGCGGAGATCGCCCCCGATCTGGTGCTCGCCGACGGCGTTTCGCTGGCGGAGCGGCTCCAAAACCCGCAGGTGCTGGAGCAGACGGTTCGACGGGTGGAACTCTGATGTCACTCTATCTCTATGAGGCGGTGGATCGCTCCGGGAAGGTAGTCAACGGAGCGATGGACGCTCCCGATGAGGCGATGGTAACCGCTCGCCTGTCGCAGATGGGCTATCAGGCGCAGTGGGTCAAGCCCTCTCCCCGAAACCGCGCGGGAAAACGCCGCGCCTCGGCAAAGACCGCAGCCGTCACGCAGCCCCTCATCGCGAATCTGAAGGGCGCGACGCCCCGCGAAAACGCCCTCTTCTTCCGGCAGTTCGCCGCACTGGTTCGCTCCGGCATCTCGCTCTATCAGGCGCTGGATCATCTGCAGCCCCGAACCCGGCATCCCTCCCTCGCGCATACGGTGACGGAGATGCGGGAGGCGGCGCGCTCCGGCGGACGCATTTCGGACGTGATGGAGCGCTACCCGCGCCTCTACGCGCCCCACGTCGTCGGGACGGTGCGCGCCGGAGAGCTGGGCGGCTTCCTGGAGATCGCGCTGGACGAGATCGCGCTGGAGTATGAGCAGGAGATCGCCTTCTATAAGGGGATGTGGCTGCCGAAGGCGCTGGTCGCGCAGGCGCTGATCGCCATCGCCGTCGGTCAGCCCGCCTTCCCGACTCTCTTCCCCAACGCGCAGTTTCTGGAGTTTCTGAAGCTGGTCTTCCTGCGGAACCTGCCGATCCTGGGACTGATCTTTCTGCTGGCGCACCTCTTGCTGCGGCGGATGCGGCAGCCGCAGTATCATGAACGTCGCGACGCGCTCCTCTTGAAGATGCCCGTCTTCGGCCGTCTGGCGCGTCAACGGTCACTGGCGGCTTTCGTGCGGATGTTGCGCCGCCTCTATGCGGCGGGGATCGGTCCGATGATCGCCTGGGAAGGGGCGATGAACGTCGTTCCCAACACGGTGATCCGGGAGAAGCTGACCGAAGCCCTCAAGCAGATCGAGACCGGCAATGTGCCGATGCACGACGCCTTCGCCCGGACGGGACTCTTCGCCGATGAGACGGAGGCGCTGCTGGCAACCGGCTTCGTCAGCGGGCAGATGACGCAGATGCTGGATCGAGTCGCCGAATACTACCAGGACAGTGTGGAACGCGCCTTCCATCACGCCCGGTTCTGGATGTACCGGATCGGGATCAGCCTCTTTATTCTGACTACCGGAATCCTGTTCATCATTCTGGTGAAGAGCTACTTCACGGGCATCTTTGAGTTTGTGGACCGTGAATTCAGCATGAATTAGCGCGCAAAGGAACCGGAACGATGCCTGAGTACACCTATATCGCCCGGGACAGGCAGGGCAGAATCGTGGAAGGAACCATCGTCGCGGACAACTCGGCGCTGGCGCTGGGGAAGGTGCGCCAGATGGGGTATGAGGTCGAGAAGGTTCGCTCCGTTGAGCAGGCGGCGCGCGAGCGCGCCGGCGCCGCTCCCGTGCAGCAGGTCAGGCTGGCGCGCCGGTTTCAAGAGAATCTGCTGTTTCCGGTCGTCTCCGGCGTCTCTCTGAAGGAGCTTGCCCTCTTCTACCGCCAGTTCGCCACGCTGATCCATGCCGGCTTCCCGCTCTATCAGGCGCTGGTCACGCTGGAATCGCAGACGAAAAACAGCCGGCTCAAGGAGATCATCCGGGCAAGCCAGAGGCAGGTGCAGGCGGGAGGAAAGCTGTCGGATGTGTTCGCCGCCTATCCCTGGGTCTTTAGCGAGCTGCAGATGGAGATGCTGCGGGCGGCGGAGTACGGTGGAATGCTGGAGGACATGCTTCACCGCATCGCCGACTATCTGGAGCAGGAGCTTTCCCTGCGACGGTTGATCAGCCGTCTGACGCTCTATCCGAAGATCGTCGTCCTCTCCGCCCTGTTCATTCTGGGACCGCGGTTCTTTCTGGACGGCACGCCCGCCATCTCCCGCCTGATCATCGCCTGGATGGGACAGGGCAGCTACTCCGGAGGGCAGTATCTGATAGATACCGCCGGCTTTCTGGCGATAGCCCTGTTGATCGGGTTTGCGGTCGTCGCCTTCTGCCGGATCACCCTGTTTCAGTCCGACACGGCGCGGGAGTCGTATGAGCGTCTGAAGATGTCGCTTCCCTGGCTTGGCGCGGTCATACGCGGGTTTGCGCTGGCGAAGTTCGGGCGCGCGTTCGGCGCGATGTACGCCGCCGGACTGCCGATCAATCTGGCGATTCGCGTGGGCGGCAACGCCAGCGGAAGCCGGATGATCGCCCGCGCAACCGGACGGGCGATGCTGGCGACGGAGCGCGGCGCGCTGCTCTCGCAGGCGTTTCAGGAGACCGGCGTCTTTCCGAAGATCGTCATTGATATGCTCCACACCGGCGAACAGACGGGCAATCTGGACGCCATGATGAACAAGGTCGCGGAGTACCTGGAGGGGGAAGCCGAAAGCAAGGCATACCTCTACGCGCATGTCTTTGCGACCGCCATCTACCTGATGGTCGCCCTGATGGTCGGCTACGCGGTCATCAAGTTCGCGCTGTCGGGCGGATACGGCTCGATCGGCGGAGGCGCGCTCAACGGCATCTACGACGGAGGAGAGTAGCAGCCTCCGGCTCTCCGAACTGCTCCGCGTGCGCCGATTACGACCGGCGCGTACCTGAGAGATGAAAACGCCCGACTACTACGAGATCCTCGGCGTGCCGCAGGATGCCACGCAGGAACAGATCAAGCGACGCTATCGCGATCTCGCGCGCCGCTACCATCCCGACATCTCCCGCTCCGCCGACGCCGCCGAAACGTTCAAACGGATTAACGAAGCCAATCAGGTGCTCTCCGATCCGCAAAAGCGCGCCGCCTACGACACGGAGCGCGCCTTCACGCAGAGCCGGCAGCGCCCCTCTCCGTCTACCCCGCCCCCTCCGCCCTCGCCATCGCGTCCGGCGACAGCCTCCTCCGGCGCATCCGGCGCAGGCGCGCGCCCCGCATCCTCCGGCGGGCAGACATCTGGCGGCGCGCAGAGGTCCGCGCGCAGCGCGGGCAGCGGCGGAACGAGCCGCGCTCATGCTCCTGGAGGGTCGGCGGATACGCTGATCGCGCAGGCGCAGGCGGCTTTTCGCAGCATGAACTACCGGGAGGCGGAGCGTCTCTGCCGGCAGGTCAACCGCCGACGCCCCCATCCCGTCGCGATGGAGATGCTGGGAGACATTCACCGGATGCGCGGTCATCTGGACGAAGCGATCGCCATGTACAGCTATGCGCTGCAGCTGGACCCGCGCAACTCCGCGCTGCATGAGAAGTTTGACCGGCTCGTGGGCGCGAGAACCGGTCCCACCATGGCAGGCAACGCCGCGCGCAACGCCCGGGCGCGCGGCGCCTCCTCCGTCTCCCTCTCTCCGCGGCTGCGTATGGCAGTTACCGGCGTCGGGATCGCGCTGATCCTGTTCCTCGCACTGCTGGTGATGACCAACAGCGAAACGGCGGCAAAGGAGCTTCTGCCTCTCCACTGGAACGGCATGACCCTCTTTGCGCTCGGCATCTCCGGATTCATGGGCGGTCTGCTGATGTCTCTGAACGGCTTCTTGCACAGCGCGCAGGAGGAGCTTTCGCTCAGGGCTGCCGGTCGCGCCAGACGTTTTACCATCTCACTGGGCACGGCGCTGGTCTTTTTTTCGCTCGTCTGGTTCTACGCCTCGCTCTCGCTCTACCTGCTGATCGGCTACCTGCAGGAGACGACCTCCCGCTCCGTCCTGCGCGCCTTCGGCGCCAGTTTCTGCCTGATCGCGCTGTTCATGCTGGCGCGCCCCGACAGCGCGGTCAACCTGCTGCTCTTCGGCGGAAATATCATCTTTCCCGCCTATGTCATGGGATGGATTCTGGGAGACACCTTTCAACGATGAATTCCTCTCCCGGGGCGGAATCCCGGCAGGAAAAGAACTGCCTGCTTGCGAACTCACTATCGGAAACAGCATTCGACACTCACACACTGTTAAAGGAGAAACGTATGCGTCTATCTCTCTGTCTTGCCGTAACCGCCGGGGCAGCGCTGCTGGCGGGAGCCGCGCAAGCCAAACCGGAATATGCCCAGAAGGAGAATAAAAACTGCGCCTACTGCCACATTAACCCGGCAGGAGGCGGACCGCGCAATCCGCGCGGCATCTACTACCAGATGCACAACTACTCGTTTGAAGGCTATGACGAAGAGAAGGTGATGGGCGCAAAACCCAAAAAGACCGGGCCACCCGCCTTCAAATCCGCCTGGACGCTGCCCGTCAAGGAGAACACGACCCGCATCTTTGTGGCGGACGTGACGGGCGATAAGACCCCGCGCCTGCTGACGCTCAGCAGCGACCATAATCTGGCGGTTCATAGGGTCGGCGAAAACGGCGTTGAGGTGGAGGCGACCATCGCTCTGGGGGATAAGAGCAAGCAGATCGCCGTCGGACACTTCGCCAAAGGCAAGCCGGCGGTGATCGTTGTGCCGGGCGCTATACACTATCGCGACGGCGACAGGTATGCGAAAAAGGAGGCACCCGACGTCTCCGACATCACCGGACAGGTACGCTTCGCCGACGGCGAGGAGTGCTTCTTCTTCTTCGCGGGCGGCGTCCCGGACGTCTGGAGCGTGGACCTCTCTGCAGAGAAACCGATCACTTTCGGGCGCGAGCTGGTTCCGCCCGATCAGGGAGCGGGCCTCTACTCCTACCTCTCCGTCCATCTGGCGCCGGAGTTCATGAGCGCGCTGGGCTTGCCGGAGCAGGCGCAGAAGGCAGGCTTTGCCGCCGGCTTCGACCCGCGCGCCGACAAAAACCTCTATGCCCTGCTGACCTGGCAGGATAACGACGGTCCGGCGATCATCGTCGCCGACATCTCCGCGCTGGCTCTGGGCGGCGGGGGAGATGTCAAACCGATCTGGCGCAGCCCCAAACTGGCGGGCAAGGTGGTGGATGTCGCCCTGGGAACCGACCCCAAAGGCTCCAAACAGACCGGCGTCTTTGTCTTGATGGAGACCGCCGATGGCAAAGGACGTCAGGTGGAGTTCTTCGCGCTGGATTAGCGATCTGCATACCTCCGGGCAGCCCGCGAATCGCTTTTCGGGGCTGCATGTGATCTGCAGCAACTACAGCGATGGGTCCATTCCATCGCTGTAGTTGCACATCAGAACAGCGGCATCCGGACTCATTTTCACAGGACGCCGCAAAAAAAAACGTGCGGGCAGCGCCGACCCCCAATCCCCGACGCCCTTCACTTTTTCATGCGAATTTTGACCGAAACGAAAGCGCTTCTGACACGTATTATCTTCAGAAGAGGCTGTGTCCTCCTCAGAAGAGGCTGTGTCCTCCTCCCTGTCGGGTAACCTGTTTTTTGCGGCAGGGGTTCATGCTATCAGAGACGTGCCTGCGCGGGGCGACCCGCGCCTTTCCGCTTTCAGCGAGGGTAGAGCCATGAGATGTGCGCGATGCTCTGCGGAGCTTCCCGGGAACGCGCAGTTCTGTCTGCAGTGCGGAACGCCGGTAGCGGCGGGACGCGCCGGCGCGATGCCGGCGGCGACAACGCCGGCGGCGACAACGACCCTCGTCGCTCCGCCGCAGACCGGTTCCCGGAAAAAACTGGTCTTAGGAGCGGTCGTCGGACTGCTGCTATTGGGGGCGCTGGGTTTTGGACTGGCGAAGAGCGGGCTGCTGGGACGCTCCGCGAAGACCGGCGACGGCAGCCGGCTGGTGCAGGCGCAGGGCGGTCCGGGCGTCGGCGGTCCGCTGACCGACCGCAACGCGCGTCTGGGCGATCCCGGCAGCCTGACCGAGAAGCCCGGTCTCTCCACGCCCTCGCCCTCCGAACCGGTGGACGTGATTGACTACCTGAAGTTCCTCAAGGAGATCGAGCGGGAGCGGATCCTGCTAGCCAAACGGCAGACCAGCGAACTGCTCGCGCAGAGCCGCGACCTGACCTATCCGGGCGGCATGGCGGACTGGACAACCAACGAGCCGGAGCAGCAGTACAAAGCGACCTACGATAATTTTCAGCGGATGATGGCGAAGTGGTCGCAGGAGTGGGACGCGCTCAGCCAGAGGTTTCTCTCCAAACCTGCGCCGCAGACCTGTGTCGCCCTGCGCGACAAGTACTACGATCTGCTGGGGAAGACGACGACCTCCATGAACGCGGTCGCCAGCGCGTTCGGACAGGCGCTGGGCGGCGACCCGCAGAAGGCGCTGGAGAGCCTCAACGAGATGCGCGGCTCCGGAATGGGGTCGGCTTCTAAAGAGATTGGAGACGCCGCCGTCGCCGCCGATGAGGAGTTAGCCGCTGTCTGCGACCGGTTCCGCATACGCAAAGACTTCGATATTCAGACCGACACCGGCGGCTCCAGCCTGCTGGGGCGGTGAGACCGTCCCGGTCCGCCTGCAGGGCGCTCTGACCCGTCCGTCGGAGCGCCCTGTTTGTGTGTCATAATAGTTTGAAGATTCTGCCGTCTCAAACAGGCAGACAGGCTGTCTTGGACCGTTCCTCCGAACCCTCCTCTGAACAGCAACGTCTCAGTGGGGAGACCATCGCGGACGTGCAGCCTGCAGGAACGGAGAGAGGGGTAGATGGGGGTTTCTGAAGGACGAAAGGAGAACCGGATGCGTCCGCCGGCAAAGGCGCTGTTTCTTATCGCGGCGCTTCTGGGCGTGTTTCTGTGGAGCGTCCCACTGCACGCGCAGGGCAAAAGTCGCATTACCTGCTATACGGCTTTCGATGAAAACTTTCTGTATATTGCGGCGGTGGTGGACAAGCCGACCCTGCAGGGAACCCAGGCGAACCCGTTCGGTGATCCGCTGAAAGACGATTCGGTAGCGGTCTATCTTCAGCGCGAGGGCGAAGGCGATAAGCCGGCGCGCATGATCGTGATGGCGGTCAGTGTGGCGGGCGGCGCGCAGCTCTATCGCGGTCCGCAGGCGACGCCCCTGCGGGGCTTTCAGGACTTCCTCACGGCGGACGGCGTTCGGATCCCGTTCAAATACGGCGTCGAGCCTCGCGGCGAGATAGGCAGACCCAACGCCGGTAACGGTTATACCGTCGAGATGGCGATCCCCTGGATCGAACTGGGCGGACAGCCCCCCATCGGTCAGCGCGTCCGCTTCAATGTCGTCGCCTACAGCGCCGCCTCTGACACCTTCCCGCTCCTCAGCCTCTTTCCCGGCGTGAAGACCCCGGCAGACGCGCTGAACCCGTCGCTGTGGGGAGAGATGATCTTTGTGGATGCCGCCGTCAACCGGATCGCCAGCGCACCGGAGGCGAAGGTCTGCGCCCGCGTCTTCACAGCGCGCCCCGTCATCAACGGCATCATCAGTCAGGGTGAGTGGAACTCGCTCACCTCCTTTGCATTTGCCGAAACGGAGACGGGCGGAGGCGCGGTCGCCGTCGCGCCCGCCGCCGTAACGCCCCGCGTTGCGCCCAGCGTTACCCTGAAGCCGCCGCGTCCGCCGATCATGCCTCCTGCGCGACGCGAAGTCGCGCTGACGCCGCGAACCCCGCAGAGCGTTCCCGCGCTGATCTTCTCGCTCTACCAGCTTCACTACCAGGCGGACCCGCGCAAAGCCATGCCGGTCTCTCCGGTGCGCGCCGCCAACGGCGCCTCGCTGCTGAAGACTCACCCGCTGGAGGGAGCCGGTCCCTGGTTCAGCTACGACCGGGTAGACTGGCATCGGGCGCAGTTGAACGGAATGCGTCAGGCGGGCATCCACGTCGCACTGGCGACGGTACGCGCCGGAGAGAACGAGCGGCTGCGAACTCTGCGCGGACTGACCGTGCTGGCGGGCGCGCTGCGCTCGATGGAGGCGTCCAACCTGGACTACCCGCTGATCGGTCTCTATCTGGAGACGCCAACCCTGACCAACGCCTTTGGCGGAAGGCTGGACCTGCGCGAACCGTCCGCGCAGGCGCGGCTCTACGCCGCCATCAAGGAGTTCTATCTGGCGATCCCGCAGACCTATCGCGCCTCCATCCCGCTGGAGGCGAAAAACGGGGGCGGCGTGGCGCATGTCGTCGTGCTCTCCACCGCCTCCGCGTTCTCCGATCTCGACTCCGCCTTCGTGGACTACTGCCGCAAGCAGTTCCTCTCCGACTTTGGCGCAGACCTGCTGATTCTGGGCGGCAGCGATTTCAAGGGCAGGGCGAAGCTCGACGGCTATATCGGCGATCCCCGCGCCTACGGCTTTCAGATGGATTCGGAGGGCTGGATTCGCCCGGCGGTGATCTCGGTCTCCGCTCCCTCCGAGACCCGACAGGCGGCGGAGCGCGACGGCGCATCGCTCGCCTCCGCGCAGAGCGCGCGCGCGGAGAACAGCGCTCCGACGCTGCTGACCCGCGCCGGAGGCGAGGTCTATAAACGGGGCTGGCGGGAGGCTCTCAGCCGACAGGCGCAGTGGATCATCCTCAACAGCTGGAACGACTTCTCCACCGGCAACGAGATTGCGCCGACGCAGGAGCACGGCATCACCTACGCCGACCTGACCCGCGCCCTCTCCTACAGCTTCGCCAACACCGGGCAGCTTCGCGCCGCCGTCATCTCGCACAATGTGCCGCGCGCGGTTCCCGCGAAGACCACCTGCTTCGTCTCGGTGCGAGTACTCAACTCCGGCAGCGCGATCTGGACCCCGGAGGCGTTCTCGCTCATCTATCGCTGGAGACGCGCGGACGGCAGCGAGGTCGGGCAGCCGCGCTTCTTCCCCATGCGAACCCCCATTATTCCGGGCAGGGTGCTCGCGCTGGACTTTCCGCTGGCGGTTCCTGCGGAGGCGGGAGCCTACACCCTGGTGGTGGACCTGGCGCAGGTCGGCAGAAAGGGCGATGTGACGGCTTACTTCAGCGGGCTGGGCAACGTTCCCCTGACCGCCTCGGTGCTGGTAACCGCCGGCAGCGATCCGAAACTCCCGGACTACGGCATCTCGCTGATCTACAGCGATCTGCCCAAGACGCTGGAGTCGGGCGGAACCTATACGGCGCGGATCGCCGTGCGCAACGACGGCGCAAAGGCCTGGATAAAATCGGAGGGGATGCGGGTGGTTGCGCGGGTCTGGCGCTATGTGTCGCCGCTGAACCGGGCAGGAAAGCCGGAGAGCTATGAGCCGGTCGAGATGGCGGACGCCAGCGCGGAACTCGCCAACGACGTGCCGCCCGGACAGGCGGCGACTCTGAGCGTGCCCATCACCTTCAGCCGCCCCGACGGCGTTCCGCTGGAGGTTACGACCGGCGCAGAGGCGGACGGGGTCAGCTATCATCTGCGGTGGGAGATCTCCGCCAGCGAGGACGGAACGCAGGGCGCGGTGAGCGACCCGGAGGCGTTTGCGCTCAACGAGATGGACGCCGGCATCCAGTTTTCCGCCGATCAGACCCCCCCCTCGCTGCCCGCAAAGCTGCGCATTCCGGTCACCATCGGGCTGCGCAACCGCGGACCGCAGATTTGGAAGAAGGACGGCGTCCGGATCGGCTATCACTGGTACTTCCAAGACGGCACGGAGGCGCTCTGGGAGAACGAGACGACGCCCCTTCCCAGAGACCTGGCTCCGGGCGAAAACGTCGAGATGACCGCCTGGGTGACCGCGCCGCCGGACGACGGCATCTACTGGCTGGTCTGGGATCTGAAGGTGGGGGATGTCTGGGTCTCCACCATGCCCAGCGCGCGCCCGTTTGAGACCCGCGTCCATCGCATTCAGGTGGTGCGCGGGCGGCTGCACTTTGTGGACCTGGACCGCCACTACAATGTGGACGGGATCGCGGCAGAGACCGAACGCGCCGACGGCAACTTCGACGGACTGGGGCGCTCGCTTCCGGCAGAACTGGTTCCGCCGTTCGCCAACGACGAGACGACCGCCAGCACGCTCTGGCTGCCGATGCGGGGCACGGGACTGGATGCGACCCGGCGTATCAGCTTCCGCTGGGGACCGAAAGGAACGCAGGAGAGGAACGTCCTGCAGTGCGTGGGACAGCGCATTCCGGTAGCCGCCGATGCGCGCCGGGCGGAGGTCTTCACAACGGTCCACGTGCTGGCGGCGGCAACGAAAGACAATGTCCGCGCCGCCCTGACGCTGGTCTTTGTGGACGGCTCGGAGCAGTACACCTCCTTCCCGGTCAGCCGATGGGACAAGCCGCCTGCCTACGGCGAAGAGACGGCGTTCACCAGCCGTTTTACGCGCACGCGGTTCGGGGATGACGCCGCGATGCCGGTTTCGGTGTACCGGTACTCATTCCGCATCCCTGAGGCGAAAAAGCTCTCGGCGATCACGCTGCCCAACGAACCCGGTCTGAACATCCTGGCGATCACGCTGGAGCGATAGCGCGACGGGCGCGCAAAGAGACGGGGCAGGCGATTTTCTCGCCTGCCCCGTTCCGCTTCTGATCGCCTGTCTGCGCTACTTGGCGGACGCCATCACATGCTCGCGGGCGGCGGCGAGCTGACCGGCGGAGCCGAGCAGCTCGTTGCGGGAGGCGATGAACTTCGCATACTCGCTCATGAAGATCTTGCCCGGATCGCGCAGGTCGAACTTGGCGGGATTGTCGCGGAAGAACTCGCGATGCACGCGGCACCAGACCAGACGCCCGTCAGTGTCAATGTTCACCTTGCAGACGCCCAGCCGGGCGGCAGGCAGGTACTTGGAGGGATCCACGCCGCTGGCGTTTTTGATCGCGCCGCCCGCCGCATTGATCCGCTCAACCTCGTCCTGCGGAACGGAAGAGGAGCCGTGCATCACCAGCGGGAAGCCCGGCAGCCGCTTCTGGATCTCGGCAATCCGCTCCAGATGGATGCCCTGAGAGCCGGAGAACTTGTAGGCTCCATGACTGGTTCCGATCGCGCAGGCGAGGCTGTCGCAGCCGGTTCTCTCAACGAAGTCCTTCGCCTCGTCCGGATCGGTCAGGCGGGCGTCCTTCTCGTCCACCTTGATATGCTCTTCGACGCCGCCGAGGATGCCCAGCTCCGCCTCGACGCTGACGCCGCGCTTGTGCGCCGCCTCCACCACACGGGCGGTGGTGGCGATGTTCTCTTCGTAGGGCAGGTGAGAGCCGTCAATCATCACGGAGGAGTAGAAGCCGCTCTCGATGCACTCGTAGCAGGTCTCCTCATCGCCATGATCCAGATGCACGGCGAAAAGGGCGTCGGGCCAGATGGTATCGGCGGTGCGAATGATGGCTTCCAGCATCCGCTTGTCGGTGTAGCCGCGCGCGCCTTTGCTGATCTGAATGATGAAGGGCGCCTGCGAATCCATATTCCCCCGGAAGAGACCCATCGCCTGTTCCAGGTTGTTGATGTTGTACGCTCCGAGAGCGTACTTCCCATATGCGTGCTCAAAAAGAACACGGGTCGGTACGATCATCGTTAAATCTCCTTTCCGTCGGCGGCGCGCCGTCACTCCTCCGCCGAAGGATTATGTAAAAAACCGCTGCGTTCAGCGTCTTTGCTGCACATTCAACACCGGCTTCCGCTTTCGATTCAACAGTTGTGGCGGTGTCTCCTGCCTGATCATTATTGTACCCGTTATTGCGAGCCTCCGGCACGCTCCGCTCAGGGAGCCTCGCGCAGGGTAATCTCCCCCTTCAGGCGCTCTCCCTGACGATAGATGAGGATGGGAACCGTCTGCCCGATCTTCAGCTTATCGGTGATCTGACGCAGCGAGTCGGGATCGCGCACCTTTTCGCCGTTAAGTTCCAGCACCACGTCGCCGGGAAGGATGCCGGCTTCATCCGCCGGACTGCCGCGGTCCAGCCCCTGCACAAAGGCGCCCTCCGTAAAATCCACCCCGAAGCGCACCTGAATGATGCGGGTGATGGGCATGGCATAGATCCCGGTCCAGGGGCGTTTGACCTTGCCGTACTGCTTCAACTGCCGGACGATCCGCATGGCGGTATCTATCGGGATGGCGAACCCGATCCCGTGCGCCTGCTGGTCTACCAGCGTGTTGATCCCGATCACCTTTCCCTCGCGGTCCACCAGCGCGCCGCCGGAGTTGCCGGGATTGATGGCGGTGTCGGTCTGAATCAGGTCTTCATAGATGCGGTCTCCGACCCGGATCGGACGCCCCAGCGCGCTGACGATCCCCTGCGTAACCGTAAAGCGCAAGCCCAGCGGGTTGCCGATCGCGACGGAGATCTGTCCAGGAATCAGTTTCGCCGAGGAGCCGAGTTTAGCGACCGGCAGCTTGCTGCCCTCGATCTTGATCAGCGCGACATCGGTGCGCCGGTCGCCCCCGATCACGCGCCCGTCGAACTGCCTGCCGTCCGCCAGCGTCACCACGATCCGCTCCGCCCCGGAGACGACATGCTCGTTGGTGATGATGTCACCCTCCGCATTGATGATCACGCCGGAGCCGGAGCCGGCGACCCGCTGATAGCGCGGACCGAAAAACTCCTCCTCCAGCAGCGAGCCGCGCAAACGGACGCGCCTCTCCGTGTCTATGTTCACGACGGAGGGACTGGCAAGGGCGGCGGCGCGCGCAAAGATCTCCTCCGGGTGAATGGAGGCGGGGTCCACCCCTCCGGGAGGCGTGGCGACGGCGCGAGGCTCGCGCCAGGAGAGACGCAGATTGGGAACCACCATCCCGACCATCACAATGGCTCCGCCCAGTATCAACAGAGACCGAAGATAACCGGTTTTCATCGAAAGATACCTCGCAGGTAGTGAAGTGAGCCTCTAGGACAGGCGTTCCAGACGCCCGTTTGCGCCGAGCCGGAACCGCTCTCCGCGCCAGGAGATCGTGCTGCCGCAATAGCTGCAGACCCAGAGCGCCACACTGATCAGATCGCTCAGATAGAGCAGCGGCAGCCGTCGCGGCAGGTTCTCGTCCTGTGTGTAGAGACGCGCCGTCAACAGGGCGGTCAGTCCCCGCAGCGTCCAGACGATCCCCAGTCCGATCCATCCGACCGCCTGAAACCGGTTTGCCGCCAGAAACAGCAGTCCGGAGACGGTTCCATAGGTGACGAAGTAGCCCGCCCATCCCCCCGGCTGCATGGCGCGGGTCGTCTTCGCCCAGCGCAGACGGCGCGCCCACACCTGCCGAAAGCTCTCCGCCCCCATCACGTCGTCCACGATATAGTCGGAAAGAACCACCCGCCAGCCGGCGCGCGCCGCCCTCTCGCCCAGCCGGTAGTCGTCCGCCAATTCGTCCGCCAGCGACCGGAACCCGCCGATCTCCTCCAGCACGCGCCGCCGCAGGGCGATGGTCGCCCCCAGGGCGAAGCGAATCCCGCTCAGCCAGTTCGCCAGAAAGACGCCGGGAAGAAAGTCGAAGCCTATCGCCAGAGCCTCCAGTTTCGTTGCCAGACTGCGCGGGTGGCAGCCGCGATAGGGACAGGTGACCAGCCCTGTCTTCTCATCGTCAAAGGGAGCGGTTATGCGCCGCAGGTAGTCGGGACGGACGCGCATATCGCTGTCGCACAGAACGATCAGGTCATACTCTGTTACGTCCAGCATGCCCTGCAGGTTGCAGACCTTTCGGTTCAGCCCGAAGACCTCCCCTCCGGCGACGATCGCGATGTCCAGATGCGGGTAGGCGGCTTGCAGGCGTCGCGCATTCTCCAGTCCCGGATCGTCCGGATCGAGCGCGCCAAAGACGATCTGATAGACGGGATAGTCCAGCCGGCAGAAGCTCTCGAAATTGGCATACTGCTCGGGGTCATCGCCCCGCAGAGGCTTGAGGATGGCGACTGGCGGAGGATTGCGCGACAACGCAACTGAGGAGGTGCGTCTCCAGTGACGCGCCGCCGCCAGACAGAGCGGGTAGTAGACGCAGGCGCACAGGAGAAGCGCGCCGGTAAGTACCTGCAGGGCAAACATGGGCGAAGGCGATTCAGTGACGCTCGCCGAGTCCGACGACCACCACGCCCAGAACGATCAGCAGCGTGCCGAGCCAGCGGGTCAGGGTTACATCCTCATGCAGCAAAAACTGCGCGAAGATGGCGACAAAGAGATAGCTGAGCGCGGTGAAGGGGATGACGAAGCTGATATCTGCCCAGGAGAGGCACAGGGCGTAGAGTACGAAGAATACCATCATCAGAAACGAGCCGAACAGCACGCGCCAGTTGGCGATGGCGGCAAGCGCAATCCGCACGCCGGTCTGCCCCTCTTTTCCCGCCATCTTCATCCCCGCGCTCAGAAGCGTCTCGCCTGCCGAGACGCAGAGCGTAGCGAACAGGATCACCGCCACCACCTGCAGTTTGCTGACCTGTGGTTCTATCTTCTCACCTCTCGGATAAAATCACCGCGCGCGCCCGGCATGTCAGGAGACGCGCACCACAAAATCCACCGTGAGCAGCCGCCCTCGATGCATGAACTGCCCCCAGACTTTATACCGACCGGAGCGCGGAAACAGCGTATGAAACGTCACGGAAGGACCGGCGCGCGTTGGGGGCGCAGACAGCAGCAGCGGATGACTGTGCAGATAGTCCTGCGTATCCTCGCTTATTATGACACAATGCCCCGGCGCGCCAAGCCAGGGCTGCAGGTCGGTAACCGGCTTGCCGTTTTCGGTAAAGGAGAAGGTCAGGATCGTCTCCTCGCGCGGGCGTGGCGACAGGGGCGAGACCGACAGGGCGATACGATAGTCGCCCTGCGTCTTCGCATACGCCATCGGGATTCGCAGCGGGGCAGGAGCCGGCGGCGTCCCCTCCACGCGGACCGGCAGGCGAAAGACCTGATTGGGCAGACCGACCGGCGTTACATCGGCGAAGAGCAGGTAGATTCCGGGCTGAGGAAAGGCGTAGTCCAGCGCGTAGGAGCCGTCCGGCTGCTCCTGCGGGTGCAGGTGATCGTAGAAAGAGAGATCGCGGCTGACGATAATCAGATGAAACTTCTGCGTGTGGACGCTCTCCAGCGGAGGGATGGCGTTATCGCTGCAGCGGCGCGGCGTGAAGATCAGCCGGGCGGTCTTCCCCGGCTGCAGCGGCTCGATGCCGGGCAGGAGATCCATCCGCAGTTCCGGCGCGTGAAGCTGTCGGACGGGACCGGGACGCCGGTTCGGCTGCAGCGGCATCGCGCACTCGGGACATCGGCTGTGCGTCGCCGACCCGATATATGGGTGCATCGGGCAGACGTAGGGGGCGCGGCTGGGCTGCGCCAGACGCATATCCACCCAGGGTTCGAAATCGGCGATGTGCTCCTTCCCGTTGAGCGGAACGCTGGCGCGCACCTGAAACAGAGGGACATCCCGCAGAAAGCTGGCTTTCCCGACAAAATGCGCCCCGCCGGACTGACCGTCGGCGGCGGTCAGGGGAACCTCGGTCTTCTCATTGCCGACGGAGACCACCGCATGACTGAGAGAGACAGGCAGATTCACCGGCACCGCGCTGTCCTGTTTCATCACGAACATCTCCAGCCGGGTCTGTTCGGGATGGTAGACCAGTTCGGCGCGGTAGTCTCCGAGCGGCGCAATCAGCCCGCCCCGCGGCGCGCTCGCGCTGAGCCTGCCGTATCCCATAAACCAGGGCAGCCCCTCGTTGTAGTTGATCAGCAGCACGCCCATCAGCGCCATCAGCGCGGGATACGCCAGCGCGCGCCGCCGGGAGGGCGTCGGCAGGGCGTCGTCCAGCAGTTTGACCGCGCCGATTGCCAGTGCGACGAAACCCATCACCGTGTGATGGATGTAGACCCCGACAGCGATGTTGGCGTAGGGCGCGGCGGAGTGAATGTGCGTGAACAGCAGCGCGCCTCCCACCAGCGCAAAGACCGCCATCCAGCGGTCATGCAGTCTCCAGCTGCGCGAAGCCTGCGCATCCCCCCCGCGGCGCCACATCTGCCACAACCCGCCGATTCCCGCCGCCATCAGCAGCGCCGCATAGGTCTTATGCAGGAAGACCTCTTTATCGAAGATGCTGCGATAGGGGCGCACGTTGTAGAGGGGCCAGGCGTCCTGATCGCTGAAGATGAGCAGGAAGATGCCCGCGCCCAGCAGCAGAAACGGACCGACCCGCCGCGCCCATGCTCCGATTCGCTGGGACAACTGATCGAGCAGCAGAATAACCGCCAGCGCCAGCACCACCCAGCCGAAGATATGGTGCATCAAGTTGGAGTAGAAGATGCTGGCTTCATCCTGCCGCTGGGTCAGCACGAGCAGGTGATCGTCGGTCGGGTTCTGGAGCATCCCGATATTCTGCACCGCCGCGCCGTGCTGGTAGGTCAGAACGCCGCCATAATAGCTCGTAACGACCAGCAGCGCGCCGGCAAAGGATGCCGCCGCAATCCACAGTCCAAGCCAGACCCGCCGCGTCTCGGGGCGCATCAGTAAACGCCATGCTGTCAGTCCGACGAAGAGCCAGCTGGTAATGGTGGCAAGAAACTCATGATACTCGACGGCGTCCTCGTGGACGCCGCTGCGCACCGCCCACAGCTCCGCGAAGTTGCCGCAGACAAAGGCGAAGAGCGCGGAGACGATGCCGACGATCAGGCAGATCCGCGCAGACCAGACAAACCGGGTGTCCCGCCGTATGAAACCGACCGCTTCCAGCGCAACCGCCAGAAGAAGCAGCGCAATGGGGAAATGAATGAGAGCGGGATGCAGCGATCCCATCCATCGTCCGACTTCCATCCTGACTCCCTGGATGCCCCTACAGCGTGGCGTTCAGACCGGAGCTGGGCGCGTTCGAGCGGGGCAGCCCCGGTTCGCTCGGACGCAACAGATAGAGAATAAGCGCGGTGAGAAAGAGCAGCAGCGACAGCGCGGCGGCGAGCGCAGCGATCCATAGCTGCCAGTTCACAATCGAGCGAAGACGCAGAAAACCGGGGGACAGCGCGGTGGTTTCGCTCTGCGGAGGAATGGCTCCGAGCGCATAGGTCTCCCGGTGCACCGGCTCCCACAGGCTCTTTCCGCACTGCCAGCAGGTATCGGTCTGCTGGCTGTCTCGATTTCCCGCCCCGCAGTGGGGGCAGAGGATCCGCACCATGTCGGTACTCCTCATGTTCGGAGCGTCCTGCCGCGGGAGCGCAGAGGGCTGCCGGCGAGACGACGCCTCTGAAGCTAACTCCTGTGCGATAGCCGCGCCTGACAGGACCAGGTCTCCGCCTCCGCATAGGTCATCTTTTTGACCTGATGCTGCTCCAGCGCGAGGATGACGGAGGGATGCAGCAGCGCGTCCAGTTCGACATCCATCTCCGGAGAGCCGCCGGGCATCGGCTGCGCGTGCGGAGTTCCGGGATGGAGATAGATCTCGTTGGTCTGTCCACCCAGACGGGGCAGCAGTTCGGTCAGGTACCGCGCCGAGATGCGCCCTGTCTCCAGATGACCGTAGACGCGCTCCGGCACGAAAAACCCTCTCCCGTTCAGTTTTCGCAGACAGCGCCGGCGCAGCGCGCGAAAGCAGAGCCACTCAAAACGTCTGCCGATCGCCCGTCCCGGGGAGACGGGGCGAAACTCCTCGTTGAGGATACGGATCCTCCTGACCCGATACGCCTCGCACTGCGTCAGGACGCAGTCCCAGACGACCGGATGCATATGCAGATGCTGGTGGCCATCCACATGCGAGAAGGGCAGTCCGGTCTCCGCAAACCGCTGAAACTGCGCCTCGATCTCCCGCGCCAGTTCGCGCCGCGCCGCCCGTGAAAAGAAGTAGACCATTCCCGCGCGCGCCGGGTCCTCGCGAAACCGTCCCTCCTGCCCGACAAGGCGCGGTATCACGCCCGGTGGCAGCGCCGCCCGACCGCTGCTCAGGGTTACATGCAGCCCGACCGCCAGCGAGGGACAGGCTCGCGCCAGTTGCGCCGCCTCTGTGGCAGCCGGCTCGTTCACCATCAGGCTCGCGCTGGTCAGCACGCCCTCGGTGTGCGCCCGCAGGATCGCCGCATTGGTCTTCGGATGTACGCCGAAGTCATCGGCGTTAAAGATGACCGCCTTCACAGCGCTACTTTTCACTAAGGCGCCGCAGGATTCCTTCTGCTTGACCCCGCCCGTTTCGTCAGGGTATTCTAATAAATCAGACTCGAATCCGGATGAGGAGACAGCCCCGACTATTCACCGGAGATCGCGCAGACCGAAACAGAGGAGTAGAAGCGGATGGTAGACCCGAAGGTCTTTCGTACCTATGATATACGCGCCATCGTGCCGGAACTGGTGGACGAGGAGAGCGTCTATTTCGGGAAGGTTGGCGATGCGGATGCGTTTCAGGCGCCTCTCGAGCCGTCAGGCGTGCGGGAGATCGGGAAGGGGCTGGCGCAGCTGTTCGGCGAGAAGCTGGTCGCCATCGGGCGCGATACCCGGCTCTCCAGTCCCGCCTGGGCGGACGCGCTGGCAGAAGGCTTGATGTCGCAGGGCGTGGATGTGCTGGACATCGGCTTGACGACGACCGACATGGTCTACTATATCTCCGGCAAACGCAACATCCCCGGCGTGCAGATCACCGCCTCCCACTGTACCAAAGAACTCAACGGGATGAAGATGGTGCGCGCCGGGGCGCACGTGATCGGAAAAGACGCCGGGATGGAGGAGCTGCGCGACATGGTGGTGAAAGGCGCGTTCACCGATGCGCCGCGCCCCGGAACCCGCACAACCGAAAATATCCTCGATGAGTATATTGATCACCTGATGCAGTTTGTGGATGTCTCAAAGATCAAGCCGTTCAGGATCATCGCGGACGCCGGCAACGGCGTCGGGGGCGTAGTGGCGGAGGCGCTGCTGGCGCGCTTCCCCCAGATCTCGCTGACGCCGATGTACTTCGAGCCGGACGGACGGTTCCCCAATCACGAGGCGAACCCCTTCGAGGTCGAAAATATCCATGAACTGATCGAGCGCGTCCCCGCCGAAGGAGCCGATTTCGGCGTGGCGTGGGACGGCGACGCGGATCGGGTCTACTTCCTCGACGAGACCGGATGGTTCATTCCCGGCGATTTTGTTACCACCCTGGTCGCCCGCTATTTTCTGGAGCGAGAGCCGGGAGCCGCCATCGTCTACGATATCCGCTCCTCCTGGGCGGTGCGCGACTGGGTAATCCGTCTGGGCGGACGCCCCATCACCGAACGGGTCGGGCACTCCTACATCAAGCGCACGATGCGCCGCGAGAACGCGATCTTCGGCGGGGAGGTGAGCGGACACTACTACTTCCGCGATCACTACTACGCCGATAACGGCTACATTCCGCTGCTCGCCATCCTGCAGATGCTCTCCTCCAGCGGCATCTCTCTCAAGCAGCTGGTCGCCAGTCTGGGAGACTACTACCTCTCCGGCGAGATCAACTCGACCGTCGCCGACACGATGGCGGTGATCGAACGGCTGGCGGAGCGCTATAAAGACGCCGAGATCAGCTATCTCGACGGAATCACGGTCTTCTATCCCGACTGGCACTTCAACGTGCGTCCCTCCGCCAACGACCCTGTAGTACGCCTGAACCTGGAGGCGAAGTCGCAGGAGATGATGGAGCAGAAGCGCGACGAAGTGCTGGCGATCATCCGGGGATAGGCGCGTGAAACCGCTTCGCGTCGCGGTGCTGATGGGAGGAACCTCCTCGGAACGTGAGATATCGCTCTCGACGGGCAGGCAGATCATGGCGGCTCTGGATCGAGAGAAGTATCTTCCCGTGTCGCTGGATGCGGCGGCGCTGGTCGGTAGGCAGACCGCGCCGCTCTCCTCCGGCAGTTGCGGGACGCCGCTCCCGGAGAGCGACCCCGCCGCCTTCGGCAGTTTCGTCCCGGCGGCGTTATCCGGCTCCCCCGCGCTGATCCCTGAAGACGGCTTGCGCCCGGATGTGGTCTTTATCGCGCTGCACGGCAAAGGCGGCGAGGACGGGACGATTCAGGGAATGCTGGAGCTTCTTGGGATCCCCTACACCGGCTCCGGCGTGCTGGCGAGCGCGCTGGCAATGGATAAGGCGATGGCGAAGCGGCTCCTGCGCGCCGAGGGGATACCGGTTCCGGAGGAGATCCTCGTGCGCCGTTCCGCGCGACCGAAGTCGGCGGACCTGGCGGCGCGTATCGAAGGCTCCTTCGGCTTCCCGGCGGTGGTGAAGCCCAACGCGGAGGGCAGCACGATCGGATGCGCGATTGTTCGCGAGCCGGATCGTCTGGAGGAGGCGTTGAACGATGCGCTGCGCTACGACTCGACGGCGTTGATCGAGGAGTATATTGGCGGGACCGAGATCACGGCGGGGCTGTTGGGCAATGAGGAGCCGGAGGCGCTTCCGCTGATCGAGATCGTGGCGAAGAGCGGCTTCTACGACTACGAGGCGAAATACGCGCCCGGGGGCAGCGCGCACATCATCCCGGCGCGTATCTCGGAGACGGCGGCGGCGCTTGCCCGCGACTACGCCATCCGCAGCCATCAGGCGCTGGGCTGTCGGGGCATGTCGCGAGTGGACATGATGGTGCGCGCAGATCAGCCGTATGTGCTGGAGGTGAATACCATTCCGGGCATGACTCCGACCAGCCTGCTCCCGGAGGCGGCGCAGGCGGCGGGCATCCCATTCCCCGCACTGCTGGATCGCCTGATCGCCTACGCGCTGGCAAAAGAGTAGAACCGCCGCCTGCTTCCTGCGCAGGCGGCGGTTCGGACATGGTGGAGGTGCGGGGACTCGAACCCCGGTCCTCGAGGACACACCCCGGGCATCTACGAGCGTAGTCTATGTTCTGGGTTCATCCGGCCGTCCCCCATAGACAGGATACCGCCGGACTATTACGCTGGAATGTCCCTGACGGGGCGGCGGACGCGCCCGGTCAGGTTAGTTGGCATAGGTGACGCCCGCAGTCGTCTCGGCCAACAGGAGACGGGCGGACGCGCTGCCTAATTAGGCAGCGAGCGCGTACTGATTGGTGTTCGCGTTTATTGTTTTGCCGCTTTTTACGAGGCCAGCGGCGCCTCGGCTCGCCACCAGAGATGTCATCGCCCGAGTCGACTCCAATCACCCCCGTGACAGCTCTATTATAGGGGAGAACCTCCGTTTTGTCAAGAGGCGGACGCCGCATGCGTTGACATCTGTTGCCAGTTCTGTCGGAAGCTCCCCGACCGGAGGAGAGAAGATGAGTCTGAGCAGCCGCCCGAACCTGCTGTTTGTCTTTGCGGATCAGATGCGCGGGCAGGATATGGGCTGCGCCGGCAATCGCGAAGTCCTCACGCCGACCCTGGATCGCCTGGCGTCCGAAGGCATGCGCCTGACACGCTGCTGCGCGACCTCGCCGGTCTGCTGTCCCAACCGCGCCGTCCTGCTGACCGGAACCTATCCTCCTGTTAACCGGGTTCCCGGCAACGACCTCCCGGTTCGCACCGACCTGCCCTCTCTCGGCACGCTTGCCCGCAACAACGGCTATCGCACCGGCTATATCGGCAAGTGGCACCTGGACGGGTTGCCCCGCGACCGTTTCACGCCCCCCGGTCCGCGCCGTCTGGGGTTCGAGTTCTGGGCGGCGTACAACTGCGCGCACGACTACTTTCGCCCCCGCTGGTTTGAGGATACGCCCGATCTTCGCACCGCCGAAGGCTATGAGCCGCAGGTACAGACCGATCTGGCGATCGCGTTCCTGCAGGAGCAGGCGAAACGACCGGAGCCGTTCTGTCTGGTTCTCTCCTGGGGACCGCCGCACGATCCCTACCATCTGGTTCCCGACTCCTGTCGCGCCCTGTACGACCCGGCTTCCCTCACCCTGCGCCCCAATATGCAGCCGGACGCCCCCAATCCGCTGGCGCGGCATCTGGAGTGCCGGGGCACGCTGGCGGACTACTACGCCGCGATCACCGCGCTGGACGAGCAGATGGCGCGGCTGCTCGAGACACTCGAGTCACTGCAGTTAACGCAGAACACCTTCGTTATTTTCACCTCCGACCACGGCGACATGCTCTGGTCGCACGGCTGGATGAAGAAGCAGTCGCCCTACGAAGAGTCGGTGAATGTCCCCTTCCTGATCCGACTGCCCGGAGTCGTCCCGGCGGGAGGCGTGTCGCCCGTCCTGATGGGAACCATAGATATCCTGCCCACACTTGCCGGACTGCTGCGCTGGAGCGGGATGCCCGATCTGCCGGGACGCGATCTCTCCGCCGCGCTGCGCGGCGAACCGGACGCCCCGCAGCCGGGGTCGGTCTTTCTGGCAAACTATCTGGCATGTGACGAGGCGACGATGCAGGGTATGCCGGAGTGGCGCGGCGTGAGAACGGATCGGTTCACCTATGTGGAGCAGCCCGGCAGGTCGCCCTGGCTGCTCTTCGACCATCATGAAGACCCCTATCAGATGCGAAATCTCTGCGGACTGCCGGAAGCCCGGACGATTCAGGAGAGCCTCGCAGAACAGCTGACCGGCTGGCTGACCCGCCTGCAGGATCCCTTCCTGCCCGGAGGCGAGATGCTGGCGCATCTGGGACTGACGGAGGCGTGGGAAGAGCGCGAGCGGCAGATGCGGGAAGCCGTTCAGGCGGCGCAGAGGCGAAACCGATGAAACTGGCTGCCTTCCCCAAATGCTACATGGACGAGCTGTGCGTGCGCCGGACGATGACCGTCTTCGACTGGATTGCGCTGGCGGAGCGGGAGCTGAAGCCGTTCGGCGTGACGGGTCTGGAGTTCTATCCCGGCTTTCTGGAGCGTCTCGAGCCGGACTATCTGGCGCGGGTGAAGGACGCGCTGCAAACCGCCGGCTTCGCCATGCCGATGTACTGCGCCTCCCCTGACTTCACGCATCCCGACCCGGCGCAGCGCGCGGAGGAGATCGCGCGGTACCGCCGGCATATCGAGACGGCGGCATACTTCGGCGCGCGGACCTGCCGGGTTCTCTCCGGACAGCGTCGCCCGGAGGTGTCGGAGGAGCAGGGGGTGGAGTGGGTGGTCGCGTGCATCGAGGCGCTGCTGCCGTATGCCACAGGGCGCGGGATCATCCTCGCGATGGAGAACCACTTCAAGGACAACTACTGGACCTACCCCGAGTTCGCGCAGAAGATGCGGCTCTTCTGCGCCATCGTGGAGCGGATCGAAAGCCCCTGGTTCGGCGTGAACTACGATCCCTCCAATACGCTCCTCGCCAATGAAGACCCGCTGGAGCTGCTGGAGCGGGTCAAGCGGCGCGTGGTCAGCATGCACGCCTCCGACCGCAGACCGCGCCCCGGCATCACCCTCGGACCGGAGGGCGTCACGGACTACGCGCAGCTCATTCACGGCGAGATCGGAACAGGCATGAACGACTTTGACGCGATCTTTCGCATCCTGCGCGGGGTCGGCTTTGACGGCTGGGTCTCCATCGAGGACGGCGTGAACGGGATCGAGGAGCTGCAGCGTTCTGCCCGGTTTCTCGCCGCGCGCATGAACGCGCCGGATAGTCGGGACTGAAGCCGGCTCTCCTGCGCCTTCGACGACAGCGGCGGCGCCTCCGGTCCGTCAGGAATCAGTCTCCAGCGGATCTCCATACGGACTTTCATCTCCACCGCCAGCGACTGTCCCGGAACGGACAGCTCCACTGTCGCCGCCCGATCCGACTGCACGGAGGCTTCCGAGATCAGTCCCCTCGCGAAGTCATACTTCATCACGCCGGTCGCCTGCTGATCTAACTCCAGCAGCTTCACGGATATCTTTCTCCCCGCCCACGCCATGCTGCCCGCGATTTCTCTGTGTTTGAGGGGAGCCGAACAGCGAAATACCGCTAGACGCCTGTCCTGCACCGTCTCATCCGGCTGGCGCGTGAATACCGCCTCCACGCGTATCCCCTCCCCCTCTAGCCGCATCTCTCCCATCTTCCTGACCGTAACGGCTTCCATCCAAGAATCGCCGACGGCGACAGCTTTGACGGGGAAGATCACACCAAACAGACCCGTCTGGTTCTCCAGCATCTCATTCCAGAACCGAACGAAGTCCGGATCGCCGCGAAACTGCTTCACGTTGCCCCGAGTGTCCAGATCCGCCATCCCGCTCTTGGTGAGAAGCAACAGCTCCTTTTTCAACTCCTGCGCCTGCTCTCTGCCGACCCCTTTCGCCGTATCCATAACGATTAATCCGTTATGCGTCCCCCTTATCTCCCCGCCGCGCAGAGTGACGACGAGATGCCCGCCAGGGCTGTGAACATCCCAGTCCCCTTCGATCCCGGAAGGCTCGATCCGCACGGGGGTGATCCCCTGTTTCGGCTCGGAACGGGGCGTCAGAGAGACGGTATAGCGCGTGTCGAGGAGCATCTTCATATTCTGGTCTTCGGCTCCGGCTTTCGTGTGCATATCCAGGCGGACCCTCATCCCAATCGCGTAGCGGAACGGGCGTCCAACCTCATACCTGAACTGAAACCTCTGGCCGGAGATTTCTTCAGGCAGCTGCTGCGCTTGCGACATGGCGCACAACAGACCGAGAAGGACAGTCACTGCTACACGGAAACACACGGAACCTCTCATAGTCTGTCTCCTCTACTCCCAACGCCCCTTCGCCGATACTCCGTTTGAGCGCTATGTTCCGGCGGCTCTTCGCTCTCTCAACATCGCCCGATTGCCGGTCTGCACGATCTTCGGCATGCCCCAGCCGGCGCGCCAGGGGATTGTACAGGGCAGACCCGGCAGCAGGTCGAAGGCGTTATCCGGATAGTTCGCCTCTCCGTCCACATCCAGGCAGACGCCCCAGACGAAGGCTTCGGAGCGCAGGGTAAGCTGTCCCCGCGCGACCTCGCAGGCGATCTGCGGCTCCGTCCACTCTAGTTCGCCGAACCGCGCGCGCAGCATCCGATGCTGCGCGACCGGAACGTCCCGTCGAAGAAGCTGCGCGAACGCCCCGGCGCGCGTTACCCCCAGCGCGTCCCATGCAGCGCGGGAGATCTGTGCGAGGGGCGTGGAGGCGTTGGCGGGAAGTCTCACCGCACACTCCTGCGTCTCGTAGAGGCGTCCGGCGGTCCCAAAAAGTCCGCAGCGCAGATCGCCGCTCCAGCTTTTCGGGCTGTCGTTGACGCCGAAGACGAGGATCTGCCCGTCCTCCTCTGCCACCACGACCGTGATCGGCGCGAAGGCGCGGCGCACAGGATGGTAGGAGAGCTTCTTGCGAAGGTAGTAGTCCACGATGGTCCAGCCGTGCGTGACGGGCCAGGAGTCGTTGTACATCCAGAAGATGGCGGACGCGCTGCTGAACATGCGCCGCCGGTAGTTGGCAATATACTCCTGCAGCCCCTCGCTGTGCAGCAGCGCGCTCAGGAAGGCGTACTCCTCCCAGTCCATCTCCATCGGATCGAACCCGGTCCAGAGGCGGACAGTCTGATAGGCGTGTCCCATCTCTCCGGGCACGCCGTCCTGCAGCGCGAGCGGGTTGTCGTGATGAACCCAGGAGGGCGAAAACAGGACGCGCTCCCCTTCCGGCAGAAACTGCCGCAGGGTCGCCGGGGAGGAGGCTCCCAGCACGCCCCCTTCATTGGGGAAGCGGTCTACATAGCGGCGGTACTCCCAGAAATCCGCGCCGCCCGCCGTCAGGATGGAGACGTTCCAGGGATGCTGATCGCCGACGGTCGGATCGTTGGGATGCCGGAAGTCGGGCGACCAAGGGGAGCTGATCCAGTAGAGTTTCGAGGGATCCTCCTCCAGAACGATCTTCGGCAGATCGTGATGGAAGAGGGCGTAGTGCGGATGGGTGCGCGCCCGATCGTCGTATCCCCAGTGCCAGTCGCCCCACTCGATCTCGTTGTTGCCGCACCAGACCGCCAGCGAAGGATGACAGGCTCGCTCTCGCACTGCATACGCCGCCTCCCGACGCACTTCTGCGGAGAAAGCCGGGTCGTCGCCGGGATACTTTCCGCATGCAAAGAGGAGGTCGTGCCAGATCAGGATCCCGGACTCGTCGCAGGCGTCGCACAGCGCCCTGTCCGCATAGAGACCGCCTCCCCAGATGCGCAGCGTATTGAAGTTTGCCTCCAGCGCCAGTCGAACCAGTTCGCGGGTGCGTTCCGGCGTAACGCGGCTGTAGAGCATGTCTGCGGGAACCCAGTTTCCGCCTTTGCAGAAGACCGGTCGGTTGTTGATCTTCAGAATGCAGTAACGCCCCTCGACCGGATGCGGCGACTGATCCATCTCCACCCTGCGTACGCCGGTTCTGCGCGACAGGGACTGCGTCTCTCCCTCCGTCTCTAGCGCGACCTCCACCGTATAGAGAGGCTGTTCGCCGTGCCCGACGGGCCACCACAGGCGCGGCTTCTCCTTTTGTAGGAAGACGATCTCCTGCCGGCTTTCGCCTGGAGGCAGGGTAACCGTTTTGGACTGCGCGCGCCGCGTTCCATCCGGGGCGATCAGGGCGGCATGCAGGGTCCCCTGCGCCGGTTCAGAGCGCGGGTTCTCCACAAAAGCGCGGACGGTGAAGACGGCGCGGGAGAGATCGGGAGAGGGAACGGCAAAGAGAGCGACCTGATCCAGCCGGGGAACGCGGCTCCACTCCAGCCGCACATCGCCCAGTATCCCGACATTTTGCAGGCGCGGGTTCCAGTCCCAGCCCGCCTGATACTGCGGATGCCGATGCCAGACGCGATTGGTCATCAGGAAGTGCCAGTCGCCGGGACCGTACTCGTGCGGGTTGCGGTCTATCGTGGCGTGCAGACCGCTCTCGACCAGTACAACCAGCCGGTTTTCGCCCTCTTTCAGCAGACCGGTTACCGGGAAGCGGGCGGGGCGATGGGCGTTGGCATGTGTTCCTACCTTCTCTCCGTTTAGCCAGACCGTTGCGTGCAGCTCCAGGCAGTCGAAGACCAGCCAGGCGTGCTGCGCGGCGGCTTCCGCCGGCGCCTGCAGATCGCGGCGGTAGATCCAGAACTGCTCCTCGACCCATCGGGCTTTGAGCGCGTTGATGCCGTAGTAGGGATCGTCCAGCAGCCCCAGACGCGCCAGTTCCGTATGGATCGGGGCGGGCACATTGACCGACAGCGGGCGGCAGCCGCGCAGATGAGGGACGGTATAGTATTCCGGGGCGCGCTCCTCAAAGAGGAGGTCCCAGGTTCCGTTGAGGCTCAGAGAGCCGCTCATAGTTCTTACCTCGCAGACAGTGCAGGGAGCCTTCTGGCGGCTCCATTGTCACGGGGTTCGACAGGCGTCAAAAAGCCTCCTGCCCCGCAGGAGAACCCGGTGCGGAGCGGGAGGCGAAGTTCGGAACGGGACGGCGGTCGGTTTCACGGAGAAGCCCCGTTCTGCTGCTTCTACGCGGTGGCTCCGGCGGCGTGCCGCTGAATGTTCATCGGCAGAAGATCGGGAGTCAGCGTTCGGGCGTTGCGGTCGGCAAGCACCACGGCGCTTTCGATGGCGTTCTCCAGTTCGCGCACATTGCCCGGGAAGGAGTAGCTTGTCAGCAGTCCCATCGCCTCCGCAGAGACCTCTGTGATGGCGCGCTCGTTCTCCCGGCAGTACTTCTCCAGAAAATGGTTGACCAGCAGCGGAATGTCCTCCCGGCGTTCGCGCAGCGCGGGAACGTAGATCTGGATCACTTGCAGACGGTAGTAGAGGTCTTGCCGGAACTCACCCTCCGCCACCGCCTTCTCCAGGTCCTTGTTGGTCGCCGCTACCAGCCGCACATCCACTTTGATGCTCTTCGTGCCGCCCAGCCGCTCAAACTCGCGCTCCTGCAGCACGCGCAGCAGCTTCACCTGCAGTGAAGGCGGTATCTCGGCGATCTCATCCAGAAAGAGGGTTCCGGTGTGCGCCATCTCAAAACGCCCCGGCTTCTGGGTGGAGGCTCCGGTAAACGCGCTCTTCTCGTGTCCGAAAAGCTCGCTCTCCAGCAGCGTTTCGGGCAGCGCGGCGCAGGAGATGGCGACAAAGGGCTTACTGGAGCGCGCGGAGAGGGCGTGCAGGGCGCGCGCCACCAGCTCCTTTCCCACACCGCTCTCGCCGCGCACCAGCACGGTGGCGCGGCTGTCGGCGGCGCGCTCAATCGTGTGCAGAAGCTCCTTCATCTTCTCGCTGTTTCCGATCAGCGCATGGAACTTCGCCGGAGAGCGTCGCGAGGAGCGAGGCGTCTTCACCTCCGCAACAAGCTCTTTCTGCGCCTCCATCGCCTGCTTGACCATCGTGTGCAGTTCGTTGAGGTCAAACGGCTTGGTGATATAGTTGTATGCGCCCAGACGCATCGCCTCCACCGCCGTCTTGATCGTTCCATAGGCGGTGATAAGGATGGCGGCGCAGTGGGGCTGCTGCGCTTTGACCGCGCGCAACACCTCCACCCCGGTCATGTCCGGCATGATCAGGTCGGAGATCAGCACATCCACAGGATTGTTGGAGGCTATCTCGATCGCGCGTTTGCCGTTTTCGGCGGTCAGCACCACAAAACCGTTTTTGCTGAACAGCGCCTGCAGCACACGGCGAATATTGGGTTCATCGTCTGCAATGAGTATCGTTCGCGTTTCGCTCATCTATGACCCTTCCGGTGACTTCATCCGGGGAAGAAACTTCTCTCTCCGCAAAGGTCCGCCCCCTAAGCATCCGGCAACGAGGAGGTCATGGGAACCGGCGTCTCCTGCGGCACATCTCTGGGCAGCTCATGCGCCATCGGATCGTAAGGCGGCTGCACGGGCAGCGTTACGCTGAAACAGGTTCCCTCGCCCACTCGACTGGATACACTGACCAGTCCACCATGTTTTTCCACAATCTTACGCACAATTGCCAGTCCCAGACCCGTCCCTTTGGTTTTGGTCGTGAAGAATGGCTGAAAGATAACCTCCATCCGATCCTCGGTAACGCCGACGCCGGTGTCGCAGAAGCGCAGCGTCACCCTCTCCCCCGAAGGCTCCTGCTGCGCCGAGACCGTTATCATCCCCCCCTCCGGCATCGCCTGAACGGCATTGAGAAAGATATTCCGGATCACCTGCTCGATCTGCTTGGGATCGCACTCAACCACAGGCGGCTCCTCCCCATGGCGCACCTGCACCAGAACCCCCTGCTCCTCCAGCATCCCGCTCATCAGAAGCCGTGTCCGCTCCACCAGATCGAACAGATTGACCCGCTTCAGCTCCAGCTGCATCGGGCGCGCAAAATCGAGCAGATCGGTCGTGATCTTGCTCAGCCCGTTCACCTCCTCAATGATGATGTCCAGAAACTCGCGCATCGGCGCCAGATGTTCGTACTCGTTGCGCATCAACTGCGCGGCTCCCTTGATGGAACTCAGGGGATTGCGGACTTCGTGCGCCATCTTTGCCGCAAGCTGACCGATGTCCGCCAGTCGGCGGATACGCTCCATATCCGCCTCCATCTTCACCGCGCGCGTCACGTCCTCCATGATCTGCACCACCCCGTAACGATCCCCCTGCCGATCCGACCAGGGAGACAGCAGCACGTTGATGAAGGTCTCTCCGTGCCGCTGCGTGTTCAGGGGCAGTTTATACCGCTGAATCGGTCTTCCCGTGACCATCACCTGATGCATCATGCCCCGCAGGCGGTCTGCCTGATCCACGGGAAGCCCGAAGCTGTCCAACAGCCGGGAGTAAGACTGATTGTTCGCCTGCTCCTCCGCAATGCCCCACATCTCCTCGGAGGCTTTATTCCAGCGCACCACGCGCCCTTCCGGGCTGACCACGACCACCGATGCCGCAATGGATCGCAGTATATTATCGGTTTGCGTTGCCAGCCGGTTCATCTCCTGGTAACGCTGCTCGCGTTCCTCGTACAACTGGGCGTTCTCTATCGCCAGCCCCGCCTGATTGACGAAGGTGGAGAGCAGTTCCAGACTCTCTTCATGGATGGGGCGGCGCGTCAGCTTATTATCCGCCACCACCACGCCGATCGTCTGCCCTTTTGCCACCACCGGGAGCGCCAGGAAGGAGCCGGTTCCCAGCGCGCGGGCAAATCCCCGTATCGGCTGCGGGGCGTTGCGCGCATCGCCCGCCACAATCGGCATCTGCTTTTTCGCGACCAGTCCGACCACGCCCTCGCCGATACGGATCGGGTTGCGACCGATCACCTCCGGGCGATAGCCGCGCAGGATACGGGGGATGAGGCGGCGGGTCTGACGATCCAGCAGATAGATGCAGCAGCGGTCAAACTTTACCACCTCCACGATGCTGTCGGCGACGTTCTCCAGCAGGTCGGTCAGATCCAGGTGAGAGATGACCGCCTGGGTCAGCGCGGAGAGGGTCGAAAGCTCCTTGATGCGCCGATGCAGGTCGTCATAGAGCTGCTTGTTATTGATCGAAAGCGCCGCCTGACTGGCAAAGACCGAGAAGAGACGCAGATCGTCATGATCGAAATCGGGGGCGGGGCGGCGGCGGCGGATGGAGAGGATGCCGGTTACGCGCCCCTCCTCATCCTTCATCGGAACCACCATCGAGGAGCCGATGTCCGGGCGCAGAGTCAAGCCCGCCAGTCGGGGGTCGCTCTGCGCGTCCACGATCAGCATTGGCTCGCCGGTCTGCGCCACGCGCCCGGCGATCCCCTCTCCGATGGCGCGCTGCGTGACAAACACCACATCTTCTGAGAGACCGTAACTGGCGGCGATGGTCAGCGCCTGCGTATCGGGGTTCAGGCGCATCAGAGAGCAGGCTTGCGCGTCCATCACCCGCGCGGCGCGCTCCGTGATCACCTCCAGCAGGCGGTCTATGTCCATGCTGTCCATCGCGCGCCCGATCTCGTAGACCGTCGCCACCTTGCGAATGCCCTGTTCCATCTGGAGATCGAGATCGCGGACGCGCTGCTGCAGGGAGGTTCTATCGAGCACCAGCGCGATCTGCTGCAGCAGGATGGTCAGAAAGGCGGGGGAGAGCGGTTGACGCAGGGTCAGCGCAACCCAAGCGGCGGGAGAGGCGCGGGTCGGTATCTCCAGCACACGCACGTTCTCCGGCAGCGGGCGCAGGGGATGAGGAAGGCGCTCCGCCCCGGGCAGATAGCTGTGGAGGGGAAGGTCGCCGGAGAACGGGATGCCATCGCCGACCACATAGCGCACTGCGGGCACGCTGCCGATCTCCACTATCGCCCCGGCGATCAGCCCCGCGTCGAGAAGCGTGTGCAAGGCTCCTTCGATCACCTCGTTGTCGGTCGCGGCGCGCGCGGTGATCTCCGACACCGTCTGCAGCATTTTCAACGCCTCGGCGGAAGCAAACCCGGGCGGGTCGTTAAACATGGTCGTCTCTCCTGCACCTACGCGCCATTATATCATATCCCGACGCCGGCAACAACCGCCGCTTACCGCGCCAGCCCGAGCGCAGCCATCTGCAGAGAAAAAGGCAGCGCGCCGGATGGATATAGTCCACATTTCGGCGCGCTGCCCGCTTCTCATTTTCACCGCTCAGACCCGGAGAGCCGGGTGTTCTATCCGTCTATCGCAGATACCAGGAGCCGTCCGGATTCTTGTAGGGAATGCCCCACAGCTCATCGCGGTTCAGATAGGGACCGTTGTCCGTAATCCGGTACATCTTCGCCTGCCCCAGGTCCATCGTCGTACAGGTCGGAGGACCCTCGCCCCGGGTCGAGTCGGCGGGGCGGGTCTTGACCACTTTGGCGTGACCGTCCACCCAGTTGGCGTTGACCATGTTGGCGTGGCGGGCGTCCACCGGCGAGTCGAACAGGTTGCAGCCGTTGCCGGTTGCCGTCAGCAGGTTGCCGTCGTAGACCATCGCCGTCTCAGCAGGGAACTCGATCTCCGCCAGACGGGTCGCGGGCTGACGGCTGCCGGGAGAGAAGAGCATATTGCCCTCTCCCTCCTCAAAGATGGAGTAGTTGAACTGATAGCTGAGGAAACGCAGGTTTGCCGTCGAAGCGCACAGCGGCGGAAGACCGTGCACCTGCCAGGCGCGCTCCATATTCAGCGCCTGCGGGTTGGAAGGACAGCGCATGATGTCGGCGTTCTTCTGGTAGGGCGTGATCGCCTGATAGAAGGTAAAGGTGCACAGATTGGGGCTGTTAGCCAGATAGATGGAAAGCGGGAACGCCTCATCATAGTCCTGCACATACATCAGGGTCGCGGTAGCAGACTGCTTGAGATTGCTCATACAGCTCGCCTGCCGCGCCTTCTCACGAGCCTGGGCAAAGACCGGGAAGAGAATGGCTGCAAGGATCGCGATGATAGCGATGACGACGAGAAGCTCGATCAGCGTAAACGCATGGCTTCTACGGGACATTGGACATGTCTCCTTTACCACAATAAAGTTTAAGGGGGGGCGCGTGAGCGGGGAATGCGCCTCTTTTAACCTGCATAAATGTAACAGAACCACCGCAACGTGTCAAGGAGATTTATACACTGATAATTCGCTTCCGCTCTCATTTACCGCATTTCCCGTATTTCGCACAGGCAGATAAAGCGGCTTGCGACTCCCTCGAGGGAGACGCAAGCTGACCGAAGCAATCTCCTGCGTTCCGGAACGTGGAAGAACGCTTCGCTGCGCTCGCCATGACGGATTGGGGGCTGGGTGCGAGAGGGAGGGGACAGCGGCTCACGGCAGCTTCACCGTCCAGACGCGCTGAGCCGACTCGTCCACCAGCAGCAGATTGCCCTTGCCGTCAAACGCCAGCCCGCGCGGATTATGCACGGGTTGGTCCGGAAGTCCCTGCCACTTCCACGCCAGCTCCCCCTTCTCGTCGAACATGTAGACGCCGCCCATCCGCGTTCCGCTGACAAAGACCCGCCCCCGCTCGTCCACAATCAGGCTGACCGGCTCCTTCACTCCGGTCAGCTTCTTTGTCTGCCGGTAGCTGCCGTCGGGCTGAGGCTCATAGACCAGCACGTTGTTGCCGCCGAAGTCCGCCACATAGAGCCGATCCTGCCGGTCGAAGGCGACCTTCATCGGCTGGCGCATCTCCCCCGCGCCGATCACCCGCACGAACCTGCCGTCCGGCGTGAACTCCTGCACACGGTCGTTATTGGTGTCCGCCACGAAGATATGGTCTTTCGAGTTGGCGGCGATCCCCATCGGCTTGCTCACCTGCCCCGGCGCGTCGCCTTCCGGCTGACGGTAGTCCACCACCATCTTCAGATCTCTATCCAGCACGCGAAAGCCGGGACGCGGATCGTAGCCGTCTCCCATCTTCGCACAGAGCAGCCTGCCCTTCGAATCGAGCGCGATGTCGTAGGAGCCGTCAAAATGGTAGTGAACGCTCCCCACCAGCCCGACCGCACTGCCGTCCGGCTTGAACAGGATCGTCTGTCCGTAGCGGGCGTCGCGCAGATAGCGTCTGCCGTCCGGCAGCACGACGATCCCCCAGGGCAGCCCCAGACGCATCGCGCCCGCCGTCCTGGATAAGCCGCTCTCCCTGCCGTCCGCCCCGACCGCCGTCACCGCGTAGCGGTTCATCCCATGTCCGAGGCGATCCTGAAAGCGGGTCTCGGAGAGTATGCCGCTCACCGGTTCAAACACAAACAGATCGGAGAGCGCACGGTAGACGCGATAGCCCTTCGCGCCCTCCACCGGCTCCCAGATCAGCTGCGCCTCGTCCCGGCGAGTCTGCGTCCGCAAGCCTGCCGGCGCGGCGGGCGCGCCGATCGGCGGAATACGGGTTCTGCGCGTATAGACCGCGCGCTCCTTCTGTCCGGACCAGTAGGCGAGGTTGAACTCGGTGATCTCCATCCAGGTATACTCGGTGTGTCCCCGCCCCTCGATGCGCACAAAGAAGACGTTTCCCGGTCCCACCACGTTGATCTTTCCGAAGGGATTGTCGCGCTGCGTGTATCCCTGATCGGTGGTGATGGAGGGAGCGGCGCGGTTGGGCAGCGCGAACGCGCCGTGCCGATCGGTAACCCCCTCGAAGACCGGCGAGCCGCCGTACTCGTTCTCCCGATCCTGCCAGAACGCCACCTTCGCGCCCTCTACCGGCTTGCCCTCACTGTCCAGCACGCGCAGCAGATTGACTTTCGGAATGCAGTAGTAGTAGTCGCCGTAGTAGCCGCGCCGACGCCCTGCCTGCGTGATAAGCGCCGCCATGCCTGCCGGGGAGAAGGTTGTCGGTCCGTGCCCGTGCATCATATAGCCCTGCATGATGGACATCCGTCCGATCAGCAGCGGATCGCCGGCGTCGTCGGTTACCAGGTTCTGGAAACCGGGGCGATCCAGCGCGTACTCATCGGTCAGCCCCAGTTGATGCCCCCATTCGTGGATCAGCCCCCAGTCCACTCCGGCTGCCCACTCGGAGCAGTCCTCCCGCCTGCCGAACGCCCATCCGCCGTCATAACCGGCGTCCAGCGGCTCCACGCCCTCTCCCAGCACGCTCTTCCAGAGCGTCTCGGTCGCCTCCACCACCTCGACGCGGTCGCATCGGATTCGCGGTCTCCAGCCGTCGGAACGGACCACCGGCGACGGGCTGATGTCGAACAGGCGGTTCATCTGATCCACGTGCCACTGCGCCCAGTCCTCAAACGACTGCGTGCCCAGAAAGTTGCGGCTACGATTGAAACTCTCGTAGGTAACCCGATCCACCGCCCAGATCAGCGACCAGGCGTCGGTCGCGTCCTCCCGCGCGTTGTTGTGCAGGGCGAGATCACGGTTCTTGAAGAGCGGATCCGCCACGAACTTCACCGTGTGCCGCCCCGGCTGCCAGTTCCAGACGAACGAGACCGTTACCTCTTTCCCGACGGGCTGCGCCTCCGCGATGCGCCCCCTGCCCATCTCTCTGCCGTCTATATACCAGGCGTACTCCCAGGCAGGCGCTGGCGCGCTCCCCCGGTTCTGCACATGCGCCGTAAAGGTAACGCGCTCGCCAGGCGCGGGCTGCCGCTTGACCGCCTTCGCCTCCGAAGGGGTGAGAGGCTTCCGCGTCCGGTTGTCCACCAGGATCGGCACGCCCTCCCATCCCGGACGATTATAGTCCAGCCGATAGCCGGGATAGCGGGGCGTTCGTTCGATGTAGAGCACATTCACGTCTGGAAGCCTGTCCGGGGTCTGAGCGAGCGCAGGCGCGGCGATCAGGAGCGCGAAAAGCGTAAAGAAGGTTCGCATAGAGAACTCCTTACGGGTCGAAGAGCGCAGAAGCGAGGCTATCCGGCAAAATCGGGCAGCAGATCGTCCTCCGTCCACGCCTCTTCATGCTCCAGCCGGGAAGCCATTCTGCGGAAGAAGCGTCTCGCCTCTGCCGGCGCGTAACCGGGATCGTTCAGGAGCCTGCGATGCCAGTCCTCGATCTGCTGCATCCAGTGCCGGTACTGCGGGGTCTCAGTATGATAGTTCTGCACCGCCTGCTCCGCCAGCCAGACGATGGCGTTGTCCGGGCGGCGTTTGCCGAGAAACTGCGTGTAGTAGCGCAGCCGCCCCGCCGCCGGTCCCGTCTCATAGACCGGAAAGTGCCATACCAGCACAAAGGGTATCTCTTTCGTCTCACGCGGGCGCAGATCGAACTTCACCCAGGCGGCTGCGCCCTGCGGCTTTTCGCGTGCAACAGCCAGATCGAGTTCGCCGTCCTCCGCGAAATCCTCCCAGACCTGTGCCTCGTTCCGCTCCGGCTCCCAGGGCTCGATCCCCTGCAGGTAGATGCCCTCGTAATGCAGATCGGGCACGGCGATCCCCTGCCGCTCCGGGCGCAGCGGGTCGCCGAGAGAGCCGGTCAGGCAGAGGTTGTCGTGCTGAAAATCGAAGCCGGCTTCCGGAACGAGCCGGGGCCAGCCGCACGCCCAGGTCAGCATCAGCGCAGCTTCCAGCGGTCGGTCGGTCGGATTGTGTGCGCGCCAGACGATGACCGAGAGGGGCAGTCCCGACTCCATCGGGCTATGGGGCATCAGCGGCGAAAAGGTCAGCGTCTCCAGCAGGATCGGCGGAGGATCGGCGGACGCCCCGGCTCCGGAGGCGGCGCGGTAGGCGGTCCAGGTAAACGGAAAGAGCCGGTACTGCACCGGATCGAGCGGGCAGGGGATCGTATGAAAGGGGTTGGCTCCAGCGGCGCGCAGCGAAAAGGCGTCCGTGCGCCCCCCCTGCCGATACCAGAGATGAAACAGGTTCTGCGGCACGGGCTGATCGGCTTCCGGCTCTCCCGGATGGATGCGCCAGCCCCGAAACTCTCCCTGCGCCGTCAGCAGGAAGTGACCGCCGCCCAGACCGCCTGCCGGGATCGGCGGCTCCGGCGGATCTGCGTTCAGGGCGGCGGAGGGTATCGAAAACAGCGAGAACATCTCCCTACTGCCGGGCGACCTGACGGGAAGCCGCCAGTCCCTGCTGTAAAAATGCGACGAAGTCCGGGACGTTGAAACTGGTCGGCTGGTAGCTCTTCAGCTTCACGCCTTCCGGCGTCGCAATCACATAGCTGGGCAGGGTGACGGAGTTGATCAACTGCTGCTGGAGTCTCTGGTTGCGCGCATCGCCCGGAGTATCGCGATCCGTGTAGAGCTTGACAGTAACAAACTTCTCCAGTTCGCGCTCCACATCCTGATGCGGGAAGATATTCTTCTCCACATAGCGGCAGTTGGTGCAGGTTACCCCCGTAAAGTCTATGAAGAGCGGCTTGTTCTGGGACTTCGCCACTGCGCGCGCCTGATCGTAGTCCTCCAGCCAGACGATGCGGGAGCCTTTTGCGGCGACCGCCGTCTGCCGTCCGGGGTAGGGATCGGGAGGCAGAAACGCCTCCATCGTCCCCAGGGGCGCGCCTTCGATGGCTGCCAGACAGTAGATGCCCGCCGCCGCCGCCGCCACGCCGATCATCCGGCGGAACCAGCCGATCTTTACCGGAGCCTCCCGCTCGTGCGGCAGCAGAATCCACCCGACCAGATAGAGCGCAGCCACAATCCCGATCGTCGCCCAGATTGCCAGAAAGATCGGGCGCGTCAGCAGCCCCCACTGCCACACCAGATCTATGTTCGACAGAAACTTAACCGCCGCCGCGACCTCCAGAAACCCCATCACCACCTTGACGGAGGTCAGCCAGGAGCCGGCTTTCGGCACGCTCGCCAGATACTGCGGAAACATCGCCAGCAGAAAGAAGGGCAGCGAAAACGCCGTGCTGAACGCCAGCATCCCCATCAGCGGATAGAGGTAGCTGCCCTGCGCCGCCGAAGCCAGCAGCGTGCCCACAAACGGCGCGGTGCAGGTGAAGGAGGTCAGCGTAAACGCCAGCCCCATCATCAGCGGTCCGACAAATCCCCCGCGCTTGCGTCCGCCCTGAAAGCGGTTGACCAGCGACGCCGGGATCGTGATCTCAAAGACCCCGAACAGGTTGGCTGCCAGCACCAGAAACAGGACCGCCAGCCCGAGATTGATAAACGGATTTGTCGCCAGACGCTGCACGCCGCTGGCGCCGAAGATGATGGTTACCAGAAGCCCCAGGGCGGTGAAGGTGGCGATGATGCCGGCGCAGTAGGCGAGCGGACCTCGCAGACGGCTTCCTGCGGCGTCGGTCTTCTGTTTGGAGAAGAAGCTGACCGTGATGGGGATCATAGGAAAGACGCAGGGAGTCAGCAGCGACACCAGCCCCATCAGAAACGCAAACCCCATGAAGACCAGCACACCCCGCCCCTTTGCGCTGTCATACTGATCCCGGAAGGCGTCCTGCGCGGCGGGAGGGGCGGCTCCGGGCGTGGTCGGCGGTTCGCCGGTAGCTCCCGCGACGGGCGTCTCCGATCCGTTGTCCGACTGCTTCGCGCCCTCCGGCTGCTTCGGCACGGTGAGAACCGGGTTCAAGCGATCCGCTCGCGCCGCACCGGCGGCGACCGTAAAGGTTACCGGCACGCTGACGGTCTTCGGGGGCAGGCAGGAGGTGTCGTTACAGACCATGTAACGGACTCTGACCGTCGCTTTCTGCGCCCCCGTTGCCTTTGGCGACAGCTTCACCGGCAGCCCGAAGGCGACCGCGCCGGCGTAGTACTCCACCTGAAGGTTGAAGTTCGGGTCCAGATTCTCAATCGGTTTTGGCTGCACCGGCTTGCCGCCCGGAGTCAGAGCGGTTCCCGGCTCCAGCGTAATGGTGGTCGGCTGCGGCGCGATATCGGTCTTGTAGGTCTTCAGCGAATAGAGATGCCAGTTCGAGCCGATCTTCGCCGTCAGAACGATCTGCGCTCCCTCGCCTGCCCGCGCATCCGCCGGTTCCAGACGCGCCGTCCATTTCACCGGGTCTTCCAGCTGCGCCTGAACCAGCGCGGGAAACGCCAGCAGCATCCCGACCAGCGCGACCCATAACAGTTTTGCCCGTTTCATGCCAGTCGTCTTCCACCTCCGGTTGTGGAGTGCCGTGTAACCATTATACTTCCGTTTGATATATGTCCGAAAGCCTTGCCACAGTTCCTGCCGCCACAAATCCAGACGGACAGGCAGGATTCTGCGCGCCCGTGTCGGACATCTCTTCAGCTGCCTCTTCTCAGGAGAGAACGATGAATGAACATGAACGCTATCTGTTTGATCTGCAGGGCTATCTGACCGTCCCGGACGCGCTGACGCCCGGGCAGCTGCGTCAGCTCAACGCTCTGATAGATGAGCAGATCGCCCGGCATATGCCCCCGGAGAGACAGACCCACCGCTTCGGCAGACTGCTGTCGTGGGGAAAGCCCTGTCTGGACCTGATTGACAATCCGCGCATCACTCCCTACCTTACGGCGCTTCTCGGGGAGCGGTTCCGGCTGGATCACGACTACGCCGATGTGATCCGCAGCGGTCTCAGCCCCATCGGAGCCACCCTGCATGGCGGCGGCACGCCCTTTGACCCGTCGCAGTACTACCATACGCACCGCGACAGGCTCTACAACGGCTTGACGGTCGTCGCCTACAACCTGCGCGATGTGATTCCAGGGGACGGAGGATTCGCCTGCGTGCCGGGCAGCCACAAGTCCAACTTCCCGTTTCCCGACGACTGGCGCAATCTGGAAAACCCGGCTTCCTGCGTCGTCTCCGTCACCGGTCCGGCGGGAACCGCCGTGATCTTTACCGAGGCGTTAACGCACGGTCCGCTGCCCTGGCGCGGCGCAGGCGAACGACGCACCCTCTTCTTCAAATACTGCCCCCATCCGGTCGCCTGGTCGCGCCACTACTACCAGCCCGACGACTATGAGGGCTTGACGGAAGAGCAGCGGCGCATCCTCTCCACGCCCGGAGTCTATCCGAAGTGATCTTCGCGTATCTGTATCCCCGAAGGAGGTATTCGATATGCTGACAAGAGGTCTCCTGTGGACGGTCTCTCTCTCGCTGGCGATCCTGCTGACCGCGAATCTGGCGTTGGGGCGGGGCGGGCAGATAGAGCGCAACGCGGACGAGCTTGCCAGAGCCTTTGTGGAAGCCTACAACGCGCACGATGTCGAGAAGGTGATCGCGCTCTATGCCGACGATATCTCCATCACTACCCCCGATCTGACAACGCTCAGGGGAAAAGAGCCGCATCGCAGCTACTATGCTGCCTGGTTTCAATCCGTGCCGGATGTGCAGGCGCAGATGCGAACGCTGGTGATCGAGGGGGAGATATTCGTTTTGGAGCTTCTGGAGACGGGAACCTACACGAAAACGCTGCCCTCGCGCGGCGCGCCTCCGGCGCGAAACCAGAAGCTGCGCTATCCGTTCGTCATCCTCGGGCGGGTCAAAAACGGGAAGATCGTCTCCCTGCGGTTCTATGAGAACGATCTGATCATCGAGCGGCAGATGCGTATTCGCAAGTAGCCCGCACGGGGCGGTCAGGGGTTGCGCAGGTCGGCAACGATAGCGTAGTCGGGCACGCAGTGCACCCCAACCACGAGAGACCATATCCTGCCGTCGAACTCCCGGCTCAATCCGAGCGCGAGATAGGCTCTCTCCGCCTTCAGATCGCGGCGTATCTCTTCCCAGGCGAGGGTCGCGCCCCCAGTCTGCGCGTAGGAGACCCGCGCCAGCGCGCGCCAGCGCAGATCGGTTACCGGGGTCGGCTGGTTCAAGCCGATGGAGGGACAGAGGATTCGCGTATCGAGCCTGCGCGTCTGCGGATCGTAGGAGAAGGTGGCGGTGAAGGAGTCTGCGGGGGTCAGGATCAGCGACCGCTCCTGACGAACAAGGACCGGGGAGGTATCGCGCTCCGCCATCTCCTCCAGAAACTGAGCGCGCCGCCTTCCTTCCAGGGTCTCCACGCGCATCGGTCGGGCGCGCACAAAGTCGCAGATATAGTCCTCCACATGCGGAGGCGCGGGACGCGGGGCGGTCAGGGTCCAGTCCGCCACATCGAACACCTCAAACGGCTGGCGATCGGCGTAGTGCACATCACCGAACTGGATCGCTCCGAACTCCTTCACCGGTCGGATCCAGGCATGGGTCTGACAGTCCGCTCCCGCCAGACAGAAGCCGGTTCGCATCTTCGTGAACGCCAGCAGCACGACGCGGGGCATGACTACGGCGCTCCCTCCTCCCCGTTTCGCTCCGGGGCACGCGGCGGCAGCCTGCTCCCGATCTTCTCTAACTCCCTGCGCATCTGCGCGATCTGCGGATGCTGCGGGTCTGCCTGCACAGCGCGCTGCAGCTGCACATACGCCTTCTCCAGATCGCCCTTCGCCTCATAGGCGCGCGCCAGATGGAAGTGAATCTCCGGCTCGCCAGGCGACATCTCCGCCGCCTGCGCCAGGATGGAGACGGCTTTATCGAACTCGCCCATCTTGAAGCGCACCCACCCCAGACTGTCCAGAAAGATCCCCAGTTCACGCTCCGGATAGCCCTGCTTGCGCGCCAGTTCCACCGCATCGGTGGTCAGCTGCAGCGCCTTCTGGAGAATCTGGGGATCGGTCGTCATCTCAGCGTAGGTGTAGCCAAGATTATTCATGAAGGTCGGGTTGTTGGGTATCAGGCGCAGCGCCTCCTGATTGTTCTGCGCCGCCTTCTGAAAGTCGCTCATCCGCAGATAGGCGTCTCCCGCAATACTGAAAAGCTGGGCGCGTTTTTCCGGATCCGCTTTCGGCGTCGCCGCGATCCCCTTCTCGATATACTGCGCCTGAAGCTCCCATCGCCGCGCCTGAGAGCAGGCGAGCGCCACGAGCGCGTAGGTCTCCGGCGTCGTCGGCTTCTTCGCGATAAAGGAATCGAAACGCGCCTTCGCCTCCGTCTCCTTGCCGGCGACTAGCAGGCGCGCTCCCTCCTCGACCTCTTTCGGCATCCCGCCCCCGAAGAGACCGACCGGCGTGCAGCCAAACAGCAGGATCAGCGCAAAGAAGGCGCATGCCGCCGAAAGCAGTCGCAGAAGCAGCAGGTATATCCCGACATCTCCGCGTTTCATCACAGATCGTCTCTCAATAGCAGCTATCCTCCCTCTCGCGTCTTATGGACCGGTTACGCCAAAATAGGCGGCGATGAGCTGCACGCCGTTGAAGGTGGCATGCATGAAGATAGGAACCCACAGCGAGCCGGTTCGCTCATACGCCAGCGCCAGCGCAACGCCGACCAGAAAGATCGGAAGCAGAACCAGCGGTCCCAGATGCACCAGCGAAAACAGCGCGGAACTCAACACCAGTCCCCAGCCGCGCCCCAGCCGCTGTCTGACGCAGTTGTAGACAAACCCCCGGAAGAATATCTCCTCCCCGATGGGAGCCAGCACCGCCCCGCCGATCAACACCGACAGATAGAGCGCGGGGCTTTTTCGCACATCGTCCAGTATCTGCTGTACGCCAAAGGAGTCGCTGAACCGGGTGAGCGCCTGCATCTGCTCCGGTCCGAGAATCAGCCCGAGCAGCCAGTTCATCAGCAGCGCCAGCGGCAGGATCAGCAGCAGCATCCCCAACCCGAAAAGCCCTCCCTGCAGCCAGTCGCGCCTGAGCGGCGGAAATCGCAGTCCGAACTCCTCCAGGCTCATCCGATACTTGTACTTCACAAACAGTATCGGAACCAGCGCCAGCAGCGCGTTCTGCGGCAGCAGGGTCAGCGGAATAACCCAGAGAAACGCCGCGGGCAAACTGCCGTCGGGAGGCATCGCCATCGTCTCGCCCCGCATCCCCATGACGACGCCCAGCCCGAACATCGCGGCAAGCAGCACGACTGCCATCGCCCCGATAATCACCTGCCCGCCGATCCAGACATCCACCAGGCTCCAGCGCGGCGCAAACAGCGGCGGGGCTAGCCCTGCCGCTGCCGCATCGCGCCGCAGCGCCCAGGCGATCAGCAGCCCCGCATTGACAATCAATACAGCGACGGCGATCAGTATCATCGCCACAAGGATCATCGTCTGGGAAGAGAGACTCTGCACGAATCACCTATCCAAGATACTGTATCAGGTCCCGGTCTTCATCTCCGCCCGTCAACTCCAGGAAGATATCCTCCAGGCTCTTGGTGTCGGAGGCGGCATGTTCGCGAAGCTCCGCCATCGTCCCGATGGCGATGATCTTCCCCCGGTTGATGATGGCGAAACGGTCGCACATCCGCTCCGCAATCTCCAGAATGTGCGTGGAGACGAAGACCGTAGTCCCCTCGTTGCACAGTTTACGCAGAATGTCCTTCATCAGCCGCGCGCTCTTCGGATCGAGACCTACCGTCGGCTCATCCAGAAAGATGACCTTCGGCTGATGGATCAGCGCGCCCGCCAGCGCGATCTTCTGCCGCATTCCCCGTGAGTAGCCCTGAATCAGCTCGTTGCCCTTCTCCTCCAGTTCGAACAGCCGCAGCAGATCGCTGATCTTCTGGCTGCGATTGTGCGCGGTGACGGAGTAGAGGTCCGCCATAAAGTTCAGAAACTCACGTCCCGTCAGCTTCTCGTAGAGAAACGGGTTATCCGGGATGTAGCCGAAGACGGTTTTGGCGCGCAAGGGCTGAGACTGAATGTCGTATCCCCCGATCAACGCCGTGCCTGCGCTCGGTCGCAGCAGCCCGGTCATCATCTTGATAGAGGTCGTCTTGCCCGCGCCGTTGGGTCCCAGGAAGCCGAAAAGCTCTCCCGCATAGACCGTCAGATTCAGGTTGTCCACCGCGCGCAGCGAGCCAAAGGTCTTTGTCAAACCCTGACAGACAATCATCGGCGCGCGCTCCTGCGACACGCCATTACTGGTGTTCTCTGGCTGGATTCTCACCGATCTGTCCTGTCTTCTCCGGTTGCCTTCCCTGTTACCTTACTCCTCCAGCAGTACAATCCGTTCCAGTATGGCGCGTTGCGGCGTCCCTGCCTGCAGAATGCGGGCGGGTCGCCGCGTCACATCCAGAACGGTCGGCTGCGCGGGCGCATGCGCGCCCGCATCGAGAAGCAGAGCCGTGTCGAAATCGTCTCGCGCGCATGGCGCGCCCAGCAGAGGCGCGCCCAGCCTGTCCGCCGCCTGCGCGACACAGGCAGCCTCTGAAACGCACAGCGCCACCCGCCCTCCGGGCAGATGCGCGGCGGCGGGCACGAGCGGAGAGGCTTTCAGAGCGACCGCCAGCGGTCCGGGCGTCAGCCGACGGATCACGATCCGGGCATCCGCCGAGACCTCCGCCGCCAGCGCCTCGATATGCTCTGCGCGGGCAAGCAGCGCAACGAGGATCGTCTCCTCCCCGCAGGACGTCCGCAGACGGGAGACCGCCTCCGCATGGAAGAGATTCACCGCCCGCATATAGCCGCTGTCGGTCGGAAGGATGATCTGACCGCCGGACAGGAGGATGTCGGCGGCGCGCTGCGCCGCCTCCGGAGTGATGGATCCATTCTCAACGGACACGCTCTCTCGCACCGTCTCGCTCACCTATCCCGCCGTGCCGCCACAAGCCGCTCTATTCCCGCCAGGTCGGGGCGTATCTCTACCGAGGACAGCCCCGCCTCCCGAAACAGTTTCGCGACCGACCGCGCCTGTCCTGCCCCTGTCTCCACCGCGATCCATCCTCCGGGCTTCAGCGTTCGCCGCGCCGAATGCGCCAGCGACCGGTACATACACAGCCCGTCCGCCCCTCCGTCCAGCGCGATACGCGGCTCATAGTCGCGCACCTCCGGCTGCAGGCGGGCGATCTCCGCCGTCGGGATATAGGGCGGATTGGACAGGATCAGATGGGCCGAGTCGTCCGCCAGAGCCGTCAGGAGATCGGCGCGCGCCAGCAGGACGCGCTCCTGAAGCCGGTAGCGGGTCAGGTTCTCCTGCGCCGTCGCCAGCGCCTCGATCGAAAGGTCGGTCGCCAGAAAACGCGCTCCGGGCAGGCGCAGCGCGGCGGCGATGGCGATGCATCCGCTTCCCGTTCCCGCCTCCGCCGCAACCGCTCCGGGCTGATCGCACAACCGCTCGACGGCATAATCCACCAGCATCTCGGTCTCCGGGCGCGGGATCAGGGTTGCCGGGGTAACCACAAACTCCAACCCGTAGAACTCCTGCGTTCCACGCAGGTAGGCGATCGGCGTGCGCCGTTCGCGTCGGGCGATCAGACTCTCAAACTGCTGCGCCTCCTCCGGCGTCAGCGGACGCTCCAGTTCCTGAATCGCCTGCAGGCGGGTTCGTCCCGTCGCCATCGCCAGCAGCATCTGCGCCTCTCGCACGGGGCGCTCCACGCCCGCACGCTCCAGACGCTCCGCCGCCGATTTCAGCATCCTGTATGCCTTCTCCGCGCTCTCCACGCCGCGCACCGCCGTTACGCCTCCTCCGTCTCGGCGCGAAGCCGCTTGGTCTGATCCGCCAGCACGAGCCGGTCTATAAATTCCTGAATATCGCCGTCCAGAACCGCGTTGATATTGTAGACGCTGTACCCGATGCGGTGATCGGTAACGCGCCCGTCCGGGAAGTTATAGGTGCGTATCTTCTCGGAACGATCGCCGGTCCCTACCATCGAGCGGCGGGTCTCGGTGCGCTGCTTCTGCTGCGCCTCCCGCTCCATCTCCAGCAGACGCGCCCGCAGGATCCGCATCGCCTTCTCCTTGTTCTGAAGCTGGCTGCGCTCATCCTCACAGGTTACCACCAGTCCGGTGGGCTTGTGCAGAATGCGAATCGCGGTCGCGACCTTCTGCACGTTCTGCCCGCCGGCGCTGGAGGAGTGGTAGACATCAATCTTCAGATCGTTCTCATTCACGTCCACTTCGACCTTCTCGGCTTCCGGCAGCACCGCCACGGTCGCCGTCGAGGTATGGATGCGTCCGCCCGACTCGGTTACCGGCACCCGCTGGACGCGATGGACGCCTCCCTCGAACTTCAGCTGACTGTACGCCCCCCTGCCCTGAATCGAAAGCACCACGTCGCTGAAGCCTCCGATCCCCGACTCCTGCGCGTTGAGCAGCTCGACCTTCCATCCCCGACGCTCCGCATAGCGCGCATACATCCGCATCAGTTCGCCGGAGAAGAGCGCGGCTTCCTCGCCTCCCGCCGCCGGTCGGATCTCGATGATCACGTTGCGGTCATCGTTGGGGTCTTTCGGCAGCAGCAGCAGCTTCAGTCGGCTCTCCAACTCCTCCCGCAGCGGCTTGAGCCGCTCCAGCTCCGCCTCCGCCAGTTCCCGCATCTCCGCATCCTCCAGCAGCGCCTCGCTCTCGGCGATCTGCTCCTGAACGCGCTTGTGCTCCCGGTATGTCTCCACCACCTCCCGCAGATCGCTCCAGGTCTTGCTGATCTGCATATAGAGCTGGTTATCAGCGGTTACGGCGGGATCGAGCATCTGCTGCTCTAACTGCACATACCGCGCCTCCAGCTCCTCCAGTCTATTTTTCGCCTGCAGCAGTGACACCTTCGCCTCCCATCCTCATCAGAAAAAAACGCTCTCCGGCACACAGCAAAAAGCGAGGGGATGGCTGCAGAGGCAGGTTTCGCCTCTGTCCGCATCCCCTCGCCGCAATCACGCTAAGCGACCGCCTGTACCGCCGTATCCACCTTTGCCTGCTCTTTTGCCTTCTCCGCCGCCGCGCGCTCCGCCTCGCAGTTCATCACGGCGTTGAGCGCAGCCAGCGCGACCTCCACCTGATCGGGATCCGGTTCGCGGGTCGTCAATCGCTGCGTCCACTGTCCGGGCGCCAGCAGCGCGCCCAGCCAGGGCAGATGCCGGTACTTGCCGGCGAGACGGATGATCTCATACGAGGTTCCCGCCAGCAGCGGGATCAGCGACAGGTGGAACATCAGACGGATCGGGTAGCTCTCCGGGCGAGGCAGAATCGCGTGAACGATCACGGTGATCAGCAGCACGATGATGACAAAGCTCGTTCCGCAGCGGGGATGTATCCGGGAGGAGCGCACCGCGTTCTCCAGCGACAGCTCCTCTCCCGATTCCAGCGCATTGATCGCCTTATGCTCCGCGCCGTGATACTGAAAGACCCGCCGGATATTCTCCATGCGCGAGATCAGCGCGATATAGCCCAGAAACAGGCTGAGACTGATTACGCCGTCCAGCAGGTTGAGGGTGATCTTGTGGTGCAGACCGTTGTTCTGCGCCAACTGCGTGATCAGGGTTGGCAGCGCAACGAACAGCCCCAGCCCGAAGACGAAGGAGATCGCCAGGGTCATGCCGATGGCGATGCTGCTGATCGCGCCGGGACGCGGGCTGTCGGTTGAGACGGCGGAGGGGGTCATCAGGGCGGCAGACGCGGCGGCAGAAGCCTGCTCCGCCGCGTCCGGCTTCCTCTTCTCTTTTCCGATCTCCTCCGCCTGCACATTGGCGGAGAAGGAGAGCGCCTTTGCGCCCAGCGCCATCGCGTCCAGCAGCGCGAGCGACCCGCGCAGAAACGGACGGTTGAGCCAGAGGAACTTGCCGATGATGGACTTCTCTACCGGTTCTGCCTGAACGACAATCGTGCGATCCGGCTTCCGACAGGCGACGGCGACAAAGCGCGGGCTGCGCATCATCACTCCCTCGATCACCGCCTGTCCGCCGTACTGAAACTTATCGCTCATGCAATGCCTGCCCTCACCTTTTCGCGGTTATAACGCCTCTCCCGTCTGTTGTTCCACAGGATCAGGACTTCATCTTATACTTTTGCATGAATTTCTCGACGCGCCCCTCGGTGTCCACGATCTTCTGCTTTCCGGTGTAGAACGGATGGCACATCGAGCAGATCTCCACGCGGATGCTGGATTTCGTCGAGCGAGTCTGAAACGTATTGCCGCAGGCGCAGACGACGGTCGCCTCCTGATACTGCGGATGTATTCCGGCTTTCATCGAAATATCTCACCTCATCTCTTTCGGGTTCAACCCCGGAACTGACGTGTCATTATATCAGATATCGGCGGGCTGTCGCAACGGTTCCCCACATCCTGTAAAAAGCGTCGCCGCCCGCGAATCTAACCGGGAAATCTCCTTTTTTCTTGCAGGACAGGGTTGACAGAGCGGTGAAGAATATGATAGATTTGGATGCCTTCATCTCTGACCAGCCATTATCGCAGTCACACTCCTAAATCCACACCCTCAAGGGAGGCGCTTGAACGCAATGAAGAGGTTGGCCTGCGCTCTCGTGTTAGCGGGAACTCTGGGCATCCTGGCGGTTCGTCCCCCGGCTGCGCTTGCCCAGCAAACACGGTCCGCCACCGGACTGCAGCTCTCCATCCTCACGCCCGACCCCTCCAGCATCGGCGACCGCCTGTCGCTGGATGTCAGCTTTCGGGGAAGCGTGGTGGACAGTGTCGAACTCTACCTCGATAACGCGCTGATTGCCAAGCGGCAGTTGAATACCATGCAGACGCGCGGAATCATCACCTTCACGCTGGAGACCCTCCAGCTTACCGAGGGCGATCACACCGTTCTGGTGAGAGCCTTCAGCCAGGACGGGAAAGCGGTCGTCGCCACCGGGAGGATACGCATTCCGGGCGCAGACCTCTCCGCCCCCGTGCGCATCGCCTACCCGCAAAACGGCGTGCAGATCAGCGGCGTGGTGACCGTGCGCGTCCAGGTGGCGGAGGATGTCCAGAAGCAGAAGCCCTACGTCTCCTTCTTCGTCAACAAAGAGCTGAAGGTGCTTCGCAACTATCCCCCGTATGAGTATGTCTGGGATACCACCAAAGTGCCCAACGGATGGCATCTGCTGGAAGCCTGGACGCAGACCCCCGATTCGCTCTCTCCGATCAAGGCGCGCCCGATTCACGTGAACGTGAACAACGCCTCCGGAGAGACCTCGCGGCAGGAGAAGGTGGAGGACCTACGCGGTCAACTGAAGACCAGACCGCTCGTTCTGCCGACCGATACTCCGCGCGAACTGGCGAAGCCGAAAGTGGACCCGGCAGGAGCCAGAGCGGGGCTGGGCGCGGTAACCCCCAATCTGACCGCCCGCCCGATGATCGAAGCCGGCACCGCAAGACGCTCCATCGCCAGCCCGGGCGATATACGCGCGGTTGAGCCTACCTCTCTGGGCTACGGCTCGACCACCGCTCCGACCGCCGGCAGTCCCGCCGTCATCGGCTCCTCGCTCTCCCTGCCCCGCCCCACCCCCCGCATGACTGGCGGCGCGGTGGTGCAGCCCGACAGCCGCATCCCGCTGGCGAGCGTCCCCCGCCCGGCTCTTCCGGGACTCTCCGGAGGAGGCTCCGTCACCGTGGTCGCCCCGATCCGCAGCGCCGCCAGCTCCGTGATGGTACAGCCGGGCGATACGCTGGAGAGCATCAGCCGCCGCACGGGCGTTCGCGCGCAGGACATCACCCGCCTCAACAACCTTAACGCCAGCGCTCCCTTGAAGCCCGGCTCGTCGCTGGTTGTGCCGCGCATGGGCGCGTTCGATGTGGTCTTCAACGGCACGCGGATCGCCTTTGACGTTCCGCCGCGCATCGAAGGCGGCGTGAAACTGGCTCCCTTCCGCCACATCTTCGAGTATACGGGCGGACGGCTCTTCTGGTATGGCGGAGAGGCGCAGACCGTGCGCGCCGTCAATAATACCCGCGAGATCGAAATCAAGATCGGAAACCCCAACGCACTGGTGAACAACCAGTCCCTGACTATGGAGCGCACCCCCTACCTCGATCGTGGACGCACCATCGTTCCCCTCTCCTTCATCCGGGACGCCCTGGATGTGAAGATCAACTTCGACCCCCGATCCGGCAACCTCCTGATTGAGAGCAAGAAATAGGCGCTCCCCATAATCTAAAAGCCAGCCGCGTTGCGCGGCTGGCTTTTTTTTTCATTCTATGCCCGATGCCGACGGCATCAGCAGCGACGCGGGCCTCAGGAGACGGGTGCAGGGGCGGTCTCTGACTTCGTCTCGGTCTTCGCATCGGCGCTCGAACCGGACGTCCCCGAGGAGCCGTTGGACTTTCTGGCGTAGTCGTTTACATAGAAACCGGAGCCTTTAAAGACAATACCGACCGGATAGAGCAGGCGGCGCACCTGCCCCCCGCACCCGTCATGGATCGTCAGAGGCTCCTCCGTGATCTTCTGAAATACCTCGAAACGCTCTTTACAGGAATTACACTCATAACCATAGGTTGGCACGATGCATCACCTCGCGAAAAGATTTTGCGTCCACAATTATACCTGAAATCGAGCGAATCTGGAGACCATTTTCACCCGTTTGTCATCTACGCAGCGTCGAACGATTCCGTTCCGTGATACAATAATATGATCCTAGATTCAAGAGTGTACATCATGACGACATATCCCCTGTTCCGTGCATTGCTTCCCGGCGTTCTTCTGATGACGCTCCTGGCGTGCGAGACGCGCAGCGAGATCTATGCTGTCGGACCCGGAAAGCCCTATCCCGCTCTCACCGCGCTGCCCGCGCTGAAGCCGGGCGACACGGTGGAGATCTATCCCGGCGTCTACCGCGAGATGCGCCGATGGAGGGAGAGCGGAACCGCCGAACGCCCCATCCGTCTGATCGGGGTCGGGGCGGAGCGCCCCGTTTTCGATGGAACCGGTCTGGACGTTCACGGCGCGGGCAGCGTCCCCCGCGCGCTGTTCCAGATCGAAGGCGATCACTATGTGATTGAGAACCTGGAATTTCGCAGCGCCCGCAACCGCAGCTTCAACGGGGCGGGCATCCGCGTTGTCGGGGCGAGAAATACCGCCATTCGCCGCTGCAAGATCACCCGATGCGACATGGGGATCATGTCCAACGCCAATGACCTGCTGAACATTGAGGCGTGCGAGATTGCCTTCAACGGCAGCCCTGAAAAGTTCAACGGGTACGCCCACAACCTCTACCTGGAGGGTGACCGCACCACCGTGCGCGGCTGCTACCTCCATGACGCCGTCGCCGGCATGAACTTCAAGAGCCGGGGGCGATATGTCGAGCTGCTTTACAACTACATCGCCTACTCCAACGAAGGAGAGCTTTCGCTGGTAGACGGTGAGCAGACGCGCGCCGAACATAGCCACGTAGTCATGATCGGCAATGTCGTCCTCAGTAAGCCCGACCGCACCGGCAACAACGGCAAGTTCATTGACTTCGGGCAGGATATGGGAGGAACCCGGCGCGGAACCCTCTTTCTGTTTCACAATACCCTGATCGCGGGAGATCGTCGCATTCGCTTCCTGCAGGTCGGCGCGCCCGACTCGAAGATCGTAGCGCACAACAATATCTTCATCGGCAGCGACCTGATCGTTGGCGAGAACAGGGGAAGCGTGGAGGGATCGCATAACTGGATGCCTCCAACGGCGCGTATTCCGGAGGGCGTTCGTGATAACCGAACGGGAGAGACACCGGGCTTTCTCATGGCGGAGCAGGAGGACTACCGGATCACGGGCAAGTCTGCATGCAGTGGTCAGGGCGTCTCTGGTCTACGATACCTCGATTTCGCGGGCAAGCCGCAGCCCGGAACGCCCGTGTCGGAGTACGTCCCCCATCTTCGCCTGCGTCCCCGACCGCGTGAAAGCGCGCCGACCATCGGGGCGTACAGCGCGCTGCCTTCCGATGCCAGCGGTCCGGCGGAGGCGGAGCTAGGCGGAGGGATCGTCCTTCTGCGTCTCTGCCGGGCGCACAAGCCGCTCCGGCGTTGTCTGAGAGACGCCTGCGGGCCGCAGCAGAGGTTCGGAGTCCGGGCCAGAGGCGGGTCGCAGGAGCAGCAAGGCGTCGGTGAGTTCCGCCAGGTTGTAGTAGTCCTGCCCATTGATGTTGTAGACCGGCAGAACCCCTTGCTCCTTCGTCAACCGCTCCAGCGCTTCCCGGTCCAGCCTCAGCCGCTCGCAGGTCTCCTCTTCCGAGGTGAGCGCGGCGATCCTGCTTCGCAGCCGGTCCATCCAGATTCCGAGAGAGCCGAAGATGATAAAGTGCAGCAGAAAGACAGAGCAGACGACATTGAGGGGTTCGGAGTATCGGATGAAAAGCTGCCAGAATACCGCCGTCAGACCGATCGCCGCGGTGATGACGCTGTAGAGGAGACACCCCTTCGTAAGCCCGAGCGGCAGGTTGTCCATTCCGCCGCCTCATCGGGATTACGCCGCGTCGGTCTTTTCCGTGGTAGTGAAACGATACTCCCCGGTAACGCCTCTTCATGGCGGACTCCCTTACTGCGGACATCACAGGCATCTGCGGCGAATACGCCGGCGGACTGCTTGAGATTGCTTCGGTCGGCTTGCGCCTTCCTCGCAATGACAATCTGGTGAGTGCTACTGCTGCAGTCACATCAGATTGTCATTGCAAGCGATAGCGCGATCAGGCTTTCGCCCACTGCTTTCGCAGAAACTCCGCCGATTTCGGGATCTCCGTCTCGCGGTCCCCCAACACCCCGCACTCCAGGCTGCAGTAGTGCCGATAGCCGATCATCTTCAGCCCTTTGAAGCCGTCCGTAAAGTCCCTCTCATCCTGTCCGGGGAGGTTGCGTTTGCGCGAAGCCAGGTGCACATGATAGAGATAAGGTCCGGCGGAGATGAACGCGCCCATATCGCTGGTCTCCTCAATGCCCATATGATAGAAATCGCCCATCATCGCCACGCCCGGATGGTTCGCCTCGCGTGCGATCGCCGCCGCGTCGGCAAGCTGTCGCAGGAAGAACGCCTCGTTCCGATTGAGCGGCTCCAGAAGCACCCGCGTCCCGGCTTTTGCCGCCGCCTCACCCACCTCCGGCAGCAGATCGAGCAGGATTTTACGCGCCGTCTTATTGTCCAGATTGGTCTGATGGTTGAACGCCGGGACGATGATCAGACCGGTGGACTTCAACTCCCCCGCCGCCGCCAGGATCTCCTTCATGCTCTCCACCGCTTTGCGCCGCTCCGACTCCTGATCGGAGATGAGCGCGCCGGCATAGCCCGCACAGATGGCGCTGACCCGTACCCTGCTGCCCGCCAGCGCCTCCTGCACCTCTTTCACTCTGCCGGGAAGCCCCCCGCCGCCCAGTTCGATGCCGTCAAAGCCCCACTTCTCCATCCGGGCGATCTTCTCTTTGAGGGTCTGCCCCGGAATGATCCACTCCTGGCTTGACAGATGCAGCTCCGCCTTCGTGGTCGGACTCGGCGGCGAGGCGAAAGCGCTCTCCGCCCGCAATGCCAGCCCGATTCCCGCGACGGCTCCGCCTGTCAGCAGGGAACGCCTGTCTATCTGCATGATGACGATCTCCTTTCCTGATGCCTGTGTCTGAAACGCCTCTGCGACCGAGGATACGCTTCGGCGCGTTACGGATTCCACTCCAGCCCCATGCTGGCGGTGAAGTCGGGACCGACCTGACCGAGGATCGGGGTCGTGTAGTTCTGATAGTCGCCATTTTCGGAGAAGGAGAGCGACAGAACCAGATGCCGATCCAGCACCCGCCGATAGCCGAATGTTCCGATGACATGGGCGCGGTCCGCAAATCGGCTGCCGGTGCGGACGGCGGCGCCGCTGCCGTCTATCTGCCACAGAAAGCTGTCCCGACTATTCGGGCGATACTCCACCGCCAGGAGAAACTGCGCCAGACCGCGCAGTGAGTCGGGAACGTGGGTCGCCCGGCTCATCAGAATGCCGCCCGCGCTGCCAAACAGGATGATGTTGCGACCGAGACTGTAACGCGTATCCACGCACAGCCCGATATCTGCTCCCCCGCTTCCCAGCAGAAGTCCGGGGTTGCCGGTCGGCAGCTTCACCCCGACCCGCATCGCCAGCGCGGATCGGGGCGTCGCGGGCATCAGACGCCGTTTGAGAGTCGCTGACACATCCCCCCAGCCGAACGCATTGTCCCGGTCTACCCGCACTTCGCCCCGGGCATCCTTCAGATAGACCAGGCTGCGGTAGAGACGGTAGCCGGTGCGTCCGGCAGGCGTATCGGGCGTGCCCCGTATACCGAAGAGATCGTGCCAGCCGTTGATAATATTATCCAGGATTCCGCCGTTGCGCCAGAGGATCGGCAGAAAGACCCCCGCCTCGGTATTCGCGTCTATCCCCTGCCGCCACATCAGAAGCAGCCGCTGCAGCTCATGATCTTCGATCACGGTCGCGCCTTCTTGCGGGTCAGGGATAAGCGTATTGTTGGCAAGGTCCAGCTGCAGCGCAAAGCGGCTCTTCCCGGCTGGCAGCAGGTCGGGCGATTCCGGCGTAAACTGCAGAAAGAGAAGCGAATAGGGTCGAAGATTACGCACCGGGATCGGTCCGCGCGCGGAGCGGTAGGCGGGGTTCTCGGCGAACCCCTGCGGCAGCGCGCCTGACACGCAGCCCAGACACAGCGCCAGACAGAGCGGGATGTATGCGCGTCTCACACGCCGTCTCCTTCCGGGAGAGTATCACACCGGCAATTCGTCATCCGCCGCAGACATCCCTGCCCCGCCGCGCCGCATTGACAAGCCCTGTCCGCCGTGCTATTCTGTATTCCATCTCCATCTTCTGGCGGCGCAGCCGCGCTACGGGACATCCAAGTGCCGATCATTCCACAGGTAGGCAGAAAGGCGTTCTCCATCCGCCTGTTGATCGCCACCATCTACATCGTGCTGACTCTCGGCGCGGTAACGATGGTCTATCCCTTCCTGTTGATGCTGGCGACCTCCATCACCAGCAGCACCGACACGAACGAGTTCCGCATCCTACCGCGCTATCTTACCCGCTTCGACGCGCTGTTCGCCAAGTATACGGACGACAAGTACAGCGGTGACATAGAGCAGATCAATATGCTCTACCACACCGACTTCAAGAAGAACGAGGAGATCCAGCCCCCCGCCGCTCCTGCCGACGCCCGGATGCAGGCGTTCGTAGCCGAGTGGAGACGCTGCCTGCAGACGCTGCCGCTCTCTTTTCAGGAGCCTGCGTTTCGCGGCTACGGCTCGCACCCCAGCCAGTTCGCGCTCTCCTACCGCCAGTTTGTCCGCAACCGGTTCCAGTACGACATTCTCGCCCTGAACCGCGCCTATATCGAGGAGAACACCTCGTTCGACACCGTGAGTCCGCCGCTGGAGCGTCCCACCAACCGCAACTGGAGTCCCGACCGCTCCCGGAAGATGCAGGAGTATCTGGAGTGGAAGCGGACGCTGCCCGCAGAGAGGCGGCTGGCGGTCGGCGTGGAGCCGCTCTTTGCCAAATACCTGCGCGAAGATTCGCCGCAGTACGGAGGCGACATTCGCAGGGTGGCGCAGGTCTGGGGGAGCCGCATCCGCAGCTTCAGCGACATCACCCTGCCCGGCGAGCCGCCCGACGATCCCCTGCAGCGCCGCGACTGGGAGGGGTTCGTCCGCAACAAGCTGCCCTTCCGCTACATTCTCACCGCGCCGGAAGCCGTGCGCCCCTACCGCGCCTACCTGCAGCGACGCTATCGCGCCATCGAAAAACTGAATGCGGCGTATGGCGCAAACTATCCGAACTTCGAGGCGGTTCCGCTGCCGTATGACGCCATGCGCCGCGCGCAGGGTCTTCCCCAGCCCGCCTCCGAACTGAGCGACGTTCCCCCGGAGCGTCCGTCGCTGCCGGAGGGCGGCCCCCTGACTCTGGACTGGGGCGACTTCCTCGCCAGAGAGATCCCGCTCTCAATGCTCTATGTGGACAGTCCCGAAAACCGTTTCCGCTATCAACTCTGGAGAAAGCACGTTCCCGATCCAGCTCGGTTCAACTTCTGGGGCGGCAGATGGATGGAGCAGCCTCTGCCGGACAGCCTCCGGGAGACCTACGGACTGCAGGCTGCCTCGCTGATGGAGATCAAGCCTCCCTACTACTACGCCGACGCCCTCTACGTGCAGGAGAATGCCGGGTCTCTGCGCCGGGATTTCGTTACCCGCAACTACCGTCTGGTGCTCGACTATATCGCCCTGCACGGCAGAGCGCTCTGGGTAACGGCGATCTTCTGCATCGCCGTCATCTCGACCACGCTGATCGTCAACCCCTTCTGCGCCTACGCGCTCTCCCGCTACAGCCTGCCCTACGCCTTCAAGGTGCTGCTGTTTCTGCTGGCGACGATGGCTTTCCCGGCGGAGGTCGCCATGATCCCCAACTTCCTGCTGCTCAAGGAGTTCAACCTGCTGAACACCTTCTGGGCGCTGGTCCTGCCGGGAATGGCAAGCGGCTTCTCGATCTTTCTGCTCAAAGGCTTCTTCGACAGCCTACCGAAGGAGCTGTACGAAGCCGGTCTGATAGACGGCGCGAGCGAGATGCGGATGTTCTTCAATGTCGCGCTGCCGCTCTCCAAGCCGATCTTCGCGGTGATCGCTCTGCAGGCGTTCACCGCCGCCTACGGCGCGTTCATGTTCGCCTTTCTGGTCTGTCAGGACCCGAAGATGTGGACGCTGATGGTCTGGCTCTATGAGCTGCAGATCAACAGCCCGCAGTACATCACGATGGCGGCGCTGACCGTCGCCGCGCTGCCCACCCTCTTCGTCTTTATCTTCGCGCAGAACGTCATCATGCGCGGCATCATCCTCCCCAGCTACAAGTAGGCGTCCGCGCCCGGCTATCTATCGCCGCTAAACTTGACTCTGCCCCCTGCCAGAGGTAGAATTCACATCGAAGGGGCGCGAAATTCGTCTCTGCGAATCGCCCGGCGCCCCTCAGTAAGGATGAAATAGATGCCGCAAGTTACTGAACAGCAGATTCTCGACGCGCTGCGGGTGGTGCAAGACCCTGACCTGCATCGGGACATCGTGAGTCTGGGTTTTGTGAAAGATATCAAGATCTGCGGGGGAGCGGTGGCGTTCACCATCGAGCTGACCACACCCGCCTGCCCGGTGAAAGACCTGCTGCGCGAACAGGCGTATGCGGCGGTCTCCGCTGTGCCGGGAGTCGAGCAGTTGAAGATCGAGATGACGGCGCAGGTTCGCGGCGAACAGCGTACCGGTCCGCTGATCCCCGGCGTCAAGCATGTGATCGCCGTCGCCAGCGGCAAAGGGGGCGTCGGCAAGTCTACCGTCTCGTGCAACCTGGCGGTCGCGCTGAAACTGGCGGGCGCGAAGGTCGGGCTGCTGGACGCCGACATCTACGGTCCCACGATTCCGATCATGATGGGCGCGGGCGAGGAGCAGCCGCTCTACGATGGACAGAAGATGTATCCGGTCATGCGGCACGGAATCGGCATCATGTCCATCGGCTTCTTTCTCGAGGAGGGGAAGGCGGTGGTCTGGCGCGGTCCGATGATCGGCAAGGCGCTGACGCAGTTTCTCGGCGATGTCGCATGGGGCGATCTGGACTACCTGATCGTGGACCTGCCGCCGGGAACGGGCGACGCCTCCATGTCACTGGCGCAGTTGATCCCGCTGACCGGCGTGGTGATCGTGATGACGCCGCAGGAGGTGGCGCAGCAGATCGCCAACAAGAGCATCGCCATGTTTCAGATGCTGGAGCAGACCCTCAACCGCCCGATCCCGATCCTGGGGATCGTGGAGAATATGAGCGGATTCATCAACCCGGCGACGGGCGAGGAGATCCCGGTCTTTGGCAAAGGAGGCGGCAGACGCGCCGCCGCGCAGTTAAACGTGCCCTTCCTCGGCTCCGTCCCGATTGATCCGGTGATCAGCGAGAGCGGAGACGCGGGCTGCCCGGCAATCCTGATAGACCCGCACTCCGCGCAGGCGGAGGCGTTTCGCGCCATCGCTGGACAGGTCGCGGCGCGGGTCAGCACGCTGGCGCATCAGGGCGTAAAATAGCCTTCCAGACGGAGAGATACCGGAGTAAAATTACGGCGCGCCTTTGACTATCAGATCACGCCGTGTTACAATGGATCATCAACGAGCGCCGGGAATCAGCGGCATGAAGAGATGAGCGACTACTTCTCCGGCGTGTGCAGGAGCGGGAGCATGATCGGCGTGAGTATGAAAACGGGCATACGGCTGCTGACGACATGCGCGGCTGCGCTGGCGATCTGCGGATGCGGAGGAGGGGGCGGAATGAGCGCGCGCGAGGCGGTGGGACGCAGCGTACTGCCGGTGCAGTCGCTGCCCGGATTGACGGTTACCGTGAAGACGAGCAAGACCGAATACCGGGTCGGAGAGACGATCCCGATCACCGTCTCCATCACCAGCACGGACCGCGACCCGAAACTGGTGAAGTACTCCACCGGCAGCCCGGCAGTTCGCTGGGGCTACATCATCGCCCGCGACAATAAGATCGTCACCTATGAGTTCTGGGAGGGACGCCGGGTCTTCTTTACCACCGACATCGGCATGGAGCGGTTTTCGCCCGGGGAGACAAAAGAGTACGCCTCCGAATTTCCGCTGAAGATCGGGGGAGAGAGCGCGCCTGCAGAGACGCTCCCTCCCGGCACCTACCAGATATACGCCCGGCTCTCCCCCTGGGTCATCTCCGGACTGCCGCGCCCGCAGACCGGCGACCCGGTTCCGGTCTCTGAGCCGATCACCATCACCGTTACGCCCTAAGGAGACAGGGAAGGCGCCGCCCTTCCGCCCGCCTTCCGGAGTAGACGACAGATCAGCGCTATGAGTGAACCATCTTCCGCTATCGAAGACGTGGAATCCCGCCTGCTGGGAGCGCATATGCCGACCGCAGGCGGACTGAGCAACAGTCTGACCGGCGGCAAAGAGATCGGCTGCACCGCCGTTCAGCTTTTCACCGGAAGCCCCCGCCAATGGCATCATCCACCTCTCGATCCCGAAGTCGCAGCGAAGTTTCGCCAGACGCAGGCGGAGACCGGGATCGCCGTCGCCGTCGCGCACGACTCCTACCTGATCAATCTGGCGGCTCCCGATCCCGACATTCTGGACCGCTCACGCAAGGCGTTTCGCCGGGAACTGGACCGCTCTGAGATGCTCGGACTGCCCTGGGTCGTTACCCATATGGGGGCGCATCTGGACAGCGGCGAAGAGGCGGGCATCGCCCTGCTGATCGAATCGACCCGCGCCATCCTCGAAGAGACCGAGGGGATGCAGGTCGGTATCGCCATGGAGACGACCGCCGGTCAGGGAACGGGGCTGGGCTACCGGTTCGAACAGATCGCGCGCGTTCTGGAGGGCGCGGGGGCGCATCCGCGCCTGGGAGTCTGTCTGGACACCTGCCATATCTTTGTGGCGGGATACGACATCCGGGATGAAGAGAGCTATCAGAAGACCTTCGCGGAGTTTGACCGGTTGATCGGACTGGACAGGCTCAAGGTCATCCATGCCAACGACGCCAAAAAGCCGCTCGGAAGCCGGGTAGACCGGCATGAGCATCTCGGCGAGGGCGAAATCGGGATCGAGACCTTCCGACTGCTGGTAACCGATCCGCGCCTGAAGAACATCCCCATCATCATCGAAACGCCCGATTCAGAGACCATGCACGCGGTGAACCTGGCGAAGCTGAAGCGGCTCGCTGCGGGAGGCAGTCTGGGAATGCGGGTAACAGTACGCTTCTTCGGACACTATTCGGACTTCAGCCCGGACGGGATGGAGGTCTCCGTGCCGGGAGGCGCAACGGTCGCCTCCCTGTCGGCGATCCTGGCGGAGAAGGATGGGCGTCTGGCAGGGATTGAGCGGCACTGCCGCGCCGCCGTCAACGAAGAGTACGTCGCCCCGGACGCCGTCCTGCAGGAAGGGGACGAGGTCGCCTTTATCCCGCCGATGAGCGGGGGATAGTCCCGCAGGCGAAAGGGTGAGGGAATGTGCCGGATTACGCAGGAACCGATAGATGTACGGGCGCTGGAGGCGAAGGTCGCCGGCGCGTCCAACGGCGCGGTGCTGACCTTTGTGGGACAGGTGCGCAACCACTCCCGTCAGCGCGAGGTCGCCTATCTGGAGTACAACGCCTACATCCCGATGGCGGAGAAGCAGATGCGTAAGATCGCCGCCGAAGCGAAAGCGCGATGGGGCGTGGATGTCGCCATCGAGCACCGGATCGGTCGGATCGAGCTGCAGGAAGCCAGCGTCGTCATCTGCGTCGGTTCGCCGCATCGCGCGGAGGCGTTTGAAGCCTGCCGATACTGCATTGACACGCTGAAAGAGACGGTTCCCATCTGGAAGAAGGAGGTCTGTCCGGACGGGGCGTTCTGGATTGAAGGCGAGGACGCGATACAGGCGCAGCCATGAAGATCGCGGCGGTCATGCTCGGTCTGGCGGTGGTCGCCCTGATCGCCTGGTTTCTGCTTCCGTATGCGCTGCCGGAGCATGGCAGGCGCGCCCCCGCTCCCGCCGCGCCTTCCGCCCGGCAGGACGACCGCCCCACGACCGAAGCCCCGCGCCCGGACAGCCGCCTCGAGGCGCCCCTCTCGCCGGAGGAGCGGCGCCGCCAGGAGCTGAGCGAAAAGCGGCTTCCCTTCTACCGCTATCTTCGCCAGAACTTTTCGCAGTATATCGAGCGTTTCGCCGTCACCGAAAACCTGGATACCCTCGATCTGGTGGTTACCCGCGAAGAGGATGATATTCTGAACGGACTGGTGCGCGAGGCGGTCTCCCCGCAGGCGCGTGAATACGGCTTTCGCCGCGTGCGCTTCTACGTGCGCGCCGCCCCCGGCTCCGTAGACCCCTATCGTCTGGTCGCCGAGTCCAGCTGCGACGACACGGGACGATGGATCACCTTCCGCAAGTAGCCCCCGGAAGACTGGAGGCAGAGACCTGCATGAAAAGACCGCTGATCGGCGTTACCTCCGCGACCTGCGCCTTCGACTGCCACGCCCCCCAGCCGCAGGACCGGCTCAATCAGAGCTACTCGCGCGCGCTGTGGCAGGCGGGAGCCGTTCCGGTCATCCTGCCGAACCTGCCGGAGGATGCGGAGACGGTAATGCAGACCCTGGCGCGGCTGGACGGGCTGCTGCTCTCCGGCGGATGGGATATCTCCCCGACGCGCTACGGCGAGTCCCCTCTGAACGAGATAGTAAAGGTGGATGAGGAGCGAGACCGGGCGGAATTTCCCCTGATCCGCGCCGCGCTGGAGCGCGAGACGCCCCTTCTGGCGATCTGTCGGGGTATTCAGGCGCTCAATGTCGCTCTGGGAGGAACGCTCTATCAGGACATCCCGTCGCAGGTCGAGACCCGCCTGCAGCATCAGCAGACGGAGCCGCGCCACGTCCCCACGCACACCATCGCGGTCGAGTCGGGCTCACGGCTGGCGCAGATCGTCGGCGCAGCCCGCTTAGAGACCAACTCCATGCACCATCAGGCGGTGCGGGAGGTCGGGGAGGGTCTGCGGGTAACGGCGCGCGCGGAGGACGGCGTGATCGAGGCGCTGGAGAACCCGCTGAAGCCCTTCCTGGTCGCCGTGCAGTTTCATCCGGAAGAGATCGCGCTCGCCCCCGAAGAGACCGCCTCCGTGCAGGCGTGCCGCGCGCTCTTCCGGGCTTTTGTCGAAGCCTGCGTCTGAGCCTCTATACCTCGAGCAATAGAAAGCGCGTTGCCTGAGACAATGATGAAAAAAGTGCCTCCGGCAAAGAGCCGGAGGCACTTTTCACTGCCATGTTAACGGGGACGAATGCGATAGGTGCAGGTGAAGTCGCCGGAGAGGATGTGCTTCTCTCGCGTCACCTCCACCTCCTCGCCCAGAAGCTGCTGGAACAGAATCAGCTCCTGCTCGCAGGCTTCGGGGTGCTGGCGCGCGATCTGGCAGATCGCGCAGTTGTGCTCGGTCAGGATGTAGCCTTCTCCATGCTCCTCTTCGACCACCTTCGCCATGTACCCGGCATCCGACTGTATCTTCGCCAGTTCCCACACACGCGCCGCCAGGTTCTTTCCGTCCATGCGGCTCTGCAGGGAGGACTGCAGCCGTTCGCGCTGGCGCGTAAACAGTTCCGCAACCGCCTCCTCCCCTTCGCGATAACGTATCTCATCCAGCAGGGAGTTGGCGCAGGCGGCGTAGTCTCGCGGGAAGGTCTCGTCTCCACGATGTGTTATAGTATATCTGTGTACCGGACGCCCGACGTTGCGGCGTTCGATGCTGGTAGCCACCAGCCCCTCCGCCTCCAGCGCGGCAAGGTGCTGGCGGACGGCGACCGGAGAGATATTCAGGGCTTTTCCAAGCGCTTCAGCCGTCATCGTGCCGTTGAGCTTGATGGCGGTCAGGATCTCCTGCCGGGTAAATCCGTT
>CALLMM010000004.1 GCA_938005745.1 uncultured Chthonomonadales bacterium | reverse complement strand
CTTGGACTACTTTGACGAAGACATTCTGCCCATCACCGCCGATCACTACCTGTACCTGTCCGGCACGCCGTTTCGTGCCATCGCCAGCGGTGAGTTCATCGAGGAGCAGATTTACAACTGGACCTACGCCGACGAGCAGCGCGCCAAAGCGGAGTGGGACGAGGCGCAAGGCACCAATCCCTACGCCGCCCTGCCGCGCATGGTGCTGATGACCTACCAGTTGCCGGAAGACATTCGCCAAATTGCCTTGCAGGGCGAGTTCAACGAGTTCGACCTGAACGTGTTCTTCTCTGCCGAGGGTGTGGGGGAGCAGGCGCGCTTCAGATACGAAAGCGAGGTCCAAAAGTGGCTGGATTTGATTCGCGGCGCCTACCTGCCCGCCAGCGTGGACGACCTGAAACTGGGCCGCGACCGGCGTCCGCCCCTGCCCTTTTCGGACGTGCGCCTGCTCGCCGCGCTCACGCACACGGTATGGTTTCTGCCCAGCGTGGCTGCCTGCTACGCCATGCGCAACCTGCTGGCGCAGCGGCAAAACCAGTTCTATCACGACTACAAGGTGATTGTCGCCGCCGGCGTGGCGGCCGGCATCGGCGCTGCCGCCCTGCCGCCCGTGCTGGAGGCGATGGGCAATCCGCTGGAGACGAAGACCATCACCCTCACCTGCGGCAAACTGACCACCGGCGTCACCGTGCGCCCCTGGACGGGCATCTTCATGCTGCGCAACTCGTCTAGCCCGGAGACCTACTTCCAGGCCGCCTTCCGCGTGCAAAGCCCGTGGACGCTCCGCAACCCCGATGGCCGCTCGCCGAACGAGGAACTGATCCTCAAGCTGGAGTGCTACGTCTTCGACTTCGCCCCCGACCGCGCCCTGCGCCAGATCGCCGACTACAGCACCCGCCTAAACGTCAATGAAAGCGACCCGGAAAAGAAAGTGGCCGAGTTCATCCGCTTCCTCCCGGTGCTGGCCTACGACGGCAGTTCGATGCGGCAAATAGACGCCGCCGGCGTGCTGGAGATGGCCATGAGCGGCACCACCGCCACCCTGTTGGCGCGGCGCTGGGAGAGCGCCCTGCTGGTCAACGTGGATAACGATACCCTGCGGCGGCTCATGGCAAACGAAGCGGCGATGAAGGCGCTGACGAGCATCGAAGGCTTCCGCAACCTGAATCAGGATATCGAAACCATCATCAACAAGTCTGAAGCCGTCAAAAAAGCCAAGCGCGAAGCCAACGACCGCGAACTCTCCCGCGAGGAGAAGCGACAACTCACGGAAGAAGAAAAAGAGTTCAAAAGCAAGCGCAAAGAGATTCAGGAGAAACTCATCAAGTTTGCCACCCGCATCCCCATCTTTCTCTATCTCACCGACTACCGCGAACGCACCCTGCGCGATTGTATCACCCAGTTAGAGCCGGGCTTGTTCAAGCGCGTAACTGGCTTGACCATCAAGGACTTCGAACTTCTGGTCAGCCTGGGCGTGTTTAACAGCGCCCTGATGAACGATGCGGTGTACAAATTCAAACGCTATGAAGACCCCAGCCTCGCGTATATGGGGATCAACAGACATCAGGGCGAATACATCGGTCTCTACGATACAGTGGTGAGAAGAGGGGATATGGAGAGAATTATTGAGATGGTTCCCGCATCAGAACCGTAGATTCCGTTTCATCCTTTGGCAGAGACGCGCTTCTGCCTGCCTCCGACCGCTCTCCATCGCTCTGCGTAATAGGATCATGAACGCCATGCAGCTACTAGACATTTCGCTGACAGTTACGGAGGATATGCCGCACTATCCCGGCAAGCTCTCTCCTCGACGGGAGATCATCATGGATATGGAGCAGGGGCATATCGCCAACTGCAGCGCCATCTACTTGGACTGCCATGTGGGAACGCATATCGATTCGCCGCGCCACTTCACGCGCGACGGCATCACCATAGACGGCGTGGACATGGGGCGGCTGTGCGGTCCCTGCCGAGTCATCGAGATCCGGGATCGGCGGGAGATCCTCCCCGAAGACCTGGCGGATGCGCCGGAAAACGGACGCATCCTCTTCAAGACATGCGGTTCGGCGCTGCTCGCCGCCGGAGACGACGACCCGACGAAGTACGCTTACCTGATCCCGGAGACGGCGGAGAGACTGGTCGCCCTGCAGACGCTGCTGGTCGGAATAGACGGCTTCTCCGTAGACCGCTACGGGACGAAGGAGCCTGCGCACCATATTCTGCTGCCTGCCGGCATCCCGATCCTGGAGTGCATCAACCTCTCGGAGGCGGAGGCAGGAGACTACGAACTGATCGCGCTTCCTCTCAAGATCGGAGGATCGGAGGCGGCTCCCGCCCGCGCCATCCTCCGTCGTCCGTAGAGTCAGGAGACCCGCTTGGCGAACCGAATCGTGCTTCTGGATGAGAATACCGCCAACCGCATCGCCGCGGGGGAGGTGGTGGAACGCCCCGCCTCCGCCGTCAAGGAGCTGGTCGAAAACTCCATTGACGCCGGCGCGACCCGGATCGTCATCTCGCTGACGGAGGGCGGCAAGCAGCGTATCGAGGTGGCGGACAACGGCTGCGGCATGAGTCAGGAGGACGCGGTGCTCTCCCTGCAGCGGCACGCCACCTCCAAAATTCGTAGCTCGGACGACCTGTTCGCCGTCCGCACGCTGGGATTCCGGGGCGAAGCGCTGCCCAGCATCGCCTCCGTGTCGCACTTCACTCTGATCACGCGCGCGGAGGGCGAGCCGTCCGGCGTGAAGATCGTCGTGAGCGGAGGCGACATCGAGAGCATGGAGGAGATCGGGGGCAGGAACGGCACCGTGATCGTCGTGGAGGAGCTTTTCTACAACACCCCCGCCCGCCTGAAGTTCCTGAAGTCCACCCCCACCGAGATCGCCCGCGTTCTGGAGGTCGTCGGACACCTGGCGATCGCGCACCCGCAGATATCCTTCCGCGTGTCCGAGGGCAGCTATGAACGACTCTCCACGCCCGGCAGCGGCGACCCCCTCGGCGCTTTGACGGCGGTCTGGGGACGCGATGTCGCCCGTTACCTGCGCCCAATCCGGCTGGAGAGTCCCGGTCTGTGCGTCTCCGGCTATATCTGCACTCCCGAAGTCTCCCGACCCGGACGCTCGCACGAACTCTTCTGCGTGAACGGCAGACCGATCAAGAGCCGTCTGCTCAGCCATGCGCTGGAGGACGCCTTCCGCTCCCTCACCCCCGACTCGCGCTACCCCATCGCGGCGGTCTTCATCGAGATCGCGCCGGATCGTGTGGACGTGAACGTCCACCCGACCAAATCGGAGGTGAAGTTCACCCGCGACGGAGACGTGCATCATGCCGTCAGTCAGGCGGTCAAAACCGCGCTCATGGCGTATGGCGTGCTGCCGGTCATCGGCGAATCCGCCTCGCCCTACCGTCCCTCCTCCGCCCCGCAGAGCCTCCCTTCCGGCTCTGCCTATGCTCAGCCGACGCTGCCCGGACGCGACTTCGAGAGGCTGGGACGAATCGCCGCGGAAGCCTTCGCGCCGGTCGAATCCGCTTCCGATCCGCCTGCCGCCGGCGGAGAAGGAGGCATGGAGAGGGTTTCGGAGGAGGTTTCGGGTCTCGCCGCCGAAACGCGCGATCCCTTTCAGGAGCCGTCTGCGCCCGACTACCGCCCATTCGCCCAACAGCTTCGCGGCTTTCGGGTGCTGGGGCAGGCGCAGAACACCTATATCATCGCCGTGACCGATCAGGGGATCGCCTTCATAGATCAACACGTCGCGCATGAACGGGTACTCTATGAGAGGCTGACGGTGAAACGCCTCGAAATGGGGATACCCTCGCAGAGGCTGGTGATCCCGCTGACGCTCTCTCTGGGCGCGGCGGAGTCGTCGCTGCTGAAGCAGAAGCTGGAGGACTTCGCCGCCGCCGGATGGGAGATCGAGCCGTTTGGCAGGGAGACCTTTCTGGTGCGCGCCGTCCCGGCGCTGGTTCGACCGCATTTCTGCGAGCCTCTGCTGCGGGATATGATTGATGAGCTGGCGAACCTCTCCGTCTCCCGCCGCCTGATCGTTCAGCGCGACCATGTGACCATCACCAACGCCTGCAAGATGGCGGTCAAAGCGGGAGACCCGCTCACCATGGAGGAGATGGTCGGGCTGCTGGAGCAGCTTGCAGAGACACGCAATCCCTACGTCTGCCCGCACGGTCGTCCCATCGTCGTTACGATTCCCTATCTGGAACTGGAGCGCAAATTCAAGCGCGCCTGATCCGCTTACCCTTCCGAAATCGAGTACGCCATGAGAACGGTTCTGCTTCTGTGTCTACTGCTGTCAATGCTTCTTCCGGCGCGCAGCGCGGAACAGTCCGCAGACGCCTGGGATCAGGCGCTCTCCGCCGTCGGTCTCACCCGCGAAACCTGCCGTTTCGATATGCTGGATATGGCGCAGCTGGGCGGCGGAGAGTTCGCGCTGCCCTACTTCGACGCCATGCATCAGGACCCGCTGCGAATCCCCGCCTACCTTCGCGCCTTTCGGCAGGAGGCGCTGGGTATCGCCGGATCGGTGGGAGAGCTTGTCATGCGCGGCGGCATCCGGATCAAAGAGGGAACCTATCGGAAGCTGCTAGGAGACCCCAACCGTGAGGAGGCGCAGCGCGCCGCAGGAGCCGACTCGCTGGTCTCGGCGGTGCGCGCGGTGCATGTCGCCGGCGGACTTCCGCTCACTCCCGCACAGGTGAACCGGCTGATGGCAGCCGCAAAAACCGTCCCGCCGGACGTGGCGCAGAACGCCGCGTTTCTGCTCTTTGTGGAGCTGAAGACGATCCGCTGGCGAAATCGCGCGCTGGCAGGCATGGCGGGGCATAATCTCGGACAGCTTTTCAACAAACTGACCGTCCGCCATCAGGATGACGACAACTCTTTGGATGAAGAGATTGAGAAGCTGAGAAGACATCTGGATCTGAAGTATCTCCTGGCGGGAGCGGGCGATCTGGCGGCGGCGGCGGACACCGCCGTCACCGCGCTGGCGAAACGCACCGGGCAGGAGCGTTTTGTCTTCGACTGGGACACTCCTCTGGGTCGCATCTCACTGCGCGGCTCCGGCAGCGACGCCTACGCGGGAGACCGCCCCTACCTGCTGATCATTGACACCGGCGGAAACGACACCTACGCGGGCGGAGGAGCGACCTTCAGCGCGTCTCACCCGATGTCGGTCCTGATAGACCTGGCGGGAGACGACCGGTATCTGGAGCGACCGGAACTGGGAAGCTCCGCCGTCGCGCAGTTTCCGGATCGGAAGGCAAACAGCCTGCGCCCGACCTTCGGAGCCGGCATCCTGGGATACGGCTATCTGGTGGATGCCGCAGGCAACGATCTCTACCGCTCGCTAAACAACACGCAGGGACGCGGCTTATTCGGGGTCGGCGTGCTGCAGGATCGGGGCGGCAACGACCGCTACGACTGCTATACGCTGGGTCAGGGATCGGCGGACAACGGGGTCGGCGCGCTGGCGGACCTGGGAGGCGCGGACGAGTATCGCTGCTTCCAGACATCGCAGGGGTACGGCGGCACGAAAGGCTCCGGTCTGCTGGTGGACACCGGCGGCGACAACGACCTCTATGAAGCCAATAACACCGTCATTGACTTCCCCAGTCCCCAGACGAAAGACGGCAATGTAAGCCTCGCGCAGGGAGCCGGCAACGGCAGACGCGCCGACTACCTCGACGGACACTCGATGGCGGGGGGGATCGGCGGACTGGTGGACGAAGGCGGAAAGAACAGCTTCTCCTGCGGCGTCTTCGGGCAGGGAACCGGCTACTGGTATGGCGCGGGGCTGCTCTGTGCCGGGGCGGGCGATGACACCTACAGCGGACTCTGGTATGTCCAGGGAGCCTCCGCCCACTACGCCGCCGGCGCGCTCTACGATGAGGGCGGAAACGACAACTATCGCGCCACCATGAACATGGCGCAGGGAGCCGGTCACGACTACGGTCCCGGATTCCTCGTAGACTTCGCCGGTAATGATAGATACGAGGCTCCCAATCTATCGCTGGGCGGAGGAAACGCCAACGGCATGGGATTTTTCTGGGACAGACAGGGAGACGACACCTATATCGTCGCTCCCTCCGTAACGCTGGGGCGCGCCGCCCCCAATCCAAATGCGCGCGGCGTGCGCGAGCGAAACCTGACGCTGGGCGTCTTTCTGGACACCGGCGGAAACGACACCTATCCGTCCCAGATCGCCTATGCCGGCAACAGCAGGCTCTGGACCATGCATGAGGCTGCGCCTCCGCCTCTGCCGAAAGCGCGGGGCGTCGGGCTGGACATCGAGAGTCCCGCCACGCAGGAGCCGCGCTGACGTCCGCCTGACAGCTCTGCGGAAAGAGAAACATGTCTGACCTGACACTATGTCTGGACCTGGGAAACACGAACCTGCGCCTTCTAGCGGCGACGCAGGGCGAAACTGCGCCCGTCGAAATCCCGGACACCCTTCCAGCGATCATGATGCTTGATGAGCGGCTGCACGAGGTGGTGGCGTACGGACAGCCCGCGCTCGATCTGCTGCAGCAGGGCGTGGATAACCGCCGTTTCGTGACGGAACTGAAGCCCTGTCTGGCGCAGTCGGGAGGGGAGGAGTCCTCACCGGGCTCCCCCGTGCTGCTCAGCGCGCGGCTCTGCCCGATCTGCAAGGTTGCCCGTCAGCCCTATTCCCCCTTCTGCTCGCAGTGCGGGGCAAAACTCTCCGATCTGCCCGCGCCCTCCGCCCGCAGCTTCTTACGCTACTCGACGGACGAGGCGTTCATCTGGGCGGAGTGCCTGTTCACGCAGGTCGCGCAGGATCTGTTCAGCGGAAACGCGCCTGCGCCCGACCAGCTGATCGCGGGCGTCCCCGCCCACTGGAACCAAGCCACGCGCACGCGCTACCAGAACCTGCTCTCCGGCTGTTTTCAGGGCGTTCCCGCGGAGATCGTCTCCGAACAGGAGGCGGTTCTGCGAAGACAGTTCGCCGCCGGCGCGCTGGATGCCGTTCCCCCCGATAAACCGGTATTGATCGTGGACGCAGGCGCGTTTACGACGGAAATCTCCCTCTGCTCCCTGCAGGCGAGCGGAGAAATGCTCGCCTCCGCCCGATGCTACTGCGAACATCTTGGCGGCGGGGATTTCGATGTCGCGCTGGCGGTCTACCTGACCGGAAGGCTGGGCATCTCGCTGGATCGCGGGCTGACCCCCTTTCTGATCCTGAACGGCAGACGTCTCAAGGAGCAGTTCAGCCGCGCCGTCTCAGAAGGCAGAGACTCCTGCACGCTCTCCATCACGCAGCCGATGGAGGGCAACTACGTCAGCGCGATACCGGTCTCGCTGGATCGCGCAGCCTTTGAAAGCGAGAGCCTCTGTGGCGGTCTGATCCGGCAGTTCGATCTGACGCTCGATCACGCGATACAGCATTTCGGCGTGCCCTCCTCCGGGATCGGCGCGGTGATCGTTACGGGAGGCGGGGCGCACTGGTATTTTGTTCGCGATGCGATTCGCAATCGGTTTCCGTCTGCGGCTCTGATCATCGGCAGTTCCCCCGAAAGAGCGGTGGTCGAGGGGCTTTCGCTGCCGTCTGCCGCGCTGGAGTCGCGCCCCCGTCCCGTCGGAACACAGCCGCTCCCGCAGAACCTGAAGAGCGTAACGCCCATCGCGCCGCAGGACCGCTCTCTCCTCCTGCCGCAGCGCGGCGCGGATATCCATGTCTATCTGCCCGTCGCTCCGGAGGAAGCTCTTCACGGCGCGCAGTTGACAACGAATATCGCCGGGCAGGAGATCGTGATAGATGTCCCTGCGGGAACCCGGGACGGAGACCAGATCCATCTGCCGGGCAGAGGCGAGCCGGGACAGGACGGCGGTGAGCCGGGATCCATGACTGTCGAACTGGGGATCAATCCGGAACTGGAAGAGGAGGAGGACGCCTCCGATGCTCCGACCATCCTGCCGGAAGAGGAGACGTCGGAGGTGCTGCCGCCGGTCTACTCCGACGCCCGCGCTGCCTCCGACGCGCCTGCCGCTTCCGAGGAGACTGCAGGCATCCCCTTCGCGCCGCCGTCGGATCGAGGGCTGGTACCCGCCGACGACGAAAGCCCCCGGTTGGAGAGAGCGTCGCCGCCGGCGCGTTCCGCGTTGAATGTCCCGGTAATCGGCTGCCTGGCGACCGCGCTTCTGCTCGTGGTGGTGATCAGCGGCGTTGTCTCCATGACCCTCTATTCCCGGATGAGAGACGCTCGTTATGAAGCGGAATCGGCATACCGGCGTATCGGGGAGGAGCGGGCAAAGCGAACCATAGCGGAGCAGGCACTGGAGAGGTCGGAGAAGGAGAGACGCCGGCTCTCCGAAGAGCTTCTGGAGATCAAACGCCGGCTCTCTCCGTTTGAGGTCGCCTCCTACGGCGCGGACAACGTGCAGCCCACGCTGGGCAGTTCGCGCAGTCTTCAGGAGCTGGGAAGCGGTCTGACACAGTGCTTCGTCTATGTGGTGGTGAAGAACAACTACTATGGCGTGCGCGATCAGAACCTGGATTTCGCCATTACGGTTACCTGGCCCAACGGACAGAGCGCCACGGCGAAGAACCGACGCCGCGTTGTGTCCACAGAAGAACGACATCTCTATTCAGGCCGCTTCTACATGACGAAGAACAGCCCGCTGCCGGACGGCGAGTACAGATACCAGATTCGCGTCAACGATCAGTCCGTCGGTCAGGGGTCTTTCACAATTCCGTAACCGGAAGCGGCTTTCCATCTATTATACTGTGGCGCGATGCCCGAAGATAGGAGAGTGTTGCCGGGAGGCGCGCACAGTAAATTGACAAATCAGCCTGTAGAGGCTATAATTCGGGGCAGTTTCCATTTTTTGACCATAGCGGGAGAGACACACAGAATGGCTTTTGACGAGACGGAGCCTCTTCGAGCGCGAATACAGCAGCTGGAACGCGAACTGGCTTCGCGCAATCAGGAGATCACGCGCCTGCAACAGGAGATCGCCAGGCTCCAGCGGGGCATCAAAGCCTCCGAGGTAGCGGCGGAACCGATCGGTCTAAGCGAATTTGAGGATACGCTGCGCCGTCTGGTGCAGCGGGTCGCGATGATTCTTCAGGCAGAGAAGTGTGTCATCCTGATCCTGGATAAAGAAGAGGGCGAACTGGTCGCCCGCGCCCCCGCGTATGGCATTCACGACGCCGATCTGGCGAAGTTTCGCGTCAATATGAATGAAGGCGTCTCCGGCGAGGTCTTCCGCACGGGCAACCCCGCCGTATTCCATAACGCCCTCTCCGATCCCCGCACCATCAAAGGCATCATCGAGCGGTTGAACATTCGCAACGGCGTGATCGTACCCCTGATCATCGAGAAGCGGGATGATGACAACCATGTGCTTGATCGCGTCACGATCGGCGTGCTCTCCGTCTACAACAAGCGGTACGGCGGTGAGTTCAACGACGAGGATGTGCGGCTGCTGGAGCGGCTTGCGCGCAACGCGGCTTCGGTCATCGCCAACGCGCAGATGTTCCAGGAGCTGTCGGAAGAGCGCGAGAAGCTGGCGCATACGATCGAGAGTCTCTATGCGGGGCTGATCCTGATCGGCGGCAACGGCAAAGTGATGCAGATGAACGCCCGCGCCCGGCAGATCTTCAATATCAAGCAGGATCCCGTCTCCAAGCCCTATACGGAGGTGATTCGGCACGAAAAGGCGATAGAGAGTCTGAAGAAGATGCTGGACGTGGCGGAGTCGAACAGCAGCCTCGCGGAAGATAATGAGGACGAACGCGCCGCCGAAGAGATCTCCGTTCCCGACCCCGAAACGGAGGAGGAGCGGATCTTTCAGCTTCATGCCGCGCAGGTGCGCGGCGAGGATAACCGCCTGATCGGAACCGCCGTCATCCTCAACGACATCACCGACATACGCAATCTGGAGCGCATGAAGACGGAGTTCGTCGCCATCGCCGCCCATGAGCTGCGTACCCCCATGACGCCGATTAAAGGCTTCATCAGCATGCTCGCGCAGGATGAGTTCGACTCCTTCTCCTTTGAGGAGCGCCGCGAGTACTACGAGATCATCGAGACCAACGTAGACCGTCTCGGGCGTCTCATCAACGATCTGTTGAATGTCACCCGCATCGAGCGCGGCATCGCCATGCAGCTCTTCTGGGAGACGGTCAACCTGACCGAGCTTGCCGCCTCCGTCTTCGAGGTTCAGCGCGGTATGACCAACACCGAGCGGCATACGCTGGTGCTGGACAGCCAGCCGGAGGTCGTTACCGCCACCGTCGGGCGCGATCAGATTGAGCAGATTCTGCAGAACCTTGTCAGCAACGCCATCAAATACTCTCCGGAGGGGGGCGAGGTGCGGATTATCATCCGGGATGAGCCGGAGACGAACACCGTCCTCCTCGGGGTCAAGGATCAGGGAACCGGAATCCCCGAGTCGGCGCAGAGCAAGCTTTTCAAGCCCTACCGGCGCATCCATAACCCCAAGACCGCCAGCGTCAAGGGAACCGGCATCGGACTGTTCCTGGTGAAGAACCTGGTTGAGGCGCACAAGGGGACCATCTGGGTGGAGAGTCAGCTGGGCAAGGGAACGACCTTCTGGTTCCGTATCCCCAAAGCGCCGGAAGATAACGGCGAGTGCGAGGTGAAGAAGTAGGTTCGTCGGAGGCGTCGAGATGATCCTCCTCCCCGCTTCCTGTCCGGATCGCCGAAGATGGAACCGATGGCAATCACCCTCCCGATCCAGCGTCTGCCTGAAGCGCAGGACCTCCCACTGCCCTCCTATGCGACGGAAGGCGCGGCGGGCTTTGATCTCTATGCCGCCATTCCCGACGCCCTCACGCTTCAGCCGATGGAACGCCGCCGGATACCCACCGGCGTGCGGATGGCGATTCCACCGGGCTATGAGGGACAGATCCGCGCCCGCAGCGGTCTGGCGCTGAACAAGGGACTGGGAATGGTCAACGCTCCGGGAACCATTGACAGCGACTATCGGGGGGAGATCGCCGTCTTGATCATCAACTGGAGCGACGAGCCGCAGACGATCCGGCGCGGGGAGCGCATCGCGCAGATGGTGATCGCCCCGGTCGCGCGCGCACAGATGCAGGAGACCGCCGCGCTGGAGGAGACGGCGCGCGGCAGCGGCGGTTTCGGACACACCGGAACCTGATCCTCCGCCCGTGAACATTTCGGGCAGGACCGTCGTATAACAGATATGCCGGCGCGCTGCTCCAGCAGAGAGTGCGCCGAAGCCCCTGCATCAGAGAGAGGGGAAAACGATGGACACCTCATCCTCCGCTCCCGCCCAGTCCGGCGGCAAGGATGCCGAAGCCCTTCTCGCTGCCGCCAATCTGGCGCGTATGCGCCGACGATGGCAGGAAGCGGAATCGCTGTGCGTCGAGGTGATGCGCCAGGATCCCAACAATATTCACGCGCACTCCCTCCTAGGCGACATCTATCGCGACCAGAACCGCCTGCACGACGCCCGACAGTGGTATCAGATGGCGCTCGACCTGAACCCGGAGAGCGCGACGGACCGCGCCAAGCTGACCGAGATCGAACGCATGGAGGCGCGTCTGTCAGGAGCGAACGCAGCCTCGGCGCCGTCGGCTCCCCCGCACTCTCCGCAGGTGGGAACGCAGAAACTGCTCGGCGCGTCTCCGGTAACCTGGGTGCGCGCCTTAACCGTCATCTCGGTAGTCTTTGCGCTTGCCGCTTTCGCCCTGATCGCCTACCTCTGGCGCAATCCCGCCAGAAAGCCGCCGATTCCCACAGGAACCATCGCCGCGCGCCCCTCTGGAAGTCCCGGTCCGCAGGGAACCATCCCGATGCCGAACATGACGCCACCCTCCTCCACGCTTCCGCCGGGGACTCTCCCGTCGCCCGCCACGCCGCCCTCCATGCCCGCTCCCTCTCTCAGTCCGCCCGGCGCGCCGGAAGGGACCATGACCGATCAGGAGATCAGCATTCGCGACCATATCCATCGGCAGGGGGTGCTCTCTCCGGAAACCAGCGTCAGTCTGGTAACGGTGGATCCTAACCAGCAGAGCGTCTCGCTGACCCTGACGCGAGTCCAGCGGGGGGCGGTCACCTCCACGGCGGTCCTGCGAGACACGGTTATCCGAGACTCCATTCAGGCGGCGCAGGCTCTCTTCTACGCAGGCTCGCAGTTTCAGCGCGTGCGCATCAGCTATCGCATGAGCATGGACTCCAATCGCCCGATCCCTCTCTTCAGCGGCGATCTGGATCGCGCCGCCGCGCAGAACATACAGGGCGGCATGGATACCGACCAACTGGCGAACCTGTTCACCAACCCGCAATGGGCGCAGGGGCTGGCTCCGCGCACCACGCTGCCGCCGATGCCAGGAGAAAACGATCCATACGCGCCAGACTCCAATCAGTAGCCTCGTTTCACGCGCCCGGTGTCTGGCATGGATCGCCCTCTGCCTCCTCGCCGCCGTCTCCGCCGGCGCGCAGTCACAGCCTCCACCGGTGCCTCCCGCACCCGGTAAAACCCTCACCGTGGAGGAGCTGCTTCCGCCGGCGCGCCCGGAGGTGATCGCCTACAACAACACCTGGTACGCGCTCTACTTCGTGCGCACCGGATGGTCGCTGCTGGGGCTGGCGCTTCTTCTGCGGCTGGGGATCAGCGCGCGAATTCGCACCTTTGCGGAGCGGAAAACCGTCATCGGTCTTCTGCGCGTCGCCCTCTACTTCGCCCTCTACAGCCTGCTCCTGCTTCTCTGGATGCTTCCCCTGAGTCTGACCGGCTACCTGATCGAACGGGGATACGGCTTTGCCACGCTGACCCCGATGACCTGGCTGCTGGATCGCGGACGTAGTTACCTGCTCGGGCTGGTCTACATTCCGATTATCTGGCTCGGATATCTCCTGTTGCGTCGTTCGCCGAAAAGATGGTGGCTCTGGCTTTGGGCAGGTCTGATCCCTGTCTCCTTCTTCATCACGATCCTCTACCCCATCGTAGTAGACCCGCTCTTCAACCGTTTTCAGCCGCTGCCGGACTCGCCGATACGTCGCAGCCTGCAGTCTCTGGCGCAGCGCGCCGGGATCGGAGAGGCGCAGATTTATGAGGTGAACATGTCTGCGCGGACCACCAAGCTCAACGCCTATGTAACCGGCCTTGGACCGACAAAACGTATCGTGTTATGGGACACGACCCTGAAAAGTCTGCCGGAGGATGAGATCCTGGCGATCATGGCGCATGAGACCGGGCACTACGTCCTGCGGCATATCTGGTGGGGGCTTTCGCTGGGCATTGCTGGGGGCTTTGCGATCCTGTGGCTGCTCTCCCGGCTCTATCCGTGGGCGGTCGGGCGATTCGGAGCGCGCGGCGGCATCCGCGACATCCACGATATCGCGGGACTGCCCCTCTTCATGCTGATCCTCTCGCTGCTCCTCTTTCTGCAGACGCCCGTGGAGAGCGCGATCTCCCGCTACATGGAGCATCAGGCGGATCGGTACGGCATCGAGCTGTCCCGCATGAACGAGGCGTCGGCGCGCGCCTTCGTCTCGCTGCATAAGCGCAACTACTCCGACCCCGATCCGCCGCGCCTCTTCGTCTACTGGTTCTACTCGCATCCGCCCGTCCGGGAGCGCACCGCGTTCGCGCTTCGCTACCGTCCTTCTCCCTGAGACAGGCTCTCCGCTCTCTTCCGGGGCGACCGCTGTATTCTCATCCCTCTATGGGTTTGCTATAATGACAGAGGTTCGCGCCTGCCTCTGTTCCGGCGCGTCCCGTGAATACCCTCAAGGGAGATGGCGATGTCAGAAAACTATTCGCGTCGTGACTTTCTCAGAGCCACCGGGGGCGCCGCGCTTGCCGCAGGACTGAGCGCGACCATACCTGTCGGCTCTACAGAAGCCTCCCCGCGCCGCGTCAGCCCCGCAGAAAGAATCGTTCTGGGATTTATCGGCGTAGCCGGTCGCGGGAGCTATCTGATGGACTGGTTCATGCGGCATCCCGATGTGGAGGTCGGGGCGGTCTGCGATGTCTATCAACTGCATTTGGATCGGGCGGTACAGCGCACCGGAGGCAGGGCAAAGCCCTACAGGGACTTCCGGAAACTGCTGGAGCAGAAGGATATCAACGCGGTGGTGATCGCCACCCCGCCCCACTGGCACGCGCTGATCGCGATCAACGCCTGTCTGGCGGGTAAAGATGTCTACTGCGAGAAGCCGATGTGCCGCTTCCCGGCGGAGGGGCGGCTGATGGCGAAAGCGGCGCGCGACAACCGCTGCATAACTCAGGTCGGCACGCAGATTCACGCTACCGAGAACTATCATCGCTGCGTGGATGTGGTGCGCTCCGGCGCGCTCGGACCGATCACCGCCATCCGCAACTTCTGCACCATGAACGACAACTCGGAGGGACTGGGCAATCCTCCCGACTCACAGCCTCCGGACGGACTCGACTGGGACTTCTGGCTGGGTCCCGCCCCCCGCGTTCCGTTTAACATCGGTCGCTTCCGGGACGGAATGCACCGCTACTTCAAAGACTACGTGGACAGCTGGCTGCATGAGCTGGGTCCCCATATCGTAGACCTGCCGTTCTGGGCGATGCAGCTGGGTCATCCGACGGCGGTCTCCGCCTCCGGCGGACGGTTCAACACGCAGAGTATCGCCGACGTTCCCGATACGCTCGATGTGCTGTGGGAGTTTCCCAATCTGACGATGACCTGGACGCTGATGCAGACCAACAGCTACCACTTCGGCGTCGGCGCGCCCGGTCCGGGGCGGCGTCTGGGCATCACCTTCCACGGCAAGAACGCGACGCTGCTGGCAAACTACGGCATGTGCGACGTTCTCGGCGAGGATGGGAAGCTGGTAACCGGACAGACCTACCCGGACGTAACCGTGCCCTCACCCGGACACGAACGCGAGTTTCTGGACGGGATCAAGAGCCGCCAGCAGCCCTCGTGCAGCTTCGAGGCGCACCTGCCGCTGCACGTCGCGTTGAACCTGGCGCACATCTCGCTCAAGACCGGGCGCAAGCTGCGATGGGATGCGGAGAAGTTCGAGGTGATCGGCGACCGGGAGGCGACCCGCCTCTGCACGCCGCAGTACCGCGCCCCCTGGAAGCTGCCCAATCTGTAATAGGATCGGAGGGAACGGAACGCGCAGAGATATCCGGTAATTTGACGAGCCGTAATTATATGTGATTCTCCTTCTGCTTATGGAAAAATACCAGTGCCGATGGGATGTACGAGCCACACAGTGTATCCCATTCAGAAGGGAGCGATAGAGTGAGCAGCATGGCAATGAATGAAAGACGACCAGAAGAGGAGGCGATCAAGCTCACTAAGCGCGAGATCGAAGTTCTTACACTGGTAATAGAAGGAAAATCGAGCAAGGAAGTGGCGGATATGCTCTATGTCAGCAAGCGGACCGTGGACTTCCATTTAGCGAATATATATGATAAGCTGCAGGTTACCAACCGCGTTCAGGCGTTCCGGCGGGCGGCTCGCCTGGGACTGATCCCCTTTGACCCGTTGTCTGGGGATGCTTGACGGCGTTCCGAGCGCTTATCCAAACTGAGCCGCCCGTGCCGAAATTATCGGCACGGGCGGCTCAGTTTTACAGGCTATTCCGAACCCCAAATCCCCCGGGCTACGATCGGTTGCGACTTTCGCGCGCCAACGCTGCAAAAAAGGCGTGGACGCGGGTATCGTCCGTAAGCTCCGGATGGAAGGCGGTTCCGAGCAGATGCCCCTGTCGTACCGCCACGATCTTCTCCTCGAACCTGCCCAGCGCCTGCACCGATTCGGCGGCTTTCGTAACATAGGGCGCGCGGATAAAGACGCCCCGTACCGGCGGCTCTCCCAGCTCCGGCAGCGCAATATTCGCCTCAAAGCTCTCCACCTGCCGCCCGAAGGCGTTGCGCGCGACCGTAACGTCCAGGACGCCCAGCCGCAGCTGGTCGCTTCCCTCGATCTCCTTCGCCATCAGGATCAGTCCGGCGCAGGTTCCGTAGAGAGGCATTCTCTCCTCCGTAACCCGCTGATATATCGCCTCATCCAGCCCGAAACGCCGCATCAACTTGCCGATAGTCGTGCTCTCGCCTCCGGGAATGATCAGCGCATCCACCGCGGCAACCTCTTTCGGGCTGCGTACCAGGATCGTCTCGACGCCCAGCCCCGCCAGCATCTTCTGATGCACTGCAAAATCCCCCTGAAGCGCAAGAACCCCGATCACCAGCCCCTTCTCCTCCGCCATCCGGCTCCTCCCCGTTGCAAACGTCTCATGTCGACTCTACCTCCGCTGCTCAAAGTAGAAGACCCCCTTCTTGTTTGAAGTGACGATATCCAGCCTGCCGTCCCCGTTCACATCGGTAACCGTAAAGTGCAATCCTACCCCCGAATCGGCGTCAATCAGATGCCGCACCCAGCGGACGCCGCCCTCTTTCCGCTGCAGCTCATACCAGTAGAGCACGCAGGGCGCGTCGGGCTGCACATCGCCGGTGGGACCGTGCGCCCAGAACCGCTTCCCGGTGATGATGTCCTTCACGCCGTCGCCGTTGATGTCGGCAAGCTCCAGCGCATGCGACTGCGACCAGGTATCGTCTATCACATGCTGCACGAACTCCGGTCCGTTCGCTCCCCTTCTCTGCTCAAACCACCAGACTCCGATGCCGTGAGCGCTGCTGGAGAGGACATCCATCAAGCCGTCGGCATTGACGTCGTAGACATACATGGAGGCGCAGTCGGGACCGAGATTGGCGGGAATAAACTCCCATCTCCCCTGGCGGCGGTCCTCGGGAGCCAGCCAGTACCCGCGCGGAATGATCACGTCATTGCGCCCGTCCCGATTGATGTCTCCGACGCCCAGTCCATGTCCCGGTATCTGCGGACCGTTCTGCGGATCGCTGATCAGGTATGCCCGGAAATCCTTCTCCAGATCCTCCGCCGGCTCGTACCACGCCATGCTGCGATCGTTGTGCTGAAAGACCAGCACGGGCTTGCCGGTTCCCAGCAGATCGGCATACGCGGGGTTCTCATTGGCGGCACTCGGAAAGACGGGACGCTCCTTCCAGAAACCGGGCTGCCCCTTCGGGTTTTCGCGCCAGAACGCCTTTGCGCCGGGGAAGCCGAAGACCACCTGATCAAGCCAGCCGTCGCCGTTGACATCCTTGGCGAAGTTCAGGAAGCAGTTGCTGTATCCGGTCGCCGGATCGAACTTCTGCAGCGGGGCGATCACATGCGGCTTCCAGTTCGGACCTTCATACCAGAGATTTCCGGCGAGAATGTCCGGTCTCCCGTCGCGATTGATGTCGGCGACGGTTACGCCCTCCGAGCGAAACTCCGCGTCTATCACGATCTTCTTGAAGGAGACGGAGGAGCCGGGTCTCTGCGCCTCACGTCCTGCAAGCGTATTCCACAACAGCAGCGCAAAGCAGATGATCGGGAGCATTCTCTTCTCCTGAGAAGGCAGGTTATCTCCATTATACTCTATCGCCCCATGCGGGCTGCCGGGGCAGGGAGGCGGCGCGGACGCATGGAATATGAGAACGGATGCAAACCATGCTGAAAAGGGAGGACAACATGCCCGAAAATATCATTCTGCTTCCGCAGCCGCGAAGTCTGGAGAGACGAGAGGGAAGCCTGCCTCTGCGAGGCGGTCAGACTATTCGACTAGCAGCGGAGAAGCCCGCCGAACTGAGCATGGCGGGCGCATCGGTTCAGAGGGCGGTGCGGGAGGCGACCGGGTGGGAGTGGAGCCTGATCGCCGGCAGGAGCGGACCCGCAGAGGGCGTCTGCGTAACGATAGAGGTCGCGGAGGCGGACGGCTCCCGCCCGCAGGGCTACTCGCTGACCATCTCGCCGCAGGGGGCGGCAATATGCGGCAGCGATCCGGCGGGGGCGTTCTACGGCGCGCAGACCCTTGCGCAGTTGATCCATCAGTCCCCGAACGCGCTGCCGTGCGTGCGGATCGAGGACTATCCCGACTTTCCGGCGCGGGGCGTCATGCTGGACGTCAGCCGCGATAAGGTCCCCACGCTGACGACACTCTTCGAACTGGTAGACCTGCTCGCCTCCTGGAAGATCAATCAGCTTCAACTCTACACAGAACACACCTTCGCCTATCGCGCCCACCCGGAGGTCTGGTTGGAAGCCAGCCCCATCACCGGCGAGGATATTCTGCGTCTGGACGCCTACTGCCGCGAGCGGTTTGTCGAACTGGTTCCCAACCAGAACTCCTTCGGACACATGGATCGCTGGCTGAAGCTTCCCCGCTACAGACCGCTGGCGGAGGCGCCCGACGGATATGAGTACCCCTGGGGCGGACGCTCCGAGGTTCCCTTCACCCTCTGTCCCGGCGATCCCGGCAGTCTGGCTCTCATCACCGAACTCTTTGACGAACTGCTGCCTCACTTCTCCAGTTCCCTGTTCAACGTGGGCTGCGACGAGACCTGGGACCTGGGGCAGGGACGCAGCAAGGCGGAGTGCGAGGCGCGGGGAGCTGAACGGGTCTATCTCGACTTTCTCCTGAAGATCTACCGCCTGGTGAAGGAGCGCGGACGCACCATGATGTTCTGGGGCGACATCATCCTGCACCGCCCGGAACTGATCTCCGAACTGCCCTCCGATGCGATTGCGCTGGAGTGGGGCTATGAGGCGGATCACCCCTTCGACAAGGACGGCAGCCAGTTTCAGCAGGCGGGCATCCCCTTCTATGTCTGCCCGGGCACCTCGTCCTGGAACACCATCGCCGGGCGCACCGACAACGCCATCGGCAACCTCAGAAATGCGGCGGAGAACGGACGGAAGTACGGAGCCATCGGATATCTGAACACGGACTGGGGCGACAACGGGCATCTGCAGTACCTGCCGGTGAGCTATACAGGCTTCGCCGTGGGAGCCGCCTACTCGTGGAGCCTGGAGGCGAACCGCTCGCTTCCCATCGCCGACGCGCTCTCCCTGCATGCGTTCCGGGATTCCGCCGGCGTGATGGGGCGGCTGGCGTATGATCTGGGGAACGTCTACCAGAAGGCGGGAAAGATGCCGGGGAACGCCTCCGCGCTGTTCCATATCCTGCTGTACGGCAAGCGCTACGATTTCGCGCAGCAGGGCGTTACGCTGGAGCATCTGAGTGCGGCGGAAGCCGCCATCCAGGAGATCATCGGGAGACTGGATCAGGCGCGCATGGCAAGACCGGATGCCGCGCTCATTGCGGAGGAGTTTCGCAACGGGGCGCAGATGCTGATCCATGCCTGCCGTTTCGGTCGCAGCCGTCTCGCGCCCGGCTCCATCGGTCCCATCGAGCTTGAGACGCATCTGCGGTCAATCATGGGGATGCATCGGCAGCTCTGGCTGGCTCGCAACCGTCCCGGCGGACTGAGCGACAGCGTGCGCCGGCTGGAGCAGTTGAGCGAGCCGTTGTAAAGACCTTTCGCCCGGCGAGAGCGGTTTTCCGCTCTCGCCGGACTCACTACTCCCGCTCCTCGCGCCCCAGATTCTCCAGTGCGCCGGGAAGCAGATTGAAGATGACCCCCAGTCCCTGCGACCGCGCCTGATAGGAGATCCCGATCTCCATACAGTCGAAGCGGCGGTGGATGCTGAAGAGCGTGTCGTAGGCGCGCTTTCGCTCCATATCGTACTTCACGCGCAGTTCATACCCCCACTGCGCACCGATAAACCCGTAACGCAGGCTCAGCTCATGACGCACGTCCTGCCGATCAAACAGAAACGGAGTCGCGCCAAACGAGTGCTGATACCGATACGCCGCGCCGATCAGGGTGTTGGGACGCAGGAGCACATCCGTCTCGACCTCCGGCGCAAACAACGTGTAGCGATTCCCGTTCCCGTAGAGATTCATCCAGGTGGTTCCGCCATATCGAACGTAGATCGGTCCGGTGATCTGGAAGAGAGGGCTGGTCGCGTCCATGCGTGCGCCCAGCCGCGCCTCCTCCACGCGCGAGGGTCTCTCCCGGATATACGCCAGCCCGACTTCCGCATTCACCAGCCAGAGGGAAGGACTGAGGAACCCCCTCCCGAAGGCGGACTGCGCCTCCGGACGTGTCCCGGGTGGTATCTCCGGAGTGGCGGGACGGTTCAGCAGGTTTCGAAAGCTGACCCCGACCTCCGGACGTCGGCTGATCCGCAGGTCGCTGCGCTTGCGGTTGTAGACGAACTCGTTGGAGGACGCCTGCACGTAGAACGTGGCGCGCGGGAGGTTTTCGGGCAGATCGGTAGAACTGGCGAGCAGGGCGGGGTTCGACTCCAGCGCGGTGCGCTGGGGATTGTCCGCGAAGATACGACGGGAGGAGGGCGGCGGATCGTTCGGCTTCGGCGTTCGCAGGTCGCTCTCGTAGGTGATGCTGCCCTGGGGAGTGCGTCTCAGAGAGAGCTGGACATCGTAGTCCCAGAGCACGCGGGGAGTGCTCAACAGCTCATTGCGGAAGCGAAACTGGATCCCCTCCTCTTTGGAGTAGCCGGGCAGCGGGATCGGGTTCTGGACGGTTCGGCGAAAACTCTTTTCGAAGAACGGCAGGGAGATCAGCCGGGTTCCCCCCAGCCAGACCGTTATATCGCGGGCTTTGACCTTCTGCCGCTCTCCCTGCACCTCGACCTCCCGCGCGGTGATCCGGTAGTCCGGTCTTCCGTGAATGCAGGTGGTGAACGACGCGCCGGACGCCTTGAGAATCTGACCGGGCAGCAGGTTCACGCGGCTCCCTTTTAACGAGAGATTGGCGACCCGCGTCTCCGCATTCATCACCGTTCCAGTGCGTTCCTCGGGAGAGAACTGAAGCTGCTCCCCCTTCAGAACGCCCTCCGAACGGGTCAGCGTCAGTTTCCCCCGAACTCGGATCTCGGTAGTCGGACTGCCCTCCACATCGTCCGCCTCCAGTGTCGTAACGCTCTTTTCGCCGGTAACCAGGTCGGTAAACTCGAACAGAATGCGGATGGGGCTGGCGGAGCGGAAGAAGTTTTCGGTCGGCTCCCACTCCAGCATCCGAAAAAGATCAATGGTAACATTGGTCAGCTTCGGCAGCGGATTGGTCTCCTGCTTCTGCGCCTGCGCGTAAGCCGGGTACGCTCCCGTCACCCGGAGAAGCGTTCCCAGCAGCAGAGCGAGTATCGTCCACCTCCTCCGGAATGCTGCCGCTTCTCTCCTCAGACTGACCACACTCTGCACGCGCCCCTTCCTTTCCGACAGTATCTTCCCGCGTTCCTCCATAGATTAGCGGTCTGCCGGGCGGTCTCCTGCCTGCAATCCCTCCGGTTATCAGACGCCCCAGCCGGGGAAGGGCTGTGCAGTGTCTGCAGCAGATGTTCGTGACAGGCTTCCGGCGAAAAGTTGCTCATCATGCCCCTCTTTTCAGACTACAGCCGGCGGAACTCTTTGCACGGCGAAGAGGTTTCCAGAACGTTTACGGCGTAATAGTACGGCGAATGCCGCGAAGATTCCCCCCCTTCCACAGGCGGAAGTGCGCCTGACCTGCCGGTCTCCGGGAACGAAAAGAGGATTGCGTTGTGATCATCGGTTCGCGTAAGATGGTTTTCGGGCGGTACGACTACGCCTCGTTCCTCAGCTTTATCGCCTACTCCTCCTGTTCGATGGTCATACCGATCACGCTGGTGTCGCTGGCGCGCGATCTGAACTTTCGTCTGGAGTCCGGGGGATTGACGGCAGGCGGCGCGCTGCACCTGGGGCGCACCGTCATGATGGTGGCGGCGATGCTGCTGTGCGGTTTCTGGGCGGGGCGCTGGGGAAAAAGACGCACCTACGGACTTGCCATCCTCGTCATGGGGATCGGGATGAGCCTCTGCGCGCTGGCTCCCGCCTACAGCATCCTGTTTCTGGCGCTGGTGGTCGCCGGGATCGGCGAGGGCGTGATAGAGGGGCTGGCGACCCCCTTCGTGCAGGAGCTCCACCCGGATGAGCCGGGACGCTATATCAACTTCGCGCACGCCTTCTGGTCCGTGGGGGTCGTCATCACGGTGCTTCTGACCGGCGCGCTCCTTTCGTTTGAGGTCTCCTGGCGGCAGATCATCGTCGGGGTCGCTCTCTTCTCCCTGACCCCCGCCGCCATCATCCTGCTGCCCGCCCGTCCGGGCAACGCCTACCCGGATCACACCGAGCCGCTGCATCGCAGCGTGGTCTGGAATCACGCCCGGACCATCGTTCGCATCCCCCGTTTCTGGCTCTTTTTTGCGGCGATGTTTGTCGCGGGCGGCGGAGAGTTCGCCCTGACGTTCTGGTCCGCCAGCTATATTCAGCTGAATTTCGGCTCCACCGCCTGGGCGGGGGGCGTGGGAACCGCCCTCTTTGCGGCAGGAATGGTTGTCGGGCGCACGGGATGGGGCTACCTTCTGCACCAGAGCCACCTGCGCGGGCTGATTATCGGCTCCGCGCTGGCGGGCACGCTCATCACGCTGTTTTTGCCAACGCTCTCGCATCTGTGGCTCTTCATGGGCGCGCTCTTTCTGGCAGGGATCGCGACCGCGCCGTTCTGGCCCAGCGTGCAGAGCCACAGCGCGGACCGCCTGCCGCAGACCGACACCACCATGCTCTTTATTCTGCTCTCCTGCGCGGGCGTGCCGGGCTGCGGCTTCGCCGCCTGGCTGATGGGCTACATCGGCAACCATTTCGGCGGGCTGGGCGTCGCCTTCTATCTGGTTCCGGCTTTCTACCTGATCTTGGCAATGCTCATAGGATGCGACTGGCTCTCGCCCAAAACCGCCATAACCTGATATACTCTTGAGTGAGTCGTCTTCGCCCCCGACGGAGCCGCAGCACCATGAACGGTTCGGTTTCAGAACACAATCGCCTGCAGGAGGCGGAGGAGCTGCTGAAACGGCTGCAAAGCCACGACTACCGGGTACGCGCCGCCGCAGAGCAGTCGCTCAGGCATTTCGGTCCGAAGATCGTCGAGGTGATTCTGCGGGAGCTGGAGGATGAGCCGCGCCGACGACGCCGACGACGCGCCCTCACGATCACCCTCTCCCTGAGCGCGGGACTGCTGGTCTTCTTCGGCTTCCTGCTCGGTCTGCACAACCTCACCTACGGCATGGTGCTGGGGATATGGATCGGGTTCGGACTCTTCTATCTCCTCTGGTCCTCGGATCGCTTCAAGAACATGACCGCCGGAGAGACCGCCGGGGTACTGGCGCATTACGACGACCTGCGCGCCATCGGTCCGCTGCTGGAGGCGCTGAACTGTCCGGAGCCGGATGTCCGGGTGCTGTCGGAAATGGCGCTGGCGCGTCTGCTTCCCCGTCTGACCGCCGCCGACGCCGGGCTTTTGAACGAGGAGCAGTATCTCTGTCTGTTTCGCGCCCTCCATAGCCGATATACCGATCTAGTGGTCAGTGTCATCCGCGCGTTTCGTGAGATCGGCGATGAGCGCGCCCTGCTGACCGTTCGACACCTGGCAGATCGTCCGCCGCGCACTCCCCGACAGCAGTTCATCCATCATGCCGCGCAGGAGTGTCTGCCCGTAATGCAGGAGCGTCTGGAGCGGGAGCGCGTCGGAAACGTTCTGCTGCGCCCCGCCTCTCCGCCGACAGAGACGCTTCCGCGCCCGGTCATAACCGACCCCGATCACGCCCCTGAAATGCTGGTACGCCCCTATCCCCCGGCGGAATAGAATCGAAGAGCGCGCGGACCGATGTTCGATCGCCCGCGCGCTCCTTCATGCGATACTCTGCCAGACCGTTACCGTACCGTCACCGGACCGTGATCGTCGCAATGGTCGCCGTGTTTGTGATGCAGGCGACCGTTCACCAGATAGTCCAGATGATCGCCATGCGGAACCTGTTCGTGTTCGCACGCCTCATGGCTGCAGGCGCAGTCGGTCGGCGCGCAGCCCTCCGGGTTCGCCTTCGAAACCGCGATGACATGCTCATCATAGTGATCCTCGTGCGGGTTATGCAGATGACCATCGTGCAGATAGTCCACGTGCCCCTCATGCTCAATGCGGGTATGCCCGCACGACTCGCTGTGGACATGCTCGGGGTGGCTGTGTGTCCTGTGTTCCATCCAACTCTCCTTGAGGTTCGACATGGGTGTATCATACCGCATCAGTCCATAAAAGTAAATATATTTCTTCAAAACAGGATTGTTTCTTTTCAAGACCGGCGGCATGCGCAATCTAGAAGATCTCGCAGGAACGATGGCTCCACCTCTCGAATAGTCTTTTATAGACGAGTAGAGATAGAAACGAAAGCGGGTTTTCTTGACAAACCTGTAACAACTTATGTACTGTAATCATCTAACCAGAAGATGACGCAGAAGTTCAGTACCGCCTCTTCCATCGAAGAGACCGTCTGACAGAAAGACACAGGATAGAATCGATGCCAGAATCAAAAGATATAAATCGCCGCGAATTCTTCCGCGGCGCGGCGATCGGCTCGCTGGGGCTGGCGATGGCGGTTGAGGAGATCAACGCCTACGCTCTGTCCGGCGAGCAGGCTGCCGATGAGAAGCCGGGACCGCCCGTCAACTGCGCCGTGATCGGTCTGGGACCGCAGGGGCGCGACATCATGACCTCTCTGGCGAAGATGGGCAACGCCCCCATCGTCGCGATCTGCGATACCTATGACGCCGCCGCCTTTGTGAAACGCGCGCAGGACATCGCACCCAAAGCCGCCTTCTCCAAAGACTATCGTCAGGTTCTCTCCAATAAAGATGTGAAAGCGGTCTTCGTCGCGACCCCCTCTCACAAGCATAAGCAGATCGTCCTGGACGCACTGCAGGCAGGCAAACATGTCTACTGCGAGGCGCCGCTGGCGGTTGACCTTGCGGAGGCGCGCGACATCGCCCGCGCCGCGATGGGAGCCTCCGCCTTCTTCCAGCCCGGACTGCAGTATCGCAACAACAAGATGCATACCCATGTCGCCTCTTTCATGAAGAGCGGGGTGCTCGGACGGGCGGTGGTCGGCGGGCGCGCCCAGTTTCATCGGCGCATGACCTGGAGATTTCCGCATGGAACTCCGGAGCGCGACCGCGAACTCAACTGGCGGCTGTCTCGCGCCACCTCCAACGGTCTGCTGGGAGAGATCGGCATCCATCAACTGGATATCGCCTCCTGGTATCTCGGCGCGCTCCCCGTCTCCGTCGTCGGGTTTGGAGGCATCATCCAGTACAGCGATGGGAGGGATGTTCCCGACACCGTGCAGGTGATCGTGGAGTACCCGAAGAATATACGCTTCAACTACACCGCCACCATCGTCAACTCGTTTGACGGAGCCTATGAGGTCTTCTACGGCAGCGACATGGCTGTCTATGTCAGGGATCAGCGCGGATGGATGTTCAAGGAGGCGAAGTCGCCGGTTCTGGGCTGGGAGGTCTACGCGAAGAAGGACACCATGCAGATCGGAGATGACGCGACCGGAACCGGCATCGCGCTGGTGGCGGACGCCACCAAACTGATGGCGCTGAACAAAGAGCCGAGCAAGGTCGGCACGGATGTCTCCAAAACCGCCCTCTATCAGTCCTGCATGGCGTTCCTGGACAGCATTCGCGCCAACAAAAAGCCCGCCTGCGGTCCGCTGGAGGGATACATCGCCACCATGATCTCCGCAAAAGCCAACGAGGCGGCGCTCACAGGCAGCAAGATCGTTTTTCAGAAAGACTGGTTTACCCTCTAATCTTAAGCGCGGGCGAGGGATATATGCGCCCCGCCCGCGTTACCGGACAAAGGAGCAACGACACCAAATGAGTAACACGCCGGAGAAACGTGGAACTTCGCGCCGCGAATTTCTACGCACCGCCGCTCTGTCGGCAGCGGCTACTGTCGCCGCGACGGAAGTCGCTAAAAGCTCGGTCTATTCGCTGGCTCCGAGCCGCGTTCTGGGCGCAAACGACCGCATCCTGCTGGCGCATGTAGGCGTGGGCGGACAGGGAATGGCGCATGTGGGCTTGACCAAGCGCGAATCCGCCAAAAATAACACCGAGTCTATCGCCGTCTGCGACATCTATGTCCGTCGTCTGAGAAATGCGCAGCGCGAGCTGGGACTGAAGGACAGCCAGGCGTTTCAGGACTACCGGAAACTGCTGGAGAATAAGGACATCAACGCGGTCTTCATCGCCACCTCGGACAACTGGCACGCCCAGATCGCCCTGGATGCGATGAATCTCGGAAAGCATGTCTACATCGAGAAGCCGATGTGCAAGACGCTGGAAGAGACCTTCGCGCTCTATGATACCGTCAAAAAGACCAAACGCATTCTGCAGGTCGGCTCGCAGGGCTGCTCCGATCCCCGCTGGCATGTCGCCGGAAAGATGGTGCGAGAGGGCAAGATCGGAAAAGTCGTCATGGCGCAGGGCAGCTACTGCCGCAACGGACGCATCGGCGAGTGGAACTACTACCACATTGACAAGGACGCCGGACCCAACGCCACCGGTGACGCCTACGTGGACTGGCAGACCTTCCGCAAGGGCGTGGGACCGGAGGAGTGGGACCCGGATCGCTACTTCCGCTGGCGCAAGTACTATGCCTATGGCAACGGCATCGTCGGCGACCTTTTCCCGCACCGCCTGCATCCTCTGATGATCGCCATGGACCTGCCGCTGGAGGGAACCGCCGGCTATCCCACCCGTGTCGCCTCGCTCGGCGGCATCTACGTGCAGAAGATCAACCCGGAGACCGGCAAGAAGGATCGCGAAGTTCCGGACTTCACCAACATCATCATTGACTTTGCCGAAGAGTGCTCCCTGATGCTGCTCGGCTCCACCATCAACGAGCAGGGCTGGGAGGACATGATCCGCGGCAATAAAGCCACCATCTATCTGGGCGGAGACAGCGTCGAGGTCAAGCCGGAGCGCGTCTGGGCGGACGAGGTCGAGCCGGCTTCGGAGCAGGCTCCCGGCGGCGAGCCGATTGAGCGGCATCAGAAGAACTTCTTCGACTGCATCCGCACCAACGCCACGCCCAACTGTGGGATCGAGCTGGCGGCGCGCGTTCAGACGATGATCACGCTGGGCGATCTTGCCTATCAGCAGGGCAAGACCATGCACTTCGATCCGAAGACCCGCAAAGCCTGGGGCTAACCGGGTGAGACGTTCAAGGGGCTGTCGCGCGCACAAGCATGCTGCAGCCCCTCGTGTCGTCAGGCTCTCCTGCGCCGCCATGGCGACCACGTTTGAGGTCACGCTGTGGGGAGAGAGCGAGACGAATCTCCTCTCCTGGGGCGAACTGGCGTTGGATGAGATCCTCCGACTGGAACAGCAGCTGAGCCTCTATCGCGAAGAGAGCGACATCTCCGACATCAATCGGCGCGCCTTCCATGAGCCGGTAACGCTCGACCCTCGCCTGTTTCACCTGCTCACGCGCGCGAAAGCGATCCACGCCCTCAGCAGCGGCGCGTTCGATATCACCATCACTCCTCTGCTGCAGGCATGGGGCTTTGTCGGCGGATCGGGACACAGACCGGAGCCGGAGGCGGTCGAAGCCGCCAGAAGCCGCTGCGGCATGGAGTATCTGCTGCTGGATGAGTCCGACTACTCCGTGCGCTTTCTGCGCGAGGGGATGATGCTGGACCTGGGGGCGATCGGTAAAGGGTACGCTATCGCGCGCGCCGTCGAGATGCTTCGTGAGTTCGGGGTGAGAGGAGGACTGCTACACGGCGGCGCCAGCACCGTCTACGCGATGGGAACTCAGCCGGACGGCTCTCCCTGGAACGTCGCCGTGCAGAACCCCTTCCCGGATCGCGCCCACGAACATCTCGCCGCCGTTTCGCTGCAAGACGCCTCTCTGTCCGTCTCTGCTGTGCACGGCAAGTACTTCACCGAAGGCGACGACCGGCGTTACGGGCATGTGATCCATCCTGTCCGCGGAGAGCCTGTTCACGGCGCGCTGCTGGCGGCGGTTGTCTCTCCCGACGCCACGGACAGCGACGCGCTGTCAACCGCGCTGCTGGCGGCCGGAGAGCCGCTCTTTTCGACGATGCAGACCCTCCCCGACACCTCCGCCCTGCTGATGCTGGAGGATATTCAGGGCTTGCCGCGCCTTCTTTCCACACTGTGAAGCCCCCTCACGCGTTCGACGAGACGCTCTGACACGGATATTCATGCTTGACGAACCCGTTCGCGCATGGATATAATGGTATAAACCAGACTAAATTGACCGAATTTATCAACTTTATGTATCCCGGGCGCGCATGCTCCCCGGCGGAGAAGAGGGATGGCGAATAAGGTAGAAGAGATCAAGAAAGCCAAGGACGGGCTGGATGTCTGGCCCGATATTCTGCGCTACAGTAAACTTGGCTATTCGGCGATCACTCCGGACGATATGGCGCGTCTGCGCTGGTACGGCATCTACGAACAGGTGCCGAAGAACGGGCACTTTATGATGCGCGTGAAGATTCCCGGAGGCGATGTCAGCGCGGCGCAGTGGCGCGTGATGGGCGAGATCGCCAGAGACTACGGCAACGATATCGCCGACATCACCACCCGGCAGAATATTCAGTTTCACTGGCTGACCATCGAGACGATACCTACGGTGATCGAGAAGCTGCGTTCGGTCCACCTGACAACCATTGGAGCCTGCGGAGACATCACCCGCAATATCGCCGGCTGTCCGGTCGCGGGACTCGACCCCGAGGAGATCTACGACTGCCGCCCCCTCATCCGCGACGTTACCGCCTACTTTCTGGGCAATAAGGCGTTCTCCGATCTGCCGCGCAAGTACAAGATGACCATCGGAGGATGCGCGCACCAGTGCCATCAGCCGGAGATCAACGACGTGGGGCTGACGGCGGTTCGGTTTATCCGCAACGGGGAAGAGAAGATCGGGTTTCAGGTGCGCGTAGGAGGAGGACTCTCCACGCAGCCCTACCTCTCACAGGACCTGGGGATCGTCGTCTACCCCGATCAGGTTGTGGATGTCTGCCGGGGGATCACGGAGATATTCCGCGATGACGGCTACCGCGAGCGCCGCAACCATGCGCGCCTGAAGTTTCTGGTGGCGGACTGGGGCGCAGACCGGTTCCGGGAGCGGCTGATCGAGCGGCTTGGCTGGACGCCGGAACGCGCGCAGCTGACGGTTGCACCGCGCAATCCCACGCGCGATCATATCGGAGTTCATGCGCAGAAACAGCCCGGTCTCTACTGGATCGGCGTCGCCGTGCTGACCGGAAGATTGAGCGCGGCTCAGATGCTGCAGTCCGCCGAGATCGCGGAGCGGTTCTGCGGCGGAAGCCTGCGCACCACCAACCAGCAGAACCTGCTCTTCCCGAACATCACGGAGGAGAACTTGACCGCGGCGAAAGCCGCGCTGGAGAAGGCGGGCTTTGTCTGGGAGGTTTCCGCGTTTCGACGCGCCTCGATCGCCTGCACCGGCACGGAGTTCTGCAATCTCGCCATCACCGAGACGAAACAGCGTCTGAAGGAGATTGTAGCGCATCTGGAGTCCTCCCTGGTCTGGGATGAGGCGATCCGGATCAACCTGAACGGTTGTCCGAACTCCTGCGGTCAGCACCACATCGGCGACATCGGTCTGCAGGGGTGCATCGCAAAGGTCGGCGGTCAGAAGGTGGAGGCGTACGATATCTGCCTGGGAGGGAGGCTCGGGCAGGATGCGCGATTCACCCGACCGATTGAACGCAAGGTTCCCGCGGACAGGGTGAAGTTTGCGCTGGAGAACCTGCTTCGCGCCTACCAGTCGCGCCGACATCCGGAGGAGACCTTCTCGCGCTTTGTGGACCGGCATTCGGACGAGGAGCTGGGCGGATTTCTGGGCGTTCATCTGCTGGCGGAGCCGGACCCGGAGTTTCAGCCGCCGCCTCCGCGACACGCGCCTCCCGGAGGTGAGTAGCTTTCGGTTTTCGCAGGAACGCCGCCTGCGGATGCCGAAAAGCCTCTGAAAAGGAGGAGATGACGATGACCGTTCAGACACTGGAGACGCTTCCGTCCACCATGCGCGCGGTGCGCTGCGTCGGTCCGGAAGACTACCGCCTGCAGGAGCTGCCGGTTCCTGCGCCCGGTCCCAACGAGGTCCTGATCCGACTGGACGCCTGCGGGATCTGCGCCTCCGATGTGAAGTGCTTTATCGGCGCGCCCCTTTTCTGGGGCGACCAGTATCGCAAGCCCTATGTGCAGGCTCCGGTGACTGCCGGACATGAACTGATCGGGACGGTGGTCGCGCTGGGCGAAGGGGCGGCGGAGAAGTACGGTCTGGCGCTAGGAGACCGCGCCATTTCGGAGCAGATCGTGCCCTGCTGGGAGTGCCGGTACTGCAGGATGGGCAAATACTGGCTCTGCAGCGTCAACGATATCTACGGTTTTCATCAGTACACGCAGGGAGGCATGGCGGACTATATGCTCTTCCCGGCGCGTGCGTTGAACTACCGGGTTCCCCGCGGCCTCCCGATCGAGAAAGCCGCGCTGATTGAGCCGCTCGCCTGCTCCATGCACGCCGTCGAGCGCGCCCGGATCGAGTTCGGCGATGTGGTGGTGATCGCCGGCGCGGGAACGCTGGGGCTGGGGATGGTCTCCTGCGCCCGTCTGAAAAACCCGGGCGCGCTGGTGGTGCTGGATCACTTTGACAATCGTCTGGAGGTCGCCCGAAACCTGGGCGCGGATGTCGTGATCAACGCCTCCCGCGAAGACGCCTGTGCGCGCGTGCTGGAGATGACCGACGGCTACGGCTGCGATGTCTACATCGAGGCGACCGGACATCCGGAGGCGGTGAATCAGGGACTGCGGATGATCCGCAAGGCGGGCAACTTCGTGGAGTTCTCCGTGATGAAGGAGCCGACAACGACGGACTGGACGATCATCGGCGACAGCAAAGAGCTGAACATCTACGGCGCGCACCTGGGACCGGGCTGCTATCCCAGAGTGATAGACTATCTGCATCGCGGTCTGCTCAACGTGGACGGGATCGTTACGCACGAACTCTCCCTGGAGAGATATCTGGAAGGCTTTCAGATGGTGATGAGCGGCAGCGGCTCCATCAAGGTGCTGCTCAAACCCTAGCCGCAACCGCCATCTTGCAGCATCGTGAAAAATCTCCAAAAATCGAACGGCGCAGACTTGACATCCGAAAACAGGTTGTGATATATTATGCGTTGCGTCTGGAAGACAGTCGCAATCATGCTCTTCGGAGCGTGAAGATGCACACTGACAGTGAAAATACGGTTTGATTGAGAGCTTTGCGTTGTACTTACTGGACGCCAGGGAATGTTGTACCATCTCCAGTTGATCTGATCAGGCGATACGCCTGTTCGATACGCTTTTTATGGAGAGTTTGATCCTGGCTCAGGACGAACGCTTGCGGCGTGCCTAAGAAATGCAAGTCGAGCGGGGGTAGCGATACCCTAGCGGCGAACGGTCGCGTAACACGTAAGCAACCTGCCTTATGGACCGGGACAACATCTC
>CALLMM010000003.1 GCA_938005745.1 uncultured Chthonomonadales bacterium | reverse complement strand
GACCTTCATAAACAGCACACTCAGTTCTCACGAAGCTGACGCCCGTCTACAGGCGGCGGCATCGGGCAGAATAAAACTGCTCTACGTCTCCCCTGAAAGACTGAGGCAGCTCCCCTCTCTCTACTTTCTGGCGCGCTCCTCGCTCTCTTTGATCGTCGTGGATGAGGCGCACTGCGTGGATATCTGGGGATTTGACTTCCGACCGGACTACGCCACGTTGTATCAGGCGATCCAGATGCTCGGAAACCCGCCCGTCCTTGCCCTCACTGCGACCGCCTCCCGAAAGACCAGAGAGGCGATCCAGACCGCGCTGCGCCGCTCACTGATCATTCATCACAGCGGCGTCATCCGGAGCAATCTGCGACTCGAGGTGGAGTATTTTGCAGATCCGGAAGAGAAACGGGAAGCGATCATTCGAAGATGTCTGGAGGAAACCGGTCGCGGCATCGTATACGCCTCCACCCGACATAGGGCGGAACAGTTGATGCAGGGTCTTCAGCGTCGCGGCGTCGAGACGGCATTCTATCACGCCGGAATGAATCCGGACGAGAGGAAAGAGGTTCAGCGGCGGTTTGAAGAGGGGGTCACCCGCGTTCTGTCGGCTACCACCGCTTTCGGGCTTGGCGTGGATATCCGTGACATCCGTTTTATCCTTCACTACGAACCTCCCGACAGCCTCGAAGAGTACACGCAGGAGGCGGGACGCGCGGGAAGAGACGGACTGCTCTCGCGTTGTACGCTCTACTACTCCGAAAACGATCTAACCAGACTGCGAAGACAGGCAGAGACTGGCATTCCCGATTTTAAGGATTGCCTTCGGGTGCTGGAGGCGATCCGCTTCTACACGGGCGATGGCGTGCTGATGGTGGCGATGGATGATCTGCGGCGCGATACGCAGCTAGAGGCGACCGATATCCGCGTGGCTATATCCTATCTGGAGAGGGCAGGCTTCCTTCGCAGACACTTCGACGCCCCGCTCTCGATCAATCTGAAACGCGGTTCCCGGCAGGATCAGCCCTCCTCCCCGCCGCAGCTTCTCAGAGTGCTGTCCAGGATGTGTCCCGAAGATGGAAGCTGGAACAGTCTGCCGACACGGGAGGTGAGCGAGGAGCTTGGAATTCCGGTGGATGCGGTGGAGCCGTTTCTGCTTGCCTGCCAATCGGAAGGCTGGATACGCTATCGGGGCAGCCTGCGCGAGTTCACGCTGGAGCCGCTCCGCCCGGATCGAGAGGCGGAGAGCAGACTGCATGATCAGATTCAGAGATACTATCAGGAGAGCCGGATGCGAATGGAGAGTATGCTGGCGTATCTGAATCATGCGCAGTGCCGACACCGCTTTCTTTCGGACTACTTCGAATGCGAGGGAGCGGCAACCTGCGCCGTCTGCGACAACTGCCGACCGAACCGCCCCGTCCGTCGTCCTGCCCCTCTCTCTCCCGCTCCCGTAACGGCGCAGGCAGAACAGGAGATACAGCGCAAAATTCTGCGCGGCATCGCAGGACTGCCCTCTCCGCTGGGGAAGTCGGGTTTAATCCATCTCCTGCGAGGATCGGCGGATTGTCCGATCTCTGCGTCACGCTCTTCCTGCTTCGGATATCTGCGAGGGATGCGGCAAGAGGAGATTGTACGGATTGTGGAGGGTTTGCTCTCAGCCGGCTGGTTGAGGCAGGAACAGGAGAACGGTTATACGCGGCTGAAACTAACGCCTGCGGGCATAAAGTTTGTCCGCGACACCGATATTCAGACGTAACGTATCAGCTCCCGAAATCGAACTCATCATTGAGTCGAACAGTAATCCAGCTTATCAACGACAGCCCGGAGAGCATCGCCAACCAGATAAGGGCGACCTGATCATTATCGCTGACGCGCAGATGACCGAGTATCCAGACGACGCCGATGACCGACCAGACCAGCACGCTTCCGAACGTCATCACCCAGAAGAGCAGCTTGCAGAAGTAGTGGCGCATGAAGATAAAAATCCCGGGCACGCAGACCACCAGCCCCGTCCAGAAGTAGTCCGCCCAGGTGTACCCCGTACGGTTAACATCGGTTTTCAGCAGAAACTGCCCGCAGTAGACAGCGGAGAATCCCAGAACGATCCAGGCAAGCCCCAGAATGTCAAAACCCCAGGAGCGCGGAGGCTTCTCGATCTCCTTCACCGAGCCGGCGGCAACCACCTCCAGAGGCTTTTTGCACTTGCGACACTCCACCGCCTCCTCATCGTTCTGATGACCGCAGTTTTTGCAGAAGGTTAAACGCAGTACCTTTTTCGTCGGAACCGCTTCGATCTGTGAGCCGCCAATCTGCGCCGCCAGCGGACGATCTGAGGCGGTATCAGAAGTCTGCGCGGAGGCGCGAAGGATGGGAGAGGGTTCCGGGGAGGGTTCCTTGATCTCGACCCACTCCCCGGTGAGCGTCTTTGCCATTCTAGGAGAGGAGGGATTATCATGGGAGGAGAGCGGACACTCCTCCAGAACTGAGGCATCCTGTACAGACCGGACTGTGCGGCTCTCGTCCTGATCAAACTGGATCAATGGAGTCGTGTAGGAGGACGCGGAGGCTCCGCTCCCGGAGGTCTCATCCGTCAGGATGGGAAAGGAGTCGGCGGGAGGCGTGTCGCCGAACTGTATGTATGCCGTGTTGTTTCCCGCCGTCCTCTCCGCCGGGTCTGTGGACAGCTTCTGGTGGCACTGCCAGCAGAGGATATCTTTTTTGAAACACTGCGCCCCGCAATGGGGACAGGTAATGCGCGTAATCTCCGTCACGCCAGACCTCTTGAGCATCTCGAACCCGACCGTATCTCGTCGTATCCACTGCCTCTCTTTTCCCTCTTTCCTATCGGTTTTCGAGCGAGAGATCTCCATTCCTGAGATGACAATACTCCGAAAAGAATCGGGTTACAGCAACCGACGAGGCAGGCGGATCGCGCAACGTCTCAACGCACCCTCACGAAGGGCTTCATCTTCGCAAACTTCTTCTCACCGATGCCGGATACGTCCATCAGCTGCTCCGGAGCGGTAAATCCGCCCGTCTCACTACGGAATGCGATAATCTTTGCCGCGGTGGAGGGTCCCACTCCCGGAAGCCTCTGAAGCTCCTCCAGAGACGCCGTGTTGATATTGATGGTCCCCTGTCCCGGCGTTGTCAGCTTGCCCGAGGAAGAGGCGGACTTACGGTTCATGTTCGGGGGAGTTACGGGAGCATTCACCGGTCCGCTCTCCTGCGCCCCGCCCGTTGGCTGCTCCTCCTTCGACGGAACGTAGAGCTGCTGTCCATCCTCCAGCTTTGCCGCCAGGTTGATCGCATCTGTGTTCGCCTTCTCGGTGGCTCCTCCCGCCGCTTTCAGGGCATCGTCCACTCGCGCCGAAGGAGGTAAGCGGTAGACGCCGGGCTTTCGCACCGCTCCAGCGACATGCACCGTCACCTCCGGAGGCGGCTGCTCGGCAGCCGCGGCTGAAGGCGGATGGACCTGCGGCGGTTTCTCCCGGGCGGCGTCAGAGGGAGGAGGAACGGAGGCGGAGGAGGTCTCCGGACTGCCCTGAATGATCATCCCCTCCTGAACCTGCTGCCCCCGACGCACGAAGAGAACCAGCAGTCCGGCAGCGATCACAATCAGCAGCGCCACAGCGGCTCGATACTGTTGGACGGTTCCGAAACGCATGCTAGCTTCTCCGGAGCGGAACGCAGAGCGGCTGCAAACGGCATTCTACTGCTTTTTATTCCACCCTGCGCCCGAATTCTCCTTGTCTCCGACTCCCGTCTACCTGCCCGGAGAGCTGCCGCCCTGCGCCGCTCTGCGCGGCAGCATCTCCGGTCGCTGTGCGACAAAGTAGGCGCAGACCGCCATCACCGTCGTGCACTGGATCAAGTCGTCCTTGAGCGCTTTGTCAAAGGTGTCGGTCTGGGTATGCCAGCTCAAGAAGTAGTCGGCGGGATCCTGCACCATGTAGAACGCGGGCACGCGATCCTCATAGAAGGCATGATGATCGGTCGAAGCCATGAAACCATTATTGTACCGTGTAACGCCAAGCTCTTTGAGAACCGGCAGCTCATTCTCAAAGACGGGCTGTACCTGCGGATTGTTATGCAGTCCCAGTCCTATCGTTTTTCCGGTTCCTGTGTCGTTGACGAATACGGCGGAGACCTTTTCCATCTGCGCTTTGTTCTGCTTCACATGATGTCGCGCGCCGTGAAGTCCCTGCTCCTCACCGCTGAACAGGACGAAGCGAATGGTGCGTTTGGGTTTCAAGCCGCACAGTTTGATCAGTCTTGCCGCCTCCAGAACCACCATCGAGCCGGTCCCGTTATCTACCGTTCCATTACCCAGATCCCAGGAATCCAGATGCGCGCCGCAGATGACAAGCTCCTCCGGCTTCTCTGTTCCGGGTATCTCGCCCACGGTGTTATAGACCTTGATCGGTCCCTTGATGAAGCGGTTTTCGACGTTCAGCCGCATGGTAACCGGGATGTTGCGTTTAACCAGACGATAGAGCATTCCGTAATGCTCATTCGTTACCACAAGGGTCGGCAGAGGAGCCTGCGATCCGTCCTGTCGCCAGCCTCCATACATGAAGAGCAGCATCTGCGGGCGACCGGCGTCGGAGAGGAGCGCCGCCGCGCCCTCCTTCTTCAGAAACTCTTCCCGCGCGCGGTTCATGCGTCGCTGCTCTTCCGTCATCTCCTCCTCGTCATGATCCGGATGAGCATGCATGCCGCCGCCGATCCTGCGGTTCCAGGCGTCGCTGCCCTGACTGCGGGAGGGGTGATGGTTCACTCGACTAGGAGCGGAGGTCAGCAGGATGGCATTTTTCAGCTTTCCTTTGAAACGCTCCAGATCGCTGTTGTCTGGCAGAGGATCGAAGATCACCACCGGACCGGTAACAGCTCCGCGCGTGCCGGGAGTCCAGGCGACAGACGCCATCTGCAGGTTCATCTCGCGGGGAGCCAGCATCTTCGCCTCCAGCCTGCCCCGCTCCCAGCCGATCGGAATCGTCCACTCCTCCAGACGCACATTCTCCAGACCATATTCGCGCATCTTATCGGCTGCCCACTCGTTCGCCTGTTTCAGCGCTTTTGAACCGGTCAGCCGCGCTCCGATGACATCGCACAGATACTCGAGATTCTCCATCAGTTTTGAGTTCTGCCTGGCGGTTTCGATCAGACGGCGGTAGTCGTCCTGTGTATCCGGCGTCTGCGCCAATGAGAGAGAACAGAGCAGCGCCAGAAGCGCTAAAAGACCAGACTGATAGATCAGCTTCCGCATAGATGTAGAGACTCCTTGGATTTCTGGTTCAAAAGGGAGATGGATCCTGTAGCGAGGTCAACGTTGACGGGCGAGGTCAGAGACAGGCTCCGATGGGAATACATTGAGAAAGGGAAACGCCCCGTTGCGTCTGCGCTTTCTTTCTCTAAAACTCCGCGCTGCCGGGCGTGCGCGGAAAGGGGATGACATCCCGGATGTTCTTCATCCCGGTCAGATACATCAGCATTCGCTCCAGACCGAGACCAAAGCCGGAATGAGGCGCGGAGCCGTACTTTCGAAGCTCCAGATACCACCAGTACGCCTCTTCTGGCAGTCGCTGCGCGCGTATCTTCTCCAGAAGTACGTCGTACCGCTCCTCGCGCTGACTTCCTCCGATGATCTCTCCGATTCTGGGCGCCAGCACATCCATGGCGCGCACCGTTCTGCCGTCATCGTTGTCGCGCATGTAGAAGGCTTTGATCTGCTTCGGGTAGTCGGTCACCACGACAGGACGCTGAAACTTCTCTTCTGTCAGATAGCGTTCATGTTCGCTCTGCAGATCGGCTCCCCAGTAGACGGGGAACTCCCAGTTACGCCCGGAGTCTTTCAGGATGGAGATGGCGTCGGTATAGGTGATATGCTCAAAGGGAGCGGAGGCGACATGCTCCAGCGTCTGCAGCACGGTGTTATCAATGCGTTTGTTGAAGAACTCCAGATCGGGGGCGCAACGGTCCAGCACATATTGAATGATATACTTCAGGAACTCCTCCGCCAGCGCGCGATTATCATCCAGATCGCAGAACGCCATCTCCGGCTCGATCATCCAGAACTCCGCCAGATGTCGGGGCGTATTGGAGTTTTCCGCCCGGAACGTGGGACCGAACGTGTAGATATTGCTGAAAGCCAGCGCGAAAATCTCCCCCTCAAGCTGCCCGCTGACCGTCAGGTAAGCCGGTTTCCCGAAGAAGTCCTGCCCGTAGTCTATCGCGCCCTCCTCTGTCCGCGGCAGATTCATCATATCCAGCGTCGTTACGCCGAACATCGCCCCTGCGCCTTCACAGTCGGAGGCGGTGATGACCGGAGTGTGCACATAGAGAAAACCCCGCTCCTGAAAGAAGGTGTGTATGGCATACGAGAGGGCGTTTCGCACGCGAAAGACCGCGCCAAAGGTATTGGAACGGGGGCGAAGGTGCGCCTTTTCACGCAGAAACTCCATGGTATGCCCCTTCTTCTGAAGGGGATAGGTGGCAGGATCGGACATGCCGTAGATGGTAATAGATGACGCCTTCAACTCCACCGCCTGTCCGGAGGCGGGAGACTCGACCAGTTCTCCGGCAACGGCGATACAGGCTCCGGTCGTGATGGCGGTCAGCGTGTCGTCCGGGATGACGCCCGCCTCGATCACCACCTGCAGGTCCTGAAAACAGGAGCCGTCGTTGAGCTGCACGAAATGGATGCCCTTGCTGTCTCGTCGGGTCTTGACCCATCCTCGCGCAGTGACGGATTCACCGACAGGGCGTTGAAACAGATCGCGAATATACTCCCCGCTGCGGATCATACGTGAATTTGAACCTCTTCCTGATGTTATCGGGTCGCGTCGTACTGATGGAGAAGCTGGATGATCTCCGTTCGCTGAAACTGTCTGGCGGATCGCAGCGCTGTCCAACCTCTGTCTGTAGCGGCATTGGGGTCCGCGCCCCGATCCAGTAACTGTTTGACCAGATCGCGATATCCGAAGTGCGCCGCACGGATGAGAGGCGTCCAGCCGTCGTTGCTCTTTGCTTTCGGATCAGCTCCATGCTGGATCAGGAAGCGCGCAACGGCTGTATCGCCCCTGCGTCCTCCGATTGCCAGCATCAACGGCGTCCAGCCCTCATCATTCCGGGCATTTACATCCGCGCCATGCTTGACCAGCAGGTAGACCGCATCATAGTGACCGTAGTTGCAGGCGCGATGCAGGGCGGTAACTCCCCGACGATTCTGCGCCCGAACATTTGCACCCGCGTTAATGAGCAGCTTCACCGTCTGCCCTCTGGTCGCCGGGTTCGATCCCGCTCCCATGAGGGCGGTTGTGCCGTCTGCATTCGTGGCGTTCACATCCGCGCCTTTTTGAAGGAGCAGCTCCACGACCTCCGGTCTGTCGCGCCAGGCGGCGACAATCAGCGGCGTCGTCCCGTTAGGACCACGATCCTCCACCGATGCGCCATACTCCAGCAGAAGCTGTATCGTCTCACTGGAGACATTCTGATCCGAGATAGCGCGAATCAGGAGCGGAACTCCTGACGGATTACGGCGGTTCGCTGACGCTCCCGAACGGAGAAGCTGTCGGACCCTCTGCACATCGTTCGACAGCACCGACGCCTCCAGTGCAGCGTTGCGACGCTCTTGTAGCGTGTTCTGTACGCCGAATGCTATGATGGCGGCGAACGCAAGCAGAGGAGTTATCATCAGCAGAAGGCTGAGATAACGTTTCCGGTTTGAGGTCGCGCCTTCCGGAGGAGGATAGACGAAACGCTCACTGTCGTCAGGCGTCATATGGCTATCCAATCACGACATTGACCAGTTTTCCGGGCACGACGATCACGTTTCGAATCTGTTTGCCGTTCAGCAGCTCCTGAACCTTGCTGCTGGCAAGGGCAATCTGCTTCAGGGTCTCGTCATCCGATCCAGCGGGAACCTGAATGCGATCGCGCAGCTTGCCGTTCACCTGAACAACCAGCGTGAACTCCTCCTGCGCGGCGATTGCGGGATCGTAGCGGGGCCAGTCGGCTTCGTAAGTTGTTCCGGATTTGCCCATGCGCTCCCAGATCTCGTCGCTCATATGCGGCGTGAAGGGAGCCAGCATCAGAACCAGGTTCTCCAGCGCTTCGGACAGCACCACCGGATCCGCGGCGCGCGCCCCCTCTCCCTCAACAGGGCGGTAGGCGTAGAGTTCGTTTACCAGTTCCATCAGCGCGGCGATGGCGGTATTGAAACGGAAGTTTTCTATGTCCTCCGCCACCTTCGCATTCGTCTGGTGCACCTTGCGGCGAATGCTGCGCGCCGGCTCGCTGTTCTCACTTCCGGCGATCGTCTCCTGCCAGTCCGTGCGGTACTCCGGCAGGACGCTCATGATCCATCGCCAGACGCGGTTGACGAACCGGAACGATCCATAGATGCCGTCCTCGCTCCACTGAACGGGGTCTTCAAAGGGCGCGACAAACATCTCATAGACACGCAGGCTGTCCGCGCCGTAACGATCCGCCACTTCATCGGGGACAACTACATTTCCCTTCGATTTGGACATGCGTGTCCATCGAGGCACGACGCCATACTCCGCTTCGATGGACGACTCTATCTCCTCGCGCTCCTTCGCCGCCGCCCACTCCTTCACTCTCTGCCAGATCGGGTGATCGGGCGTGAAGGGTTCGCGCTCCTTCGGACTCAGGATGATCCAGTCCACAACCGTCTCATCCTCCTCTTCCGTAGCGCTACCCTCCCCTTCGCGCGGTCTGCGCCCGAGCGTCAGTGCGAGCATATCCCCCTGATGCCGCAGGGTTTGAAATGGCTCCGAAAAGCCTACCAGTCCTGCATCGTACATCACTTTCACCCAGAAGCGGGCGTAGAGCAGATGCATGACGGAGTGCTCTTTGCCTCCGGTATACAGATCCACCGGAAGCCACTGATCTATCTTGTCGCGCGCGGCGAATGTCTCCTGGTTATGCGGGTCGGCAAAACGCAGGAAGTACCAGGAGGAGCAGGCGAAGCCTCCCATGGTATCGGTCTCCCGCTTTGCCGCCCCTCCGCAGCGAGGACAGGCTGTGTTCACAAACTCCGGAATGGTCGCCAGCGGGGACTCTCCGGTTCCTGAAGGCTGGTAGTTCTCCACGTCGGGCAGCAGTACCGGAAGCTGACCCTCCGGTACCGGGACGACGCCGCAGGCGGGGCAGTGCACGATGGGGATAGGAGCCCCCCAGTATCGCTGACGGCTGATCAGCCAGTCGCGCAGTTTGTAGTTGATCCTGCCTTCGCCGACCCCCTGCTCCTCCAGCCACCGGATCACGGCATGTACCGTCTCCTTGCTGTTGGGCAGCCCCTCAAACGGGTAGCCGACCACGCGGGCATCCGGACCGGGCAAGAACCGGCGCATGAAACCGTCGTGCGGCAGAGCCTGCGTCATCTCCTCCCCGGTCTGCGGTCCGTCGGGAGTTGCGTAGACCAGTTCGATCTTCAGTCCGTACTTTCTGGCAAACTCAAAGTCGCGTTGATCGTGCGCGGGAACCGCCATGATCGCGCCCGTGCCGTATCCCATCAGCACATAGTCCGCAATCCAGATCGGAATCTGTTCGCCGTTGACCGGGTTGAGCGCGTAGGCTCCGATAAAGACGCCGGTCTTGGTTCGCTCGGCGTTCTGTCGGTCAATCTCGGCGGTCGCCTGCGCCCGTCGGACATACGCCTCCACCTCCGCACGACGATCAGGAGCGGTGAGCGTCTCCACCAGCGGATGCTCTGGAGCCAGCACCATGAAGGTCGCGCCCCAGAGCGTATCGGGACGTGTGGTGAAGATCCGGATCACGCTCTCCGAGCCGACGACCGGAAAGTCCACCTCCGCGCCCTCGCTGCGCCCGATCCACTCGCGCTGCATCTGCTTCGTGCCCTCGGGCCAGTTAATATGATCCAGATCGTTCAGCAGTCTCTCCGCATATGCGGTGATCCGGAAAAACCACTGGGGCATCAACCGCTTCTCGACCAGCGAATCGCAGCGCCAGCAGCGTCCCTCTTTGACCTCCTCATTCGCCAGTCCGGTCTTGCAGACGGGGCACCAGTTGATCGGCGCTTCCGAGCGGTACGCCAGCCCGCGATGATACAACAGCAGAAAGAACCACTGCGTCCAGCGATAGTACTCGGGCAGGCTGGAGTTGATCTCCCGATCCCAGTCGTAGGATGCGCCGATCCGCTTCAGGGTTCGCCGATAGTTGGCGGCGTACTCCGGAACCATCTCGCGCGGATTACGACCTCGTTTGATCGCCTCATTCTCCGCCGGCTGCCCGAAAGCGTCCCATCCCATGGGATGCAGCACATTGAAGCCGCGCATACGCTTGAAACGGCAGAAGGCGTCAGTCGGTCCGTAGTTTTTTACATGCCCCACCGACAGCCCCGCGCCTGACGGGTACGGAAACATCTCCAGAACATAGTATTTCGGTCTGTCCGAATCATCCCGCGCACGGAAGGTCTTCTCTTCGTCCCACCGTACCTGCCACTTCGCCTCTATCTCGCGAAAGTTGTATCGCTCGTCCATTCAGAAATCCTCGTTAAAGTCTGGGCTTATTATAGTGGCAAGTTCGCCCCTGCGTCAATTTCGTCAGATTAAAAGATTCCTCCAGGTCGCGCATGGATCGCCAGTAGATCGAACGCCAGCGCGACCGTCCAGTGCAGAGCAAAGCAGGGCAGAAACGAACGACTGCGAACCGCCAGCCAGCCCATTATCAGCCCGCCTGGAAACGAACTGATCACCTCCAGGGGAGGCTTCCCGATATGCATGATGCCGAATCCAACTGCCTGAAGGAGAATGGCTGCAGGAAACCCGAACGCCCGCGCCAGACCGAAGGTGAGAAATCCCCGGTAGAAGAACTCCCACGCGAACATGTAGAATCCATAAGAGATCTCATAGCAGAGCAGGTACGACCAGGATTGCCCGGCTTGCGGCTGGATCGGGTAGTAGTGGTAAAACTGCGGAGATCGAGAGGCGATCAGCATCACCGGAACCATCGCGAGGAAAAAGAGCCAGGCAATACGGGACGACCCGGCAGCAGGCGGTTGAAATCCGTAATCGGAGGCGTTCTCGCGCAGTCCGCCCAGAATGAGAAGCAGAGGCGGAAAGAGCAGCAGCCCGATATTTACCAGCAGGTACTCTTCCCAGACACGATAGGAGGGCGCAGCCGGGTTGGACCAGACCGAGTACGACTGAGCGTTGTACCGTGTCAAAAAGACGATGACCGCCAGCCCGACGGTGAGCGCGGAGAGCGAAGCGATCCAGTCTCTGCGCGTTCGCTTCGGTCTCTGCGGTGTATCGCACTCTTCGCTCCGGCTCACGCCTGGCTTCGCCTCTTCAATCGTCGGGCGGCTTCAAGGAACCGACCTCGCGCCTCATTCAGATCCAGGCGTACCTGGACTCTGTCCTGATACAGAACCTCTCCGGAGACCATCGTCATCACCACGTCGCGCGCTCCTGCCGAGAAGACCAGCGCGTTGTACGGGTCATAGCAGGGCATCATGCCCGGCGTATCGGCGCGCACCGCGATAATATCCGCCTCCTTGCCCGCCTCCAGGCTTCCGATCTTTCGCTCCAGTCCCAGCGCGCGCGCGCCGCCGATCGTCGCCATCTCCACCATCTCTCTGGCGCACAGGGTCTCCAGCGAGCGTCTTCGCCCGCGCTGTAAGAGGGTAGCAAAGCGCATCTCCTCAAACAGATCCAAGGTGTTGTTCGACGCCACGCTGTCCGATCCCAGTCCTATTCGTGGCAGGGATTGCGGATAGCACTGCTGAAGCAGACCCAGCGAGGCGACGCCGTTCCCCAGTTTTGCATTGGACTTGGGACAGTGCGCCCATGCGGCTCCGGTCTGCGCTATCAGAGTGCGGTCTGAGGCGGAGAGCTGCACGCCATGCACCAGAAGCGTCCTCTCCGAAAGGATGCCCAGCGCATGCAGATAGGCGATGGGAGTGCCTCCTGGAGCCTTCCACGCTATTCCTCTGCGGTCAAACATCTCTGCAAAGGGACCGATCCCCTCCCGAATCAACTGCGATTCCGCCAGCGATTCGGCGGCATGCACGCAGACCGGCAGACTATTCTCTTCGGCATATTTCGCAACAGCGCGGAAAAGCTCCGGGCGAACCGTATAGGGAGCATGCGGCGAGACCCCGACCTTCAGATGCGTGCCGGACGCCTGCCAGGTCAGCGCGCGCACCCGATAGTTCAGATCCGACAGGATCTGTTCGACGGACTGCCGCCCGTCAATTCCGAACACCTCCTGATAGATGATCCCGCGCAGACCCGCCCTCTTTGCGGCGATCATCGAGGCTCCGGAAGGAGTGCAGTCCCCGATCGTCGTTACCCCTCCGGCAACCGCCTCCGCCGCGCCAAGAGTGGAGGAGGCGAGATAATCCTCCTCCTCCAGGGTTTCCGTGCAGGCTACCAGTTCGCGGATCCATGCAAAGAACTCGCGATCCTCGATCAGTCCGCGCAGGAGGGTGAGGTCCAGATGCGTGTGGACATTCACAAGTCCGGGCATCAGGATCGCCTCGCCAAAATCTCGCGCATCCGAGACCGGCGCGCCATCTATCGGTACAGGGCGCGCCTCCACGATCTTCCCCTCTTCCAGGACGATCTCGCCGTTCTCGATAGGAGGCGAGGAGATGGGAAGCACCCAGGCGGCGCGCAGGCGTAGAGGTTCCGTCATAGCGCGGCGATCCCGATCAGAGAGGGGTGTCCCAGAGCCGGTCAATCTGATCGCGGCTCAGGTTCTTAACATGTCCGTCTCCATGCAGAACGTTGTATCGCAGACGATCAAAGAGATAGCCCCCGTGCCACCTGCCGGCGGCGTCGAACAGAGTATTCACCTGCGAAGGCTGCTGAAAGCTGGCTTCCCCCATCCTGCGAAAGGAGATCTCTGTGCGATAGTTGTAACTGGTGCCGAACTTTTCGAAGCTGGAGGGCGAAGCGTCCAGAGGCGTGCCGTTGAAATCCTCCACATCGTACCCGGTATCCGAGGGACAGCGAAAGATGGCGTTGGAACGGAGGTAGGGCTGGAGGGTCTCATGCAGCATGGGCATGGAGGGAATCAACGCCTGAAACTGCGGAAATTCGCTCCATATCTGCGGCGTGAACTTATCGGTCGGGTCTACCGCGAACGGGTAGAGTTCGTCATGATCCTGCGCGTACATGCGGATCGCCAGACCGATCTGACGGAGATTGGAGACGCAGCTTATCTCTTTCGCCTTGCCACGCGCCGTCGCGAAGACCGGAAACAGCAGCGCCGCCAGCAGGGTGATGATAGCGATCACAACCAGAAGCTCTATCAGCGTAAATGCGCGCACACGAGACACCGTTTTCCTCTTCTCAACCGTTTCGGGAGTTGCTTCTATAATATCGGCTTACGGACGAAAAAGTCAAACGGCGGACGTTTGAGGCGCAGGTTCGATGACCGACTCTAGTTCGCCGTCACGCATCAGAAAGATGCGGTCGGCGCCGGTCAGCATCTCCGGATCGTGTGTGACAACGATCACCGCTCCCCGCTCCCGATAGGACGAGAGAAGATCTATCACCGTATGCCCGTTTTTATGATCGAGCGCGGCGGTCGGCTCGTCGGCGAATATGATCTGCGGGCGGTTGATCATGGCTCTTGCCACACAGACCCGCTGCCGCTCGCCGCCGGAGAGATGGTAGGGGTACTTGTCCCGCAGATGCACGATATGCAGGGTTTCGAGCAGCTCCTGCGCTCGCTCAGATGCGCTGCTGTCACCTGGCGGAGCCGCCGCCAGCACATTCTCCAGTGCGGTGAGATAGTTGAGCAGAAACGGCTGTTGAAACACGAACCCGAAGCATTCTCGGCGTAACTGTGTGATCTCCCGCTCGCTCATCGGGTGATAACGTCGGTTGCGAAAGATGACCTCTCCGGCAGTAGCCTGCTTCAGCCCGCTGAGCAGATAGAGCAGCGAGGACTTGCCGGAACCGGAGGGTCCCATGATGCCGAAGAAACCCCGTTCCGGGATCTCCAGCGAGACATCGCGAACCGCATAGTTGGTAACATCACCATCCGAATAGGCGAGACTGACATTGCAGGCGCGTATCGCCGGTATCACCGCACTCACTCCCCTACTGCCTTCTCTCAATAATGCTGACCGGATCCAGCCTTCGCAGATGCCGCCAGATGGCAAACAGCGCGAAAGCCGAAATCGCGATCGGAAACGGAAATGTAAAGCGATAGGCGTACAGATCAAACGGGTTCAGTATCAGCCCTCTGGGCTCCATGATGATCTCGCGTATCCCCACCAGCAGAACGACCGTCAACAGCGACCCCAGCAGCCAGCCGATGGCGCAGAGCAGAGCCGTCTCGCCCAGTGCGCGCATGAGCAGCCCTCTGCGCTGATAGCCGATCGCCGCCAGCGTTGCGAACTCCGGAAGCCGCTGCATGAAGTAGATATTGGAGAGCATTCCGATCAGAAACGCTATGGCGAAGACGATAATGCCGATCACCAGCGACATGATCAGATAGAGGTTGGTCAGCGCGTCGCGGGTATCGCGCACCAGCTTCGCATAGGTCCAGGTTCTGGCGTCAATCTCCGGGATCGCCTTCTCCAGAGAGGAATCCAGCGACTGCTGCTGCGCCACCTCGCGGGACATCACGATATATCCCTGCGGAGCCACCGGGAAGTTCTCTTCAATGAACGCCTCGGAGGTCAGTGCCAGCCAGACCGGTCCCTGAAACGTTCCCACCAGTCGCGCGGGAATCGGCGAGAAGCTGTCTTCGATCTCCGGCGTCAGCACCGGGTCCCCCAGTTTCAGTTTCTTATTTCGCGCCATCTCGACGGAGAGGGCGACTTCCGGCGCACCGCTGGCAGGCATCCTACCGGAGACCATCTCCAGCCCGCACCGCTCCATGACGCGCCGCTGACCCTCATTCGAGAGACCGAAGACGACCGTCGGGAAACGCCCGAAGACGGTCCGAACCGTGGTGAATGCCGGTCGGGTGGCGTATACCTCTCCCGTCAGCGAATTCGACTCGATCGCCTGCTTCGTCGTATCAGACACCGTCAGCGCGCCTCGCGGAGTAACGACCATGAAGTACTTCTGATAGCCGTACATGGTCATCACGGTCTGATCAATGCTGTTGACGATAGTTGCGATGCTGGTTACCAGCGCAACCGCCACCACGATGACGAAGAGCACCGGAAGCGTTCTTCCGGGATTTCGGCGGAAGTAGAGCCAGGGCGAGAGCGGATGTTTAATCTGCCTCATTCCTTTTCACCGAAGAGATTCATAAGGGTATACTCGTATCACCTATTGATACTCAACTCTACGCAAAACAGGCGCGCAATGCGCCTTTCAGGAAGAATAGCGTTATGCAAGACCCGGCAGTGATGGATATCGTGATCTCAGGCGGAACGGTGATAGACGCCATGTCGGAGGAGCCGTATCCGGCGGACATCGGGATTGTGGATGACCGCATTGCGGCGATCGGCGACCTCTCCGAAGTCCATGGCGGCAGACGGATTGACGCCTCCGGTCTGCATGTCGCTCCCGGGTTTGTGGACATTCATACGCACTCCGATATCTCCGTGATGTTTCATCCGCAGATGGAGAGCATCATCTCTCAGGGCGTTACCACGCAGGTTGTGGGAAACTGCTCGCTCTGTCTGGGACTGGCGACGGACGACGATGTGTTTGCCTTTGAAAAAAGGTGGCTGGGAGTTCACGGCGCGAAGATCACCTGGGGAACGCTGGCGGAGCACCTGCGGCGGGTGGAGGAGAACGGCGTCGCGACCAACTATATCATGCTTGCCGGGCAGGGCACGCTGCGAAAGCGTGTCGTCGGCATCGAGAACCGGGCGGCTTCTCCGGCTGAGATGGAGAAGATGAAGTCCCTGCTGGCGGACGCGCTGGAGACGGGAGCATGGGGCATCTCTACCGGGCTGGAGTACACCCCCTCCGGCTACGCCAACGTGGAGGAGCTTGCGGAGCTGAGCCGGGTCGCGGGGAGATACGGCGGCTTCTATGCGACGCATCTTCGAAACGAAGGGGATCGGCTGCTGGAGGCGGTAGCAGAGGCGATCGAAGTGGGAGAACGCGCCGGCGTGCCGGTGCAGCTCTCCCACCACAAGGCGGAAGGCGCGCGAAACTGGGGGAAGGTTCAACAGACGCTCAAAATGGTGGAGGAAGCCAGAGCGCGGGGCGTGGATGTGCAGCTCGATCAGTATCCCTACACCGCCTTCCAGACCAGCATGAGCGTGCAGTTTCTGCCCGCCTGGGCGAATGTGGGCGACAACGACACCGTGTTGAGAAGGCTGATTGATCCGGAGCAGCGACGACAGATCCTGGAGGATATCCGGACCAATCACGCCGACTGGGACGATCTCGGTCCCAACTCGCCGTGGAACCGCGTCGAGATCGGCGTGTGCCGGTCAAACCGTGCTTTGCAGGGGCGCAGTATCGGCGATCTGGCGAGAGAAGCCTCCGTAAACCCGATCGAGATGGTTCTGGATATCATCCTGCAGGAGCGAAACTTCATCAGCGCCATCAACTACGCCATCTGCGAGGACGATGTGCTGTTCGTCATGCGCCATCCCCTGACGATGATCGGCTCTGACGCTGTGGGGACATCGCCCCGGGGAAAACTCGGCGAAGATCGCGTGCATCCGCGCAGTTACGGAACATTTCCCCGCGTACTCGGACGCTATGTGCGCGAGATGAACGCGCTGGCGGAGGTCACCGCCATCAAGAAGATGACCATCATACCGGCGGATCGTCTCGGACTGATAGATCGGGGGCGCATCGCGGTTGGCTGTTATGCCGACATCGTCGTCTACGATCCGAACAGCGTGGGGGATAACGCCACCTTTGCGGAGCCGCACCGTTTCTCATCCGGGATAGAGCGTGTCCTGATCAACGGCAGACTGGTCTGGGATCGTGGAGAGCCGACCGGCTCCCTGCCGGGGAGAGTGCTGCGTCGCCGCTAAGGAGCAGAGGCGGCTAGCCTCCGCTCCGATGCTCCGCCTCTTTCGCCGCCGCCGCCATCTCCTGCTTTCTCTTTTTGAAACTGCTCTCCGTGCCGTTGAGCAGGCGTCGAATGTTGGCGCGATGGTTGAATATTCCCAGCGCGCAGATCGCCGTGCAGAAGAGCAGGCGCACATAGTCCCCCGGATGGAAAATCAGCGTCAGGACAACCAGAGAGATGCAGGCGAGGATGGAGCCGAGTGAGACATATCCGCTGATGAGCAGCGTCACTCCCCAGACGATCCAGCCGCCCAGCCCGACCTTCCAGGAGATACCGAACAGTACGCCCAGCCCGGTAGCGACCCCCTTCCCTCCTTTGAATCCGAGAAACGGGGAGAAGGTGTGCCCAAGGATCGCCATCAGTCCCGCAAGCACCTGCCAGAGCACGGAGACGTGCAGCAACTGCGCCACGACCGGCGGAATCAGTCCTTTCAATACGTCAAGAATGAAAACGACGATCCCCGCCTTCTTCCCCACCACGCGATAGACATTGGTTGCGCCGATGTTTCCGCTTCCATGCTGCCGAACGTCAATGCCTGCCCACCATTTCGCAATAAGCAGCCCGACCGGAATCGCTCCTAACAGGTAGCTGCCGATCAGAATCAGAACAGGTGTCATCCTCACTCTCCATAAAAGAGTCTGGCTATGACGGCGCGCGTTTCACGCATGCGTTCCTCAAACCGGCGTTTAAAGAGCGTCTCCGCGCTCTCTTCCTGCATATCCGCCGCCCCCAGTCCGATAGCCAGCGCGCGCAGGCGGCGAGGATCGGCGGGCAGCACATCGTTCGCCAGACCTCCCAGCAGGGTCAGACGGTTGCGAATAGCCGTCCAGAAGGAGTAGGTCTCCGCCAGACGGGCGGCGTCGGGCTTGGGGATAACGCCCGCCTCGCTCAGCGCATAGAGCGCATCCAGCGTCTCCGTCGTCCGGGTCTGCGGAAAGGTTGAACCTGCCTGAAGCTGACAGAGCTGCACGGTGAACTCAATATCGCTCATCCCCCCGTGCCCGAGTTTGATGTCTGAAAAACGCTCTTCCAGCTTCAAACGCTCCCGCTCGATGCGCCGTTTCATTGCGATGATCTCGCCCCGATCATCCGGAGAGAGCGGCTCCGCGTAGAGAATACGGTGCACGCCCCGCAGGTACCGTTTCGCCGTCTCGTGACACCCGGCTACATGGCGCGCCTTCACCAGCACCTGCCTCTCCCAGGTGAGCGACTGCCGGGAATAGTACTTCAAGTACTCCAAAACAGATCGTGCCAGCGCGCCAAACCGTCCCTCTGGACGAAGACGCGCATCTATCTCCACCGGCGCGCCGCGCGTTCTCAAAGCCTGCGAAGCGGACAGCATGAACTCCGCCAGCGCATTGACCGCCTCGTGACGCTCCCGCGCGGTCTCCTCCTCCTCACTGTCGCCGTATACAATCAGGATATCCCAGTCCGATCCGTACCCAACCTCTCGACCACCCAGTTTTCCCAGTCCGATGACGGCAGCGCTCTCCAGTGCGGAGCGAGTCGCCTCCGACTGCCCCTGACTTTGCGCGTTCTGTATGGCATAGTTCAGAATAGCCTCAATAGAGGCGTCCGCCAGCGCGCTCAACTCGTGGATGGTCATCTGCGGATCGGCGATCCCCCAGATATCTCTCGCGCCGATCCGCAGCCTCTCGCGTTGAATGTAGAGCGCAAGGGCATCCCAGAAACTCTTCTCCGATTTGACCGCCTTCAGGCGGTGTTTCAGCTCTTCCGCCGACTGCTCACGGCTCTTCTCCGTCGGCTCAAGCGCCTCCTCGCTGACCAGCATATCCAGCCACTCCGGATGTCGCGACAGCGACTGCATCAGGGGCAGACTGCCCGCCGCCAGCCGGCAGAGCCGCTCCAGCAGCTCCTCATTTTCGGTGAGCGAGAGGTAGTCCTGAGAACGGTTTGGGGAGGCATGCAGAAAGTGCTCCATCCCGGACAGGGCGTTGTCTGGATCGCCGGTTATCCGACAGGCTTCGATCAGATGCCCTCCAAACAGGCGAAACTGCTCCCGCGCCTCCGGGTCTTCCATACCGTAGTCGCCGCCATAGGCGAGATTTTTGAGAAACTGATAGGCGCGTTTCGGCTCCTGAAACCCTGCGGAGGCAAGCCGGCTCAGGATAACCTCTCGGGCTTCCAGCGTCTCCACATTCATCAGCAGAGATCGCCACTGATCCGCCTCCGTCACGGATTTTTCATGGCGCGAGCCGTAGAAGAGCGACTCAAAATGTTCGCGCACACGGTGCGTGCGCCGGCGATAGTCGTGATCGAAGCTCTCCCGATCCAGATAACCCATGCGCCTGGCGAGAAGCCGACGCTCCTCCGGGTCGGTCGGGATCGCCTGCGTCTGACGGTCGTAGAGGATCTGCAGACGATGCTCGACGTTGCGGAGGAAGATATAGTCCTCCGTAAGCTCCCTCGCCTCCTGAGATGTGAGGAAGCCGGCTTGCCGCAGACGAGAGAGCGCCTCCAGCGTGTTCGTGGTTCTCAGAAGCGGAAAGCGACCGCCAAGCTCAAGCTGCAGAAGCTGCGCGATAAACTCGATGTCGCGGATGCCGCCCAGTCCGATCTTCACATCGGTCAGGGTGCGGTTCTCCAGCTCCGCCTTCTTCTCGATGCGCTCCTTGTTGATCCGGATCGCCTTCACGAAGTCGGCGGTTACGCTGCGCGGATAGATATATCCGGCGACAAGCTTCTGAAACGATTCGCCAAGGCGCGTATCACCGGCGATCGGGCGGGCTTTCAACAGCGCCTGTTTCTCCCACGGCTCCGCCCAGCTCTCATAGTAGGAGCGGTAGGAGGAGAGCGTACGAACCAGAGGTCCGAAACGACCTTCGGGGCGCAGCCGCATATCCACCCGGAACAGGTGTCCGTTCTGCATGTTGCGCGAAAGGGCGTTGACGATGTACTCGGCGAGCTTCAGCGCGAAGGTCATGGAGCGACGGGAGCGGTCAGAGCCGTCGTTGGCATCTCCCTCCGGCGTGTCTCCGCATACGAATATCAGGTCTATATCGCTGGAGTAGTTCAGTTCGCTTCCGCCCAGTTTCCCCATTCCGATCACACAGAACGGGATCGCGGCATCCTCTCCATATCTCTGCGTCAGGGTTGCCAGCCCGATCTCGTAACACTTCTGCACGCAGGCGTCCGCCAGTTCGGAGAATTCGCGCGCGGTCTGGGGCATATCGGAGAGACCGAGAATGTCGCGTGCGCCGATACGCAGCAGTTCGCGCTGCTTGAAACGACGCATCGCCTCCAGCTTCAGATCGGGGTTGGAGAGGAAATCCACAAAACGGGAGAGGTTGCGGTAGAGCGCAGCTGCCTGACGCACATCGCGTTCGCCCCCCCGCAGGTCCGGATCGGCGAGGATCTCGAAGTACTCCGGATTCCGGATGAGGATGTCGGCAAAATACTGACTGACTCCGCAGACGGTCAGCAGTATCTCCAGCGCGGCGGGATGGCGCAGCAGAAACTGAAACTGTGTGTAGCGGCTGGTAACGGCGCGCGACCAACGTTCGAAGTTGTTCAGCGCGCGGTCCGGGTCCGGGCTGCCCGCAAGCGCGGGGAGCAGCGAGGGAAGGAGCTGCTCCAGAATGTCATCCGTAACCCCCTGTCCCGCCAGCGAAACAAGAATCCTCTGTGCCCGTGTCGGGTCGGCAAACCCCAACGCGGTCAGTTCTTCCGAGGTGACCGAATCCAGGGGTCGCGGGTCGTTCATCTCAAGCCGCGCTCTTTTCCGTATTCTCCGCTTTGCGCGCACGAATCACGATGGGAGTTCCCTCCAGCGGGAAGGATTTGCGAATCTGATTCTCCAGGTACCGCTGATAGGTGAAGTGCATCAACGCCGGATCGTTAACAAAGAGCAGCACCGTCGGCGGCTGTACGCGAGGCATGGTCGCATAGTAGATCTTGAACTGCTTCCCTCGCTCCATGCGCGGACGCATCTCCACCGCATCCCGCATCAGGCGGTTGAGGAGACCGGTCGGTATGCGATGGGCATGATTGGCGGCAGCTGTCAGAGAGGTATCCAGCACGGAGGAGACCGCGAAGCGGTGCTCCGCCGAGCAGAAGACCAGAGGCGCATACTCCAGGAAGGGCACCTGTCTGCGGAAATCGGCGGTGAAAGACTCCATCAGGGCGCGATCCGGCTTCTTCCCCTCTACGATGCCCGGGTCTGCCAGATCCCACTTGTTGACGGCGATGACGCAGGCGCGCCCCGCCTCGTGCGCGAACCCGGCGACGCGCTTATCTCCGTCGGTCAAGCCCTCCTGACCGTCAATCACCACGACTCCCACATGACACCGCTCAATCGCGGTCTTTGCGCGAAGCACGGTGTAGTACTCCACGCTTCCCTGTATCTTTCCGGAGCGGCGGATCCCGGCGGTGTCAATCAGCAGTATCTTCTGACCATCGCGTTCCAGCCGCGTGTCAATGGCGTCCCGGGTCGTTCCGGGAATGGGACTGACGATCACGCGGTCCTCGCCTAAAATCGCGTTGGTCAGCGAGGACTTGCCGACATTCGGGCGTCCGATAATCGCCAGACGCACCGTCTCATCGTCCTCATCCAGTTCGGTGGCTTCCGGCAGCACCGCCACGAGATCGTCCAGCAGCTCTCCGAAACCCATTCCATGAATGGCGGAGACGGTATAGACCTTCCCCATCCCCAGCCCGTAGAACTCGATGGCTTCCTGCATCTGCCGGGTATTATCCGCCTTATTCACCACCAGAAAGACCGGCGTTTTGGAGCCGCGAAGCGCATCCGCCAGATCGTAGTCGGCAGGCATGATGCCGTCGCCGGCATCGCAGACAAAGAGGATAGCGTCCGCCTCCTCCATGGCGATCTGCGCCTGCTGTCGCACCTGAACGGTGAGCGGATCGTCCTCGTTGAGCACGATCCCGCCCGTATCAATCAGCGTAAACTCGCGATTCTGCCACTCCACAGGAGCATAGAGACGGTCGCGGGTGATGCCGGGCGTATCTTCCACGATGGCGATTCGCTTTCCAACCAGCCGATTAAACAGGGTGGATTTGCCGACATTCGGTCGTCCCACAACGGCAACCAGCGGCATAGCCATGTATCACCCCTCCCTTCTCGAAACTACACTGAGGATAACACAGAATCGAGATCAGGTCAACCGCGCGAACCGTCTGCTCGCTCGTTTTTTCAGCGTTTACGCCTGCGGACAGACGCGCCTGACGACGCGGGACCATTTTGACAAACGAGACTATTTGAGATATAATCGAGTGTTCTCAAGAAGAGGTGAAATGCCGCAGAAGGAGGTAACCGGAGCATGTCCGGACACTCAAAATGGCACAACATCCGTCTTCGCAAAGGGAAGATGGATGCGGAGCGCGGAGCGAAATTTACGAAATTATCGCGCGAAATTATCATCGCGGCGAAGCAGGGAGGCGGGAACCCGGACAATAACAACCGGTTGAGGCTCGCCATTCAGAAAGCGCGCGAAAACTCGATGCCGCAGGAGAAGATCAAGAGCGCGATCCAGCGAGGCACGGGCGAGATCGAAGGCGCAAACTTCGAGGAGATCACCTACGAGGGATACGGTCCGAACGGCGTGGCGGTTCTGGTAGAGTGCGCGACCGATAACCGAAATCGGACGGTTGCCGATATTCGCAGCATCTTCAGCAAGCATGGGGGCAGGCTCGGGGAGAGCGGCTCTGTCGCCTGGATGTTCAATCCCCCGCAGGGCATGATCACGATCGAACGCTCCGCCATTGATGAGGACACGCTGATCGCCGCCGCGCTGGACGCCGGCGCAGAGGATGTCAAAACGCAGGAGGATACCTACGAGGTGTTCACCGCTCCGGGCGATCTGGCGAAAGTTCAGGAGGCGCTGGAGCAGGCGGGTATCTCTCTGCTCTCCGCAGAGGTCGTGATGATCCCGAACAACACCGTCAAGATAGACGGGAAGGAGGCGCAGCAGCTTCTCAAGATGCTCGATCTGCTGGAAGACCACGATGATGTGCAGAAGGTGCACGCCAACTTCGACATTCCGGAAGAGGTGCTCGAATCGGCGGCGCGCTAGCGGCTCGCCCGGGCGGTAACCGAGCCTGATTGATAGATGCGAGCGTGCACACACCCTCTTTAACAGCTCTCTTCGCTCGGAGGCGAAGTTCATGAAGGCTGCGCTCCGGATGCTGCGCGCGCGATGGATGTCAGCGTCTGTACTTCTGGTGTTGTCTGTCGCTGCCGCGCACGCCAGCATAACGCTGGATGTCCATACCGGATTTGAAAACTCCTACCGGCTCAACGCATGGACCCCGCTGACCGTCCGGCTGAGCGGAACCGGGCGCGCCTCCGAAGCGAGCCTTCAACTGGTTGTGAAGAGCAGCGAATTTCGCCATGTCTATGCACAGCCTCTGCGCCTGCCGGACGGACCGGTCAATGAGCAGCGGGTCTTCTACTATCAGCACAACACCTCCGGCGGCATACCGGAGATCTCTGTTCAGCTCATAGTCAACGGACGGGTTACCGTAGAGAAGAAGGTCGAAGGCGCGATCCCGCTCGATGAGACCCAGCTGATATTTCTTTCACTTTCGCAAGATCAATCGGGACTCAATTTTCTGAACAGCACGGATCTGGGCTTCCGGCATCCCTCTCCCCCTCCAATCAACCCCTTCTCCTCCGGTCCTGCGCTCAATCCAACGGCGGGAGGCTCCTCGTCTGCCGTTCAGAAGTTGACACGGGTTCTCTATCCGCGCGCCAACCTGCTTCCGGACGCTCCGGCAGGCTACAATGCGGTGGATGTGATCCTGATAGGCGATCTCCCGCTGGATACCCTCACGGAAGATCAGTGGGATGCCATCGTGCAGTGGACGCGGCAGGGGGGGCTTCTGGTCATCTCCGGCGGGTCAGATATTAACCGCTATCGCAGCAACGCCCTGAAAGAGCTGCTCCCCATTGTGCCGACCGAAGTGCGGCAGGCGAGGGATCTGCCCGGTCTCCGGATGCGTTATGGTGTCAACGCTCCCCGCGTCAACTCTCTGCCGCTGGTTATCGGGGCGTTGAAACCGGACGGCGCGATGATCTGTATGCATGAAAACCTTCCACTCATCTCTCTGAGACGTGAAGGGCTGGGAAGCGTAATCTTTACCGCCTTTGATGTTGCCGCGCCGGAGCTGCGCGCCTGGTCCGGTCAGACCGTCATGTGGAGGGACTTCCTCTCGCAGGGGCAGGGGCAGCCGCGTATTCTGGACAGAGTGCGCCTCTCTCTCAGCAGTATCGGCAGAACGAACCGCTTCAATCGTTACCGGGACGACTACTCTGGCGCGAACCTTCTGCTGGATGCGCTGGCGGGAGTGCAGTCCACCAAAGCTCCCGACTTCCTGTTTATCGGCGGATTCCTCCTCGCCTACATCCTCTGTCTTGTGCCGGTGAACTACTTTCTGCTGCGTATGCGGGACAGAAAGGAGCTGGCGTGGATTACCGCGCCGATCGTTATCCTGTTATTCTCAGCCGGCGCATATGCGATCGGCTACTCGATGAAAGGCGGTCAGCTTCACCTCAACCACTGCACGATCATAGAGGGCGCCGCCAATGAGAACTTCTTTTCTGCCTACGCCGTCAGTTCGATCTTCTCTCCCCGTCAGGCAGCCTACTCTCTCTCCCTTGCCGACAGGTCTGCGCTGGTGACGGAAGTTTCAACGCGCCTGGATCGCATCCAGCAAGCTAGCAGCGACTACATCATCGAGCGCGACGGAAATACCACCGTGCGAAACGCGCGCATCAACATGTGGGATACGCGAACCTTTGACTTCTTGAGCAGCGTCCGGCTCAATGGCGGCATCTCCGCGTCGGTATCGCCCGTTGACAGCAAAACCGTGCGGGTGAGCGTGTCCAACAACACACCCTACACGCTGGAGGACTGCTCGGTCTCGATACGAGGCGAGATGAAGCCTCTGGGGAGCATGGCTCCCGGAGAGACCCGGTCAGAGAACATCTCCGCCTTTCAGGCGGGAGGCTCCGCCCAACTGGTCATCCCTGCCGGATCGTCCAATCGAGAGGAAGCTGCGAGAATCCAGCAGGCGATGGCATCGCTCATCGGATCGCAGAGCGGATACCAGCCGGCGGTAAACACAACACCGACGCCTCAGCCCGATAATACCCTCTACTTCACCGGCTGGTTCTACGATCCGGTGATGGAGTTGAAGATCGAGAAGGAGAGTCCGCAGACATTTGCCGTCAATTTACTGGTTGTGCATCTGCCCCATGCCCGACATGCGCGCGCGCCGCTGCCGATGAACACGCCTCCCCCCTCCTCGGCGCAGCCCTCTCCTTTCAACGCGCCTCCTCCGGGAGTAGCCAGCGCAAACTACTACAACCAGATGGCTTACAACTACGCTAACTCCGGTCAGCTCGACCTGGCGCTCGACGCCGCAAAACGCGCCCATCAGCTTGCTCCCGGCGACGGCAATATTCTGGATACGCTCGGGGAGATGTATCAGCGTAAAGGAGACTTTTCACAGGCGGAGAGATACCTGCGGCTCGCGCTCAGGCACCAGAGAGGAGCCGGACTGACCGAGACCCATGCCAAATACGGCGAGGTGCTGGCAGCGCTGGGGCGAAAAGAGGAGGCTGTCTCCCATCTCGAAAAGGCGGCAGCCGATACGTCCGCCCCGCTCTGGGCGGAGCGAGCGCAGAAAGCCCTCGAAAAGCTGGGACACTCCCCCTAGCTCTCTTCGGCGCTCAGCATGTTTGACAATCCCGTTTTCATCAAGGAGATCAAGTCTAAGTACCGGGCGCGCCAGTCGAATCTGACGCTGTTTGCTATCGGATCGCTCATCCTGCTGTTGATCATCTGGTTCTACTTTGAAGCGCTGCGCTATCTGCTGTTTGCCTCTCCTGTGATAACCGGTAAAGAGGGATGGGCATGGTCGGTTGTCATCCAGACGATGATACTATGGCTGGTAGGACCTGCGCTGGCATCCAACGCCATCTCTCAGGAGAGAGAACAGCAGACCTGGGAGATGCTCACCTTCACGCTGCTGTCGCCCCGAGAGATTGTGCTGGGGAAACTGGCGGCGCGCTCGCTTCCGCTCCTTTTCGTGCTTCTCGCCTTCTTCCCTTTTATGGCGGTATGTCTGTCTCTGGGAGATATTCCCTTCCACTGGCTGCCAGTAACCTATCTGGTCTTTGGGAACTGCAGTCTCTTTATCCTGACGCTAAGCCTGTTCATGTCCTGGGCAGCCGGAAAGACCGCCACCGCCATCGCGCTCTCCTATCTGGCGGTCGCCTATCTTGTCATCGGGACTCTCCTGATCGAGTCGGTTCTGCCTGCCATGGCGAGGGGCAGCGAATCGCCCAACCTGTGGTTGAACCCCATACGTATAACCATGGCGCTGCTGGAAGCCCCCGGAAACAGCTACAATACTTCCGTGCTTCTATTCAGCCAGACCGCCTTTCTCGTGCTTACGATGCTGATGCTGTTCACGATGCTGCGACGCTGGGACCGCTGGAAACGAGACTAAAAAAGCGTCTGAACAGGTCATCTCAAGCGTTAGGAAGTTAGAAAGAGATCCTTCATGCCGCCCATGATCCGTATCCAGAACCTGCGAAAAGAGTACAGGGATCTGGTTGCCGTCAAGAACCTGAATCTGGAGCTGGAGCCGGGAGATATTTTCGGCTTTATCGGTCCGAACGGAGCCGGCAAGACCACCACGATCAAGATGCTCGCCACGCTTCTGACGCCGACCTATGGAACGGCGTACATTGACGGCGTGGATGTGGTGCGCTATCCGGAGGCGGTGCGCTCCATCGTCGGCTACATGCCGGACTTCTTCGGGGTCTATGATGACATCAAGGTCTGGGAGTACCTCGATTTCTTTGCAGCGGCATACCGGATACCCCGCGCAAAACGCGCTCAGATAATAGATGACGTGCTGACCCTGACTGACCTGAATGTGAAGAAAGAGGCGTATGTCGAGTCGCTGTCGCGCGGAATGAAACAGCGGCTCTGTCTGGCGAAGACGCTGGTGCACGATCCCAAGGTGCTTCTTCTCGACGAGCCTGCCTCCGGTCTTGATCCCCGCGCCCGCATCGAGATCAAGGAGCTTCTCAAGGAGCTTCGATCTATGGGCAAGACGATCATCGTCTCCTCGCATATCCTGCCGGAACTGGCGGATTTTTGCAACAAGATCGGCATCATTGAGAAGGGAGAGTTGATCATTTCGGGCGATGTCAATGAGATCATCCGTCAGGTGAGCGGACATCATACCCTTGAAATACGCATTCTGGATGAAAACACGCCGGAGCCTTCACAACTGAGCATCGAGACTCTGGCATCGCAGACCCCGCAGGAGGGCGGCGTCGCGGTAAAGACCTCTGCAGAGATGGAGCGCGCGATCGCGCTGCTGCGATCACAGCCTGGCGTAGATGAGGTTAAGCGGAGCGACGGCAAGCTGCTGGCGCACTATGTCGGCGAACCCAATCAGGAGTGGCGAATACTCAAAGCATTGATCGAGAACGATATCCGGGTACTCTCCTTTGGCACACAGGCGACCGATCTGGAGGATATCTTCATGCGGGTTACGAAAGGCATCGTCTCCTGATACACGAAAAGGATGTTTTTGAAATCGCAGCAGCCTGACTCCTGCGTTCCGTGATGTGGTAGATTGCTTCGATGCTCTCGCAATGACACATTGGGGGCAGCTCGCACGTGACTGCAGCGATCGAGTATCCCATTCCGTCATTGCGAGGGAGGCGGAGCCGACCGAAGCAGTCTCAACCCGGCAGCCGAACGCCCGATACCCGACACCTGTCCCTGAATGACCGCCATGATCCGACTGCCTGTTCTGAAATTTGAAAACCCGGTGCTGACGAAGGAGATGCGTGTCCGGATGCGCGGCTCTCGCGCCTACTGGGTGCTCTCGGGATACCTGACCTTCCTCTCCCTGATCCTGTTCTTCAACTACTATCACTGGTGGGAAAACGCTTTAAACGCCGGCGGTTTCTCTAGCGGTTCGCGGATTGGACAGGAGATTTTTCAGTGGATCTCCATCACACAGGCGTTTCTGGTCGTCTTTATCACCCCCGCAATCACCTCCGGCGCAATCACCATCGAAAAAGAGCAGCGAACGCTGGAGATGCTAGCGATGACCCGGCTCTCTCGCAGCAGTATCATTCTGGGAAAGATTCTCTCCTCTGTGGGGTTTATGGCGCTTCTGATACTCTCTTCGCTGCCTCTGACCTCGATCTGTTTCTTTCTGGGCGGCGTCTCGCCGGAACAGGTAGTATCCTCCTACCTTCTGATGCTGTGCGGATGCCTCCTTACTGCCTCGATCGGCATCGTCTGGTCCACGCTCTCCAGCAGCAGCTCACTCTCCATCGCCGCCACCTATGCCACGCTGTTGATCGCGCTCCCGGTAATGGCAATCCTGGTCGCCATAATGCAGGAAGCGCGTATCGCCATCGTCAGCGACTGGATGTGGATACTTCTGGGGCTGTACGGGTTAACCGGACTGGAACGAGAATCGTCGCTGGAGAACGATTTTTTGAATGTATGGAACCTCAGCCATTTCTACGGGATGTCGCTTCCGGGATGGCTGGTTACGCTGATCGTCTACGGTCTTACCTCACTGCTTCTCTGTCTGGTCGCGGCTGCCCATCTGGAGCTTCATCCGGAGAGGAGTGCGCCGAGGCTCCGTCTGGCAACCCTGTCGCTTCTTATAGTTCACTGTTTCTTTCTTTTTGGAGCGCGGTTTTCTATCTATGGAAGCCTTGCGCCATATGATTTCTCGATGTACGCGGCTTCCTCTCCCCTACCCGTGCTTCTGGTCTATCCGATGCTGTTCATCCTGCTGATGACGCCTGTCTTTGGATCGGGCATCCTCTCCCGCAAATCGCTCGCCCGCCCAGGACGTTACCTGCTTCAGGGCTGGACTCCTGTCGGCTGGAGAGCAGGCACGCTGGCATCCGGACTGCCGTTTCTTCTGCTCCTGATGCTTCTTTCGCTGCTGATGTACGGGGGAAGTTTCCTGCTGATAGGGCAGCCCGGAGCGTTTATCTCCGGCGCGCCGCAGATCCCCGGCAAGCCCGCCAGCGTGATCACCGCGATCCCCCACCTGCAGATCCTGCGCGAGATCGTCTTCACCATGACTGCCGCCATCCTCGGCATCTACTCCGTCTCCTTCACGCTCTCCCTCATTCTTCGTAACCGATGGGCTGTCATGGTGCTCATGTACGTGCTGCTTCTTGCGCTGTTGATTGCGCCCGCAGTCAGTTATGCCTCACTCGGCTCCCTCTCAGGCATTCTGTCTGGCTCGGAACTGCTCATTCATCTCTTCTACCTGAATCCGCTGGCATCCGTGGCGGAAACGATATTTCGCGCCTCGCCTCCTGACTACAAGCAGTATCTCCTGTTCGGAAGCTATCCCTCCTGGATGATTACCACCGTCTGTTATCTTTTTATAACGGGATTTGCTATCATACTATCTGTCGCTGTCGTAGTATTGAGGAGAAAATACGAAACCCCTGTGCCAGACATGCCGGAAACGCTGAAACGGGAGACGCTATGACACCGGAGATAACGCTTCAATACCGGCTCAACGCCGCAACCCGGCGTGTGAAACTACTTGTGACCGCTCAATGGACGGCAAGGACGCTCTTCTGGACAATGCTCGCCTGCGCGATCTGGATGCTGTGTTCGCGGCTCGCCTGGACCTCAGAGCCGAAGGTCTCCGCTCTGGCGGGGCTGCTGGCTGCCGCCGGGCTGATCGGAATGATCATCGGAGCGACCCGGAAGATCTCCCCGATGGATGTTGCGCGCCTGACCGACGCACGCACCGATCTGAAGGAGAGGCTCTCCACCGCCGTTGAACTCCGCCAGCAGGGAAAAATCAGCCCGATCGCGCAGGCGCAGATTGCGGATGCTGGAGCGCGCATTCAGAAACTGAACTTCCGTCACGTCTTTCCGTTTCGCCTCACCCGGGAGATGATCGGTCTGCTGATCCTTGCAGCGATCCTGACAGGCATCTTCCTTCTCCCGACCATACCCCTCTTCTGGTCCAAGGAGCGAAAACAGGAGATGGAGGAGGTGAAGAGGCAGGGTGTCGTTCTCGAGAAGATCGCCCGGGAGCAGGAGAAGAGATCCTCCGATCAGAACCTTACGGAGTCACGCAAAGCCGCACAGGAGATGAAGCGGCTGGCGGAGGCGATGCGAAAGGGAGAGGTGGACAAGAGAGAGGCGATGATCCGGATGCAGAAGCTGACCCGCAAGATGGAGGAGCAGCAGAAGCGTCTGGCATCCGCCAACGCCCCGGAGAAGAAGTCCCTTGAACAGGCGGCGCAGGAGGCGAAACAGGCTCTCGAAAAGCGACAGAAGCAGATCGAAGAGGCGATAAAGGCAACTGCTGCTCAGGAGAAGGCGAACCAGAAGAAGCCCCCCGAGCAGCAAGCCAGCCAGGCTCAGCACAGACAGGGCGATCAGGGCAGTCCGAAGGATCAACCGAAGCCGTCGGAAGCGATGCAGAGGTCTCAGCAGGCGATGAAGGAGTTCGCGCAGGCGATGGAAAATCAGGACGCCGGCGCGCAGAACGAAGCCCTGCAGAAGCTGGCGGAACAGATGCAGCAGGGTCAGATGAGCCAGCAGGAGATGAAGCAGCTTCAGCAGCAGATCAAGGATATGGCGGACGCCCTTAAAGGAACCAGTCAGGACCAGGTTTCGCGGGAGCTTCAGCAGATCGCCAGCCAGATGGAGCAGCAGAAGCTCGATCCTCAGACGAGACAGAAGCTTGCAGAGGCGATGAAGAAGGCGGGACAGACCTGCCAGAGCTGTCAACAGGGATCCATGGATGCAAAGCAGCTTCAGGATCTGGCAAAAGCGCTACGAGAGGGCAAGCTTCAGCTAGCTCAGGGGGAGAAGATGCTCCCCGTGAGCAAGCTCGGACAGAGCAAAGGACAGAATCCGCAGGGACAACCGGGAAAAGGATATAGTCCATTCGGTCACGTCAACAACCCTCAGCCGGAGAAGCGCGCCGGGAAGATCTCCAGCAAGCCGCCGGACACGAAGATCCAGGGGCAGCGGGGGAAACCGGGTAACGATCCCACCATCACCTATCGCGGCGATCCAGAGCGGGGCGTGAAGTCAGGAACCCCGTACTATGAGGTCTACGCCCGCCAGCGCAGCGCGTCGGAGAACCCGGTTAATCGTGAAAATATCCCCGCGGCTTACCGCAAACAGGTCAGAGACTATTTCGAGAGCATCAAGCCTTAAACACTAACCTTACCGGGAGCTTGGATGGAACGCCAGGAGATCGAACAGCAGGCAGCTGCCTTCAGAGAGAGTTTTCAGCGCGTCAAATCGGAGGTTCAGAAGGTTATCGTCGGGCAGGAAGAGATCATACAGGGTGTGCTGACCTGTGTGCTTGCCGGCGGTCATGCCCTGCTCGAAGGCGTTCCGGGACTGGGCAAAACGCTGCTGGTGCGTACGCTGGCGCAGGCAAACGATCTGAAGTTTTCCCGCATACAGTTCACGCCGGACCTGATGCCCGCCGACATCTCGGGAACCAATATTCTGGTAGAGACCGCCGGAGGAGCGAAGGAGTTTCGCTTTCAACCGGGACCAGTCTTTGCGAATATCGTGCTTGCCGACGAGATCAATCGCGCCACGCCGAAGACGCAGTCCGCCATGCTGGAAGCCATGCAGGAACATGCGGTAACGGTTGCGGGGGTTCGCCATCGGCTGGAGCAGCCCTTCTTTGTGCTTGCCACACAGAACCCGATCGAGATGGAGGGAACCTATCCGCTCCCGGAGGCGCAGCTTGACCGCTTTATGTTCAAGCTTCTGGTTCAATCCCCTACTTTTGAGGAGCTGTCCGCCATTGTTGATCGCACCACCGGGATCGGAACAGACCCGGTAACGCCGGTCATTGATGGCAAGACCATCACCGCTATGCATCAGCTTGCGCGTCAGGTGGAGATCAGCAGCGACGTGCGGGAGTTTGCCATTCGTCTGGTTCTGGGAACGCATCCCGACAGCGAAGCCGCGACGGAGCCGGTCCGCAAGTATGTGAGGTTCGGTTCTAGTCCGCGCGGCGCGCAGGCGGTTGTGCTCACCTCGAAAGTACGCGCGCTCGTTCAGGGAAGGGTAAACGTCGCCTACGAGGACCTGATCGCAGTGGCAAAACCCTCGCTGCGTCACCGCATCCTGCTCAACTTTGAGGGAGAGGCGGAGGGGATCTCTACCGACTCGCTGATAGACAGCATCCTCGTGCGGGTGCGCGAAGAGACGAAGGTCAAACTCAGCGTCTGACCCTTCCCCATAGAGCGACCCATGCTTCTACCCTACACCAGCGACAGACCTCCGCGAAATACGCCGGTTCTCGTCCCAATCCTGATCCTCGTCAACTTTCTTGTCTTCGGGATCACCGCGATGATGCTCTGGCTGAGAGGTCCGGATACGCCTGTCCTCTGGTATGCCAGCTTCAGCCTGATTCCCAACTCTCTGCGCCTCTACACGCCGATCACCTACGCCTTTCTCCACGAAAGCGCGTTCCATCTCTCTATTAATATGCTCTTCCTCTATGTCTTCGGAAGCAGTCTGGAAGATGTCTTCGGCAGAGCGCGATTTCTGGGTCTGTATATCGGAGCGGCGGTCCTGACGGGGCTGCTTCAGGTCGGAATGGTCTATATGATCCCGGGCGCCGACAGGAGCATGCCTATACTGGGAGCGTCCGGCGCGGTCTCCGCGCTGGTCGGCATCTTTGCCGTGCGCTTCTACCGTTCGCGTATCCGCTTCATCGGACTGCCCTTCAGCATCCCCGCCGTCGCGCTGCTGGCGATTGTCCTGATGGGAGAGATGGGATTTCTGCTGTGGGAACTGGTACGGCGGGTTCTGGCGGGAGGCTCTGCGATCGGCGCGCAGTCTACCGCTCACTGGGCGCACATCGGCGGGTTCATTCTCGGAATGATCTTCGCGCAGATAACCCGTCAGGTGCATGCCGGTCGGAGGGAATATCTTGCCGCCGACGCGCACAAGGAGATGGCGCAGGGATCCCCTCTCTCCGCTGCCAGACGCTGGCAGGCGATCCTGCGCGAACATCCAGAGAATATGGAGGCGGAGGCGGAGATCGGAAAGGCATGGGGGCTGGCAGGAGATAAGGAGCAGAGCCTTCTGCACTACAAAAAGGCAATCCAGGGCTACTTTCAGCAGGGAAATAAGCGCGACGCGGTCCTCCGCTATCGCGAGATGTCTGACCTGCATCAGGAAGCCGTTCTGGATGCGCCGCTCCTGTTTGCGGTCGCCAGCGCGATGGAGGAGCAGGGAGACCCGGTGTCCGCACTGACAACCTTTGAACGGATCACCGCCCACTATCCGGGCGCTCGTGAGGCGGAGATGGCGGCGCTTCGTACCGGCGTCATCCGGTTAAAACGCCTCAATGACCCCGATCAGGCGGCGCGTCAGTTTGAACGGTTTCTGGAGCAGTTCCCGCAATCGGATTTTCGCACCTACGCCGAGACCATGCTCCAGGAGGCGCGCGGCAGGAGCCAGGATATCGCTCCGCGCAACGACATCGGAGGAGGTCGGAGACCGGATTGAGATTGCTTCGGTCGGCTGCGCCTCCCTCGCAAGAACGGGGAGGGATCGCCTGCCGCCTCCCTCGCAAGGACAGAAGGGGGTCGCGTGTCGCCTCCCTCGCAAGGACAGAAGGGGGTCGCGTGTCGCCTCCCTCGCAAGGACAGAAGGGGGTCGCGTGTCGCCTCCCTCGCAAGGACAGATTGGAAGGTTCTGCTGCCTCCTGTCATTCCGAGAAGTGATGGATGAACTAATTCATGTACGAGATCCCTTCCCCATCTCAGTCAGCCAGTCGTCTGACCGGTTGATCCCTCGGGGTAAAATATTAATGTTGCCGCGCTCATTGAACTCTACCCACCGTAGAGAAAGAGTTCATATCACCGCACCGCTGAATTCGGATAGGAGATAGATCAATGTCCAGACTAGAGTCCTATAAAGAGGCGAAGCTGCCCATCCCTTCACGTATGTTGAAGTGGAACTTCTACGGAGAGGGTATCGACAGCCTCCAGGTCGAAGAGGTGGATGTCCCTAAACACGGACCGGATGAGCTGTTAGTTCGACAGGATGCCTGTGGCCTCTGCTTCTCCGATACGAAGGTCATCGCGCTGGGAGCCAATCATCCGCGCATGGCGGGACGCAATCTGCGGACCGATCCGGTCACGCTGGGACATGAGGTCTCCTGCACGGTGGTGAGCGTCGGCGAGAATCTGAAGGATCGTTTCCGTGTCGGCGACCGTTTTATCATTCAGGCCGATGTCTTCTACAAAGGCGTCTCCATGGCATACGGCTATGCGATCTCCGGCGGGCTGGCGGAGTACAGCGTCATTCCCATCGAGATGATTGACGGGGACGAGGGCTGCTATCTCCTGCCCATCCGTCAGGAGGACGGCTATGTGGAGACAGCTCTGGTAGAGCCATGGGCGTGCGTTGTCGCCGCCTACAATCAGGCGCATCGCGCCGGGATCAAGCCCGGCGGACATCTGCTGGTACTTGCCGGAGAGGGCGCGGAGAGCGCGGACTGGACGGACGCCATTCCGGCGGACGCACCACCGAAAACCCTTCTCTTCGGCGCGAATGACCGGCTAATCGAGAAGATCGCCGGTCTGCTCTCGCACTCCGACAGCCTGACGGTTCAGTCCGAAGTGGAGGACTGGAGCGCGTTGAAGTCCGAAGCGACAGGCGGCGCAGGCTTTGACGATATCCTTGTGCTGGGAGAGGTCAGCCCGGAGACGATTGAGCAGGCGGCGACCACGCTGGCAAATCACGGTATTGTGAACCTGGTTGGCAGCTGCCATCTTCCCCGAAAACTCTCGCTGGACATCGGACGAATCCACTATAACTGGCACTACTATCTCGGCACCTCCTCCGACCGCATCACTGAATCGTATCGGGAGTCCCGAACCGCCGATCTGGTGGAGGGCGGGCTTGCCTGGTTCATCGGAGCCGGCGGTCCAATGGGACAGATGCATGTTCAGCGCGCCGTGCAGCACCCGCATCCGCCGCGCCTGATCCTCGCCACCGATATTGATGCGGAGCGTCTGCAGAGCGTGGCGGATCGCCTCGGGAAGGAGGCGAAGGATCGCGGCATTCAGTTGATCACCCTCAACCCCAAGGAGATGACTCCTGAAGCCTTCAACGAGGAGCTGAAGCGACTGAGCGAGGGGCGAGGATTTGACGATATCGTCTCACTGGTTCCGGTAGCAGCGTTGATCGAACATGCGGCGGACTATCTTGCGGACGGCGGCTGGTTCAACATCTTCGCGGGCGTGGCGAGAGGAACGATGGCTCAACTGGATGTTAACGCCATCAAAACGCGCGGCGTTCGGTATATCGGCAGCAGCGGCTCCTCCATCGCAGATATGCTGCAGACGCTGGAGAAGGTGGAGACGCATGAACTCTCCACCAACGCCTCTCTGGCGGCGATCGGAGGAATGCGCGCCGCGCGTGAGGGCATCGCCGCTGTGAAAGACGGACGCTTCCCCGGCAAGACGCTGATCTTTCCGCTCATCCCCGATCTTCCGCTTACGCCGCTCTCAGAGCTGAAAAATATCTATCCGACAGTGGCGGAGAAGCTGAAAGACGGGAAGTTCTGGACAAAAGAGGCGGAGGAGGAGCTGCTTCGTCTCACGGTTGGCAGGGAATAGAACATCCGACGAAAGCAGCCGTTCAGGATAGTAATTCGACGGCTCATTGAGGAGTGACATGAAACTTCACGAATACCAGGGCAAGGAGCTTCTGGCGAAATACGGAGTAGAGATTCCGGGCAATGCCGGGATCGCGGAGACGCCGGAGCAGGCGCGCGACGCGGTCGCCAGACTGGGCGGAAAGGGTGTATTGAAGGCGCAGGCGCATACCGGCGGGCGCGGAAAAGCCGGCGGCATCAAGGTTGCCGGCAGTCCCGAAGAGGCAGAAACGCTTGCCCGGCAGATGATCGGGATGATTCTGAAGACGCATCAGGTTCCGCAGGGGCTTCGGGTCGAGAAACTGCTGATTGAAGAGCCGATCACCATCGAAAAAGAGTTCTACATCGGGGTGGTGCCGGATCGCGCCACGCAGAGGAATGTCCTGATCGTCAGCGCGATGGGAGGCATGGATATCGAGGCGGTGGCGGAGGAGCATCCGGAGGCAATCGCTAAGCTGCCGGTAGATCCGCTGATCGGCGTTCGCGACTACCAGCTGCGACAGGTCTGCTATGAGGCGAATCTGCCCGATCATCTGATTCTGCAGGCGGCGGCGTTCCTGCGGAAACTCTACACCGCCTACATGGAAGCCGACGCCTCGCTCGCGGAGATCAATCCGCTCGCGGTCACCAAAGACGGCAGGCTGCTGGCGGCGGACGCCAAGTTCAGCATTGATGACAACGCCCTGTTCCGTCATCCGGAGTTCGCCGCCTTCAAGGAAGAGAGCGAGGAAGATCCGATCGAAGCGGAGGCGCATCGCCGCGGACTGGCGTATGTGCGATTAGGGGGCTACATCGGCGTCATCGGGAACGGCGCAGGGTTGGTGATGGCGACGATTGACGAGGTCGCCCGCGCCGGCGGAAAAGCTGCCAACTTCCTGGACATTGGCGGAGGCGCGAAAGCGGATGTTGTCCATAATGCGCTGGAACTGGTCCTCTCCGACCCGAATGTGAAAGGCGTGATGTTCAATATTTTCGGTGGTATCACGCGGGGCGATGAGGTCGCGAAGGGGATTATTGAAGGAACCAGAACCCTCGATATTCGGGTTCCGATGGTGGTGCGTCTGGCAGGAACCAACGCAGCGGAAGGCGCGGCTCTGCTGGAGAAGACCAGCCTGATCCCGGCGGAGACGATGGCGGAGGCGGCAGAAAAAATCGTCGCTCTAACCAAATAGCCGGTCGGACTCTCTGCTGTCTCCTGATCTGTTTCCTGCTGTTATGGGAGGAAGACAACTCGATACCAGCCATTTCTCACTTTTATAATACCGACCATTCATGATGGACGGTTGGAGAGCAAGAAATGGAATATCAGATAACCCTTTCCGAAGACAGAAGGTACATCGTGATTACCGTCCGGGGTGATATCAATCGTCACTCCGCGATGCAGATCAATCAGGAAGCGCATGAGATGGGGAGAAAGATCGGCGTGAACCGCTACCTGATGGATGTGAGAGAGTCGCGTAATACCGACAGCGTGGTAGATCAGTATGAGTTTGCCTATCGCGATATGCAGTGCAACGAGAGGGTTGACCGATTTGCCCGGGTCGCGATGCTGGTCTCACCGGAAGACCACTCTCACGATTTCATCGCCACTGTCTGTGTGAATTCCGGACTGAATGTCGCTCAGTTCACCGACCTGCAGCAGGCGATCCGCTTCCTGACAGCGTAGTTATACCGCCGTCTGCCAAAGAACTTCGTGCCGTCTCCCGCCCTGTCACTGCGCGGGAGACGGATCGTGCCAATCTGTCATTGCGAGGGAGGCGGAGCCGACCGAAGCAGTCTCACAACTCGATACCCGATAGATTTAAACCTCCTCTCTTCGTATGCACTGCCTCGCCAGATACAGATACTCCACTACAGAGGCGGCCGTCATCGCGCCCATCGCCACCCACATGCCCGGCAGTCGCAGCAGTACGCCGACCGTCAGCAGCGCGCTCTGAGACAGCAGGCTGATCCCCATTCCCCGATAGACCAGCTTCGTCCTTCCCTCATATACCAGCAGACCGCGCGCCCAGGAGCCAAGCGCGGTGAACAGCGGCAGGATAACGCCTCCCATCATGCCGATACGCACCTCCCCGGCGATCTCCCCGGGAGCCTCGATCACGCGAAACAGATAGAGATCGAGCAGCGGCGTAAAGGCGAAGATCAGGGTGAAGAGAGAGGAGGCGATTCCCAGCAGCCACGTGAAGCGCAGCAGCGCAGGTCTGGCGGAGGGCTGTCGCGCCAGCGACACGGTTATCTCCTGCAGAGCCAGACCGCCCCCGCGAATCACCAGCAGGATCATATAGGCGACGGGCCATGCCGCCAGCGTTACCGCCGGCTTCTCCAGACGCCCCAGAGCCGCAGCGGTTAACGGCTGCGCCAGAAGTGTCAGCAGTGTGGTGGCGGCAAGCGGCAGATGAAAACGGTAGATCTCACTCTGAGTGAGCGGAGGCTCATCGCTGTCGGTTTTCGGCAGTATGTCGCGTCGCAGGAGAGGACGTGCGAAGAGCGTTGTAACCACTGCTTCCGAGACGACCGCCGCCATGATCGCGATGGCGGCGACCTGCACTCCGGGAACGCTCCCCTGCATCACCAATATCGCCGCTGTGATGACCGCGGCTGCCAGACGCACGGCGGTTCCATACGAGACCAGGCGGGTCTGCCCGTGTCGAACGAGAATTCCCTGATAGAACCGCCTCCAGCCGATCGCCGCCGTCCAGAACAGCATCATCTGGAGCGCGGGGCGCGCCGCCTCCACAATCGGGACGGGCTGCCCCATCATCCAGATAGAGATGAGATCAAACAGCGGCGTGAAGGCGATCAACGCGCATATCGCCGTACAGCCCCAGCAGAGGCGCACCATAAAGGTCTTCAGGGCACGGTAGCTGTCGGCGTTGCGTACCAGCGCGATGGAGGTCGCCAGCAGCATAATGACCGGGCTTTCGATGATGAGCGATATTGCCATCGTCAGCCCCCATGCCGCCAGATGCAGCGGAGCGTCCGGCAGCCTGCCTATCGCGCCATGAAAAGCCGGTCCCTCCAGCATCATCAGCTCGAAGCTGACAGCGAGAGGGAGCCAGAGATGAAAAATGGTTCGGACGGAGGCGCCGCCGGTCGCGGCGGCGGGCGTTGCGTTCGACTTCGTGTCGGATCTCTCCCGGAAGGTCGTCAAAGAACCGGTCCCAGCGCCCAGGGCGCAAACTCGTGATCTCCCAGTCCCTGCAGCTCGCTCTTCGTCTTCTTCCCGGATGCCGTCTCGATCAGCGCCTCAAAGATCATCAACCCGACATCCTCCACCGATACGCCGTTGAGGATCACCCCCGCGTCAATGTCCATATCCTCCTCCATGCGCTCATAGAGGGGGGTATTGGTGGCAATTTTGAGCACCGGCGTCGGTTTGAACCCCAGACAGGAGCCTCTGCCGGTCGTAAAGACGATCAAGTTGCAGCCGCCTGCGACCAGCCCGGTAACCGAAACCGGATCGTGTCCGGGCGTGTCCATGAAACAGAACCCGCGGTGTCGGATGCGTTCCGCATAGTCGTAGACCGCGACCAGCGGAGAGGTTCCGCCTTTGGTGACGGCTCCCAGCGACTTTTCGAAGATGGTCGTCAGCCCGCCCGCCTTGTTGCCAGGCGCGGGATTGTTGTCTATCGTCGCGCCGTGTTGAGCGGTATACTCCTCCCACCAGCGCATCAACGCGATCAGCTTCTCTCCGACCTCTCTTGAAACCGAACGCCGCGTCAGAAGATGCTCCGCGCCGTAGGTTTCGGAGGTCTCCGCCAAAAGCCACGCCGCGCCATGACGCACCATCTCATCCCCGGCAACGCCCAGGGCGGGGTTGGCAGTGATGCCGGAGTTGCCGTCCGAGCCGCCGCAGTTGGTTCCGATGATCAGTTCCCGGATCGGCTGCGTGGAACGACGCGCCTCGTTCGCCTGACGCAGAAGCCTCAATGCCTGTTCAATCCCCGCCTCCACCGTCTTCCGAACGCCTCCCGTCTCCTGAATAGCGAGTATGGGGGGCGGTGCGGGTCGTTTCGACAGCAGGCTCTGCGGAGAGATCAGTTTCTGATCGGAGACCAGCGTCATCGCCTGATTCACCTCGCATCCCAGACCGATCAGAAGCGAGCCGGCGATATTGGGATGATCCGCCATACCGGCAAGGCATCGCTGCAGAATGCGATGCTCCGTGCCGTTCAACGCCATCCCGCACCCGGTCTTATGGGTAACCGCCACCACGCCGTCCACATGGGGGAAATCGCGGAGCGCCTCGCCGCGCAGACGCTCCGCGATGATGTGCGCGGTATCCGCCGAGCAGTTCACGGTGGATACCAGCGTGACATAGTTGCGCGTTCCGACCCTTCCATCCGGTCGCGCATAGCCCTGAAACGTGCGTTCGACGGCGGGAGGAGGCGGCACGCGCAGGTCTGTCCCGAACTCGTAGTCCAGGCTCAACGAGCCGTTGTGCAGATTATGCGAGTGAATCCAGTCGCCGGGCGCAATATCGGCGGTTGCATACCCGATGATCTGACCGTACTTATGTACCGGCTGTCCCTCCTTCACGGCGCGCATCGCGATCTTATGTCCGGCAGGCGTGTCGGCGGAGAGGCGCAGGGTCTCTGCGCCGCAGATCAGTTCGGCGCCTGCGGGCAGAGCCGTTTTCAATACGGCGACGTCATCCCCTTCACGCAGCAGTATCGCCATGTCGGCCAGATCAAAGGCGGGCATCTCTTGTGCTCCCTCTCTACCAGGCATAGTCTTCCGGCGCAGTCTTGTGTCCGGGGAAGATATCGTCCAGACGCTTCAGGATCTCCTCACTGAGCGAGATCTCTTGCGCGCGCAGCGAGCCTTCCAGCTGCTCCATCGTGCGTGGACCGATGATCGGGGCGGTTACGACCCGATTATGCAGCAGCCATGCCAGCGCGACATTTGCCGGCTCTTCGCCCATCTCCGCACAGAGTCCCTCCCACGCTTCGAGCTTCTCGCGGTTCTGCTCCACCGCGCGCTGTATATGTTCGGACGCCCGCCTTCCCGATTCGATCTTCTTCAGAACTCCTCCCAGGAGACCGCCGGCGAGCGGACTCCAGGGGATGATCCCCAGCCCGTAGTACTCACAGGCGGGAATGACCTCCAGTTCGATCATGCGCGCATTGAGGTTGTAGAGGCTCTGCTCGGAGACAAGTCCCAGAAAGTTTCGCGCTTTCGCCGCCTCGTTAGCGCGGGCGATATGCCAGCCGGCAAAGTTGGAGCTGCCGACATAGAGCACCTTACCCTGTTGTACCAGCAGCTCCATCGCCTGCCATATCTCCTCCCAGGGGGCTTCGCGCCAGATGTGATGCATCTGATAGAGGTCAATGTAATCGGTCTGCAGCCGCTTTAGGCTTGCCTCGCAGGCGCGGCGGATATGCAGCGCGGAAAGACGCGCTTCATTGGGCCAGTCCCCCATATCGCCGTAGACCTTCGTCGCAATGACCGTCTTTTCGCGTCGTCTTCCGCCCTGAGAGAACCAGCGTCCGATGATCTGCTCGGTAACGCCCTCTCCCTTCTTCCAGCCGTAGACATCGGCGGTATCGAAGAAGTTGATGCCCAGTTCATGGGCGCAATCCATGATCCGGTAGCTGTCCTCTTCGGTCGTCAGCGGACCAAAATTCATGGTGCCCAGACAGAGACGGCTGACGCTGAGACCGGTTCTGCCCAATCGGGTGTACTGCATCATCTCCTCCCTTATCAGCGTTGATTGAAGCTACTCTCTCTTTTCAGTTTACTCCAGAAACGCCGAAGAACACGCCGGAGCGGGCGTGTTCTTCCTCCGCAATCCAGAGCGCCGCAAGTGCGCGGGCGATACGGCTAGACGTAGTCCGGCTTCACGACCTCCCCGGATTTCGACGACTTCTCCGCCGCCTCCAGGATGGCTATTATTCGCCGCGCCTCCTCCGGCTTCACATCCAAAGGCTCCTTTTTTAACAGATGCGCCGCGATGCCGTCGTAGTATGCCTGCCAGTTACTCTGCTTGTAGGGAACCTGGATCGTTGCTACATAGCCCTCATGCGCCACATTCACCGTCAGCGAGCCGTTGCCCTCATCCAGGATCCCCCCTTTTGTGCCGAGAATGCGCCAGCGGGGACGACCGACCGCGGACAGGCTGCTGATCTGTAGATCGGCGACGCAGCCGTTCTCAAAGCGAATAACCGCCTGCGTATGATCTTCATTGGTTGCATCCATCCAGACGCGCTTCTGGAAGAAGCCGTTGACGCCCGCCACCGGAGAGGGAACCAGATTGAGAATCCAGTCCAGGAAGTGCGCCCCCCAGTCGTACATCGCGCCCCCCGATATCTTCTTGTCGGCACGCCACCAGGTTCCCGGATGACCGTAACCGCCGCCCCCCGCCTCGATATGGAAGACCTCTCCGATCAGCCCCTTCTGGATCACCTCTCGTATCGCCATGAAGTCGCCGTCATGCCGGCGATTATGGAAGACGGAGAGCATCACGCCGTTCTTCTTTGCCGCCTCGATCATGGCGTCCGCCTCCGCAACCGTGATGCACATCGGCTTTTCGACGATCACATGTTTTCCCGCATTGGCGCACGCGATTGCCGCCTCCGCATGGAGATTATGCGGCAGGATCACCACACAGAGGTCTACCTCCTTATCCTGCAGAAGCGACTTCAGATCGGTATAGGTGCGGATCCCCGGGAAGTCTGCGCGGGCGGCTTCCATGCGTTTCGGGTCAATATCGCAGGCAGCCACCGTCTGAATTCCGGCGTTGTTCATCCAGTTAGCGTGCGCCTTTCCCATGTTGAACGCTCCGCCGTAACCGATCACCGCGCCGTGTAACCTTTTTGCTGTATCTGCCATTGCTGTAATTGGCTCCTGTATGAATTTGGAATCTCGCCTTCCGCAGGCGTAGTTCCACGCTCTCGCCGGTGACTCCTGCCGGAGCGGGATTCGAAGAAATGTGTATATTTGTATACTTATACTCTCCTTGCCCTGCCGGAGAGGGATATGCTATAATGGTGAATCGCGGCGGATAGACCGCCCATGACTCCTGGGAGGATATACACAGTCGTGATTGACACCAGCGATTTTCGGAACGGGCTTTCCATCATTCAGGACAACGAAATCTATACCATCATCGAGTTCCAGCACGTCAAGCCGGGTAAGGGCGGCGCGTTTGTGCGGACGAAACTGAAGAATGTGCGCACCGGCGCGGTGCTGGACAAGACCTTCCGCGCCGGAGAGCGGATGGAGCAGGCGCGCCTGGAGCGTCGCCCGATGCAGTTTCTCTACAGCCAGGATGATGAGTACTATCTGATGGACAACACCACCTTCGAACAGATCACTGTCTCGAAGGCGCAGTTCGGCGACGCCGTGAAGTACCTGAAAGATGGTATGGAAGTTACCGTGATTGACCATAACGGCACCATCATCGGCGCGGAAGTGCCCTACTTCGTCGAACTGGAAGTGGTCGAGACGGAGCCGGACATGCGCGGTGATACGGCTTCCGGCGGCTCGAAACCCGCGACCCTGGAGACCGGAGCCGTTATTCAGGTTCCCTTCTTCGTGAACGTTGGAACGCGCGTAAAGGTAGATACCCGCACAGACTCCTATCTGGAGCGCGTGAAGTAGTCGAAGGCGGGGCTTCTCCGCCACAGGAGAACCATACCGTGCCAATCACACACACACCACGAGTCCATTCTGGCGAGCGCGCCTATCAGACCCTGATGGACTGGGTGCGCAAGGCGATGCAGCTGTCCGTCGTCGCGACCGTTGCGCTGGGCGCGTATGTTCTCTACGGATTTCTGTTCGGCGAAGTGAACAACTGGAGCATGCTGACCCCGGAGGCTCGGACTCGACTGCTGAACAATATCACCGGCGCGATCTTCTGGTTCAACATCTCCTTCAGCATCATGATGCTGACCATCTGCATCCTCTACTATGACGAGGAGACGCTGGGCTATGTGTTGATTGCCGGCGGGGTCTTCTGCTACTACGGCTTCCCCTTCCTGTTCAGCATGCTCTCGCCCGGAACGCTGGAGGAGTGGAACCGCACGCGCAACATGCCCGCCCTCGCCGCCTACAACGAGATCATGATGCTGGGGTTGATGCTGGCGATTCCGGGGGGCATCCTGACGATACGCGACATCATCCTGCGCCTCGCCGATGGGTCGCGGCGCAAGCGCGAGGAGTTTTCCGCTCTGCAGTTCGGCGGCTCCGTCAAGGAGGAGACGGAGGTCGGACCGGCATTGATCGGGGTCTTCGCAAAATGCTGGCAGATGTCCTACTGCCGTGAGGCGATCCGCAAACGCTGCCCGATCTTTCATGCCCGCACAAAATGCTGGAAGCAGCGGGTGGGCTGTATGTGCGAAGAGAACGTCATACGCAAGGCGATGGACTCCCTGATCAATAAAGAGGAGATGGACCTCATCAAGAAGGAGGAGCCGGTCAATGACGCCGTCGGCGCAGCGCCTCCTCAGAAGACCGAGGAGATGCCCCGCCGCGAAATCGTGCGGGAGATCAAGCCGAAGGATGTGAAGATACCGCACAATCCCAATCTGACCCCCGCGCAGAAGAAGGAACGCTGCCGCAACTGCGTAATCTATAATGAGCATCAGCGTCTGAAGTACCAGTTCCTGTCGCCGATCGTCATCATTGTCATTCCGCTGATCTGCTTTATCTATTTTGAGCAGATACAGTCCGGTCTAAACTCTCTTCTGGCAGGAGCGGACCGCATCATGTCAAACCTGTCGCTGGGAGCCAATCCCGCCAGCCTGTCGCTGACATCGAGCGTCAGTTCCGCCGCGCAGTTTATCATTCTTGCCTGCCTGATGGTCATTGCGCTGACCTGGACGCTGAGGTTCCTTGAATACGTGGTTTTCAAGCTTAAGATCTAACGCCGGATAACGGAACATAAGCGGGGTCTCTATGGGAATGGATGAGATAGAACAACTGGTGCGCCTGGTTGCGGGAGCACGGGTCTCGGAACTGACGGTGCAGAAAGAGGGAAGACGCATCACCATTCGTAAAAATGCCGCCCTTCCCCAGCAGAGACCTCGCAACGAGACGGAGACGACCTCCGTCCAAACGCAGGCTCAGACAGCCGCAGGCGCGGAAGCCGCCGCCGAAGCCGCTCTGGAGATCACCGCCCCGATGGTCGGCATCTTCCGTCAGGCGCGCACGCCGGTGCGCGCAGGGGACGCGATTTGCGAAGGTCAGGTGGTGGGCATGATCGAATCGATGAAGCTGATGAACGATGTTCGCGCAGAACAGAGCGGGGTCGTGGAGGAGGTTCTGGCGGAAGACGGCATGCCGGTGGAGTACGGGCAGCCCCTCTTCAGACTGGCGCCGGGAGGTTAGACGATGAAAACGGGCGGCAATCCTCGCAAAGCCTGCGGCTTCTCGCTGGTTGAACTGCTCATCGTTCTCCTGATCATTCTTATTCTGGCAGCCATCATTCTTCCCAACTACATCGGAGGCAAACGCCCGGACGGGAAGGCGGTCAGAGCGCCGGTCAAAGTCGCGAAAGACTCCGTCTGCCAGCAGAACATCCGACAGGTTCGACAGGCGATCCAGGCGTATTCTGCTGCCGATCCCGATGGAAAGCTGCCGCAGAGCCTCACCGATATGCGCGAAACGGCTCCGATCAGCCGCTGCGAGGTCGGGAAAGAGCCGTATCTGTATGACTCGCAAACCGGACAGGTGCGCTGTCCTCATCCCGGTCACGAAAAATTCTGAATCCTGACCGTTCGTCTGCTTTTACAGCTTCTCAACATCTCTCAGACACACAACCTGCCCTTTCAGATAACACCCTATGTTTAAGAAAATACTTGTCGCAAATCGCGGTGAGATCGCGGTGCGGATCATTCGCGCCTGCCAGGAGCTGAAGATAAAAACGGTTGCAGTCTACTCAACCGCCGACACCGACTCTCTGCACGTTCAGCTTGCGGATGAAGCGGTCTGCATCGGACCGCCTCCCAACAAGGACAGCTATCTCCATGCGCCCAACATCATCTCCGCCGCGCAGATCACCGGCGCCGAAGCGATCCATCCCGGATACGGCTACCTGAGCGAACAGGCGAGTTTTGCGGAAGCCTGCGAAGCCTGTCATCTCACCTTCATCGGCCCCCCCCCCGGGGTGATCGAACAGATGGGCGACAAAGCGCGTGCCCGCCAGATCGCCCGTCAGGCGAGGGTTCCCATCATTCCTGGCAATGAGGGAACGGTCAACAGCGAACAGGAGGCGCAGAGGGTCGCGCAGAAGATCGGATATCCCCTTCTGATCAAAGCCGTCGCGGGAGGGGGCGGCACGGGCATCCGGAAGGTGCTCGATCCCGAAGAGCTGCCCCGCTCCCTGCAGATGGCTCGCTCTGAGGCGGAAGCCGCCTTCGGCAATCCCGAAGTCTATATGGAGAGGTTCATCGAACAGCCCCGACACATCGAGGCGCAGGTGCTGGCGGATTCGCACGGGCAGGTGATCCATCTGGGACTGCGGGACTGCTCAGTACAGAACATCCGTCATAAAAAACTGGTCGAGGAGGCTCCTGCCAGCGAGATACCGACCGGTCTGCAGAACCGGATTGCAGACGCAGCGGTCCGGCTGGCGCGCAGCGTCGGGTATCGGAACGCGGGAACCATCGAGTTTCTCGCAGATAAGAACGGCGAGTTCTACTTTCTGGAGATGAATACGCGCCTGCAGGTCGAGCACCCGGTGACGGAGATGGTAACCGGACTCGATATCGTTCGTGAGCAGATCCGAATCGCCTCTGGAGAACGCATCTCCATCAGCCAGAAAGAGGTCACCTTTCGCGGGCACTCCATCGAGTGCCGCATCACCGCGGAAGACCCCAGACGCAACTACGCCCCCTCTGCCGGACGCATCACGCACGTTCACTTCCCGGGCGGACACGGCGTCCGGGTAGACAGCCATATCTATCCCGGCTATGAAGTGCCCCCCTACTACGACCCCATGCTGGCGAAGCTGATCGTCTGGGCGTACGATCGTCCGCGCGCGATCGCGAGGATGCTCCGCTGCCTCAACGAGATGCAGATTGAGGGCATCCCCACCAACATTGAGCTGCAGAAGCGGATCATCATGCATCCGGTCTACCGCAAAGGCGACTTCAGCACAGATCTGATCACCCAGATGATGATTGAGGCGAACGGTTCCTGAGGAGATAGTCTCCGTATGCGCTGCCTCCTAAAACCGGAAGCCGGACGAATGCCCCTTCTCCTGTGTTCGCTCCTTCTCGTCGGCATTCTGAGTCTCTTCAACGGTCAGGCTGTCAGCGCACAGCAGCATGCAGAGGGAGGCCGTCTGTCCGTCGCCTTTGATCGAGCAGGCGGGCTTCAGATCACCTTCGACGGGGTGCCGGTGATACGCGGAAGCCTGCTGCAGATATTCGCCTCGAATCCGCGCGACAGTTTCAGTTCGGGAAGCGGCGGTAGAGTTCTTCCCGCAGCCGAAACCGGCGCCAACCGGTATGTGATCGTCTATGATCGGGTGGAGAGCGCGTTTCAGGGCAGGATCGTGTGCGAAGTTACTGCCCCCGACACGGTTTCGCTCAGGATGGAGGGTCTCTGGAGACAGCCGGAGCCGGCGCGCTTCGAGTGGGCGGCGGGCAGGCTCTGGAGTCACGGACTGGAATCGGCGGATTGGATCGCCATAGAGCCTTTGGGAGACATTCAACAGGGGAAAATGGGGTCGCCTCCATCCTCTGCGGACTGGCGGATGGCGATGCTGGCGCAGGGCTTTCGCACCTTTCAGTTTCGAGGTCGCGCCTACCATCTTTCCATCCAGGCGGGCGAGGACAGCCCTGACATTCTGGTATTTGACGGGCGTGGAAGCCGTGCGGAGTGGGCGCAGGGAGGGCGTTATCTTTGGCTGGGATTTGTAGACTCTCCCGTTCCGGCAAACACTCCCTTTTCGCGATCTATGACGCTCAGGTTTACCGCCCTGCCCTTTCTCACTGGCGCAGAGGCGCGCCACTCCCCTCCGATCATCGCACAGCCTGACGCGCCCCCTCTCTCCTCCACGCCGCCCGTGATCATTCCCGCCCCGAAGCAGGCTTCCTTTTCCGCCGAACGCTTCCCTCTCACTCCCCGAACGGAGGTCTACGTTCAACTGCCGGATGACCGCCGCATACAGAGAGCGGTAACGCAGTTTCGCACAGACTTCGGGGGGCTTCGGCGCGCAAAAGGAGCGTGGAGAGGGAGAGGCATCCTGATAGCGGTACCCTCCGGCGACACCCCCACCGATCGGTGGCTTGCCGCACAGAGACTATCTGTCTATCACGATGATAAGCCGGGCTGGCAGGAACTCTATCAGATACGGGTAACCCGAAACTATATCGTGGTTCTCGGGCGCACCTCCGCCGGAGCCTTCTACGGCTTGCAGACGCTCCGGCAGCTGGCGCAGCGTCGGGCAGCGGGGTTGATGTTTCACGGCGCGGAGATACTCGACTACCCCTCGCTCTCTCTTCGCGCGGCGCATCTGTTCGTCGGCAACCGCGCGCTGCCCTTCCATCAGCGGCTGATCTCGCGCATCTTCAGCCGCTTTAAACTCAACCATCTGGTGTTACAGTGCGAGTATGTGCGATGGGACACCGATCCGGGCATCGCGGTGGACTTCTCCATGTCTAAAGAGGATCTCAAGAAGGATGTGGACTACGCTCGCGCACACTTTATGCAGGTCTCGCCGCTCATCAACTCCCTGGGTCATGCCGAGTGGATGTTCCGAAACGGTCGCAACCTCGATCTGGCGGAAGACCCGGAGCGACCTTACGCGGTTCGTGTTCGGAAGCCGGAGACCTACCGATTCCTCTTCTCGATCTATGATGAAGCCCTGCAGATTTTCAAACCTGAATGGTTTCATATCGGGCATGACGAGGTGAACCTGTTCGGACGCTATCCGCATCGCCCGGAGAGCGTCGCCGCAGGCTCTACGCCGCAGGAAGCGGAGACCGTCCTGTTTCTGGAGAGCGTGCGCAGACTGCATGCCTACCTTCGGGAAAAGAAGGTAATGACTGCGCTCTGGGGAGATATGCTTCTGCATCGGTCGGAGTCGTCCGACATGGCGGCGAACGCGCCGACGCCGGAGACAGCCAGACAGCGGCGGGAGGGGCTTCCCCCGGATGTCATCATCGCGGACTGGCACTACTCTCCGGAACCGAAAGAGAGATACAGGAGCCTGCAGGTATTCCAGTCTCACGGGTTTCCCGTTATCGCCACAACCTGGTACAACCCGGAAAACATCTACCAGTTTGCGCGCGCTGCCATTGACCGAAAGGCGCATGGGCTGCTCCAGTCCACCTGGGCGGGCTACAACAGCCATGAGGGCGTGCTGAAGACGGAGTTTCGCCAGTTTGCCGCCTTTATTCTGGCGGCGGAGTATGCCTGGAGCGGCACTCCTCTTCCTCCCGACCAGCTTCCCTATCGCGCTGCGCAGGTGTTTCGGGAGCAGTGGCGCGATCCCGTGCGGATCACCGGACAGACGCGCTTCTGGTCGGCAGACCTTCGGAGGTTCGCTTCCGATCTTCCGTCCACCCTGGCGAACCTTCCGACGGGACGCCAGTGGTTTGGGGATATTCCGTATGCCATTGCCGGTCGGTCCGGTCAACCCGCAGGCTTGACGCTGGCAGGCAGGCTGCTTGCGACCGACCGTACAGGTCTCCCGAAATCCATCACCCTGACGATCGGGAAAAAGGCTGAATGGCTCTGCTTCGTTCATGCCTGCGCCTCTCCTTCCACGAACCGCGAGGCTGCCCGCTATGTGATCCGTTATGCGGATGGACGCCGCATATCCGTGCCCCTGCTCTACGGCGATCACATCCGTGCCGTGAGCGATCCCGGAGAGGTCATCACCGCCGACGCCGCATGGATCGGGAAGGACAGGAACGATGATCCGGTCTCCGTACAGTCGCTGCGCTGGAAAAACCCGTTCCCGAACATACCGATCCGCGCCATAGAATTTCATGCTTCCGACACCGTCGCCTCTCCCATGCTGCTGGCGGTCACCGGCAGCGAATGAAAATTCGTCCGCGCGCTATTTGACCGACAGTCAATTTCACAGTAAAATAGTAGTTCGCCTGTCCCGACAGAGAATCCCTCAGGAGCAGTCATACCATGAGATACGCCGCGCCTCCCTACATGAACGATCTGCTGCCCGTCTCCCCGTCCGGCGAGGGATGGAGACATACGGCGCGGTGGCGCGCGGTAGAGAGCATCTTTCGCAGGGTCTGTCTGCAGTACGGTTACCGAGAGATACGCACTCCGGTCATGGAGAGCACGGAGCTTTTTCAGAGGGCTGTCGGCGAGGGAACGGATATCGTCAGCAAGGAGATGTTCACCTTCACCGATCGTGGCGGACGCAGCATGACTCTGCGACCGGAGGGGACGGCTCCCGTCATCCGCGCCTATCTGGAGAACAAGCTGTATGCGGACAGCCCGCTGCAGAAGCTCTACTACATCACCCATGTCTATCGCTATGAGCGCGGTCAGAAGGGACGCTACCGGGAACATCAGCAGACCGGCGTGGAGGCGATCGGGTCTCAGGATCCGGCGATAGATGCCGAGGTGATCACGCTGGCGATGGAGTTCTATCGCCGTCTCGGGATCACACAGACAGAGCTCCTTCTCAACTCGGTGGGGTGTCCTGTCTGCAGACCGCGCTATCGCGACGCGCTGAGAGAGTATGCGCGTCCCCTGCTGCACTCGATGAGCCGGGATAACCAGAGGCGTTTCGAGGTCAATCCGCTCAGAATGCTCGACAGCAAGGAGGAGGCGGATCGAGCCGCAATGAAGGGAGCGCCCAAGCTTACCGAGTACCTGTGTGAAGAGTGCCATACGCACTTCGCGCGACTTCAAGAGTACCTCTGCGCGCTGGAGGTTCGCTTCACGCTGAACTCTCACCTGGTGCGCGGGTTCGACTACTACACCAAGACCGCCTTCGAGATCATCTGTCCCGCGCTGGGGGCGCAGAACGCTATCGGCGGGGGGGGACGCTACGACGGACTGGTAGAGGAGTGCGGTGGCGAACCAACGCCGGGTATCGGCTTCGGGATCGGCACGGAACGCTGCCTGATCGCGCTGGAACAGCTCGGCATCGCGCTCCCGCTAGAGGATGAGTCTCCGATCGCCTTTATTGCCGCGCTGGGCGAGGAGGCGAAACTCCATGCGATCAAGCTCCTGCACGCGCTGCGACGCGCCGAAATACCTTCGGAGTTCGGTTACGACAACCGGAGCCTGAAGGCGCAGATGCGTCTGGCGAATCGTCTGAACGCGCGGTTTGTCATCATGCTCGGAGAGGATGAGGTCCGGCAGGGGTCCGCGCAGATCAAAGACTTTCATAACGGCGGAGCGCAGGAGTCGGTGAGACTATCCGAAGTGACAGACTGGATCTTCAGAAAGGCGGAACCTCATGCGAAAGCCTGATCGCCGCCTCTCGTTCCGGAAAAAGATAGAGGAGACGCCTGTAAAGAAAAAAGAGGCGTTTCGCGTTTTGGTGGTGGCGCATCGTCCGCGTTACCGCTCCCGGATCGAGCGAGCGGTCGCGCACCCCGAATGGGAGACGCGCTGTCTGCTCAATCGCGAGGATCCCGTCGGCATGATCCAGCAGAAACCGCCGCATCTGCTCATAATCTCCGTAGACGCAGAGGAGAAAAAGAACATCGGCTATCTGCGCGCCTCCCAGTCTTTTCGCGAGAAGGTGAAGATCATCGCGGTCTTTGAGACTCCGGAGGAGGCGGAGGCGATGGCGCAGATGTGCGACATTGCTTTTGCGCCTGCATGGAGAACCGCCGACATCGCGCAGGCGGCTCAGCAGATTTTCGCGCAGTTTCAGGCGCGACAAGAATCGGAAGAATAGCACAAAGGAGAGGATACCGTTGGAACCCTGGCAGAGAACGCACGAGTGCGGCTCGCTGAGAACGGAACACATCGGACAGACGGTCACCCTGAACGGGTGGGCGAACAGCGTTCGCGATCATGGCGATCTGGTCTTCATAGACCTGCGCGACCGAACCGGACTGGTTCAGCTTCGCGCCGACGCCGCGCGTTCGGGAGATCTGGTTCATGAGGCAGCCGCCGTCAAGCCGGAGTTCGTTCTGTCGGTTACCGGCGTGGTCCGTCATCGCGCGCCGGGCATGGAGAACCCAAAACTGGAGACGGGCGAGATCGAAGTGGATCTGCTTCGACTGGAGGTGCTGAACACCTGCCGGCAGCCGCTGCCCTTCCCTCTCAGCGACGAGTCGCAGATGACGCAGGTCAATGAAGAGCTGCGAATCAAATACAGGTATCTGGACCTCCGGCGTCCGCGCATGTATCAGACTCTCAAACTGCGCCACGATGCCGTTACGATGATCCGGGACTATCTCAACCAGCGCGGATTCCTGGAGATCGAGACGCCCATCTTCACCAAGTCCACGCCGGAAGGCGCACGCGACTACCTGGTTCCCTACCGGCTGGAGCCGGGACTCTTCTATGCACTGCCCCAGTCGCCGCAGCAGTACAAACAGCTTCTGATGGTGGCGGGTGTGGAGCGCTACTACCAGATCGCGCGCTGCTTCCGGGATGAGGCGCAGCGCGCCGACAGACAGCCGGAGTTCACGCAGCTTGACCTGGAGATGTCCTTCGTTACGCAGGAGGATATCCTGCAGCTGATTGAAGGGATGACGATCCAGATCGTGGAGCAGCTGTCCACGAAAACGCTCGGCAGCAAACCCTTCACCCGTCTCACCTACGATGAGGCGATGCGGCGTTTCGGCACAGATAAACCCGATCTCCGTTACGGACTGGAACTGACCGATGTCGGGGAGGCGGTGCGCGATACGGAGTTTGGCGTCTTCCGCAGCGCGCTGGAGTCCGGCGGGCAGGTGAAGGTGATTAGATACCCGAACGGAATCTCCCTCTCCCGCCGCGAGATAGAGGAACTGACGAACTTCGTGCGTGAATTTGGCGCGAAGGGGCTGGCGTATCTGCAGGTAGACAGCACGGAGGAGGTTCAGATTCGCGGCTCCATCGCCAAGTTCTTCACGCCGCAGACCCTGAAGCGGATACTGGAAGAGACGCAGGCGCAGAGCGGAGACCTGCTGCTCTTCGCCGCCGACCGCCCGAAGGTCGTCGCCAACGTGCTGGGACGCTTACGGGCGGAGATTGCGCGACGCCTGAATCTGGCAGACCCGAATGTGCTCCACTTTTGCTGGATCACCGACTTTCCGCTCTTTCAGTGGGATGAGGAGAACGGCAGATGGGACGCGGAGCATCATCCGTTCACCATGCCGCATTACGAGGATATTCCGCTGCTGGATACCGATCCGGGAGCGGTGCGCGCTCTCTGCTACGACCTGGTCTGCAACGGAATGGAGTGGGCTTCCGGCTCGATCCGAATTCATCGTAAGGATATTCAGGCAAAGGTCTTTCAACTGATGAATATCTCCGAAGAGAGTCAGCAGCAGCGTTTCGGGCACATGCTGACCGCGTTCGAGTATGGCGCGCCACCTCACGGAGGGATCGCACCGGGCATTGACAGGCTGGTGATGTTTTTGACGGATAACGAGAATATCCGCGAGGTGATGGCGTTCCCGAAACTGGGAGGAGGCAGCGACCCGCTGATGGGCGCGCCTTCGCCGGTGGACCCATCGCAGCTGGATGAGCTGAGCCTGAAGGTGATCTATCCGGAGAAACCCGCTAAATAGCCGACCGCCCCTGCAGCGTATCGTTGCAGGGGCGGTCGTTTTTCAGGGATACATGGATCGGAAGTGTTCCAGTCGCTCGCGCAGGCTCGTCAACTCGTTCCACAGTTCGGATGGGACCCGGCTGCCGATCTTCTTGAAGAACTCCTCGATATCGGGCAGCTCCTCATGCCACTCCTCCGGGCTGACATGCAGCAGCTGGCTTATCACCTCCGGCTTGATGTCCAGCCCCTCCAGATGCAGCGAGTGGAGCGTTGGGACATAGCCGATGGGGGTCTCTTTCGCCTCCGCGCGACGCTTGATCCGCCCCAGCATCCAGATCAGTGCACGAATGTTCTCTCCGAACCCGGGCCACAGATAGTTGCCATCTGCATCCTGCCGGAACCAGTTCACATGGAAAATCACAGGAGGGTTCGGAAGGCGCCGTCCCATCTCGAGCCAGTGCCGCCAGTAGTCTCCCATGTGGTAGCCGCAGAACGGGAGCATGGACATCGGATCGTGCCGCAGTACGCCCGTCATACCCATCGCCGCGTTGGTGGTTCTGGACGCCATCGCCGCCCCCAGAAAGGTTCCATGCTGCCAGTTGAACGACTCAAAGACCAGCGGAACCGTTCGTATGCGCCGTCCGCCAAAGATGATGCCGGAGATGGGAACTCCCTGCGGGTCCTGCCAGCGCGGAGACATGGAGGGACAGTTTTTCGCCGGAGCGGTGAACCGCGAGTTGGGATGCGCCGCCGTCTCCTCCCCGCTCCAAGGACGCCTTCCCTTCCAGTCGGTCAGCGGCTCGTAGGGAGGATCGTCATGCCCCTCCCACCAGGGCAGCCCGTCGTCGGAGATGGCGACATTGGTATAGAGCGAGTTCGACTTTGCGCTGATGAGCGCATTCGGGTTCGTCTTCATGCTGGTTCCCGGAACCACACCGAAGAAACCGGCTTCGGGGTTGATCGCCCAGAGCCTGCCGTCCTCTCCGATGTACATCCAGGCGATGTCGTCCCCGATGGTACGGACACGATACCCCTCATGCTCCAGCGGGCTGACGAGCATCGCCAGATTGGTCTTGCCGCATGCGCTCGGAAAGGCGGCGGCAAAGTAGACCGTCTCGCCGTATGGATCTTCCAGTTCCAGTATCAGCATATGCTCCGCCATCCAGCCCTCATCCCGCGCCATGACGCTGGCGATCCGCAGAGCAAAACACTTCTTGCCCAGCAGGGCGTTGCCGCCGTAACCGGAGCCGAAGCTCCAGATCAATCGCTCTTCCGGAAAGTGAAGGATATAACGCCGGTGCGGGTCGAGCTGCCCGATCGAATGGAGACCCGGAATGAAAACGCTGTCTCTCTCCAACTGCTCCAGCGCGACCCTGCCCATGCGGGTCATGATTCGCGTACTGGCGACCACATACGGGCTGTCCGTGATCTGAACGCCCACCTTGCTGAGCGGCGAACCGGGCGGTCCCATCATATAGGGCAGGACGTACATCGTCCTCCCCCGCATACAGCCTCCAAACAGCTCGCCGACCTTCGCTTTCGCCTCGCGCGGATCCATCCAGTTGTTGGTCGGTCCGGCGTCATCCCGTTTCTCAGAGCAGATAAAGGTCAGATGCTCCACACGCGCCACATCGTTGGGATGGCTCCGGTGCAGATAGCATCCCGGATAGTGCCGCTGGTTCAGCGCGAACAGGGTCTTATCGTCCAGCATCTGTTCGATCAGACGCTGGTTCTCTTCTTCTGAGCCGTCACAGAGGTGAATTCGGTCGGGCTGGGTGAGCGCGGCGCACTCCTCCACCCAGCAATTGAAATCTGCATGCATGCTGTCCGCTCCTGATATCCCTTCAAAAACTGCCACTTCTGCAGAAACAGCCTCTGCAGCACTGCACCGATCCCACGCAGGGGCGTTTCGGTTGAGCGTGCAGGCTGCGCCGACGCCCGACGCCGGTCTGAAGTCGTTGCATTCCATCCGTTCCTGTTTTCATTGTAGCACTTCTCCCCTGTGCGTACTGCTTTCCGCCGCCGGTTCGTTCCATCCGGCGCATTGCGGGAGGGGTTCGCATAGGGCTATAATGAATCAAATCTATGGGATGTAAATCGCCGCAGGAAACGAGCCGGTAACAACATGCAGAACTCACTCTCCGAGCGACTTGAGCGGGCTATACGGGAGGCATGGTCTTCGCAGGACCCGAACCTGCAGGTTGAGATCGCTGCCCGCGAGGATGGCAAGCTGGAGATCACGATCATCTCCTCGATCTTTGAAGGGCAGGACAGCTTCGAGCGGGAGTCCCGCCTGTGGACCGTTCTGCGCCCCTTCTCCCCTTCCGATCTGATACGCCTGACCTACTCCCTTCTGCTGACGCCTGCGGAAGCGAAAGCGTTCTATCCCGAAAGAGGACATGATTGAAAGCCATTGTGAAGACGGAAGCCGGTCCCGGAGCTTCCATTCTGGAGGTTCCCGAGCCGCATATTCAGAAGCCCGACCAGATAAAGGTGCAGGTGCGAACCACCTCGATCTGCGGAACTGACTATCATATCTACTCCTGGGATGCCTGGTCGGAAGGAAGAGTGAAGCCTCCGCGCATTATGGGGCATGAGTTTGCCGGGATCGTGACGGAGGTCGGCGAGGAGGTTACGCAGTTTCAGCCGGGAGACTATGTCTCCGGCGAATCGCACTGGGTCTGCGGACACTGCCTGCAGTGCCGAAACGGACAGAAGCATGTCTGCGAGAATACGCGCATTCTCGGCGTGGATGTGGACGGCTGCTTTGCAGAGTACGTGGTCGTCCCCGAAGCCAGCGCGTGGAAGAATGAGCCGGGACTTCCGCCGGAGATCGCCTGCATTCAGGACCCGCTGGGAAACGCAGTGCATGCCACTCTCGCAGGCGAGATCATCGGCAGGTCGGTCGCCGTGCTGGGATGCGGACCGATCGGGATATTCGCAGTCGCCGTCGCAAAAGCCTGCGGCGCCTCCTGTGTGTTCGCCACGGATACCCGTCCCTACCGGCTAGAGTTAGCCCGAACGCTCGGTGCAGACGCGGTCTATAACGTGACTCAGGGGGATGTAGAGGAGTTCTTCCGTGAAAAGACGGAGGGCGTCGGTGTGGACGTAGCGCTGGAGATGTCCGGCGCGCCGATCGCCATCACGCAGGCGATGCGAATCGTGCGACCGGGGGGCAGGATCTCTCTGATGGGGATCCCCGTTCGAAAGATCGAGCTGGATATTGCCGAGATGATCTTCAAAGGGCTGGAGATACGTTGCGTGGTGGGAAGAAAACTCTACGAGACATGGGACACCATGAGCGGACTGCTCCACTCCGGGAAACTGAACGTCGCTCCGGCGATCACACATCAACTCGCTTTTGAAGACTACGATCTTGGCATGTCGCTCATGCGCGACGGAACCTGCGGAAAAGTGGTCTTTCACCTGTAGCGGCGGACCCGCGCATATCTGTTTCGGGAGATGAAAACGTGAACAGCACACTGCAGAACTGGCTGCATGAACAGATCGCAGACCTCAAGGAGCAGAACCTCTACCGACCACTGGTGGAGCTTCAGACCGCACAGGGCGGCAGAATTACGGTGAACGGCAGAAGGGTCATCAACCTCTCCTCCAACAACTATCTGGGGCTTGCCAACCACCCGGCGTTGAAGGAGGCGGCCGTCCGCGCGGTGGAGCAGTGGGGAGCGGGAGCGGGAGCCGTCCGCACCATCATCGGGACCATGAGCCTGCATGAGCAGCTCGAGCGCAGGCTAGCGGAGTTCAAGCATGTGGAAGCCGCCATCGTTTTTCAGTCCGGTTTCACGGCGAATGCCGGCACCATCCCCACGATCACCACGAAAGAGGATGTGATCATCTCCGATGAGTTGAACCACGCCAGCATCATTGACGGCTGCCGGTTAACAGGTTTGCCCTCGGAACAGAGACCGGTCTACCGCCACAAGGATATGAATTCGCTGGAGGAGGTTCTGAAGAGAAGCCAGAGCTATCGGAAGCGACTGATCATCACGGACGGGGTCTTCAGCATGGACGGCGACATCGCGCCGCTGCCGGAGATCATTGCGCTGGCGGAGCGGTACGACGCCGCTGTCATGGTGGACGATGCGCACGGCTCCGGCGTGCTGGGGGGCGGTCGCGGCACAGCGTATCACTTTCAGGTGCATCAGAAGATAGACATTCAACTGGGAACCCTCTCGAAAGCGGTGGGGGTCATGGGGGGGTATATCGCGGGAAGCATGGCGTTAAGAGACTGGTTGACTCAGCGCGCGCGACCTTTCCTCTTCAGCACAGCCCACCCCCCGGCAGTCGTTGCCGCCTGTATCGCCGCGCTCGATCTGATGGAGCGCGATCCCTCCCTGACGCAGCGTCTGTGGGAGAATACGCGCTACTGGCAGGAGGGGCTGCGCGCACTGGGTTTCGACCTCGGAGCGACCGAGACTCCCATCACACCGATCATAGTCGGGGACGAGAAGAAGGCGCAGGAGCTTCAACGCGGACTGTTCGAGGAGGGAGTGCTCGCGCTGTCCGTCGTCTTCCCCACAGTGGCAAGAGGCAGAGCGCGCGTTCGCACCATGCCCAACGCCTCGCATGAGAAGGCGGACCTGCAGGAGGCGCTGGAGGCGGTCGAAAAGGTCGGAAAGCGTCTAGGGCTGATCGGCTAAGAAACCGTTTTCATTCGCCTTCGTAGTCTTTGATAGAGAGACCTACCCTACCTTGAACAGGATTACTGATGACCGACTGGCTGGAAAAATACCGCGGGTACGAGATAGAGATTCACTACCTGACCGATAACAGCTTGTATTCCGATCGAGGACACCTCACCGACTTCAGCAGTCGGTGGGTAGAGATCACCAAGAATCGCAGCCGACGGAATGAGGAGATCCTGGTTGTCCCGCACTCCGCCATCCGGATCATCAAGATTCTGACGGCGCCGGAGCGGTCTGCACATTCGCTGCTGCGACCGGCAGCCGCCCCGGACGCGGAGGAGTAACCGCGAGGAGAAACGATCATGTCTGACTGGTTGGAGCGGTTCCGACACTGCGAGGTGGAGATACTCTACCTGACGGACAACAGCACGTTCAAGGATCGCGGCAAGTTAAGGGACTTTGACTCTCAGTGGATCGAGCTGGAGACATCCGGCAGACGTGAGTCGTTTCTGATACCGATCTCCTCTATTCGTCTGATGAAGGTGCTCAGCCCTCCGGACAAAGTAGAGAGCCTGCTGCTGCGTCCTGTTGACGCCCCTACGCCTCAGGAGATCGAGTCGGAGGAGATATAACGCTTCCGTCAGGTCCAGCCTGACAGCGGAGGAACTTCCATCGGGTCGCCTGCGTATAGAACTGAACCTGCAGTGTTGACACTCCCTCGCGATATAGAGTATAACGGGTCAGGCTCCGGATTAGTCGGAAACAGAGGCGCGATTCCGCCCGCAAGGATCGTCACAAACGCCCCGGGACAGAAGGGCGCAGCCGGAAGCCTGTCCGTAGATGCTGTAGTTATCATCACGGAGGATACGCGACGATGAGCAAAGCGGTTGATGTTACCGGAGCGGATTTTGAAGAGAAGGTTTTGAAGTCACCGGTTCCGGTACTGGTGGACTTCTGGGGCTATGCCTGTCCGGGATGCGATCTGGTCGCCCCGCATGTGGATGCGGTGGCGGAGCAGTTCGAAGGTCGCGCACGGGTCTTCAAGGTGAACACCAGTGAAGAGATGGACCTTGCCGTAGAGTACGGCATCTTCTCCATACCCGCACTGCTCTTTTTCAAAGAGGGCGAGGTTGTAGATCAGCTTCTGGGAGCAGTGCCGCAGGCACAGCTTGCCGCAAAGCTGCAGAGTTTGATAGATTGATTTCCGTTTAATTTCCATACTGGAGGTATTACGCGCATGAGCAAAGCAGCCGCCGTTTCCGGCGCGACGTTCGATACAGAGGTGCTTCAGTCCAGCGTTCCCGTTCTGGTGGATTTCTGGGCTCCCTGGTGTCCCCCCTGCCGCGCTATCGCTCCCTCTCTGGATGCCATAGCGGAGGAGTATGCCGGCAGAGCGAAGGTCGTGAAGGTCAATACCGATGAAGAGTACGATCTCACCATGAGATACGGGATCAGCAATATTCCCGCTCTGCTCTACTTCAAAGACGGCGAGTTGAAGGATCAGATCATCGGCGCCGCCCCCCAGCGCGCCATCGCGGAAAAGCTGGCAAAACTGATCGGCTGATGCGCGCCTGTGTGCCTGATGACAGGAGACTGTGTTGCAGGCAGTTATTTTAGCGCATGGAGAGAGGCCCTCGCGCAGGTTCATCGAGCATCTGCGTGATTCAGCCTCTCTTTTTCTTGCAGCGGACGGAGCTGCCAACTATCTGGCGGAACTGGGAATCGCGCCGGATGTCGTTCTGGGAGACTTCGACTCGCTTGATCCGGAGGCAAAGCGCGTCTTCAAGGACTGCCCTTTTCTGCAGAATGTCGATCAGGAGACCTGCGACCTGGAGAAGGCGGTCATATATGCCCTGGATCAAGGGGCGACCCGGATCGCTCTGATCGGCGCGCAGGGCGGACGCATAGACCACAGCCTGACGGCGATCAGTATCCTGTTGAACTACTCCTCACGGGCACAGATCTCCCTTCAGGACGAAAACGCGGTCACCTATGCCGTTCATCGGGAGATGGAGATAGACGGAAGAGCGGGAGAGACGCTCTCTCTGATCGCCTTTACGCCGGTGGAGGAGGTATATCTAGAGGGCGTGAAGTGGTCGCTGCAGGGCGAGAACCTCACTCCCGGTTCCCGGGGAGTCAGCAATGTGATCCAGAACCCGCCGGTTCGTGTCCGGGCGCGCAGCGGCGTTCTCCTCCTCACTCATCTTCGCAAATTTCCCCCGGAGGAGTAGCATGGCATCGGACAGGGGAGAGTATCTGAGCTTTGACCGTGTGGCGGACCTGTACGAAGCCACCCGCTATATGCCCCCGCACATTCTTGCCGATGCCGCCCGACTGCTCAGTGAAGATGCGCGACTGACGCCGGAACGGCTTTTTCTGGATGCCGGCGTGGGCACGGGCCGCTTTGCGCGCCATCTGCACCGGCGAGGCGTGACGGTCATCGGGGCGGACATCTCGGCAACGATGCTCCTTCAGGCGAGGAAGCACGAACCCGCGCTCCGGCTGGTGCGCGCAGATCTGCGTTCCCTTCCCTTTCCCTCAAAGCGGTTTGCCTGCGCGCTGATGGTGCACGTGCTGCATCTCATTCAGGACTGGCAGCAGGTGGTGTCAGAGATTCGGCGGGTGCTTGTGCCGGAGGGATCGCTCTATCTTGGCATGGAGAGTCCCAAACGCTTCCCGACCACAGAACTCTACTATCAGCTTGCCGAAGAGCGAGAGATGACCCTGCCCAATCTGGGAGCCAGATCGTTTGACGATATCCTGAGCTATCTGATGGAGCATGGCGCACAGATGGAGACGCTCGACACCGATCATATTCGCTGGCAGCAGACGGTGCGCACGAGCGACCTGCTGCAGGCGCTGCGCGCCAATCCCTTCTCGCATCTCTGGCATGTATCGAATCAGGAACATCAGGAACTGATGCAGGAACTGGAGGGGCGTGTCAAGCTCCATCCCGACTGGAAAGTCCGAACCGAGACCACCCCCATGCATCTGTCGCTTTGGCGCGTGCGATGGTCAGCGCGACCGGAGGAGTAATACATGCTGTCTTCCTCTACGTACCGCATCGGCGTTCTGGGAGCCGGCTGGTTTGCCTCCCGGCGTCACATTCCGGAGATCGTGAAACATCCGGAGCTGCATCTTGCCGCCCTCTGCCGCCGGGATGAGGCGCAGCTGAAGAGCATTCGCGATCAGCTTGCTCCGGACACGCCCCTGTACACCGACTGGAGGAAGATGCTCGCGGAGGCGGAACTGGACATTCTCCTGATTGCGACGCCCCATGCACTGCACTATGAGCAGGCGAAAGTCGCGCTGGAGCAGGGACTGCATCTGATCGTGGAGAAGCCGATGACCGTCCGCTCAGAGGAGGCGGGCGAACTGTGCCGTCTGGCGGAGAGGCAGGGCGTACAGCTGGGGGTTGCTCTCAACCCGCCCTACTGGGCGCACTGCCACAGGATCCGGGACTGCATCGCGAACGGCGAACTGGGGAACCTGGAGGCGGTGAGCATGTTCTGGACGGGAAATGCCGAGTTCGTCTTCGGGGAAGCCCCCAGACCGGCAGACCTGCCGGGAATTGTGCCTCCTACTATGTACCGCGCCGATCCACAGCTGTGCGGAGGCGGATACCTCATTGACGGAGGATCACACCTCATCTCCGAAATACTCTTCGTAACCGGTCAGCCCGCCGTATCCGTCCAGTGTCAGATGGATGAGACGCCCTCCGACCGACGCGCCGTGGTAACCCTCGTTCTGGAGAACGGAGCAATGGTCTGCGTAACCTGTGTCGGAGACAGCAGGAGCGGAGGGAGGCGCGTCAGCCATCTCTTCGCCGGCTCGCAGGGTACAATTCGCGTGGAGGGATTCGACTTTCTCACGACGATTGAGAGAGGCTCTGAAACAGCGGAAAGTTTTCGCGAGCGCGATCTTCCCCCGATCCCGGGTCCTGTTACGAACTTCGTGGATGCATTGACCGGACGCGCGCAGCTCTTCTCTCCTGCAGAGCATGGCGCACAGGTCGTCGCCGTGATCGAGGCAGCCTACCAATCCGCATCTACCGGACAGACCGTTCGCCTGCAGTAGCCTCCTACTCCACCGCCGGCTCCAGAACGGTCAATTCACAGGCGTCGGCGCGCAGGGAGGCGCGGCAGCCCAGCGGGAGGGTGAGAGGACTGTCTATATGTCCGAACGGGAAGCCGGTAATGGTCGGCTTCCCCAGCGGAACAAAATGCTCTCTCCAGACATCCTCCAGGCGAATGACGGGGGGAGTCTCCTCCTCCTCTTCCCAGCCGGTCGCCGTTCCAATCACGAACCCCGCCGCCTGATGCAGCAGTCCGGAGCGAAGCAGGTGAACCAGCATCCGGTCAATGCGATAGGCAGGCTCGCCGATATCCTCCAGCAGAACAATCCGATCGCGGAAATCGGGCGTCTCCGGCGTCCCGACTGCCGCGCACAGCAGCGTCATGTTTCCGCCCGCCAGCCTTCCCTCCGCCGTTCCGCTGACCAGCGTCTTTACGTCCGCTCCCTGACTGTCATAGGCTCCCGGAGGCTCCGACTTCTCCAGCATCCGCCAGAAACAGACCTCTGCGGGAGCTGACAGCCCCTCCCCCAGCGTTGTAACCATCGGACCGTGCAGCGTGATCTGACCGGTAAATCGCTCCATCGCCAGATGCAGCGCGGTGATGTCGCTGTATCCGACAAAAGGCTTCGGGTTCCTCCGAACAACCTCCCAATCCACATGCTCCAGAATGCGGGACGCGCCGTACCCTCCGCGCGCGCAGAAGACCGCGTCAATCTCCTTGCGCGCGAACATGTCCGTGAAATCCTGCGCGCGTCCCCGGTCCGTTCCGGCAAGAAATCCGTGCCGGTTATAGAGACCGTTCCCTGTCTCGACCTGATATCCGCGCGCGCGAATCGCCTCGATGCCCGCTTCGAGATTCGGGTCTCTCACCGCACTGGCAGGGGCGATGACGCCGATCGTCATGCCGGGCTGCAGACGCGGAGGACGGCGAAAAACCTTCCGGCTCCCATTCACCGCCATTCTGACAGCCGTTTCCCGTTCGCCCCCCGTGCGTCAAAGAGACCCAGTACCGTCACGCCAGCGTCAGAATGCAGCAGCGCAAGCTGGCTCCCGTCGTAAGAGAAGAAGGGGTGAATGAGGCTGGACCGCTTTTCGGAGGGCTGTCCGCTGCGGACGGTTCGGACGTCGGTTCCGTCCATGTTGATGCTGTAGCAGACCTGCGTGAGTCTGCCGGGAGAGGGACTGAATGTGCACACCATCGAGAGCCGGTTGCTGCGCGGGGAGAAGACGACCTGCTCCACGCTGACCGGTCCCTGCGCCGGACGGGGGTTGATCTCGGGGATGACCGCCGGAAAGTTCAGCCGAACCGGCGCGGAGTTCGTGGAGACATCCGCCAGATAGAGACTGGCAAGAATATAGCGCGTATTCCGACTGTGGCGCGCCCATACCACCCGCTTTCTATCCTGCCACAGTCCGATCCCGATCACATCGTTGGAGGTGGTGATCTGCTTTACCTCTCCAAACTGATAGAGATACAGGTTCTGGCTCCTGCCGTTCTTTCCGATGAAGGCGACATTATCGGTCGCGGGTATCCAGACCATCTGTCTGCCGACCACCTGCTGCACCGGGATCATCCGCGCATCCGCCTGCCCCCCGACAACGTTGACCAGCACAATCTGCAGCCCGATTCCCTCCATCCTGCGGATCCCGGCAAACCGGTTCCCATCTTCTCGCCAAGCAAAGGGAGGCTCCAATCCCTCGGCGATGGTTCTGGATCTGCCAGAGCGCGTATCATAGAGCACCGCCCGCGAACTGCCGCCCACTCGATCCGGAACGGCGAAGACGATATGATCTCCGCTGGGCGACCAGAGCGCGCCTGTCCCTCCCTCGCCTCCGGGGATGGGGCGAGAAACGGCGTCGTTAATGCTGCATAGCATGATACCGCTCTTGCCAGCATAGACGATCTGGCTGCCATCCGGCGAAAAGTCCTGAGCATTCGCACGACAGACCGGCAGCATCCATATCAGCGCGATCAGGATACAGCTTCTTTTGTTCATGATTTCTCTCCCGCGTGTGCGCGCCACAGACGGAACCTAGCATCTATTCCACTGGAAAACCCGCCATCGCCAGACGATCCCGGATCGCCTGTTCACTCGTCTGCGTCTCATCAAACGCCACATCCACGCGCTTCTGCTCCACATCTACCCCGACCTCCGCCACTCCTGGCAGTTTGCCGAGCGAGCGTTTGATCGAGTTTGCACAGCCGTCGCAATGGATTTCTGACGAAATGTAGCTTCTTCTCTCCACCGTATCTCTCCTCCGACGAAGTTTTCGCGTCATTGACGCGCTTTTCGTCCATCTGATATACTAGCGTAAGAATGGTACCTGCTAAAGGGGGCTGCCGCGCCTCTCATTATGTTACGCGCGATTCCGTATATGTATCGCACTCTCCTTCTACAGGCTTCCGGCGATGTTTCCGAAAATCAAGAGGAGAGCGTCTGGTGTGCCATTCTTCGTTCAGGAGTGATTATGACAGTCTTGAAGCGCGGCTCTTATGCAGCCGCCCGGTATAGAGCCGTCCCTTTACTTTTTGCAGGTCTGTTCGCCGTTTGCTCCCTTGTGCTGACCGGCTGCAACCGGGATAAAAGCGCCACAGCTGCGGAGAGTGCCTCTCCGGTCACCGGTGCAGACGTTCGCCCTGCGCCCGGACCCGCCCTGCCCGAACAGCCTGCCACCACCGATCCGACCGTCGCCGTGGAGCGAATGGTTTCCGCTTACAAAGCCCTCAACTCGCTGCAGGTCTCGATGGAGGCGGACATCTTCATTCAGGTCGGAAAAACGAACCAGATGATGCACCAGAAGACCACGCTGAACTACGTCAAACAGCCCCCTCAGGCGGTGATGAAGGTCAAAGACACCGGCGCGGGGACGACCGAGTTCCACTCCGACGGCAGTTCGGTAGTGGTCTATTCCGGAATGCGGAATAAGTACCGCCGCTATAACCGGGGCGGATCGCTTGCGGATATCAGCCGGGCGGTGGATGAGAAGGGACCGCAGATCTTTTCGCCCTTCGTCTTCCTGCAGAGCGACCGGCTCCCGGAAGGCGTAACCGGTCTCACCATGAAGCCGAAGCAGGAACTCAACGGCAAGCCGGCGATCGTGGTCTCGGGGTCCTTCACCGAGAAGTTTCTGCGCGATTTCGGCAAGAGAATTCGACTGGCGAACGGGATGACCCCGACGGTCGGCAAGTTTACTCTCTGGCTGGATCCCGGCAACTATATGCTCCTGCAGCACAGTACGGAGATGGCATGGAGAGGGCGCGTCTTAACCTCCGGCGACAGTGTGCCCATCGAAAACCCGCGCATCGTCCTGTTTGAGAAGACGACCGACATCATCATGAACCCGACATTCCCGGTGGACTTCGCCCGTTTCATTCCTCCGAAGGGAGCGCGGGAGGAGTTTGTAGAGAGGCTCGATCAGTGAAAACTCCGCTGCCTCTGGCTGCGTTCATCACGGTTCTGGCTGCCTGTCTCTCGTCTTCCGCCCAGTCTCAGGACGCAAACGCGATTCTACAACGCATGTACGCAGCCTACAGCGGACTCACCTCCTATCGCCAGACCGCCAGCACCACCGTCACCCAGATGATCAACAATCAGCGTGCAACGTTCGGGCTTGCCACCGAGCTGCGTTACCAGAAGCCTGACCGCGCCTACATCTCGGTTACCTCCACCGCTTCCGGTACGCTGATCGCTCTGAGCAACGGCAGAGAGAGGCTGCTCTATCGCAGCCTAACGCGCATGTATCGAAAGTCTCCTCCCGCCGCCAACCTCAAGGAGTTTGTCGCCGGGCTGCGCTCCGCAGGCATCGGGAGCGAGTACGATCCGCTCTTCTTTCTTCAGGCTCCCGTACCGCTGCAGGGATTGAGCGGCATCGCCTACCAGGGGAAGACCCGCGTCAATGACGGCGACTGTCATATCATCCGCGCCAATTTCCGGTCGAATGTGGTGGCAAAAGGCTCGCCCGGGGTCGTTACCTTCTATGTGGATCAGAAGCAGTTTCTGCTGCGCCGCGTAACGATGCTCTTTACCAATGTTACCGTAACCGCTCCGGTGCGGGTGCGGAAGAACGGCAGAGAATCTCTGGAGCGCAGACAGTTCAAGTCGAACATCAACTATTCGACCGTCATTCAACGGTTTGAAGCGAACCCGGCTCTCGACAGCTCCGCGTTTACCTACGAACTGCCGAAAGACGCTTTTGAGCAGAAACCGTAACCCCGCAGCCGCGCCAGGAAGACAGAGAGCATTCTGCGTCACTATCTCCAGAAACGATATCTGAGCAGCGTCCAGATCGCCGTTACGCCGTCCGTCCAGCGGATCTTCTTCCCCTCCGCCATGGAACGCGCCTGATAGCGGATCGGTACCTCCACGATCTGGAAGCCGCGCCGCAGCGCCTTCGCGGTAACCTCCGGGCAAAACTCAAAACGCCGACAGGTGAGAGGAAGGCTTCGCAGGGTCTCTGTGCGAAAGAGCTTGTAGCAGGTCGCCTCATCTGTAATTGGGGAACCATACAGAACATTCACCATTCGCGCCAGCAGCCAGTTGATGATCCGGTTCGGCAGCCGCATGGCAGGCCGCTGTTTCAGAAAGCGCGTGCCGTAGACGATGCTGGTCTTTCCCTCCAGAATGGGCTGAAGGAGCGCCGGGTAATCCGCCGGGTCGTACTCCAGATCGGCGTCCTGTATGATCACATACTCCCCGCGAATATACGGTATGCCGGCGCGGATCGCCGCGCCCTTCCCCTGATTGAACTCCTGATAGATCACGCGCACCTGCGGGTATCGCCCCTCGATCTCGTTCATGAGCAGCTCGCGCGTGCCGTCTGTGGAGGCGTCATCTACAATCAGTACCTCCTTCTCCACCGGAACTTCCAGCACCCGGCGCAGAGTCTCCCTGAGTGTGGCGACCTCATTATACGCCGGGATGAGCACTGTCAGCACTCCGGTCATGGAAGGTCTGGTCTCCTCATCGAGCGTTGCGTCGTTCTGAGATGCCGATTCGGCGTTCGGTTTCATGGTTTATGGAGTGGTTCTCTCTTCCGGCTCAGGGGGCGGAAAGACCGGAGAGCGCATAGAGCCGGTCTCCCTGTACCTGCGTGATCAACCGACCGTGCTTCTCCGCCAGCAGTCGGACGAACAGCATTCGGTTGGGCAGCTGAACGCCGGGCAGTACCTCCGGAAAGTACATCGGCGTCAGCACCAGATGGGTTATCTTCTCGCGGCGCAGATCTTCCAGAAACGCCTCCCAGCTGTCCGTGCGAAAATAGCTCTCCGTCATATAGTAGCAGGGAAAGTCGCAGTAGAAGTAGGGCACAATCCCGGCAGCCAGTATTCGGGAGCCTGCCGGGATCTCACCCCGTGTATCAAACCAGATCTTTGCCGCAGGAATTTTCGAGATCACATACTCCTCTCGCGTGGTCTTTCCCGTGACGACAGACAGGGCAGGCGCGATGGATCCCCGCTGCCTCACGATAAACAGCAGGGCGAAGAGCGCGATCACCCCCACCGCCGCTTTCGGGATCACGGGGCGCCGCTCCAGAAGCGGCGACAGCGCACAGACAATTAGAACCCACGTGACCGCAATCAACGGGATGAAAAACCGCAGATAGAGACCCGTATTCCAGATCGTAATCATGACGAGCGCGCCGGTTACGCCTGCCATCGTCCGCAGTTCGCGGTCTTTGATGCGCCAGAGCATCAGCCCGGTGATCATCACCGTCAGTCCCAGCGCAACCCATCGTATCAGCTTCCGCTCCTCCAGCGTCAGGGAAGCGAGTCTGCCGGTTCCCCAGTTGTAGTACTTGAAGAAGTCGCTGAACTGCTGCGCGGCATCCGGGCTCCAGTCTCGCGTCGGGAAGATGCCGGAGAGCAGCGGGTAGACCGGGTTTCCCGTCTGCAGCCAGGCGCGTATCAGCCAGGGCGCAACCGGCAGCAAGGCAAGCAGAAGAAACAGAACTCCTCCGCCGATCGCGCTCCCCCACCCGCGCTTCTCATGCCGCAGCTGCGCGACCGCAGCCGCTGAGAAGACCAGTCCGACAAAAGAGCCGGTCAATTTGAAGGAGGCGGCAAAACCGGCGCACAGCGCACAGCAGAGCATCCAGCCTCGCGATCCTGAGCGGCTCCAGAGCAGCCATGCCAGGTATGCAGCGCAGATCTGCTGAGTCAATCCCATATCTACATATGAGTTTGTAAACTGTTCGATCGTACCGAGTATCCCGCCCAATCCAAACAGAAACAGAGAGGCGGAGAAAAAGCCGACGTTCGCGTCTCTCAGCCGCCTCCCCAGTGCGTACAGGGTCAGGAAGCTGAGCAGTCCCGCGAAATAGTTGAACAGCTTCGCCGCCGTGTCGCTCCAGACCGCCAGTCCAAGCAGGTAGAGCATCTGAAAGCCCATCGGCGAGCTGGTATAGGTGAAGGTTGGCAGATAGGTGATCCTGCCCTCCTGAAGCCAGCGTCTGGGGGCGGTGAGATGATAGCCGATCCCGTCCGCATCGGTCGGCGGACATAACGCAAGGAGGAAGGCGATCAGCAGAGGAACAAGCAGTGTGAGAAGACCGAAGCGTATCCAGCGTGGAGGAGGAGAGTGCCAGAACTGGCGGACGGCGCGACCGAATCCGCGCGCGACATGAAACATATCGCAGCCGAAGACCGCCAGCAGCGCGATCAGGCTGATCCAGACCGACTTCGGGGAGAGCGCGCCCGCCATTCCCAGCGTGTAGCCGACATACTGAAGAAGACCGAGACCGAGAGCGGCGGATAGAACGCCCTTTTCCAGCGGGGAGACATCAGAGAGAGGAGCTTTCAGAACTCGCAGGGCGCGATAGCCGATCGCGCATGCAAGCCAGAGCATCAACAGTATGAACGGCGGGTCCTGCAGTAGAGGGATCGAACTGACGGGTGTTTGATAAGCCACCGGTATTTCTACTCCTTATGGAACGGGAGAAAAGCTCTTCATCACAGATGGCGTCTCTACCGGCAGGCTTCAGTGCGAACCATACCTCTCTGTGGCGGAACGCAGCGCCTCTTCCAGAGCGCGCTGCTGAAAGGTCAGCGTCAGGTCTCCGCGAGTGCGCTCAAGGACGGCGCGGAAGGCATCCGTTGTACGGCGCAGGTTCCCGGTAATAGCGTCCGGGAAGTCAAAGGTGATCAGCTCGTAGTAGATGTCGTCCATAACCTCCAGAAGGCGGTCGGCGCAGGCGATCTCACCAGCGCGCAGGCGATCCAGAACATAACGGCGGCATTCGCTGCCCGCCTCCGCCATTCCGTTCAGATAGGCTGCCGCCTCCACGCCCAGACGCTCCGGCGAAGGGAGCGGTTCGCCGCGAACAATGGCGTAGACCGCCTCCGCCTCCACATACTCTTTCTGAGCGTCGTGCACATATCCGGCAAAGAGCAGTTCCGGATGGGGGATCAGGATGGCTTTAATATTTTCGGTGTTGCGGCGAGCCTCCTGCAGGAGTCGCGCGGACTCCTCAAACTGCTGCCGATGCACCGCGCGAATTGCCAGCGCGGAGGTGCGTATCACCTCCCGACACTGTCGCAGCACCTGTTCACGTGCGGAGTTGCGCGCCTCCAGAACAATCCGCAGGCGGCTCGCGATACTCTCCAGAGTCTCCGTTTGTCTATCCTGGCTCACATCATTCCTGTCTGCTTCAGACTGACCCACTTTCCATCTCCAAGGATGAGATGATCCAGCACCTCCACCCCGAGTATCTCTCCCGCCTTAACCAGCCGGAGAGTAATCTGCTTATCCTCCAGACTGGGAGTGGGGTCGCCGCTGGGATGATTATGCGCCAGAATGATGCTGGCGGCGCTGACGGCAATAGCGTCTTTGAACACCTCCCGCGGATGCACGATGCTGCTATCCAGGCTCCCGACGGAGACCGTGTTCACGCTAATCACGCGGTTTTTCGTATCCAAAAGCAGCGACTTCACATGCTCCTTCTTCTCGCCGGAAAGCTCCGGCATCAGAAGGTCGGCGACATCTTCCGGGGAGCGGATGATCGGTTTCGGCTCGGAGACACGCGCAGCCAGTCGCCTTCCGAGTTCCACGCAGGCGGCAATCTGCATCGCCTTTACGGGTCCCACGCCTTTTACACGGGAAAGCTCTTTCAGGGAAGCCTTCGCCACGCCCCGCAGCCCGTGAAACCTCTGTAAAAGAAGCTCCGCCATCTCCTGCGCGGAGCGGTCTTCCGTGCCGGTTCGGAGCGCAATGGCGAGCAGTTCCGTTGATGAGAGCGCCTGCGCGCCGTAGCGGATCAGTCTTTCGCGCGGTCTCTCTTCAACCGACGGAGCTGCCTCCTCGATCAGGTAGCGTTGACTTGCTGATAACTCCCCCATGGCTGCCTGACACTATAACACATCTGCCCTGAACCGTCAACGCAGCCCGCATTCAGTCATCCGATCACTTCGTAGAGGATCGGCTTTGCTCTGGGCATCTCTGCGGAGATGAGAAACGCCGCGCGAAGCTGCTCCGCGAAATTACTTTCACTCTCCTCTGTGCGAAGATGCAGATCGGCAAGGATGTCTCCTTTTGCTACCGGATCGCCCGTCTTTTTTCGGAGCACGGCTCCGACCGCAGGATCAACCGGGTCCTCTTTGCGGGCGCGACCGGCTCCCATCTGCATACAGAGCGCGCCGATCGCTCTGGCATCTATCGTCTCGACATAGCCGTCTTCCTGCGAACGGACCCGCCGAACCGTCGGCGCCTGCGGCAACAACGAAGGATCCTGAACGACAGCCGGGTCGCCTCCCTGCGCCGCGATAATCTGCATGAACTTTTCGGCAGCCGCGCCGCTCTGCAGCAACTTTTCTGCCTGCGTATAGCCGTCCAGTTCAGTGTCCGCTTTTCCCGCCATGAAGAGGGCGCGACCTGCCAGCAGCAGGCACAGCTCCCGGAAACGATCCTCCGCCATGCCGCGCCCGGTCAGTACCGCGCACGCCTCTGACACCTCCAGCGCGTTTCCAACCGCATAGCCCAGCGGCTCATCCATGGCGGAGAGGGCGGCAACCGTCTTGATTCCCGCCCCCCTGCCGATCGCTACCAGCGTCTGCGCCAGCTCTCTAGCGCGGGCAAGGTCCGACATGAATGCGCCGCGTCCTACCTTCACATCCAGCAGTATTCCGTCCGGATCTGCCGCCAGCTTCTTCGACATGATACTGGAGGCGATCAGCGGGATGCTGTCCACCGTCGCCGTTACATCCCTCAGACCGTACAGTATCTTATCCGCCGGGGCAAGTTTCGGCGACTGTCCGATCAGCGCCGCGCCGATCTGAGCGGTCTGTCTGCATGCCTGCTCGATGTCCAGATCGGTTCGGAAACCCGGTATCGCCTCCAGTTTATCTACGGTGCCCCCGGTATGCCCCAGCCCGCGCCCCGACATCTTGAGGATCGGGATGCCGGCGGCGGCTAGCAGCGGCGCAAACACCAGGGTCGTCTTATCGCCCACTCCTCCAGTGCTGTGCTTGTCCAGTCTGCAGCCGGGTATTTCGCGGCGCCCGACGCGCTCACCGGAATCGCGCATGGCGAAGGTGAGGGCGAGGGTTTCGGCAGGCGTCATCCCTTGCAGATAGGCAGCCATCAGCCAGGCAGCTGCCTGATAGTCCGGCATCTTCCCCGATACGAGAGAGCGAATCAGAAATTCGATCTCCTCCGAGGTATGCTCCCCTCCATCTCGCTTTTTCGCAATCAGTTCGCTGATATTCATGGATGTTCCAGCACCTCAGACAGAAAACTCTCGCCATGCTCCCCCGGCGGAAGATCGAATGCCTGTCTGATGGTTGCGGAGATGTCGCTGAAGCTGGCGCGCTCTCCCAGACTGCGCCCCCGACGACGCAGCGGGTTGTATGCCAGCAGAAAGGCGTATTCCCGATTATGATCGGTAGAGGGCGTGGTTGGATCGTTGCCGTGATCGTTGGTCAGAATCAGCAGATCGCCCTCCTGAAGCGGCTCCAGTATCTGCGGAAGCGCAGCGTCGAAGGACTGCAGAGCATCCGCGAAGCCCTGCGGCTCGTTCCGATGTCCGAAGAGCATATCGAAGTCCTCCAGGTTGGCAAAGATCAGCGAACTGCGGTTCGACTGCGCGGCATGGATCAGCGCGGCGATATGATCGGCGTTGTTGGAGGTATCGTCCCAGGTGGTGACGCCGCGACCATTGAAAAACTCCCGTATCTTTCCGATCGCGTGAACCGAATGCCCTGCCGCCTGCAGCGCGTCGAGCGTAGTCGCGGGCGGATCCAGCGGAAAGTCTCTGCGCCGCTCGGTCCTCCGATACGCTCCCGCATGTCCTTCAAACGGTCTGGCGATCACTCTGCCGACGCCGTGACGCCCCGTCAGTATCTTTCGCGCGATCCGGCACATCTCATAGAGACGCTCTACCGGAATGATCCCCTCATGCGCGGCGATCTGAAACACGCTGTCCGCGGAGGTGTAGATGATGGGATAGCCCGTCATCTCGTGCTCCAGACCGAGCTGATAGATGATCTCCGTGCCGGAGGCAGGGATATTCCCCAGCGTTTTCGTCTTGATGGCGACCTCGAACTCATGGATGATCTCCGGGGGGAAGCCTTTCGGATAGAGCGGAAACGGATACTCCATCACCACTCCCATCATCTCCCAGTGTCCGGTCACCGAGTCCTTTCCCGGAGACCGCTCACGCATCTTGCCGTAGCAGGCTCGGGGCATATCGGCGGGAGGGACGCCTTTAATCGCGATGATGTTTCCCATGCCTAGGCTCTGGAGCGTCGGCAGATGCAGACCTCCCACCGCCTCCGCTGTGTGAGAGAGCGTATTGCTGCCCTCATCTCCATACTCTGCTGCATCCGGCAGCTCTCCAATGCCCACGCCGTCGAGTACGATCACAAAGACTCGTTCGATCTTCATGCGACTCTCCTCATGCCCGGGGATGGGCAGCGCGATAGATCCGTTTCAGACGTGAAGTATCCACATGCGTGTATCTCTGTGTCGTGGAGAGACGCGCATGACCGAGCAGCTCCTGTATGACCCGCAGATCCGCGCCTCCGCCCAGCAGATGCGTGGCAAACGAGTGACGCAGGGTATGCGGCGTAACTCTCTGTGTAATGCCAGCGTGTCTTGCATACGCCTTCACCATCCGCCAGACCGACTGACGGGTCAGCGCGCCGGAGGCTCTTCCGCCAAAGAGCGGCGCGGCGCGATCCAGACGATCGCCCCTTCGCCTGCGCTCGGCAAGATGCGCGGCGATCCAGCGGCAGGCGGACGCTCCCAGGGGTATCAGCCGCTCCTTCTCCCCTTTGCCCAGGCAGCGCACACGTCTCTGTTCAAGGTCTACATCGCCTACGCGCAGCGACACCAGTTCAGAGACACGCAAGCCGCATGCATAGAGCAGCTCAAGAATGGCACGGTCGCGGATCGTCCCTCTGCCCGGCATGTCCAGAAGACGCCTGACACGTGCAATGGAGAGCGGCTCTGGGAGGCGCAGCGGTGTTTTTCGGCTCTCCAGAAACTCCGTGAAGTCGGCTTCAATGACCTTCTCCGAACAGAGAAACCGGGAAAACATCTTCAGCGCGGAGAGCTTCCGCGCGATGCTGGCATCCGAAAGACCGCCCTCTTTCAGATGTCGTATAAACCGGGCAACGCTCTCTCTGTCAACCTGATCCAGCGGAAGGGCAATCCGGTTCAGATACGCGGTGAACTGCTCCAGGTCTCGGCGGTACGCCTGTACCGTGTTGCGGCTGAGTCCTCGCTCCGTTACCAGATGGTTCGTGAAGCGGTGAAGCGGTTCCTGCGGGTTCATCATGGTATTCTTCGCGCATAGAGCGTGATACGCGGGTAGACATAGAGCCAGTCGTTCGGCACATAGGAGGGTTTCCGCATCGGTATTCCGAAGACGCGCAGACGGTTCTCAAAGACTACAGGCGTGTAGGAGGAGGCAAGCATTGCGAAGAACGGCTGCGCGGGCTTCCAGTCCAGCCGCAGGGCATCCTGGCTCTCGATGTCGGACAGGATCACATAGTCGGGCGGATCGGGACGGAAGACGTTCATGTCCCACTCTGTCCCCTCCGCCGGAAGACGCACGGAGAAGGCGGACTGCTGTAATGCGCTCTCTCTTCTGACCATCGGACTCGGAGCGGTCATTCCCGGCGCGAGCGGGGGCGAGTAGTACCAGGGCGTGGTGGCAAAGGCGATGATCCTGCCGGGCGGAACACTGGCGCGCAGGTATCTTAACGCCTGATCGCGCGGGTCGGGGGAAGCCATCATCTGGCTCATGCCGGCGGATATGCCCAGCGTCAGAACCAGAACGATCGAGCCGATGGAGGCGAGAACGCGCCCTACCGCCGGTCGGTCATGCCAGGGTTCCGTTAGCAGACGTGCGGTTAAAACGGCGATGACCGGCAGAAGAGGAATGATGTATCGCAGGAACTTGACCTGCGCAAAGCCGACGACCAGATAGTAGGGCAGCAGAAAGGCGAGCAGGTACCAGTCCTGCCGCGTTCGACGAATCAACGCCAGGCAGAGAGAGACCAGGAAGAGCAGCAGGAGGGGAATCCCGAGTCCGAAACGCAGCGAATAGAGCAGATGATACACCCAGCCGCTGCCCGTATCTATGAAGAGCAGCCCCATCCCTTCCCCGGTTTTTGTCCACTCGAAACGCACATCCTCCAGGAACTTGGACCGCTCGATGATCGCCCCCGGGCAGCCCAGCAGAAAGCCTGCGATCCCGCCGAAGATCACGCTGACCGTCTCCCATCGCGATACGCCCGCCGCGAGCTTTCGGCGCAGGATCAGCGCGGTCAGAGGAGCCAGAATCACCAGCCCAACATTGTATTTCGTCGCCGCCGCCAGTCCGCTGAAGAGACCAGCCAGCAGCGGCGTCGCCAGAGAGCGCAGGCGCGATCGAAGGGCGGAGTTCTGCACGTGATCCGGTCTGTCCTTATCCGCTCCTGTGGGATCGGCTCCCGAAAGCTGTTTCGCGCCCCACAGGAGCGCCAGCGAGGCGAAGAGGGTGGCGGGAACATCCACCGTGGCGAAGTGACCGTGAACCGCTGCCGCTGGAAGGATGGCGTAGATGCCCCCGGCAAGCAGTCCCGTGTTCCTGCCAAACAGACGATCTCCCAGCGCGTAGACCGCCCAGACCGTCATCGCGCCGAGCAGAACCGTCAGAAGGCGTCCGACCAGTATCAACGCGCCGATGGTAGCGGTAGGAGGGGCGTTCGAGAAGAAAGCAGAGCTTTCGGGAACCTGAATGAACCCGTAGGCGCGATTGACTGCAGCGGCGATCTGCCACAGATAGAAGTAGAGACCGCCGTAGTTGTAGAAGCCAAGATCCAGATGGGGGCGAAGTTCGCCCTGCTTTAGAACCCCGCTGACCAGATTGACGCCCTCATCGGGATGATAGGAGAAGAGGCGGTCCTGGTCGGGAAGCCCCCAGGTTATCCCCCACAGTCGCAGCGCCAGCGCCAGCGCGATCAGACACAGAACCGGCAATTGACGCATGAAACGCGCTGCCAGAGCCTGCTTGTCCACCTGCGGCGACTGAGTTCTGTCACCCGACAAAGGTTGCTCCACACTCTCTCTCCAGCGCGCGGCGAAGCGTGGCAAGAGCCTCGTTTACCTCCTCATCGGTGAGGGTTCTGTCCGGCATCTGGAAGGTAAAGGAGAGGGTGAGCGACCTCTTCCCCTCCGGGACCCCGGTTCCGGTGTAGAGGTCAATCAGCTCCACCCGCTGCAGGAAGGGGATCTTCGTTCCCTCGATCGCCCGATGGATCTGCTCATACGGGAGCGAGAGATCCACGCGGGGGGCGAGATCGCGCGTTACCGTTGGCGTATCCGACCAGGGCTTGAACCGACGAACGCTGAGGGAAGCCTCCTGCAGAGGTTCAAACATCAGTTCGAAAACATAGACCCGATCGCGAACTGTCAACTCTTTCGACAGGCTCGGATGCAGTTCGCCCAGATAGCCGATCGTCTTTCCATGAAGCAGAATATCGGCGGCGCGACCGGGATGCAGCCGCGTATCCTCTCTACGCTGAAACCGCGCCTCGTGAATGTGCATCGCATTGAACAGGCGGTCTGCCAGACCGCGAACCGTGTAGTAGTCTGCCGCTGCCTGTCCGGAGGACTTCTGCCAGAAGCCGTGCGTGAGCGGTCCGGCAAGCGCGCCTCCGATCGCCGTCGTCTCCTCGTATCCGTTGCGCGTCAGATGAAACACTCTGCCCACCTCAAAAAAGGCAAGGGGAGCAAGACCGCGTCGGGCGTTGTGGTCAAGGGTCTCGATCAGACCGGGCAGTAGAGAGCGGCGCAAGCCCGAAAGCTCGGCGGAGAGCGCGCTCCGGATCGAGATCCGGTTGTCCTGATGCAGCGAGTCCTCATAGACACTGGGACGTATGAGGCTGTGCGTAACGACCTCCTGCAGCCCGGCTCCCGTGAAGATGTCGCGCACCTGTTCCGCAAAATGGCTCCAGGAGGTGTCTTTGCCGACGGTGGTAACGCCTATCGGAAGCTGTTCCGGGATCCGCTCATATCCCAGCACGCGCCCCACCTCCTCCACCAGATCAATCTCGCGCATCAGATCGGGGCGCCAGGTGGGCGTGATGTAACTGTTCGGAGCGTCTGCCGGATAGATCCCCAGCCACTCCAGACTGCTGCGAACCTCCTCCTCCGAAACCGCATAGCCCATCATCCTCCCGACTCTCTCCGGTCGAACCACGAGCGTTCTCGTCTCGGCGCGCCGCGGATAGACATCCGCCACGCCGGGAATAACCGCGCCTATTCCCAGCTCCTCGATTAACTGGCAGGCGCGGTCTGCGGCAGCGACGACCAGCTCAGGATCCACATACCGTTCAAAGCGATACGAGGCTTCGGTCCGCATTCCGAGCAGACGCGCCGTTCTTCGTATCGAAGTCGGCGCAAAGTGCGCCGACTCGAGCAGGATGGTCGTGGTGCTGTCGCTGATCTCCGTCTCTCCGCCCCCCATCACTCCCGCGATGGCTACGGGACGCTCCGCATCGCAGATGACCAGCATATCCGGCGTCAGGGAGCGCTCGACTCCGTCCAAGGTTGTCAGCGACTCGCCAGACGCTGCCCGTCGCACTACGATCCGATTCTCCTTCAGGAGATCGTAGTCGAACGCATGGAGCGGCTGCCCCATCTCCAGCATGACATAGTTGGTAACATCCACCACGTTGTTGACCGGACGCATGTTCGCCGCTAGAAGCCGCTCCTGCATCCATGCCGGAGACTCGCCTGCCTTCACGTCGCGGATGATCCGCACCGCATAACGGGCGCAGAGGTCCGGCGCATCAATCGTGACCGAGGTGTATCGCGCCGCTTCTCCTTCGGATACGGAGACGGCTTTCGGGAAAGGCGCGGTTCTTGCCTTGAAGGCAGCTCCCAGCTCACGCGCAACGCCGATGACTGAGAGACAGTCGCCCCGGTTCGGCGTTACCTTGATATCAAGCACCGGACCGATCGCCGATTCTCCCTTCTCCTCGGCCTCTAGCCCCGCCATCGTCAGGGCTTCGGCTATCTCCTCCGCCGGCTCCGTCAACGGTGCGTACTCCCGGATCCACTCCACCGGCAATCTCATCTCAATCCCCCTGTCAGATCGCTAAAACTGTCTCAGGAACCGCAGATCGTTCTCCAGATAGAGCCGGAGATCCTCCACGCCGTAGCGCACCATATGGATCCTCTCAACTCCCAGCCCGAAGGCAAAGCCGGAGTATCGCTCTGAGTCGATTCCGTATCGCTCCAGAATGTTCGGATGAATGAGTCCCGCGCCTCCCAGTTCCAGCCATCGCCCCTGCCAGAAGATCGAGTAGTCTACTCCCGGTTCGACGAATGGAAAGAAGTCCGGTCGAAAACGAACCTGCACCTCGCCTCCGAACATCTCAGAGGCGAACTGACGCAGCGTTCCTTTCAGGTTCGCCATCGAGATTCCCTCATCCACCATGAACACGTCCACCTGATGAAAGGTGTGATGATGGGTGGCGTCCACCGCCTCATAGCGGAAGCAGCGACCGGTGGTGGCGATCCGGAAAGGCGGTTTACGACGTTCCATCACTCGTCCCTGCAGCGAGGTTGTCTGCGTGCGGAGCAGCCGCGTATCATCCACATAGAAGGTCATCTGCTCGTCAAAAGCAGGGTGATCTTCGGGATAGTTCAGCGCGTCGAAGTTGTAGGCGTAGTCTTCCAGTTCCGGTCCTTCGACGAACTCAAATCCCATCCCGATCAGCGTCTGCTTCAACCGCGCCATCGTGGCGGTGAGAGGATGTCGCCTTCCGGCGATGGAAGGACGACCTGCGGGCATGGTAACATCTATCACCTCTGCGCGCAGACGCTCTTCGATCTCGATCCGTGCAAGCTCCTCTCCGCGCTGCGCCAGCAGTGCGGTCAACGTCTGTTTCGCGCTGTTGACCCGCGCGCCATAGGCGGCGCGCTCCTCTTTCGGCAGCGTACCGATCTGTCGCAGAGCAGCCTGCAGGCTGCCCTTGCTCCCCAGATACTTCACCTCTATCTGTGTAAGCGTGGAGGAGGAGCCGGCGGCGCGTATCTCCTCCTGCGCTTGTTGTATCAGGCTGTCCAGCGCATCCATTCTGCAAACCCCTTTCGCCAGAACAAGAAAAAACGCTCCGCACCCGCTTCAGTCAGATGGCTGCTGAGAAGCGGCGAACGGAGCGTCGTGTGTAAGAGATAGGTGTGGGACCCGCCATTCCCGGCAGGCTAGCCCGCAGGACGCAGCGCGCTCGCCGACTGAGCCACGAGCTGCGTAAACGCGCCCGGGTCCGAAACTGCCAGTTCAGACAGGATCTTGCGATCCACGACAATCCCAGACTTGGTTAACCCCTCGATAAAACGGTTGTAGCTGACGCCATTCAGACGACAGGCGGCGCTGATCCGCGCAATCCAGAGCTGTCGGAAGTGGCGTTTTTTGTTGCGTCGGTCCCGGTAGGCGTAGTTTCCGCTGTGCTGGAACTGCTCATTGGCGGTCTTGAAGAGATTCTTCTTACCGCCCCAGTACCCGGAGGCGGACTCAATGATCTTTTTATGGCGCTTTTTGACAAGCGTCCCGCGTTTCACGCGCGGCATGATTCACTCTCCTATCGGATGGGAGGGGCGTCAGCCCGCTTTGCGTCCCATTCCCTCGTGTTGATATCTAACAGTTATGCGCCTTCGCCCATCATGCGGCTCATGCGCTTGTTGTCGCCCTGGAAGAGCACACTCCCTTTGAGGAGTCTGCGCCGGCGCGACATGCTTTTTTTTCGCATCAGGTGGTTCAGCCCGGTGCATCTTCGCATTAACTTGCCGTTTGCGCTGATTTTGAAGCGCTTGGCGGCGGTTTTACGAGTCTTCAGCTTGGACATGCGTGAAAATCCTCATTTTCCGGCAGGAGATTCCTCTCCTCTGCCAGTTTTTGTGTATATGGATGCGGCAGAAACGACCCTCCGCTCACCTTCAGCGGGCGGAGGGTCGCCGGAGCGCAATAAGACGACTGGAACGTCTATTTAGGAGCGAGGATCATCGTCATGGTTCTGCCCTCCATCGCCGCGGGCTTCTCCACAGACGCTACCTCGCCAGCCATCTCAACAACACGATCCAGAAGTTTGCGGGCGAATTCCGGATGGGTGATTTCGCGGCTTCGGAAACGCACGGTGACCTTCACCTTATCGCCCTCTTTCAGGAACTTGATGATGCTTTTGATCTTAAAATCTACGTCGTGGTCATCGGTTCCCGGGCGAAACCAGATCCCCTTGATATCGCCGCCCTTCTGCTTCTTCTGCGACTCTTTCTCTTTCTTGGACTGCTCGTACTTGTAGCGTCCATAGTCCATGATACGGCAGACAGGGGGACTGGCTAGAGGAGCGACCTCGATCAGATCCAGTCCTCGCTCGCCCGCAATCTGCAGAGCCTCACGGACATTCACAATCCCCATCTGCTCACCGTTCTCGTCGATCAGACGCACGTCACGGACACGCGGATAGTCCTTGTGAGGCCGCAGAATCTGTTCGTTGACACGAAAATCTTTGTTGATGTTTACTACCTCTCTAAAGTCAAAAAAACGTTCGCGGAAACGAAGCAAAGTATACCAGACACGCTTCACACTGTCAACCATTTTCACATTTCCTACTTAAAAAACCCCGTCACATCCACAAACTCTGCCCGTTTGTAAAGGTATTCATACCGGAGCGTTGATCGGGGATTGACACAGCATACGCCAGACACTATAATCGGCAGGGTAACCGCCTGACGCCCCCCGGCATGTCGGTTTCAACCACGACACTCTGGAGATCGCTGCTGATGCGCGACTGGACGGAAGACCTGACCCCGCAGGAGCGTGACGACCTGATCGAGAAGATCGCGCAGGGCATCGTCAAACGGGGCATGCAGACGCCCGCCATCCTCTTTCTGGAGATGCACAAGCCCCTGACCTTTGTCGCCAGTCAGAGCCTGGTCGTTACCTCTCCCTTCATCGCACCGTTTGTGGGGATCGGCAACGTCCAGCTGGCGGCAAAACTGATCGAGAAGCGCGAGAATATCGAGCTTCTGATTGACCGGATCGAAGAGCTTTCTCATCTTCGAAGCGTCGAAACAGAGAGCGGAGAGAGCGGTAAACCGGAGGGAGCCGGTTGACATTTCGCGGGCGAACGTCTATAATGGTTCAGCCTTATCCGCACCTCAACCCCGGGAAGCTCTCACTCTAAACCGAATCACGATGGGATGATTAATCAGCAAACCCACCCTGCTTCAGAAGCGGAGCCACTGCAAGAGACGGATCATCTCGTCTGGAATATTCATCTGCTGCGGCAACAGCCGCAGCGTCTGCCGGTCGTTCTGGGAGCCTCCCTGTTTGTGGCGTCCGTTGCCTGGATGCTCTTTCACAATCTCTTCTTCTCCTTCGCGGCAATATTGATGATACTCTCCGCCGCTGCCGAGTATCTCTGTCCCTGTCAGTATCGCCTGACCAACCTCGCCGCGCGCTGCCGGTATGGGGCAAATCGCTTTGAGATTGAGTGGAAGAGGGTGCGGCGCGTTCTGCTCTACAAAGACGGGGTCAGGCTCTCCCCCCTGCCCTCGCCGTCGCGACTGGACAACTTTCGGGGAGTTTTTCTGCGGTTTGCGCCGGACGGGCAGACGGGGGATCGCGAGTCGGTGCTGAGAGCTGTCAAATCGCTCCGACCTTTTCCAGAGAGAGTGGACACAGTGGTATCGGATCCGCCGGCTCCCCGCTCCAGACCCCGCAGGCGCAGACGAGATGCGCAGGATCAGACGCCGCCGTCCGCTTCCTGATACGCCGTCAACCGGATCAACACTGAGTAGAGGCACTCTCCATGGAACATTCCGATCCTGTGAACAGCACGCTGACCTTTATCATCTGTGCGGCTATTCTTACCATGATCTTTCGTTCCCGCCGCGGGAAACAGCCCTTCATCCGACGCATCCCCGGTCTGAACGCCATTGATGACGCGGTGGGACGCGCCACGGAGATGGGGCGCCCGATGCTCCTGCAGCCCGGACTGGGGGGCATTGACGTGATCACCCTGCAGGCGCTGGCGATCCTTGCCTATGTGGCGCGCGCGGCGGCGCGGTTTGGCAACCGGATCATCATGCCGGTCGCGGACGCCTCCTTTATCCCCGTGGCGGAGGAGGCGATCCGCGAATCGTACAACCTGGAGGGGCGCGTCGAGAGCTTCCGCGCGGAAGACATCATGTTTCTCAGCGACCGCCAGTTTGCTTTCGCTGCCGGCGTAGCGGGACTGATCAACCGCGAGAAGGTCGCCACCGCCTTCCTCTTCGGTCTCTTCTTCGCCGAATCGCTCATCATGGCGGAGAACGCCAACCAGATTGGCGCCATTCAGGTCGCGGGAACGCCCTCCACCACCCAGATACCCTTCCTGATCGCCGCATGCGACTACGTGATCATCGGAGACGAGTTCTACGCGGCAACCGCCTTTCTGACCCGCGAACCGACCCTCGTCGGAAGCCTAGTCGGTCAGGATATCGGCAAAGCGGTCATCCTGCTGATCTGCATTCTGGGTGTCCTCATCACGACAATTATGGGACCCGACAACTTCCTCATGAACTGGTTCACGCCCCTGTGGTGGAAACGCTAAACGAAGCGGCGCGCCCGACGCGCCACCGGAGAGCAGCCGATGCTTCGTAACATGGTTGATGAGATCGCCGCATGGTTTGCGCGCAGCTTCCCGCCCCAGAAAGGGCTGACGCTCTGGCTGATCCTGATGGGTCTGATCGTCGCCTATGTGGTGATCTTCTTCGGACTTCAACTCTTAAAGCCGCGCGCGCGCAAGAGCCTGATCGCCGTGGTAACGTTCCTGGCAGGTCTCTTCTATGCGCTCGAGTTCTTCCTCCCGACCGAACTGATAGACGGCAAGGAGACCAACGCGCTGACCCGATTCCTGGTTCCGATGAGCGAATTCGCACAGATCGTCGCGGTTCTGGCTCTGGGACTGGGCATCTACAGCCTGACGATGATCCACGGGAAGACGCTGCTGCGCTTCCGCACCGGCTGGTTCTACAGCCTGACCTTCTTCACCTTCATGATCCTGATGGCGACCTTCGGGATCATGGTGGAGGAGCCTTTCAGCCGCGAAGCGCAGATCAACCGGGATATCCGGAGCATCCTCTTCGTGGGCGGACTGCAGGCGCTGGAAGGCACGATGTTCAGCATCATCGCCTTCTACATCGTCTCCGCCGCCTATCGCGCGTTCCGGGTCAGAAACGCCGAAGCCTCGCTTCTGATGGCAGCCGCCTTTATCGTGATGCTCGGTCAGGTCTATGCGGGGCAGTTCCTCACCAACTGGCTGCCAACGGAAGGCGCGCTCTCCAATCTGCGCATCGAGACGATGAGCGACTGGCTCCTGACACGGATCAACGCCCCGGCGGTGCGGGCGGTCGGCTTTGGTCTGGGCGTCGGTCTGCTGGCGACGGCGCTGCGTATCTGGCTCAGCCTGGAACGCGGCAGCTACTTTGACCGCGAAGTCTAGATCCGGCGCACTCACCGGCTCCACAGCGGAGGTTTGAATATGAGCATCCTGGAAAAACTACAGACCATAGACCGCCGGATAGTCTATCTTCTGCTCTTTCTCTCGGTAGGACTGGCGTTGATCCCCCGCAAGCCGCTTCCGGTCATCCCCAGCAATCAGGCGCGCTCCGCCTTTGAAGCGATCGAAAACGCGCCCACCGATAAGCTGGTGATCATCGGCGCGGACTGGTCCGCCAGCACGCGGGGCGAAAACGGGGCGCAGACCATCGCCATCCTGCATCACCTGATGAAACGACGTCTCCCCTTCGCCATCATGGGCTTCGACCCGCAGGGTCCAGAGCTGGTGGCGGCGGAAGCCGAAAAGCTCGCCAAACGCTATAACTACCAGTACGGAACCGACTGGATTAACTGGGGCTTCAGACCGCCCGGCACGATCAACGCCACGCTGAAGGCGATGGTACGCGGCTTTCAGGAGGGCATGAAGCAGGATTCCAAAAATATTCCGCTCAGCGACCATGTCAGGCTGCCGATGATGGCGCGTTTCAAGGATATCAATGATGTAGGCGTTCTGGTCGTGGTTACCCCCTCACAGACGTTTGAGTCGTGGGTGGCTTTCGTGCAGGGCATCAAGGGAACGCCTCTGGTCTTCTGCCCGACCGCCGTCATGGCTCCGGAAGCCTATCAGTATCTCGATTCCGGTCAGATGGTCGGTATGCTCACCGGACTGAAGGGCGCGCTGGAGTATGAGGGACTGGTCAAGGAGCCGGGAAGAGCCACCGCGCAGGGACTGGCGCTCTCCGTCTCCCATATCCTGATCATTCTCCTGATCGTCGTAGGCAACCTCGGTTATCTCGCACAGAAGCGGCGTCAGAAATCCCAGCAAGGAGTTGGATAGATGCTCGATTTCATCAGCGCAAACGCAGGGGCGATCCAGATGTGGGTCGCCGTCGCCTGCACCCTTGGCATCTACTCGATTCTCTACAAAGAGAACAAAATCTACCGCTTCTTTGAGCACGCCTTCATCGGGCTGGCAATGGGCTGGACCATACGAACGGCGTGGGTGGATGTTCTCTATCCGAACTTCTATCAGAGGATCTTCCATGAGGGGCGATGGTGGTGGATTCTTGCGCTGCCGCTCGGTCTGATGCTCTACCTCATCTACAGCCGCAAGTATAACTGGATGGCGCGCATCAGTATCGGTTTCCTGCTGGGACTGAGCGCGGGACAGACCTTCCAGTCCTTTGCGGGTCTCTACTACAAGCAGATCGTTACCACCTTCAAGCCCATCGTGCCGCAGGCTGCTGAAGGCTCCATGAAGGCGGTTACCCTGTCGGGGGCGATCAACAACCTGATCTTCCTGGCGATTATCATCTGCGTGATGACCTACTTCTTCTTCTCGTTCGAGGTCAAATCGAAGGTCGTCCAGAAGACCGCCAACACCGGGCGATGGGTTCTGATGATCGCGTTCGGCGCGATCTTTGGCTCGACCATCATGGCGCGCATGGCGCTCTTCATCTCGCGCATGGACTTTCTGATCAAGCAGTTTGGCGGAACCTTCGTTCCCTGGTTAAAGTGAGCGGTAACGACTGCATGACGGAGGGCTGTCCGTAGGAGACAGCCCTCTTTTTCATGCATGCCAAAGGAATCCACAGGATCATTTGAGAACAGAGTTGTATCTCATCCCATCAGGGAGGCTTCTATGATACGAAAAGTAGTCCCAGCCCTTGCCGCCCTTCCTCTGCTCTGCATGGGGGCGCAGGCGCAGTCTCCCCCCTCTCTCAGCACGGTGCTGAACCGGATCAGCAGCACGTACCGCAATCTGCAGACCTACTCCGATACCGCCAGCTGGACCAACCGGCTTGCCGAGCCGGAGATAAAGGCGACGGTGCATCTGGCAGTACAGCGTCCCGGAAAGTATATTCTGGAGATAAAGGGCGAGAAGGTCAATACACTGGTGGTCAGCGACGGAAGCGAGTTGATCGCCTATCGCCCGGACAGAAACGTCTATACCCGATCGCGCGCGCCGCAGCGTCTCATCGGCGCAGACCTGCTGGGAAAGGTGGACGTTCCGGCTCCGGGAGCGAAGATCATCTCCCTGCTCCTGCAGGGCAATCTGCGAAATTCAGAGATACCTCTCGCAAAGCGTATAACGGAGGCGGAACTGGAGGGACTCAAGCCTTTTGGCGACCGACAGGCGTATGTTCTGCGCTTCCCCTATGATGAGGAGTTTGACGCCAGAGTCTATGCTACCGTGGAGGACAACCTGATTCGCCGGGTCGTACTCTATCGTTCGGGAGAGCCAAAAGTCATCGAAGACCGCATGAATATCGCGATAGACCGCCCGGTTCCAGAGGAGACGTTCCGCCGCACGCTCCCGGAGGGAGCAAGGCTCGTCAGCACGCTTCCCCCGCTGGAGTATGTTGACCACATTGTTACCGGACCTCCCGCCCCGGACTTCATCTTGCAGACCGCCGCCGGGGAGACCATTCAACTGTCTCAGTTCAGGGGGAGGGTGGTTCTGCTGAACTTCTTCTTCAACGACTGCCCGCCCTGTCAGGAGGAGTTTCCCCATCTGGTCAAGCTCTACAACGCGCACAGAGATCGCGGATTCGTGATCATCTCCGTGAATGTGAAGGATACGCCGGAAGAGGTGCGCGCCTTCATGAACCGTTATCAGGCGCGTTTCTATGCCGCTATCAACGGTCAGCAAGACGATGTCGCCAGGCTCTATAACGTGGAGGCGACCCCGACCAATGTGGTTATCAATCGCTCAGGGCGCATTATCTCCCGTCTGGTGGGACTGAACGAGGAGAAGCTGGACGCCGCGCTGAAGCGGGCTGGCATACACTGATCGGACAGGCGCCAGAACCAGAGACGCCGGGCGGAATCGGTTTCCGCCCGGCGTCTCTCGAGAGCCGAGAATGCACTATCGAACCAGACCGGTAAGGGTGTAGAGCAGTCCGGGCATAATGCCGAAGAGGATGGTGGCAGCCGCCGACAGCAGCACCGAGAGGCTCGCGCCAAATGAGAACTGCGCTGGGGCGGGAGCAGCCTCCCGCGGCTCCTCGAAGCACATCACGTAGACGATCTTCAGATAGTAGAAGGCTGCCATCACACTGGTGAGAGCCATCACGATCGCCAGCATAATCTCTCCGCCCGACAGCGCCGCGTAGAAGATCTGCCACTTCCCCATAAAGCCCATCGTGGGTGGAATTCCTCCCAGCGACAGCATGAAGAAGAGCATCGCATAGGCGGTGCGGGGATCATGCCGAACCAGTCCGCGAAGGTCTTCAATCTGCTGGTAGTCTTTGCCCCGATTACTCAGATAGATCAGCACGCCAAACGCGCCCAGAGTCATAAAGGTATAGGCGAAGAGATAGAACAGGGAGCCGGTCATAGCAAGCTCGCCCGCCTGCGCCCCGCGCGGACCGTCCAGTCTGTGCGCCAGCGTGGCGATGGCGACCATCAGATAACCGGCATGGGCGATGCTGGAGTAGGCGAGCATACGCTTAACATTTGTCTGTGCGATCGCCAGCAGGTTGCCGAAGACCATGGTCAGAACCGCCAGCGCCTGGATCGCGCCTAGCCAGACGCTGCTGACCGGGGCGAGCGAATCGAAAACCCGCAGCATCGCGACAAAAGCGGCGATCTTTGCCGCGCCCGCCATATAGGCGGTAACCGATGTCGGCGCGCCCTCGTAGACATCCGGAGTCCACTGATGGAACGGGATCACCGCCGCCTTGAAGCCCAGTCCCACAATCAACAGTCCGATCCCCGCGACGAGCATCGGGGTCTGTGCGGAGTGCACTCTGGAAGCCAGTTCGGATAGCTGCGTAGTCTGTGTTGCGCCGTAGACCAGCGCGATCCCGTAGAGCAGAAACGCGGAGGCAAACGCGCCCAGCAGGAAATACTTGATGGAAGCCTCTTCGCTGCGAATATCCGATCGCGAAAACCCCGCCATGACATAGAGCGCAAACGAAAGGATCTCCAGACCGATAAACAGAACGATCAGGTCGTTGGCGGCTCCCATCAGCGCTGCGCCGGAGACGGAGAGCAGCATCAACGGGTAGTACTCGCCGCGCTCCAGCCCCCGATTCTTCAGATAGGTCCACGCCAGCAGGATGGCGAGCAGCCCGGTCACCAGCAGCGCAATCATGCTCACCTGCGCCAGAGCGTCCATATTCAGGGATCGGGCGAACGCCTTGTCGCCGGTCAGAGAGATCGTCTGATAGACCGCGATACCCAGCGCGATCAGCGTGCCGACGATGGCAAGGATCGGATTCAGGTCTCTATTCTTCTTCCAGACCACGACATCGCCCAGCAGCAGCACAAACGACGTGATCCACAGGACAATGAGCGGCAGAATGAGAGTCAGGTCATCCCAGATTGTTGGTGAGCCAGGCATAACTCCTCCAGGACAGAATCAATATCGTGCGCATTCACAGATGGGGCGCGCTTCCACCTACCCGTTAACGGCAGTACGCAACGCCTGAAGGTTCTCCTCCGGCGTTTCCGGCGGTGTGGGAACCGCGCAGCCGGGCGCAAGGATAAAGCTGCGCCCGTGTGTGACGGAGATCGCCTCCTTCGCCTGCGTCACAATATCCTCCGGCGTGCAGGTTCCAAACGAGGTCTCATCCACTCCCGACATCAGGCACATCTGCGTCTTCAGGCGCATCTCGCGCAGGTCGGGATTGCCGGCAAGCCGGCAGCTCCAGCTGTAGATCTGATATCCTTTGAGCGAGAGGACAAGCTCCGGGTATATTCCCTTCCCGTGATGATGCGCGACATTCACCGCCGCGCCCGCCGCCGCATCCAAAATGTGCTGATCGTAGGCGAGAAAGTGCATACGGTACTCCTCCGCAGGCATGGAATCCAGCGCTGCGCCCGCAATCGCCAGATAGATGCCGTCCGCGCCGCCCGCCGTCAGTTCGCGCGCATAGTTTGCCAGCGACTGCGCGATATTTCGCAGACCGATATGCACCTTCTCCGGGTCTGTGCCGAGAAATCCCATCACGCGATGCCCGCAGGCTTTCTGAGCAATGGAAAAGACGTTGAACACCGTATCAATGACCGGCACGTCCTCGTCCAGCCCGGCTTTGATCTGCTGCACCGTCTTCAACTGCGCGCCGAAGTTGCCGGATTTTCCATCCAGAACCGGCATCCTCGCCCAGTCGTCCACAACCTCCACCTGTGGCAGTCCCGCAGGCATCTCGTAGGGGATGTCGTGCATGACTTTCAACAGATCGGGACGTAATCGGCGAAAGAACTCCAGCTCCGCCTGCGCCATATTCTCTCCCGCAGGCGGAGTCAGACGAAAGTGATACCACAGACTGTAGGGAACGCGGTCTACCGGTCTACCAGAGATCGCCGCCAGTACGCGCTCGCGTCCGGTCATGCTCGGCTCCTTTCGCCTCCGACGTTGCTTAACCTGCTCCCGTTGGCGAACCTCTCAAAGGTGAGGGCGCATTGGGGTCACGAGGTCTCTGCTCCTGATTCTCGATCCCCAGCCTGCCCATTAGCTCGTCTACCGGTTGATTGAGATACCGGGTCCAGGTAGATACATAGCAGCCGAACCAGAAGATCATGATCACCAGCGGTACGAGAACCACCTTCTCGCGCCAGTTCATATCCCGTAGATGGCGGTTCTCCTCATGCTTGACCGGTCCGGTGAAGACCCTCTGGAACAGCCAGAGCATATAGACGGCGGAGAGCACCATTCCCAGCGCGGCGACGAACGTCAGCAGCGGACCGCTGTTCTGTGAGATGTAGCTTCCCTGAAGAATGGTAAACTCTCCGACAAACCCGTTCGTCAGCGGCAGGGCGATGGAGGAGAGCAGCGCAATCAGGAAGAAGGCTGCCATCACCGGCACCACGCGCTTGATCCCGCCATAGGCGGCGATCTCGCGGGTATGCCTGCGCTCGTACATCATCCCCACCATGAAGAAGAGCATTCCGGTCGAGACCCCGTGATTGATGCTCTGCAGCACCGCTCCGACCATGCCCAGCTTGGTGAAGGAGAAGACGCCCAGCATCACAAATCCCAGATGGCTGACGGAGGAGTAGGCGACCAGTTTCTTCATATCCGGCTGCACCGCCGCGACTATCGCGCCGTAGATGATGCCGATGATCGCGAGAAGGATGAACAGCATTGCGCTGTTCTGCGCCTGGATCGGGAAGATCGGAAGGCAGATCCGGATGAAGCCGTAGGTCCCCATTTTCAGCAAAACGCCCGCCAGAATGACCGATCCTGCCGTCGGCGCCTCCACATGGGCATCCGGCAGCCAGGTATGGAACGGGAACATCGGAACTTTGATCATGAACGCCAGCGCGAACGCCGCGTACAGCCACATCAGGGTCTGCGCATCCAGCAGGTTCAGCTTCATGTAGGCGTCAGTGCCGGGCTTTACGAGATCCACGATGCTGAGCGATCCGGTGTTCAGATAGATGAAGACGATCCCCAGCAGCATCAGCACGCTGCCCACGAAAGTGTAGAGAAAGAACTTCACCGCTGCGTAGATGCGCCGCTCATGTCCCCAGATGCCGATCAGAAAGTACATCGGAATCAGGACGGCTTCAAAGAAGACGTAGAAGAGCACTAGATCGAGCGCGCAGAACACCCCGGTCATCGCCGTCTGCAGGACCAGCAGGAAGACCATATACTCCCGAAGCCGCTTCTTGATGGAGAACGAGAAGAGCACCGACAGCACGCTGAGGAAGGTCGTCAGCAGGATCAGCAGCAGACTGATCCCGTCAATGCCGATATGGTAGCGAACCCGCAGGTCTCCCATGACAAACCATATCCGGTCCGTCACGAACTGATAGCCCTCTTTCTGCGCGATATCGAAGCCGGTCAGCAGCCACGCCGAAGCGACAAATGTGACGAGAGAGACCGCCAGGGTGAACCAGCGAACTGCCTGCGCGGCGGCATCCGGCGGCGCAGGCGTCTCCTCCCCGTGTCCGTGTGATTCTGGCGCGTCTTCCGGGCGGGGAAAGAAAAGCAGCAGCAGCGCGCCCGCAAGCGGCAGGAATATGACGGCGTTCAACAGATAGTTCATCAGTCCCTCGTCTCCTACTTGCCCATCGTTCTCATCGCGCTCCACAGGAGCGCAATCACCACCAGAACCACGCCGGTCAGCATGGAGAGGGCATAGGCGCGTATGTAACCGGTCTGCAGGCGCCGGAACAGCTCACTGAAGAGACCGGTAATGCCTGCGACGGCGTTTACGAGACCATCAATTATGTTCTGGTCTACCACCCGCCAGAGTGCAACGGCGATATTTCCGCCCCGAATGACAAACAGATCGTAGAAGAAGCGATCCACATACCAGAGATTAGCGGGAGCCTGATAGAGGAGATTACCCGCTTTCTGCGCTTCGGTGAGCAGTTCGCCGGTAGCGCGCCGCTTCGCATAGAGCGTATACGCCAGCGCGATCCCGATGGCGGCGGCGATGGTTCCCAGCGCAGCTCCTGTCAAGAAGGAGACGCCGTGATGCGCCTCCGACCTGGCGATGGAAGGCTCCAGGAAGTGCTCGAAGAAGTTGTTGAACGGCGTGCCGATAAAGCCTCCGACCACAGAAAGAGCCGCGAGGATCACCAGCGGAACCAGCATGGAGGGCGGAGACTCCTTCACGCCGGAGGAGTGCGGCTGTGCGTCATGCACGCTGTGAGCGTCGTTCCCGTGATCGTGAAGCGCGTCGTGCGAATCGCCGCCATGTCCGTGAGCGCCTAGAGCCGCTTCGTCAAAGCGTTGATCGCTCCAGAAGGTCTTCCACATCAGCCGGGACATATAGAAGGCGGTCAGAGCGGCGGTGATCAGTCCGACGGCATAGATCAGCATGCCGAAGCTGTGTATGCCGGCGGCATACCCCAGGATCTCGTCCTTGCTCCAGAAACCGGCAAACGGCGGTATTCCGCAGATGGCGACCCATCCGGCAAGCATGGTCAGATAGGTCACCTTGATCTTTTTGCTTAGCCCGCCCATACGCCGCATATCCTGCTCATGATGCAGCGCATGTATGACCGATCCGGCTCCCAGAAAGAGCAGCGCTTTGAAGAAGGCGTGCGTCGTAACATGAAACATGCCCGCGCCGAACGCCCCCGCGCCGCATCCCAGAAACATATAGCCAAGCTGCGAGACGGTGGAATAGGCGAGCACCTTCTTGATGTCGTTTTGCGTCAGGGCGATGGTTGCCGCGAAGATCGCGGTAAAGAGCCCGACAACAGCGACCACCAGCAGCACTGTCTCCGACTTGACGATGATCGGCGACATGCGCGTCAGCATCACCACCCCGGCGGTAACCATCGTGGCGGCGTGGATGAGCGCGCTGACCGGCGTCGGACCCGCCATCGCGTCGGGCAGCCAGACATGCAGCGGAAACTGCGCCGATTTTCCGCAGGCTCCCACAAAGAGCAGCAGACCGATCACCAGCGCGATCTCCGCCGTAAAGTCAGCGCCGTTGGCGGCTTTTCCCGCGATCGCGGCGTCCAGAAAGCCTTTGCCGTCCGCCGTATAGAACGTCAGCGTGCCAAAAAAGGCGAAGATCGCCATGATTCCCAGCGCATACCCGACATCGCCGACCCGGTTGACGATGAACGCCTTGTTGCCCGCCTTCGAGTTCTCCGTATCCTCGTACCAGAAGGAGATCAACAGATAGGAGCAGAGACCGACGCCCTCCCATCCCACAAACATCAGCAGGATATTGTCCGCCAGCACCAGCACCAACATGAAAAAGATGAACAGATTCATGTAGGTGAAGAAACGGGCGTAGTCCTTATCAGCTGCCATGTAACCGGTCGCATAAAGATGGATTAGTCCGCCGATTCCCGTAACGATCAGACACATCAGGATCGAGAGCGGATCTACCAGCGCACCAAAATTCGCCTTGAAACCGGCGATGTCAATCCAGGCGACCGGCTTGCTCAGAAAGGGGATGAGACTCGCAAAAGCGCGCTTATGCTCCCCTTCCATCGAAAGCAGACCAGAAAAGATTATGAGACTCACTCCGAAACTGGCGAACACCAGCGCCGTAGCCAGTCCCCCTACCACGCGCTTCCCGACCGCATTGCCCATCCGGGTGATGATGAGCTTTCCGAAAAACGCATGGAACAGGAACCCGAGCAGCGGCAGCCCGGTGATCAGTCCTACCAGATTGGCGGATGGCAACTCATGCATAGCGATGTCACTCCGTACTGTAAGCCGATTCGAGCGGTAAACTTCGCGGGCTTCAGTACTTCATCAGGTTGACCTCATCAATATTGATCGTCTCTTTGGAGCGGAACAGGGCGACGATAATCCCCAGTCCGATGGCGACCTCCGCCGCAGCCACCGCCATCACAAAGATCACATACATCTGCCCGTTCACATGGACAAAGTGCCGTCCCAGCGCGATGAAGGTCAGATTGACGGCGTTCAGCATCAACTCGATACACATGAAGATCACGATCGGGTTCCGTTTGATCAGAACCCCGATCACCCCGATAGTAAAGAGGATGCCGCTCAGAACCAGAAAGTACTCGGTCGGGACGCCCAGCATACCTATCCTCTCCTTCTCGCCAGCACTACCGACCCGACAATTCCCACCAGCAGCAGAATGGAGGTCAGTTCAAACGGCAGCAGCCAGGGCTGTTTCGCATCGAACATCGCCTTACCGATCGTCTCCACCGATCCCATCTGATCGCTCTTGGTGATCTCCAGGGGGAATACATCCTGCAGAAGCAGCCGATTTATCCGTTTTCTGTCGGTCATCGGGGAGGCGCTGTTCAGGAGCTTCTGCGTCTCTCTGGACAGACGCACGGAGGAGAATCGCTGCGGGTCATACAGGTTCGGTCCGTCCACCAGGCGATTCAACTCCCGCTTCATATCGCTGATCAGCTCCACGGAAGGCGCATCGCTGTCTCGGTACGCCGCCAGCTTTGCCTGCACCTCCGGATGCATCTGATCTCGCAGATAGGCGGTCGCCGGGTCTGCGCCGTTCCGCAGTTTCTGCGCCAGATCCGCCGGGAGCAGTATGTCCCTGTTGGTGAAGTAGGGCGAGCCGTCCACCGTTGCCGGGGTCGCCCTGGTGGGCGGAAGTCCGGTAGTCAGCGATCCCGCCAGTCCCAGCGAGGAGATGAAGACCACCGCCAGCGCGATGGCGACCGGCATCTGCAGTCCTCCCCGCTCTTTCAACGCCTCCGGCGCGCCCAGGTTCAGCAGCATGATGACGAACAGAAATAGAACCATAATCGCGCCGGCATAGACGATCACCTGCACCGCCGCGATAAACTGCGCGGAGAGCGTCAGGAAAAAGATCGCCAGCACGAAGAAGTTCACCACCAGAAAGAGCGCGCTGCGCACCGGGTTTCGGTTGGCAACCACCAGCAGCGCCGATCCGACCGAGATACCGGCAAGGATGAAGAAGACCATGAGCGACCAGTTAAAGCTCATCTTATCGCTCTCCTTCGGCTGCCCGGGCGGGAGCCATGGTGATCTCGGAGACGGGGTTCGCGTCCTGAGCCTGCGGCGTCCGCAGGGTATTCCAGCAGGCGATGAGGAACAGGATCACCAGCGCGGTCGGCAGCATCCGCTTCCAGCCCAGGTTCATCAGCGCGTCGTAGCGCAGTCGCGGCAGGCTGGCGCGCAGCCAGACATAGACAAAGAACAGGGCGAACAGCTTGACCAGAAACCAGATAAAGCCTGGAATGAAGTCCAAGAGAGGCAGGGGCGAGGTCCAACCTCCAAACCAGAGCGAAACCGCCACGCCGGAGACCACCAGCATACTCGCGTACTCGCCCATGAAGAACATGGCGAACTTCATGGAGGAGTACTCGGTATGGAAGCCGGCGATCAGTTCCGACTCTGCTTCCGGCAGGTCAAAGGGAGCGCGGTTCGTCTCCGCCACCATGGAGATCAGGTAGATCACTGTGATGATGAAGCCGAGCGGCGGATAGGCGAAGAGGTTCCAGTTCCAGAAACCGTTCATCTGCGCCTCCACCACATGCACCAGGTTCAGCGAGCCGGACATCAGCACCGCGCTCAAGATCGCCAGGCTCATCGCCAGTTCATAGCTGATCACCTGCGCGGAGGCGCGAAGCCCTCCCAGCAGGGAGTACTTGTTGTTGGAGGACCAGCCCGCCAGAATGATCCCGTAGACCTGCAGGGACGCCATCGCCAGAATGAAGAGGATGCCGATATTAACATTGCCCACCACCATCGGGAAGGTCTGCACCGATCCGTCTTCCATGCGGAAGCGCACGGTGGAGAAGGGCAGCGTCGCCCCGGCAGTCAGAGCCGGTATCATCGCCAGCACGGGAGCCAGATAGTAGATTCGCACATCTACCGCGCGCGGCTGAATGTCCTCTTTGAAAAACAGCTTGATCCCGTCGGCGATGGTCTGCAGCAAGCCCCGCGGACCGACCCGGTTGGGTCCGATGCGATCCTGCATCAGCGAGATCACCACCCGCTCAATCCAGATCAGCAGCGGCACGATCGCCAGGATGAAGCCGATGATGCAGAGCATCGCGATATACGGGAGAAGCGTGACGAGATCAATCGGTCCGAGTCTGTAGTTCGGAATTATCATAACAGCTCCTTAGGAGCGGATGTCTGGAACAGAGACACGCAGAAGAGGTTACAGGACGGACACAGTTTGCCTGCTGTCAGGCGGATACGGCAGCCGGGGCGCGGTACTCCACCCCCACCAGATCCGCGGTGTGATTGGCAGCCGGATAGTGCCAGCGCACGCCCTGATCGCCTAGATCGCGCGGCGTACAGGCTTGATAGATGGGCACGGAGGCGGCGATCTCGCGCAGAATGTCTCTGGCGGAGAAGTAGGGTGCAGTTCCCCCCATTCGCATGGCAAGCTGGCTGAAGATCAGCCACTCCGGATGAATCTCCGGTGAGATCTCAAAGGCTTTAAAGAAACGCTGAACTCGCCGTTCGACGTTAGTGAAGGTTCCATCGCGCTCCGCAACGCTTTGGGTCGGCAGAACGACATCGGCAAGCTGCGCCGTCTCCGTCAGCGTATGCTCGGTCACCACCACAAAGGAGCAGGCTTCCAGAGCGCGCCGTGCAAGATCTCTGTCATAGAAGCGGTTCACCAGGTCTACCCCGGAGATCCATAACGCCTCGATCTCCCCGCTCACCGCTCCCTGCAGCATCTGCTTCGTATTCAGACCCGGCTGATCCAGCCCGACATATCCTGGCAGCACATCGGGCAGAATGCCCATATCCATCGCGCCCTGCTGGTTGTTCTCCGTCACCGGGACGTTGATGTTGCCGGGGTTGCCCGTCAGGATAGCAAGGTTGCCCAGCGCGTTGAGAATGTCCTCAGAATAGGGATGCTGTGTAACGGTCTCTCCCGCCAGGATCGCCATCTGGTCGGTCGCCAGCAGGCGAGCCGCCCGGCGGATGGCGTCCGCCTCTACGCCGCACTCTTTCGCCGCGATCTCTGGTGCCCAGGATTTGACCGCGTTCTGGACGATGGAGAGGTTCTTGATCTCTCCCAGCCGCTCGGCGGAGAGCAGATTCTCGTAGAGCATCACGTTCAGCAGACCATGCAGCAGCGCGACCTCCGTACCGGGACGATAGTAGAGCCGTACGGAGGCGAACTCGCCGACATGGTTGGCTTCCTCGCCCGTTTTCATGCTCCTCGGCACCGCCTCGACGATGCCCGCGCCTTTCGCACGCCATGCCTTACGAACGCGGAGATAGATGATCGGCTGCTCATCCACCAGATTGGAACCGAAGACCAGGATCGTCTTCATCTTCTCCAGATCGGCAATCGCGTTGTTCATGCTGTGATAGCCGAAGCGCGCATAAAGACCGCTGTTAGTCGGTCGGAAGTGCGGACCCATGCGATGATCGAGGTTATTCACCCGGAGGGTCTGCCGGAAGAACTTCTGCCAGACATACAGGTCTTCGTTGGATGAGCGAGTGCCGCCGATGCCTCCAACCTTTGCGCCAGCCTCTTGCAGCCGGTCAATGATCAGGGTGTTGATCTCGTCCCAGGTAACGGGCTGAAACTCGCCGTCACGCTTCACCAACGGCGTCGTGATCCGGTCGGGAGAGGAGACGTAGTCCATTCCGAACTTGCCCCGGTCGCAGGTCCACTCCTCGTTCACCGCCTCGTTCACCCGCGCATTGACGCGCTGCAACTGGCTGACGCGATGATCTATTTTGATGTTGCAGCCATTGGAGCACTGTGTGCAGATGGACTTCTGCGTCATCAGGTCCCAAGGGCGGGCTTTGAAGCGATAGGTGCGCGACAGCAGCGCGCCGACCGGGCAGAGTTCGATCACATTGCCGGAGAACCGTGAGCTGAACCGGGTGTGTGCGAAAGTGCCCACCTCCATATCCGCGCCACGGAAGAGGAAGTCCAGCTGAGCATCCCCGGAGATGTCCTGCGTGAAACGGGTGCATCGGGCACAGTGGATACAGCGCTCTCGATCAAACACCACGTACTCCGACAGTGGATAGGCTTTCGGGAAGTGTCTCTTCTCCTCGATGAAGCGCGAGGTCGGCGGACCGTAGTGAATGGTGTTGTTCTGCAGCGGACACTCTCCCCCGCGGTCGCAGATGGGACAGTCGAGCGGGTGGTTGATAAGTAGAAATTCCAGCACCCCCCGGCGATCCGCGATCACCTGCTCCGTCTCCGTCCAGACCTCCATCCCCTCCGAAACCGGGAGGCTGCAGGCGGTCTGCGGCTTGGGCATCTTCGCCATTACCACGCTGCCATCCGGATTCTTGCGCGGGGTCGCGACTTCCACCAGACACATACGGCAGTTTGCCCCGTTCTCCATGGTCAGACGCGGATGGTAGCAGAAGAAGGGAATGTCTACGTTGATTCGCCTGGCAGCCTCGATCACCTTTTCGCCCTGCGGTGCCTGCAGCGCAATCCCATTGATTTTGATGTTCACCATAGGAACGTCAGCCATATCGAATCCTTCTAAACGGGAGTCAGTGTCAGCAGCGGATTGAGCGGCTCCGGAGCCGGAGGCAGGCAGTCCTCCCCAACCGGCGATCGCTTGTGCTCGATCCAGTATTCGAACTCATGGCGGAAATGCTTGATGGCGCCCATAATGGGCCACGCCGCCGCGTCCCCCAGCCCGCAGTAGGAGCGTCCGTCAATCTGATCGCAGATGTTCACCAGCAGATCAATGTCTCCGGGCAGTCCTCCCCCGGTCGTGATGCGGGAGAGGATTTTGAAGATCCAGCGCGTCCCTTCGCGGCAGGGGGTGCACTTTCCACACGATTCATGCGTGTAGAACTCGGCGGTACGACGCATCAACACCACGATGTCGGTCTTATCGTTGAAGACCATAAAGCCCCCGGAGCCGACCACCGGCAGACGCATCGTGCGCATACTGTACTGTACCACCTGATGGGCGTCGTAATCGAGCTTGAAGTCCTTGCACAGCTCCGCCGGGATGATCGGCACGGAGGAGCCGCCGGGGATGACCGCCTTCAGCTTGCCGCCCGTTACCCCGCCTGCCAGTTCGATCATGTCCAGCACCGGGTAGCCAAGTTCGACCTCATAGTTGCCGGGCTTCTTCACATGTCCGCTGACCGAGATGATCTTGGTTCCCTTGCTGTTCTCGGTTCCCATCGTGGCGTACCATGCGCCGCCATGCGCCAGAATCTGGGACGCGGCGGCGTAGGTCTCCACATTGTTGATGAGGGTCGGACTCTGCCAGACGCCCTCATGAATGGGGAGCGGCGCATGGGGAAACTTCAATCGGGGCTGTCCGCGCTCTCCCATCAGGCTGCTCATCAGCGCCGACTCTTCGCCGCATTCGTAGCTGCCCGCGCCCATATGGATGTAGAGATCGAAGTCGAAGCCCTCTTTCCCACAGATGCTCTTACCGAGATAGCCTTTTTTGTAAGCCTGATCTATCGCACGGCGAATGCTGCGCGCCGACTCGACGAACTCTCCGCGGATATAGATGTAGCCCTTTGCAGACTGCGTGGCATAGGCGGCAATGATCATGCCTTCGATGACCATGTGCGGGAGCTTGAGCATCAGTTCGCGATCTTTGAAGGTCCCGGGCTCCCCCTCATCCGCGTTGCACAGCACATAGTGCGGTTTCTTCGTGTCTTTGGGGATGCCGCTCCATTTAATCCATGCCGGGAAGCCCGCCCCGCCGCGACCGCGCAGACCGGAGGTCTTGATCTCATTGATCACTGCATCCCGCTCCATGGCGAGCGCCTTCTTCAGCCCGGCATAGCCCCCGTGCTGTTCGTAAATATCAATATTCTCTATTCCGGGAACATCCCGGTGCTTCAGTAGAACCAGTGTCTCCGCCATCGAACTCCCTCGATTACGACATGCTTGCAGACGGCGCGCGATGCTACTTCTTTGCGGTGCGTTCCGGAATATGCAGCCTGACGATGGCATTGGCAAGGTCGGCGGGCGTGAACTCATTGGAGTTTCTCAGCGTCTCGATCAACTCGTCCACGTTCTCTTTCGTGATGTTTCCAAAGTACTTATCGCCCACCTGCACCACCGTCGCGGCTCCGCAGTAGTTGAGGCACTCCACTTCGGAGAGCGTAAACTCGCCGTCGGAGGTCGTCTGCCCGACCTTCACGCCAAGCCTCTTTTCCAGATGATGCACCACCTCATACGCCCCCATCACCGCGCAGGTTAGACAGGTGCAGACCTCCAGATGATGGCGTCCGCGCTTGCGAAGGTTGTACATCGTGTAGAAGGTAGCGACGCCTTCCACCTCGACAAACGGGCGTTCCAAGCGGTCTGCGACCTCCTGAATCGCCTGCGGGGGCAGGTAGCCGTCATATTCGCGCTGCGCGATCCACAGCGCAGGCAGGATTGCCGACTTCTTATCCGGGTAGTGGGTTAAGATCTCCTCCAGCTCCTGTATCGCCTGTTCGGAAAAGCGATACGACTTCTCCGGCGCAGGCTGCGGTTCGGCAACCGCTCCAACCACAGGAACATATCCCGCTTGTTCACTCATCTGTCACTCCCGGTACAGGGCTAACGGTCTATTTCGCCCAGAACGATATCTATGCTGCCGATGATGGCAACCACATCGGCGATCAGTCTGCCTTCGCACATTTTGGCGAGCGCCTGAAGGTTCATGAACGACGGCGGTCGCTCGTGCATTCTCCACGGATAGTTCGAGCCGTCCGAGACGATGTAGAAGCCGATCTCGCCCTTCGGAGACTCCACGGGCACATAGGCTTCGCCCACCGGCGGATGAAAGCCCTCCGTCCACAGTTTGAAGTGGTGGATCACCGCCTCCATCGAGCTGTCGAGTTCGTAGCGGGGCGGAGGAACCACCTTGCGATCCGAGACATTGATCGGACCGTCCGGAATCCGCTCCAGCGCCTGCTTGATGATCTCCCGGCTCTGTCGCATCTCCGCCATGCGCACGCGATACCGGTCATAGACATCTCCGTAATCGCCGATGGGAATGCCGAACTCGAACTGATCGAAGCCGCAGTAGGGTGCGGCTCTGCGGATATCGTGAGGAACGCCGCAGCCGCGCAGCGTCGGTCCGCTGACGCCCAGCGCGTAGCAGTCCTCTGCAGAGATGATCCCGATGCCCTGCGTGCGCTCGCGCCAAATGGGATTCTGATCAATCAGCGTCTCATACTCGTCAAAGCGATAGGGCAGTTCATCCATGACCTTCTTGCAGCGCTCGAGCCAGCCTTCCGGCGCGTCTCCGCGCAGTCCGCCCGGAACGATCCAGGAGGGCATCATCCGCACGCCCGACATCATCTCGGTCAGATCGAGCAGCTTCTCGCGCTCCCGGAAGGCGAAGAAGAAGACGGTCATCGCGCCGATGTCCAGCGCGTGCGTGCCCAGCCAGACCATATGGCTGGCGATGCGCTGAATTTCGGAGAGGATGACCCGAAGATACTGACCGCGGGGAGGGACCTCGACGCCCAGCAGCTTCTCCACCGACAGCGAGTAAGCCAGATTATTGATGTGGGCGGACAGATAGTCCATGCGGTCGGTGATGGTAACCGCCTTCATGTAGGTCTGGTACTCGCCCTCTTTTTCGATGCCGGTATGGACATATCCCATGTGGGGTGTGCAGCTGACGATGGTCTCCCCCTCCAGCTCCAGCACCAGACGCAGCACTCCATGGGTAGAGGGATGCTGCGGTCCCATATTGATGACCATCGTGCCTTCGTTGATGGGATCGAGGGATACGCCCTGCGCCAGCAGAGAAGGCGGGTTCAGCTCGCGTGATTCAAGGGTCATATCAGTCAATATCTCCGATTTCGCTGGCGGTCTTGCCGAAGAAGCTCTCGCCGGGATGCTGCACCATGCGATCTCCGACAGCGGGTCCGTACTTGCCGTCCGGGAACTGAACGCGCTCACCTCCCAGCGGATAGTCCTTCCGCTGGGGATGACCGACCCAGTCATCCGCCATCAGGATACGCCGCAGATCCGGGTGTCCGCTGAAACGGATGCCGAACATATCGTATATCTCGCGCTCAGGGAAGTTCGCTCCGGGATAGACCTCCGTTACGGAGGGCACGACGGGATCCTCTTCCGGCACGCCGACCTTGATGAAGATGCGCTGATTCCTCCCTTTGCCCGTGCGGGGGTCATGCAGAGAGTAGAGGTTGTAGACCACCTCAAAGCGATGGGGCTTTCCCAGAATGTAGCTCTCGTCGTCCACATTGAGATAGTCCACGCCGAGACACTCGGAGAAGAAGTTGAAGTGCAGGTCGGGATCGTCACGCAGCAGGGTGAGAATCTCAACGATCTGCTCCCGCCTTACCGTGATGCGGGTGTCGCCGCGAAACTCGTTCACCTCCAGAATGGCGTCCGGAAACTGCTCTCTGATTTTCGTGATCTCTATCCGCTCCGCCGGGGCTTGCACATCTGTCTCTGTCATCGCTCGCTCTCCTGACAAACTGCTAGACTATACGTGCGTTAGCCGGCTCGATTCTTCCGTCGGCGAGGAGGAGACGTCCGCGGCGGCTTTCAGCCGCACCTCGCCGCTGCTCTCGTTGCCAAACCGTATGGGCGCGCGCGGCTCGAAGATCTTTCTCGAGGGCTGTTCGGCATCCTCTCTCTGCCCCTCGTCCCAGTCGAACGCGCCCTTCCAGAGGATATAGAAGTATCCGACGAAGAGGATGCCGACAAAGATCGCCATCTCCGCCAGGTTAAACAGCTTTACAGCGCGTTCCGATCCGGCAAAGGTAACCGCCCAGGGATAGAGGAAGATCGTTTCGATATCGAAGATGATGAACAGCATGGCGATCAGGTAGAACTTGATCGGGAACCGCTCGCGGGCGGTGCCAACCGGGGTCATGCCGCACTCATAGGAGGACTGCTTGAAACGCGATGGCTTTTTGGGTCCGAGAAGATATGAGCCGACAACCATTCCTACGGCGATCACGGTGGCGACAGCCATCATGACAAGAACGGGGAGATAATCGTTGAGCATCTGCGCCTCCGGCTGGCTTATTGTGAAGATGTTCACAAACTACGCTGCGGCGTGGCAAAGCCTGCACACACAGCTGACATTATACCTAATTTATTGCGGCAAAATGAATCACGGCATTTTGAGATTTACGTGGTCTCGGAAGAGGAGTTGGGCTTGTAGACCTTTTTCATGCCCGCTGTGCGACGAATCGGCTCCTGATGGCGCGACAGAAACCACATCTGCGAATCGAACGGCTCTTCCCCCGGCACAGGCGTAACGCGCCGGTAGGTGCCATCGGGCATTAACTGGCGCGCCTGTTTCGTATCCCGCAAGAATGCCGGAAGAGCCTCCTGAATCATCCATAGCTTGATATCGCGATCCTCTATCGGGAAGAGTGTCTCCACGCGCCGGTCGAGGTTGCGCTGCATGATATCCGCGCTGCCTAGCCACACCTCTTCCCGCCCCTCTCCCCCGTTTCGGAAGTAGTAGACGCGGTGGTGCTCCAGAAATCGCCCGACGATGCTGATCACCCGGATATGCTCGCTCATTCCCGGGACACCGGGGATCAGGCAGCAGCTTGCGCGCACGATCAGGTCTATTTTGACGCCCGCCTGGCTGGCTTCATAGAGAGCATCGGCGGATCGGTTATCTGTCAGGGAGTTCATCTTCACAATGATATGCCCTCCCCTCCCGGCTTTCACATGCTCAATCTCCCGTTGAATACGCTCAAGCAAGCCTTTGCGAATTCCATCCGGCGAAACGAGCAGCTTCTTGTAGGGGACATGCGCGCTGTAACCGGTCAGCGAGTTAAAGAGCATGGAGACATCTTCCCCGATCTCCGGGTTGCAGGTAAACATGCCGAAGTCGGTGTAGACCCGCGCGGTCTTCGCATTGTAGTTACCCGTTCCCAGATGCACATACCGCCGGATGCCGTCCGCCTCCTGCCGCACAACCAGCAGAACCTTGCAGTGCGTCTTGAGCGAGACATGTCCGTAGACGACATGCACCCCGACCTTCTCCAGCGCGCGCGCCCACTCGATATTGTTCTCCTCATCGAAACGGGCTTTCAACTCCACCAGCACGGAGACCTGTTTCCCGTTCAGGCTCGCCTGCGCCAGCGCCTCCACGATCGGGGAGTTTCTTCCCACGCGATAGATCGTCTGCTTGATCGCCAGCACGTCGGGATCGCTGGCTGCCGCCTGCACAAACTCCACCACCGGCGCAAAGCTGTCGTAGGGATGGTGCAGCAGGATATCCTGACTGCGGATGCAGGCGAATATGTCGCGTGTGTTGTGCAGCACCAGCGGGACATACGGACGAAAGGGAGGGTCTTTGAGATGCGGGTACTCCAGATCATAGAGCGACATCAACGCGCTTAACCCAAGCGGTCCCTCCGATTCATACACATAGGAGTGATCTATACTGAGGTTCTGCTCCAGGATGGTGCGTATCTGATCCGGCATATCCTCGCTGACCATCAGCATCGCCACGCTGCCGAACCGACGACGCACCAGCACCTGTTCGATCGCCTGCAGCAGATCGCCCGCCTCATCCTCGCGTATCTCGATGTCGGCGTCGCGAACCACCCGGAACGGGTAGCTGCTGACCACCTGCACTCCGGGAAAGAGCGTGTCCAGATGCGCCGCGATCAGCTCCTCCAGCCAGACAAAGCAACGCTTTCGCATACGCCCCACGCCTGGCTCCTCCCTTGCCGCTGTCAGTTCCACGGGTATCAGGCGCGGAAGCACCTGAGGTATTTTGACACGGGCGAACTTCTCGTGGTTCTCCTGATCGCGAATGACCACCGCGAGGCTCAGGCTCAGGTTGGAGATATGGGGAAAGGGATGCGCCGGGTCTACCGCCAGCGGGGTAAGGACCGGGTAGACGCTGGTCAGGAAGTATCTGCGCAGGGCGGTTTTCTGCGTCCGGTTCAGTTCGGAGTAGTTGTAGAGACAGATGCCGTTTTCTGCGAGCTTTTTCCGTAGAGACTGGTAGCACTGCCAGGCGTCCTTATTGAGCGCAATGATCCGCTCCCGGAGGATCTCAAGCTGTTCGCGGGGGGTGAGACCGTCATCGCTGGGTTCCTGCAGCCCCGCCTCCACCTGCTCCTGCAGCCCGGAGACGCGGATCATAAAAAACTCATCCTGATTGCTATGAAAGATACTCAGGAACTTAACGCGCTCCAGCAGCGGATGGTTCTCATCCTGCGCCTCCTCCAGCACACGCCGGTTGAACTCCAGCCAGCTAATCTCTCGGTTAAAGTAGCGCTTGCGCGAGGTTACAGGGCTTTCGATCATGGGAACATAGTAGAACAGAGGCGAAACTCTGTCAAGTAGGAACTCGTAAGAAATCTCGGTAAACCGCAGATAACGCTCCGGCGCGCCCCTGCCGCTCAGGCAGCCGAACTGCGCATACCCTGTTGAAAACAGGGTAACAAGGTATAATTACGTAGAGTAAACAACGGGTCTGACCAGACTCTAGGGATTGAGGAAAACCAAGATGGAGAGTTACGAAACGCAGAAGTCTACCTGGCGAACGAAGGTAGGTCTGGCGGAGATGCTCAAAGGCGGCGTCATCATGGACGTGGTTACGCCGGAGCAGGCAATCATTGCGGAAGAAGCCGGAGCGGTCGCCGTCATGGCTCTGGAGCGGGTTCCGGCGGACATTCGCGTACATGGCGGCGTGGCGCGGATGAGCGACCCGAAGATGATCCGCGAGATCATGCAGGCGGTCACCATTCCCGTGATGGCGAAGGCGCGTATCGGACACTTCGTGGAGGCGCAGATTCTCGAATCGCTGGGAGTAGACTTTGTGGATGAGAGCGAGGTTCTGACCCCGGCGGATGAGCAGCACCACATCAACAAACATGCGTTCAAGGTGCCCTTCGTCTGCGGATGCCGCGATCTGGGAGAAGCCCTGCGACGTATCGGCGAGGGCGCGGCGATGATCCGCACAAAAGGTGAGGCTGGAACCGGAAACGTGGTGGAGGCGGTGCGGCACATGCGCGCCGTAATGAGCGGCATTCGCCGTCTGCAGTCCATGTCCCCCGATGAACTGATGGTCGCTGCCAAAGAGATGCAGGCTCCCTACGATCTGGTGGTAGAGGTGCATCAGACCGGCAAGCTGCCCGTTCCCAACTTTTCCGCGGGAGGCATCGCCACGCCGGCGGATGCGGCTCTGATGCGTCAGCTTGGCGCGGAGGCGATCTTCGTGGGTTCCGGTATTTTCAAGTCTTCCGATCCCAAGAAGCGCGCACACGCCATTGTCTCTGCCTGCACCTACTACGACCGACCGGAGATACTGGCGGAGGTCTCCATGGAACTGGGAGAGCCGATGAACTCCATAGATATTCGCCAGCTGGACGAGAAGCAGTTGATGGCGATGCGCGGGTGGTAGCTCCTTTCGCGCAACGCTCCCGGCAGCACCAGACTGCCGGGAGCGTTTTTTTCGACTAAGAGGGCGACTTCAACGCATTCCGGATCCAGTCCAGATCGCACGGTCGCGGATGCAGCGGATTTCGAGCATGTTTGCGATACATCTCCGGCGAGACCCCGAAACGCCGGCGGAACAGCCAGCTGAAGGACCCCAGGCTCTCGAATCCCACCGACAGACAGATCTGCGTGATGGAACAGTCGGTTTTCACCAGCAGGCTCTTCGCGGTCTCCAGCCTCCGGCGCGTCAGATACTGATGCGGCGTCTCCTGAAAGGTCTGCTTGAACATCCGCAGAAAGTAGTGCGGTGACAGGCAGGCGACCTCTGCAATCTGTGCGATGGAGATCGGCTGACGCAGATTGGACTCCATAAAGTCGCGAGCGCGATGCAGGCGGTAGTAGAGTTCTCGTCGTGTCGTTCCGCGCGCCAGCGGCAGGCTTTCGATCTCCCTGCCGATGCTGCGGTGTACTTGAAGCAGTTTCTCCAAGAGATCATGGCACCTCTCCTCCAGCCAGGTATGCGTCGCCCACTCCTGCGAAACCGTGATTCTCAGCTTGATCAGATCGGGCGAGAGGATACTATCATGCGGGTAGAGCTGTTCGAAGAAGAGAACCGGCTGTCCGCAGTCCTCATTCGGCGCATCCAGCAGATGATCTGCGCTGGTGATCAGGCTCCTCAGCACCTCCTCCGCAAAGCCTGGACGGAAGTTGATGTTGAAACTCTCCACCTCGGTCTCGGAGCGAATATGGCTCGAAAAGACCTGTCCCTCATTCAGAACCAGATAGCAGCCATCGCTGACGGCAAAGTCGGTCTGCTGGACGGAATAGGTTCTCTGTCCATTGAAGGCGCATCGAATGGAGAGCGGACCGGCGTGCCGTTTGCTGTGAAACTCGCTGGAGCGAAAGTGTATCACCGAATTACATGGTTCGAGTTCGATTAAGCCGTCAATCAATCTGTAACTGCGGGGCGTATCTGTGTAGACTCTCGGCTGAGTGTGGTCGGGCAGTCCCGGAATGAGCATCGTCTGTTCCTGCTTCCGATAGGTGGATTTTTCTCATCGGCTCCTCACGGACCCCTTTCTGAGGGACGCAATCACAGAGTTAGACGTTGCAGACACTCTGAAAAGATTTATCGAAAATTGCTTTTTTCTATCGGGGCTAGACGGCATCTTCCATCTGCCGGACGGCGGGACGCGCCAGTTTACCCGGATTCTAGATATTGCTGTCCAGTCGGGAATGCCAGCATCCGACAATGTGTATACGGGATAGCATCCTGTCGCGTGATAGTCCGGCTGCCCTGCCATTTTCACCTATCATTCAGACAGCGCCTGTGGAGTTTGCGTCTTCAGATGGGAGAGGTCTCAGAAGGCGAAGACCGTCTCACGCCTCGCGTTCCAGATGACAGAATCATCCGCGACGGCGACAATAAGCGGAGTTACACTGATAGATTCGGGTCGCGTTATGGAATAAGGGAGCTAGCACGATCCGGAGGAGGAGTTTAAGGATGCCCACGGAGTATATTCGGCATTTTGGGATGACCGAAACCCCGTTCGCACGCAACCACGATCCGAAATGGCTCTTCCTGTCCACGCAGCATAAAGAAGCGGTTATCAAGACGCGATGGACGATTGAAGAGCATGGAGGGCTAGCGTTAGTACGCGGCGATGTAGGACTGGGGAAATCGTTCCTGATCGAATACCTGATGACGGTCTGGCCCCAGCAATTCGGATGGAAGTGCGCGAAACTGCAGAATACCGCCACCATCAGCACGCCCAGGGTACTGCTGTCGGAGGTGCTTTCCGCCTTCGGTCTGCCCCCATCCAACTCCACCCGAGAGATGGTCTCGAGTCTGGAGACCTGGCTGCTGGAGCAGGCGTATGAGGAGCGTAAGACCGTCGTTTTGTTTGTGGACGAGGCGCAGTCCATCGGCTCCAAGGCGATGCCGGTGTTTCGCGACCTGTTGAATCTGGAGACTCGCGAACGGATTCTGATGCAGATTGTGCTCTCCGCTCAGTTGAATATAGATCGGAAACTGTCCTACTTCCCAGCGCTCCAGAGCCGGATCGCCTCCGTTTCGACACTGGAGCCGCTCTCTGCAGAAGAGACGGACGCCATGATTCTGCACCGGTTCCGACGGGCGGGCTGTCATGACCCCATCCGTCTGTGCCCGGTAGAGACAATGAAAGCGATCTATGAGTTCAGCGGCGGCGTTCCGCGCGATATTCTGGTGGTAACCGAAGCCACGATGAAAGAGGCTTTCCTGCGAGACGCAGACCGGCTGCTGCCGGAGCATGTTGAACAGGCGATGAGCGACATGAACGGGCGGATCCCGCGGCATGGAAAGATAACGCTGGAGAAGGCAGCCTGAGATGGAGTACGAGCAGGACAGCGAAAGCAACGCGAAACGAAAGCGTCTGGATGAGTTGTTTGCAGATATGCCGCACCTCTCGACCACGATGAAGGCGCGGCTTCTGCACGAACGCCTGAACTCACAGGTACCGCTCGATCCAGCAAGCGCACCGGAACTGCCGCGCGAGGCGTATGTCCGAGACGTCCCCGCGCGCGGTCCGCGTCCGGCTCAAGGACCCGCAGAGAGACCGAAACCGGCGCAAGCCGTCAGCAGACCGATAAGCCTGCAAGAGGCGGCGCATCTGCTGCAGAATCCCCTGTCGTCGGGATATTCGGATGCATGGACCCTAGAGCAGCTGCATGCGCTGAGAGAACAGGTACTGCGGAAGTGGCGCAGCGCGCTGCCGGATTAGCCTTTCCCGGTAGGGGATACCCGCGAAACAGAAACAGACAGACTAACTCCTTCGGAGATTAGATCGGAACTGCTACATGCTGACCTATGCAATCGTCAACCAGAAAGGAGGGGTCGGGAAGACTACCTCCACGATCAACCTGGGAGCCGCTCTGGCGGAGATGGGTAAGAGAGTCCTGCTGCTGGATATGGACCCACAGGGCAGCCTGACGGCTGCCGTCGGTCGCGCCGCCACCGGTCTGACGATGGGGGATGTGCTGCTGGCTCCCGAATCTATTCTGCACGCAATCTATCCGTGTACCGGCAACATGCACGTTGTCACCGCCACCGCAAGGCTGGCAAATGTGTTTCTGCAGTTGGATGAGATCGGAGAGCCTGCCTATCAACTTCAGAAGGCGGTTCATCTGATCGGCACCAACTTCGACTACTGTCTGATAGACTGCCCACCGTCGCTGAGCCACGCCACCACCAATGCGATGACCGCCGCCGATGTGGCGTTGGTCCCGCTGCAGTGTGAATTTCTGTCGCTGCGAGGACTGGCGGACGTTCAGGAGATCACGGCGTCTATTCAGGAGACCACCAACCGGAATCTACGCTTGCGGGTCGTAGCGACGATGTACGACAAGCGGACACTTCATGCGCAGGATGTGCTGAGAGAGGCGCGCAGGGCGCTGCCCGGTCTTGTCTATGAGACGGTTATCCCACGCACAGTTCGTCTGGCAGAAGCTCCAGCCGTAGGTCAAACGATTCTCCAGTACGCTCCCGACTCCAATGGAGCCTATGCCTACCGCGCCCTGGCGCAGGAGGTTCTTCAGGAGGACCAAGCTTATGCCGCGTCGAGAAGACATACGGGCAGCCATGCAGGGGCTGCTTTCGCCCGTCCGGCAGCCTGAACCGCCTGCCGACGAGAGACCGATCGCGATCACTCCCGCGCCAGCGGTAGTGATCCCGCCAACGGACGATCGCACGTTTGCGCCGCAGAATATGCAGACGCTGCTGGAGATTCAGCAGACGCTCAAACAGTACGGTATCTGCGCGGAGATCCCGGAGATTGTAGAGGCGATCATGCAGACCGTTACGGCGCGTCCCGCTCTCTGCCGTGGACTGATCGCCGCCTATCTGCTGGAAACTGAAGAGCGATCCTGAAAAAGAGTCTTCCCCCCGGCGGAAACCCTGTATAATAGTTGCAGGATTTCGATACAGCCGGGGGATGACTCTATGTCAGATACTCTCTCTGACTTCGAAAAGAGAATCCAGAGGGCGCGCCGGGCGTTACAGGGACCGGACATTCAGCCGATCTTGAAAGAGCTTCAGAAGCTGCAAAAACAGCGCCCGGATCACCCGGAGTTGATGGAACTGTTCGCCATCTCCTACGCCCGCCTGGAGGATCGCGACAGAGCCAGGGAGTATTTTGAACGGGCGATCGAACTCTGCCCGGGACGCGCCTCCACCCACTACAACTTCGCCGTCTTTCTCTGCAGCATTCACGACCTAGAGGAGGCTGCCAGCGAGAACCATGTCGCGCTCTATCTCGATCCCCATCATCCCGGCGCTCTGGAGCTGAGCGGCACGATCACGCAGCGTCTGCGCGACACCCAGAGAACCGACCCAGAAGGGTTCGATATCATTGAGGGGCAGCCCGATCCGATCCATCATCCCCCCGCCGAATGGGCGGAGATCCGCTGCCGGCACTGCGGCGCAATGAACTTTATCACCGCCCGAACCTGCTTCAACTGCATGCACCTGCTGCCCGCTTCCGACTGACCCTCTACATACGTTTTGGAGTCAGGGATACCGGAGGCAGACTGCCGGAGGTCACTCGGACGCTTCGTTCCATGCTCTCCAGTTCCCAGACGATCTCCGCCTGCGCGCGCCCCCGTGAGTCGGTGGTGAGCTGTATGCGGTCTGCCGCTCCTCCCGAAACCTGCAGACGCACCTCCTGCCCGGGAACCGGGTTGCCGAACCGATCCAGAACCACTACCGCCACCCCGCTTCGATCCGGAGGGTTGTTTGCCACCGGAATCCAGGAGGCGCGCAGCGTGGCAGGCTGCAGCGGCAGCACCTGATAGGGATAGGTTCTCCGGCTTCCGTTACGCCAGGCGACGACCGTCCCCGCACCGGCGCGCGTCGAGGTCAACGCTCCGCGCTGGTCCACAAAGCCGCGACCTTCCAGCGTTCCCCAGAGCGTCATCGCATCCTGCGCCTGCGCATCCGGCAGAGTGAGCCTCACGCTCTCACCCGCCTGGAAGACGATCGCATCGTTCACTGCCGACGGGATCGTCTCCTCCGGTTTATCCGCAAAGATCAGAAGCGCGTTGGAGACGGGTCTGGGCAAGCCGTCCGAGGGTCCGTTGAGATACATGCCTCGCGCAAACAGCGTGGAGGAGCCGCCCCCGTCCAGATTGATCGCCTGCACTGCGCCGAGCTTTTTCATATACTCCGCCAGTTCCGGCAGAGACATCCCCCGGCTGAACGACTGCCGACCATCCACCACCACTAGCAGCAGCTCCCCCGCTTCCGTTACGCCGGCTGCCGTACGCGGATGTCGGCGCAGGACAAAGGTCTCTCGGTTGAACCCTTGTGCCTCGCCATCTATCGCGATGCTGCCGTCCCGAATCAGCCAGGGTCCGCCTCCAGCCGCCTGAACCACATCCGACCAGACGCTGCGCACGGCGCGACCGCGCAGGCTCTCCGCGCGGGAACTGAACTCTCCGCGCGCGTTGTTACCGTTCAGCGGATTGGTTACAAAGTCGAAACGGAACCGAACGGTGTCACCTCCGCGGATATGCTCCCGAATCCACTGCGCGCCGCTCCCCTCCCCCACCAGCACCACCTGACCGGGCAGAATTTGCATGTTGGGGTCTGCATCCTGCGGAATGCCGGCGGTTCCCCGGTGCTCCTGCCCCGCCCTGACCGGCAGGTCCACCCCAGAGAGCGGCACGAATACCGACTTCTCCGGCGCGAACAGCCTCTGACCATAGGAGGGGGTCAGCGCAACGATCTCATTCTTCCCGGGAACCCGATTGATGCCGTCCAGAGCGCGATAGACTCCCCGTGCCGGAAAGAGCGTGCCGATCGGCAGCAGCGTATCGAAAAGGATCCTGCCCTGCGCCGTGATCCCCATTGCCGCCCGGTTGGGCATCCCCTCGCTCAGAAGCTCTCCGTCGCGAATGGCGATCCCCAGCGGGTCTCCCGTGAAGGGAAAAAAATCGGTGTTGACCGCCGCCAACGCCTTATGCCGCACTGCCAGGTCGCCGACGGTCTCGCGCCCTTGCTCCGGCTCATCCGTCAGCACCACGTCGCGCCCGATCTCCGAGCGCACGAAGACGCCCTTCTCCTGCAGATTCACGCGAAGAACATGACAGACAAGCGGACCATTCGGAGGAGGAGTGATCTCCTGCACATAGACGACTCCCGGGGCAAGCCTGCGCTCAAAGAGCTGGGGCGTCTCCTGCCTTTCCGCCCGATAGAGCAACAGAAGAGGAAGCGGGAGGAGCATAAGATAGGGGAAGTGGCGAAACGAGGATCGCATTGCGCTACTCCTGAGACAGCATACAATAACCGATCCCCCTTTGAATCAAAGGGGGATCATCATAAGCTTTCTACGAAGGGTCAGTCCTCTCCCTGCGCCTTTGTGTAGCCTGCGACGCCGTCGAACTCCTGCAGCTTTTCGATGTGCTCCCATTTGTGTCTGGTCCCGATGAGTGCAACAATATCGAGTATCTGCTTATCGTTCAGCTCCGCGTTCTCATCACGCACGACGATGCGGCATCGGCTCTGATCCACGCAGTCAGTAATCGCGCCCATCGAAGGATAGACCTTCGTGCCGCGATTGGAGATCATCTTGAGCCTGACCGGGCTGTTGTCCAGCAGACTCTCGATGCTGGGTCCAAGCTCAGAGGGAAGCAGAGGAGACTCCACGAACAGATCCATTCCAATGACCCGACGGGTCTTCGGCGTAACCATGACCGGACTGCTGGTAACCTGCGGAAGCTGCAGCGGTTTGTAGTCGCGGACCGTCCACTTCTCCGACTTTTTGCCCAGATTGGAGATGATCGCATCGGTGTAGTCGGTGGTGGAGGAACCTTTATCGTAGCCCACGACATCTCCGGTTCGCACCTTGCCCTCTTCCAGCGTCACCATCAGGGCGTTTTCGATCTGCGAAGCCGCCTCAAACTCACCCAGATGTCGCAGCATCAGCACGGAACTGAGGATGACAGCGGTCGGGTTGATGACGTTCTTGCCGGCATACTTGGGCGCGGAGCCATGCACCGCCTCAAAGATCGCCACATCGTTGCCGATGTTTGCAGAGGGCGCAAAGCCGAGTCCTCCCACCAGCGCAGAGGTCAGATCGCTGATGATGTCGCCGTTCATGTTGGTGGTAACGATCACATCGAACTGCTCCGGTTTCTTAACAAGCTGGTGGGCGCAGTTGTCAATGATGATATGCCACGACTCGATATCGGGATACTCCGGCGCAATCTCCTCAAAGGTGCGCTTGAGCATCCCTTCGGTCAGCTTCATGATGTTGGATTTGGTGGCGCAGGCGACGCTCTTGCGTCCCTCCGACCGTGCAAACTCGAACGCCAGCCGCACAATCTTTTCGCAGCCTTTGCGCGAGATCAGCTTCAGACACTGCGCCACCCCGGGGGTCTGCATATGCTCGATACCGGCATAGAGATCCTCCACATTCTCACGCACCACGACCAGATCAATCCCCCGTCCGCTGTAGGGCGTTTTTACGCCGGGGAACTCGCGTACGGGACGGATGTTGCCATAGGTCTCGAACAGCTTCCGGAGCGTAACATTCGCGCTCTTCTCGCCGTAGCCGACCGGCGTTCCGAGCGGACCTTTCAGCACGACGCGGGTCTTGTGCACCGATTCGATGGTTTCGGACGGGACGCCGGAGGCTATCCCCTGCTTGAAGATGCTCTCGCCGGCATATCTCTCCTCCCAGGCGACTGGCGCGCCGGTCGCCTCGATGATACGCAGGGCGGCGTGGACGCATTCCGGACCGATGCCGTCGCCGGGAATAACGGTGACCAGCTTTTTACCGTCCTCGGTAATGTGAAAACTCATAGAACTCTCCACTCATATCAGGATCGCACTTCACTTGAGTCGCTGGGAATATAATAGCACATGGCGAAAAACAGGGAAAGCCAGCATATGGCTTTCCCTGTAGAACTATCGAAGTAATGAAAGGTGAGAGAGACCGAAGACTAGGCTTGTTTGCGTCGCCTGGTTAAAGTGAGCAGTCCTCCGCTTATCAGCAGCGCGCCGAGCTGATAGTAAGCCGGCTCCGGTACAGCGGTGATAATCCGCATCTGATCGGCGTTGGTGTTCACTTTCCAGCTAAAGATCAGAGTTTTGCCGCCGTTGGTTACGCTGAAAGTGTCCGTGGCTTCCAGCGGTCCGTATGAACCTGCACCGGGATAGGTGGTTCCGGGTTTTCCTAGAACGGCAGTACTGCCGGCAAACCGGCTTTGATTGTTGAAGATAACCCCCAGAATCTTGTACTGGAAGGTGATCTGTCCTGAGTAACTGACCAATACGGAGCTAGAACCTACCTTATCCACGTTCAGCCAGTAGCTGTTGACGACCGTTCCAGCGGCAATGCTTCCAACGGAGGATGAGCTGCCGTTATAGCTGCCCAGCGGACTGAAGACATCTACCGCCAGACTAGAGGCAAGCGTATGATTGGCTCGCTCCAAAAATAGATTGGCGTAGCTGTCGTTTTCCGCCGCGGCGTTGTTGGGCTTAACGTTTGTCAGGGTGTTAATCTGGACATTCCCGCTGTCAATGGTTTGCCCCTTCGCCTCCGTCTTGAGGAACAGCGCTCCGCTCAGAAAAAACAGAGACAGTACGACTGCGTTGCGTACCCTCATTCAGTATTGTTACCCTTTCCTTACGTATTCCGGTACACCATCGCCCCGTTGTATTGCCATATTGCATAAATTGTGCCAGAACATCTAACAGGGCGCAGCTATTTCAGTTTTTTTATCGCGGCGTCGCTCTCTTTTCCCAGACGATCCACGGCTGTCACCACCAGCATCGTCAGCGGCTGATCGTCCGGCAGCTTCAGATTCTGTTCTGATCGTGGCAGAATCCTTACAACCCACTCGTCACCGATCTTCATTCTCACCGTCCAGAGCCTGACCGCTCCGCCCTCCGGGCATCTCCATTCACAGACGATCCGCCCATCTTCAGCATCCCGCCGGACCTGTACCTTCGGAGCGCGAGGGCGGCTTCTGCTCAGCCACGGCGACTCCGGAACCAGCGCAGGCTGCGCGTAGACCTCCTTCAGAAGGCTCTCCGCGATCCCGCCCCGGTTCTCCATCAGCGCCTTCATGCTGAAGTGAATGCTTCCTCCAGCTCCCTCCTGCTCTCGCGCAGTGAGAACCTGTTGGACGATCTCCGCGGCAGTCCAGTTATTTGCCCCGGAACCTCCCACACGGCTGGTGAAGCTGCCGGGCCAGAGGTGGCGGCGCTTTACATTCTGCTCCGACCACCACTGCAAAAGCGCGGGGTAGCTCTGCGCCGTCTGCTCGATCCTCCAGTAGAGCTGGGGCGCGAAGTAGTCCAGCCAGCCCTCATGCAGCCATAATCGAGAATCGGCATAGATCTGCGCATAGGCGTCCATCCCCTGAATGCCCGGCGGATTTCCCGGTCTCCATATCCCGAAGGGGCTGACGCCGAACTTCACCCAGGGCTTGCGGCTCTTGATCTCACGATAGAGCCGCCTGATGAAGGCGTTAACGTTTTCACGCCGCCAGTCGTCCCGGGACATGCTCCCTCCCGACTTCAAATAGGCGTGCCAGCTGTCTTCATCGGGAAAATCCAGCAGATTGCCGCGGGCGTCTCTCTCGCGGTAGGGGTAGAAGTAGTCGTCAATGTGCACTCCGTCCAGATCGTAGCGCTGGAGCACATCCATAACAACGCGAATGCTGTAGTCCTGAACCTCTTTGCGTGCCGGATCGAGCCACAGATAGCGACCGTACTTTTTCACCAGATCCGGGCGTCGTCGGCTAATGTGATCGGGCGAGATCTCCGCCTTGAAGGAGGGATGACTGGCGCGGTAGGGATTAAACCAGGCGTGAAGCTCCAGTCCGCGACGATGCGCCTCTGTGATCGCATACTCCAGAGGGTCATAGAACGGATCCGGGGCTTTACCCATCTTCCCGGTAAGAAACTCCGACCAGGGTTCCAGCTTCGAGGGATAGAGGGCGTCACAGGCAGGTCTCACCTGCAGGATGACGGCGTTGAGGTTCAGTTGTTTGGCGCGGTCCAGGATGGCGCGCAGTTCCAGACGCTGTTCGCGGGAGGAGAGACCGCGCCGGGAGGGCCAGTCTATGTTGGCGACGGACGCGACCCAGACCCCGCGAAACTCGCGCCTGATCTCGGGGAAGGATGTCTTCTCTCCGATGCCGGATTCCGCTCGATCGCCCGATATGCCGGCGGTCATGCACGCCAGAAAGATGCAGGGAAGAGCCGTTCGAATCAAAGGGCGACTCGCCTTCCTGTCTCCGCAGATTCGTAGGCGGCTAAGACCATCTCCACACTGACCCGCCCCTCGCGTGCGGTACACATCGGTCTCCCGGCTTTCAGCGCATCCACAAAGGGGCGCGCAACCCCCATGATCCGCTCGCCATGACCGCCGGGCACCGGCAGCCCCTGATCCTGCCAGCCCAGATCCGCGCGCTCCGACTGGTACAGCTTCACGCCGATAGGATGCGGAGGCTTGACGGCGCAGGAGGGACCGTCGCCATGATTCTGGATGATAACACCTTTATCGCCATAGATCTCGGTGGTGTTCTCTCCGGCATGCGTGATGCTGGCGTTGTGGACCTCCGCCATCATGCCGTTTTCGTAGCGGAATATCGCAAAGCCCGCATCATCCGGGGCAACGTTCGTCAGCACATTGTCCACCTCAGCGATGACCGATTTCGGCTTCCCGAACATCCAGTAGAGCCAGTCGCAGGGATGCGCGGCGTCGTCCATCCACATGCCTCGATTCGCCTCCCGCGAGATATGCCATCGGCTGGGTCCGTTTATGAAGGCTTCACTGAAGAGCACCCCGATACAGTGCCTTCTTCGCACGATCCCCACTCTGCCGACCGCGCCCTCCTCCACCAGACGCTTCATATGGATGTTCTGCGGGTCATGCCGCATCTGATACGCCATCGAAAACCATACCCCGGCTCTCTCCACCGCCTCGATGATTCGATCGCAGTCCTCCAGCGTGAGCGCCATCGGCTTTTGCAGCAGGATCGCCTTTCCCGCCTGCGCCGCGCGCACGCACAGAGCGGCATGTTTGCTGGTCTCAGAGGCGATCATCACGCACTCGACATCCGGGTTAATCAGCACCGCCTCCAGATCGGAGCTGTAGGTCATGCCAAAGGCGGAGGCGTTCTGCCGTCCCCGCTCCTCATTATCGTCCCAGCAGGCAACCAGCCGCGCATCGTCAAACTCTCTGATCATGCTGCAGTAGGCATTGACATGCCCGTGCGCCCAGCTCAGGACGCCCAGACCGATCTTTGCGCTCATGGTCTTTTGATCTCCTCTTTTGGTTTGCCCCAGACGCGCTCCATCAGCGCATATCCTTCGGGATCGAACGCCTTCAACTCGTCACGGGTAAACGGATAGAAGTCGTTGCGCCCGAAGTAGGCTTCCGTCAACTCTGCGAAGTATTCGGTATCGTTTGTCAGCGCGTATGCGCGCAGCTTCTGTCCGCGAACATAGGGCACCATCTCGTACTTCCCGCTCTTCACCGCACTGTCAAAGGCTTTCAGAACGTCCGGGTTCTGCCGCGTGAGAAACTTATAGTGGTAGGCATGGGCGAGTTCATGCAGAACCATCATCGGCTGATCCTCCGTCGTCCATTGGACGAACTTCGGAGGATGAACCATCTCGACGCTTAACTCCTTGTCGGGATTGTGCCCGTTCTCCCGCAGCCATTCCGCCGAGAGATGACAGACCATCGCGGTGGGAAACCGTCCCTCCCATTCGATCCAGAAGGCGAACTGCCGCAGCCTCTTCAGCCTGTCATCCGGCATGATCCGCACGATCTCCGATAACTTCTCTTCCAGCAGCCTGAGTGCGATTCCTGTCTCCTTCTCCCGTTCCAGCGCTTCCGGATGGATGTAGAGCGTAAATCCCTGCAGGATGCGTTTCTGGTAGAGAGAGGTCGGATCGTACGCGGCGCCGGTTCGGTTCTGTGCGAAAGAGCGGCAAGCAAGCAGCAGCAGTCCTGCGAGGAGGATGAAATGTAAATGAGCGGGTCTCATTCGCCTGTATCTCGATTCAAGAGGATAGCCTACCTGTCGCATGATGCGATCTGCCTCATGATAGTGCGCTGGCGGTCGGTTGTCAAGCCAGCTTCGCTCAGGGGAGCATCCTGTTTTGCGTCTGCGTAGATTAGGTGACACTTGTTGAAGGAGATATACCGGATGTTTAAAGGCGTCGCGCTCATTACCGGCGGCAGCAGCGGCATCGGAAAGGCGGCAGCAGAGAGGCTGCTGAAACAGGGATCTGCTGTCACCATTTGCGGTCGAAGCATGGAGCGGCTGCAGCAGACCGTAGATGAGATCTTTTTCCCCGGCGCGAAACTGCACGCCGTGCAGGCGGATGTGACTATCGCCGCTCAGATCGAGAATGCGGTACAACAGACCGTGGATCGGTTTGGCAGGCTGGACGCGCTGGTGCACTGCGCAGGAGCCGGCTATCTTGGTCCGCTGACGGACACCTCTGAAGAGACCATAGATCGTCTGCTCAATGTCAACGTGAAAGGGGCGATCCTCTCTGCAAAAGCGGTCTGGCAGGTGATGTCCGCACAGAAAGAGGGGATGATCATCAACCTGTGCGGCATTCTCGGCGTGAAAACAATCCCCAACGCCGCGCTCTACTGCGCCACCAAACATGCCCTTGCCGGTCTCACCAACGCACTGGCGCAGGAGGGGAGACGATCCGGCATTCGCGTCACCGGAGTCTACTGCTCCGGCGTGGATACCCCCTTCTGGGAGGGGATAGCCGGAAAACCCCGACCGGAGATGCTGCTCACGGCGGGGGAGGTTGCACACAGTATACTGGACCTGCTAGCAATGCCGTCGCACCTGATCCCCAACCAGATCGTACTTCAGCATATCTCGCATCAGCTGTGAGCCTTCTTCCTGCCTTTGAAGGATGTTCCGGCAGGAGGTAGAATGAAGAGGAGAGCAGGCATTCTGCTCCCGGAACGAACACAGGAGGTTGCCCGATGGCAGAAAACGGAGTTGTTCGGGTGCTGGTCTGGGACGAGAATCCCCCGCATGCCCCGAAAGAGGTCTATCCGGACAGCATACGCGGCGCTGTTGCCGAAGGGATCAGGAAATACGGGAAAAAGAGGGTGGAGGTTCAGACCGCCCACCTGGATGATCCTGAACAGGGCTGCATATGGGATACGCTGGCGAATACCGACGTTCTGATCTGGTGGGGTCATGCGCGGCATGGCGAAGTCAACGATGAGTCCGTACAGCGCATCGCCTACCGCGTTCACGAGCAGGGAATGGGCTTTATTGCCCTGCACTCCGCGCACTATTCGCGCCCCTTCCAGTCGGTTCTGGGTTGTCCCGGTCACCTGAAAGGCGGATGGCGCGAGAACGATCCCCCGGAGGCGGAGAATATTCGGGTCTGCGCCCCGTGGCATCCCATCGCGAAAGGGATCAAGGACTTCACGCTGGAGCATGAGGAGTTCTACGGCGCGCCGTTTGATGTCCCCCCGCCGCTGGAAGTGATCTTCCAGTCCTACTTCCCGCTGGACGGTCGCACCTTCCCCTCCGGTCTCACCTGGACGGTCGGGAAAGGCAAAACCGAGGGGTTCACCTCCGGTCCGGGCGGCGGCGTGGGAGAGGGATACGGTATTGGAAGGGTCTTCTACTTCCGACCGGGACACGAGACGATCCCCACCTACTTTAATGACAATGTCCGCAAGGTGATCACCAACGCGGTCTTCTGGTGCGCGAAAGAGTCCTGACGATCTCCCCCGGCAGGCTCTCCTCTATGACGGAGAGCCTGCCTCACTCTGCGATGGGATAACATGATGAGCAGCGCCGCCCTCGATCTGAAAGTCAGTGAACAGCAGCTTGTGCAGGAGTTAACCGCGATCCTGGGAGCCGAGCGCGTGTTAAGCGGTCGCGCTCAGCAGCGCGTCTACGACTGCGACGCCTACACCGTGGATAAAGCCACCCCCTCTGTCATCGTGCTTCCCGAAACCACCGAGCAGGTGGCAGCCGTAGTTCGGCTCTGCAACCGTCTGGAGGTTCCCTTCATTCCACGGGGAGCCGGAACCGGTCTGTCGGGGGGAACCACCGCGCTCTTTGGGGGGGTGGTGATCGCAACGGTTCGCATGAACCGGATACTGAGCACGGACCTGATCAACCGCCGGATGGTAGCGCAGGCAGGCTGCATCAATCTCCACCTGACGAAAGCCGTCGCGCACGAGGGGCTGCACTACGCGCCGGATCCCTCCAGTCAGGGCGCCTGCACGGTGGGCGGCAACGTTGCGGAGAACTCCGGAGGTCCCCATACCCTCAAGTATGGCGTCACCACCAACCACATCACCGGGCTGAAGATGGTGATGCCGGACGGCGAGATCATCGAGTTGGGAGGCGAAACGGAAGACACTCCCGGCTACGATCTGGTCGGGTTCGTGGTCGGGTCGGAGGGCACGCTGGGGATCGTGACTGAGGTTACGCTGCGCCTGACGCCGCTGCCCCAATCCTATCGCACCCTGCTTGCTATCTTCGACACGGTGGACGACTGCACACAGACCGTCTCCGACATCATCGCCGCCGGAATGCTGCCCGGCGCGCTGGAGATGATAGACCAGCTGATTCTGCAGGCGATCGAAGACGCCTTCCATCTGGGATTCCCAAAGGACGCCGGAGCTGTCCTCATCATCGAACTGGACGGATTTGAAGCGGGGCTGGAGACCGACGCCGCGCGGGCGCGCGAAATCTGCCAGAAGAATCGCGCCCGTGAGATCCGGCAGGCAGCCACTCCGGAAGAGCGGGCAAAGCTGTGGATGGCGCGCAAAAAAGGGATCGGGGCGGCGGGACGACTGGCTCCGAGCATCGTCACGCAGGATGGCGTCATTCCCCGCAGCAAGCTGCCGGTGGTGCTGCGAGAGATCGCGCAGATCGCTCAGCGATACGGCATTCGCATCTGCAATATCTTCCACGCTGGAGACGGCAACCTGCATCCCTGCGTACTGTTCGATGACCGCGATCCCGAGGAGGTGAAACGGGTTGTCAGCGCGGGGGAGGAGATACTGCATCTGTGCGTGAAGGTGGGCGGCTCCATCACGGGAGAGCACGGCATCGGTGTGGAGAAGATCAACGCCATGCCGCTTCTGTTCTCGCCGGAGGATCTGGACTGCATGGAGCGGCTGCGAAGGGTATTCAATCCAAACAACCTGTGCAATCCCGGCAAACTGCTGCCGACCTCCAAGTCGTGCATCGAGACGAAATGGAGACCGAAGACCGCCTACGTATAGAGCGAGCCGGGAACGCTTGCGAAACGCTCCCGGCTCTGCCCTGTGTTCGACGGCGCATGTTCTTCCTGATACGGCTACTGCATGGGTTCTGAGATCTGACAGGCAAGGCTCATCTTCATTCCTGTCGGCAGTTTCGTGTAGTTATTCAACACGCTCTCAGGAACCTGTCTTGAGTCCGATGCGGCATAGACAGGCTCAATGCCCACCAGATGCGGGTTGATATTCACCACGCCTACCATATAGAGGCTGAGGTAGGCGGCTATCGCACAACGTGAGGCGCGGCGCGTAAAATCCGGAGAACGCATCCGCGCATACTCCAGCACATAGAGGGGGCAGGCAAGCATCACCAGCTTCATAACAATAAAGCAGCCGATCCCCAGAGATAGAAAGAATGCAAACAGCGGATTGGCTTCGTCTGCTCCTTTATAGAGAATCCAGTAGATAGTTGTGATCAGATCAGCCAGTCCGATCAAGCCGATCGTTATACTCTCTTTCGATATTCTCATGGCGGAATTCCCGCGACCCTGCGTCGCTCTTTCCTGCTTTTCGGGATCAGATCAACGCACATCGCGTCGTCCGACCTATCAGGTTTTTCCATCCCGGCTGACGTTTTTACGAGGATTTTTTCAATAGACTGATCGGCACTTTTGCAGACCATCTTTACCGTTATTCGCGCCGTTCGCCCGATGGCGAAAGCAGGATCACACATCATGAGCGCCACTGAAAGCCACTCTCCCATAACCAGCCTGATCTGCGCTGAAGACGCCCGCAGGGAGTCGTTCGTTCTGGACGAAAAGCCTGCAGATTTTCTGGCAGCGCCCTCCTCCGAAGAGGAGTGCCTGCAGATTATTCAACAGGCTCACAGCAACGGGATCGCGCTGGTTCCCTGGGGCGGCGGAACCGATATCCAGCAGGGCAATCTGCTGGAGGCGCGACGCTGGGCTGCCCTGCATACCGGGCAGATGAATCGCCTGCTGGAGTACTCACCCCCGGATATGGTGGTCACGGTTCAGTCGGGGATGCCTCTGGCGGAGCTTCAGAAAACGCTCCGGGAGCAGAACCAGTTCCTGCCCTTCGATCCTCCCTGTGAGGATCGAACGACACTCGGCGGCATTGTCGCCGCCAACCGACAGGGACTGCTTCGCCCCGGCTTTGGAACTCCGAGAGACAGGCTGCTCGGTCTTCGTGTGGCGATAGGAAACAAAACGATGGTGAAGGGCGGAGGAAAGGTCGTGAAGAATGTCGCCGGATACGACCTGTGCAAGCTGTTCACCGGCTCGTTCGGCACGCTCGGACTGATCACAGAGGTAACCTTCAAGACCAATCCCCTTCCGGAGCGACAGGCGCATCTTCTCTTTTCCGCGCCCGACACACAGCGTGCGGCGACGGCTGCCCTGGCTGTCCATACCGCGCGGTTTCAGCCGGCGAGCCTGAGCATTGCCTGCCACGAAGGGACCTATCTCTATGTGGGCTTGATCGGCAGCCGGGAAGCGACAGAGTGGCAGGAGAAGGCGATCACCGATCTGCTCATGGAGCACGGGCTTCAGCGGTCCGAAGCGGGATGGACCGATTCCGACATCCGGCGTTACATCGTCAATCATCCCTCTCCGGTGCAGGTCAGGATGACGGTACGCCCCACAGAAACGCCTGATGCTCTGAAACTCCTGATCTCTCTGGGCGCATCGGCGCTGTGCCATGTGCCGACCGGGATACTGGAGGCTGCGCTGCCCCAAGAGACCGCGACGGCTCATCCCCGCGACATAAACGGTCCGATCTGGCGCTTACAGCGATCCATCCCGCAGGGAGGGCATCTGGTCTGGACACGGCTTCCGCCAGTTTTGAAAGCGGAGATAGATGTGTGGGGCGCGCCCCGCGCGGACTTTGCGCTCATGCGGGGGATAAAGAGAACCCTCGACCCGCATCGTCTCTTCAGTCCGGGGCGTTTTATCGGCAGACTGTAGGCTGTTGACTGTAAACGGGAGCGAATGATGCACAGTTCGGTGGAAGAGAAAGCGGTAAAGTGCATTCGATGCGGGTTCTGTCTGGATGCCTGCCCGACATTCCGTCTGACGGGAAATGAAGCCGATTCGCCCCGCGGACGCATCTATCTGATGCGATCCGTCGCGGAGAACGTGATCCCGCTGGATCAGGATGTGATGAAGCACATAGACGCCTGTCTGGGATGCCGCGCCTGCGAGACCGCTTGTCCCTCCGGCGTTCAGTACGCCAGCATCCTGGAGGAGTTCCGGACGGAGATCGAGGAGCGCGGACAGCGTCCCGGACTTCAGCGGTTTGCCAGGCGTCAGCTCCTAAACACGCTGACCAATCCCCGACTCTTCTCCGCCACCCTGAAAGCGGCGCAGGTTCTGGGAGGCTCTAACGGTCATCAGCGTTACATGCCCTCCTTTGCCGCCGAGATGCTGACCGGTTCGGCGAGCGCGCCCGTTACGCTGCCTGCGGTTCCCGAGAAAGTCTCCGTCGGAACGCTGCCCGAGATCAACCCTGCCATCGGAGAGAAGCGCGCCACGGTCGCCATGCTGGCGGGATGCGTCATGCGCGTTCTCTATCACGATACCAATGAGGCGACCGTTCGCGTTCTGCAGCAGAACGGATGCGAGGTGCTGGTTCCGCGGTCGGCGGGCTGCTGCGGCGCGCTGCATGTGCATAATGGATATCTGGAGGATGCCCGTCAGCGCGCCAGAACGCTGCTGGATGCGCTGGAGTCGGTCGAAATGGACGCCTTCATCGTCAACTCGGCGGGATGCGGCTCAACCCTCAAGGAATACGGCGATCTTCTGGCAGACGATTCGCTCTACGCGGAGCGCGCCCGTCGGTTCGCCGCGAAAGTCCGGGACATCTCGGAGTACCTGATGGAGCTGGGACTGCGCCCGCCGAAGGGTTCGCTGAACCTGCGGGTCGCCTACCATGACGCCTGCCATCTGGCGCACGGTCAGAAGATCACGGCTCCGCCCCGCAAGATGCTCCAGTCCATCCCCGGGCTGGAACTGGTAGACCTGCCCGAATCGGATACATGCTGTGGCAGCGCAGGGATATACAACCTGACCCAGCCGACGATGGCAAAGAAGCTGCAGCAGCGAAAGATAGATTTCATCCTCGAGACGGGAGCAGCCGTCATCGCCACGGGCAATCCCGGCTGTCTGGCATGGATACATCAGGGGCTGAAGGAGCGCGGAAGCGCGATCACCGTCAGGCATCCCATCGAGTTACTGGATGAAGCCTACCGCGCCTGAACGCGAGTCCGGATGGAAGAGCCTCCCTGGTCGTCTGAAATCTTGACTTTTTCCTCCGGGCTTTGCTATACTACACCCCGCATATGACGACGCGGAGCGATGTCCGAGCTGGCCTAAGGAGCACGACTGGAAATCGTGTAACGGGGTAAAACCTGTTCGTGGGTTCGAATCCCACTCGCTCCGCTCCCTCCCCTCTCTTGCTTGCCGAGGCGCCCGTGAAGATCATCGTGCTGCGACGCATTCTATTAGTGCTGCTTCTGCTTCCCGGAATCTATCTGGGAACCGCCAGCGCGCGCTATCTCTATCGCCACCACCACGAAAACGGCTCCCGCGCAGGCATCCAGCTCTCCGCCTTTCCCGCCCCTTCCGCGCAGTCTCGCTACCTGATCTTCTCTCCTCATCCCGATGATGAGACGCTGGGATGCGGAGGAGTCATTCAGCAGGCGCGACAGGCGGGCGCACCGGTGCGGATCGTCATCATGACCAATGGCGACGGATTCCGGGTCGCCGCCGAACGCGAATTCCGCAGACTGAACATTGAACCGGAGGAGATGATTCGCTTCGGCGAGCTGCGTCAACGAGAGACCGTTCAGGCGGTCGAAAATCTCGGCGTATCGCGGGAGAACCTGATATTCCTCGGCTATCCCGACCGGGGGCTGATGAAGCTCTGGACTGATAACTGGTCCTCATCTGCTCCCTACACCTCGCCCTTTACCCGGTCAAACTTCAGCCGCTACGCGCACACCTTCTCCCCGAGCGCGCTCTACTGCGGCGAGAATGTACTGCGCGATGTAGAGCGGATTATCGCGGAGTATCGCCCCACCGACATCTTCGTCACGCATCCATCTGATGACCATTCCGATCATGCTGCTGCTTCCGCTTTCGTTACGGCGGCGCTGCTCAGGCTGCAGAGCCGGGAGACTGTGCCGGAGACGGTTCGGCTGCACCACTATCTGATCCATCGCGGGGACTGGCCCGTTCCCCGCGGTCTGCACTGCAGCGATCGTCTGGTCCCGCCCAGAAATATGCTCCATCTGGATAGGGAATGGCAGGCAGTCACGCTCACCCCGGAACAGGTCGAAAACAAGCGTAGAAGCATCCTGAAGCATGACAGCCAGGTATCGGTGATGAGATCGTTCCTGCTCTCTTTCATCCGATCCTCCGAGCCGTTTGCGCAGATCGAATCGCCACGCCTTCCGCATGACAGAGACCCCTCCTCCGAGTTGAAATGCGTGCAGCGAGACCCTATCCGCGACAACCTGCTGCGCGAGATGGACGGCGGCGGTGACATCACGGCGGCCTTTGCATCCCGCTCGCGGGAGACGATCCATCTTCGCATAGATACACGTCGGGAGATCGCCGACCGCATCGGATTTCGGATACTGCTGCGACCGCTCTCCTCCCGGGGATCCTGCTCGGAAGATCGCCTGATCCAGATCACCGTCCGGGGAAGGCGAATAGAGTCTCAGGCGGAGGTCCTCGGAAGTGTCGAGGGCAATCGTATCGAGATTTCCGTTCCTTGCGCCGCTCTGGGTGACGCCGATGCTCTTGCCTACTCGGCGGAGTCGCGGGTGGCAGGCATCCTGCTGGACTTCTCCGGAATTCGATTCATACGCCTGTAGGAAGACCCATGAAAGTCATACTGGCGACCCAACTGAAGCCGGAGGACGGCGAACGACTGCGGCGCGCTTTTCCGGAGGTGGAGTTCCTCGAGGCGTTTCATGAGGAGGCGATACAATCCGTCATTGCGGAAGGGGAGGCGATCTTCGGCGGGCATATCTCGGCGGACCTGCTGGAGAGAGCGGAACGACTGAAGTGGATACAGACGCGCTCCGCCGGAACCAATCACCTGCCGATCGCGGCGATCATGGCGCGAAACATCCTCCTCACCAATGCGAGCGGAGCGCACGGCATCCCCATCGCTGAGAACATTCTCGCGCTCATGCTGGCGTTCGCCATACGACTTCCGACCCTGCTGCAGTTGCAGAAAGAGAGAGAGTGGTCTCCCGAACTGGTCTGGAAAGAGAAGTTCACGCTGGAGGGTCAGACGTTGCTGGTGATCGGGCTGGGCGACCTCGGCGCAACGCTCGCACGCAGAGCCTCTGCGCTCGGGATGCGCGTGTTCGGGATACGCAGACGCCCGCTGCCCCCGCCGCCCGGCGTAGAACGGGTCTATCGTCGAGAGGAGATAGGTGAAGCGCTGGCGCAGGCGGATCATGTCGCTCTCTGCCTGCCCCTCACCGACGAGACGATCGCCTACATCGGCGAGGCGGAGCTGCGGCAGATGAAGCCGACCGCCTATCTCTACAACGCCGGACGCGGTCCGTCCATCGCCGCTGAGCCGCTCGTGCGCGCTCTGCAGGAGGGCTGGATCACGGGAGCGGGGCTGGACGTAACCGACCCGGAGCCGCTTCCCGCAGATCATCCGCTCTGGTCGCTTCCCAATGTGATTCTGACGCAGCACACCAGCGGCGCGAGTCCCTTCAACAGCCGCTGGGTAACCGACATCTTTATCGAAAACCTGCGCCGGTATCTCAACGGCGAACCGCTCAGGAATCGGGTGGACCCTGAGCTGGGCTACTGAGACCGGCTCCTACTCGACGGGGGGCCACAGTCTGGGAAAACGCGGTCCGCGATAGAGTTCCCCATCCTCTCCCCCGAAGATCTCCTCGTTGACATGCTTATTGCCTTTGACCATGCGCGTCTCGCCGGACATCAGATGAACGGCGATGGAGCGTCGCGGGCGATCGGTGCGGTTGGGTCCGCTGCCGTGCAGGGTCATGCAGTGATGGAAGCTGACCTGTCCCGGCTCCAGTATCGCCGGAACCTCCCGCCACTCCGCGCCTCCGGGGATCCGCATCCTTTCGCGCTGCCCCTCCATATCGGGATTGAAGAAGTCGCTCTCGTTGACCAGTCCCCAGTGATTGCTTCCCGCGACAAATCGCATACAGCCGTTCATCTCGTTGACATGGTCAAAAGCGATCCAGGCGGTCAGCATATCACTGGTGCTGGCGGACGCCCAGTAGCCCTTGTCCTGATGCCAGCCCACGTTTCCGGCTGCCTGGCTGTCGCCGGGCTTATAGAGCACCTGATCATGCCAGAGGTAGATCTCCGGAACCTGCAGCAGCATGGAGGCGATTCTACCCAGAACAGGGCTGGTGGCAAATGTTTCAAAGACGCGGTCCGCCCACCAGCCGTTATCTATCTTCACCAGCCCCTTCGCCGCATCCCCGCTGGGGCGGTAGTTACTGAGCGGCTTCTCGCCCTTCTCATACTCCTCTCGCAGCAGCATCTCCATGTGCTCATGCGCCTGCGCGATCAGATCGTCGTCAAACAGCTTTGGCGCGATCCAGAAGCCGTTCTCCTGGAAAAAGCGTATATCGTCATCCGTCGGCAGCAGAGCCGGATTCATCGTAACAGCTCCCTCCTCGCTGAAATCATTCAGCATATCATAACACCCCTCTGGCGCGATGACAATCGTTTCATTCGAGTTCGTCACGAATAGAGCGAAAAGGCGTAGATACAGGATAGATAGTCGTTCTGTAACGGCTTAAGGCTGTGCTGCGTCTAACGATAGATGACAGTCAGAGGAAGGAAGTACAAGTATGCGAACAGCGATCAGCCTGCTGATAATGCTTGCTCTCTGTTTGACGGCGGGTCGCCCGGTCTCCGCACAGACAGCGATTGTCCGATATAATCGCGTGACGGATACCATCAGCGTAGACGCTCGGCGCGTAGATGTTCGGCGCGTCATCGAGGACATTTTCAACAGCATCGGAAGATACAGCTACCAGATGGATACCGATGTGCGGGGCGTCATCAGCGTACAGTTTGAGAACCAGAGGATTGAACGCGCGCTCACCATGATCCTGGATCAGGTCGGAGCCTCCTTCCGTATGGATGGCAGAAACTTTGTCATCTATTCGAACATGGACCGGAACGTGCCCCCCGCCTTCCGAACGTTGGTGGACATCTCCGCCAGAGAACGCCCTATCGCCGAGATTGTGCGCGTACTGGGGCAGCAGGCGCGGGTTGCCATCCGTCTGGATCGAGACATCCCGGCGGAGTATCGGGTTACCATCGTCAGCAAGCAGGAGCCGCTCTGGAATGTGCTTCAGCGTCTGGCGAATGTCGCCGATCTGCGCGTGGAGGTAACCGCTCAGAATATGGTTACGCTCTATCCGCGCACGCGGATTCGCGTGGATCATCGCGGAAGAAGGATCGGGGATACCGACGACTACGGCTTCTGCCGATCCTGCCGGTATTCCTTGAGGCAAGAATGGCGTTTCTGTCCGATGTGCGGCGAGAGGATCCGACGCGATCGAGATCGAAACTGACAGAAGAAGAGACAGCCTTCTGAAGAGGCTGTCTCTTCTCATGTATGCGCCCTTACTGTCGTATCGGGATCAGTCGCACAGATTGCAGGTTCATCACCGCATCGCGCTTCATCTTCCGCACCTTCACGGAGATCGTCTGCCTGCCGGGCTTCAACGCGATACTTCCAACGGGAAAGTTCCGAAAATTAATCCAGGAGCCGGTCGCCTGAACTGTTCCCGTCGCCGGCTCACCATCGCCCGCCTGCACCTCGAATTCGCTGCCCGCCTCCTCCGGCGGACAGGCGTAGGTTATCTCGACCCGGTAGCTCTTCGCGCCTGGAGCCTGAATGCTCCAGGTAACATAGTCCTGTGGAACGATCCAGAAACCGATGTTGTCCTTCCCTCCGCCCTCTTCATACCGGGCGGTCTGTCCGTGTATCTCCGCCTCTGACGCCCGAAGCGTGAAAGCCCCGTCGGCATCCGGCTTCACGGAGGCGGACGCCTCGCGGAACGCCGGGAGTCTGTCGAACTCCAGCGCAACCACCGTCACCAGTGGATCCAGCGAGCGCGGACGCGCGATGTAGAGTTCCATCCCGCCTTCAGAGGACTCAACCACCGAGAAGGGCAGAGTCTCGCCTGTGCCGAGTGCGCGCACCCGATGGGGCGCCGCGCTCAGCCCCGTGACGGGCAGGTTTCCTTCGGGCCACTCGAAGACATGCAGATAGAGCGTGTTCCCTTTTACCGTGCAGCGACCGTTGAACGAGAGGCGTCGGACGGGACTCTGTTTCGTACCGTAGATCGCCTCGCCGTTGCGGGACATCCACTGCCCGATCTCCAGCAGCCTCTCGACGGACGCCTGCGGTATCTCGCCCTCTCCTGTGGGACCCACATTCAGCAGGAAGTTTCCGCCCTTATGCGCGATGTCGCACAGCTTCTGCACCAGTGAGCGGGTTGACTTCCAGTGATGATCGAAGCGGGAGTAGCCCCAGGTGTCGTTCATCGTCATGCAGGTCTCCCAGAGCCGTCCGCCGGGAATGGCGCTGGCAGGGATCTCCTGCTCGGGTGTCTCGTGATCGCCGTCTTTATGTGTGCGCTTGCCGACTCGGTTATTGATGATGATGGAGGGTTTCAGCGAACGCACATACCTCTCCAGATCGTCGCCCCGCTCCTCCGTCCACCAGTCCACCCACTCGCCATCGAACCAGAGGATCGCCGGATCGTACTGGGTGATCAACTCCTTCAGCTGAGCCTTCATCACCTGAATATAACGCTCGGTTCCGGCAGCGTTGGCGTCGGGATGGTGCCAATCCATGATGGAGTGATAGAACCCCAGACGAACGCCCTCCGCCCGGCACGCCTGCGCCAGCTCTCTGAGCGGATCGCGTTTGAACGGTGTCGCCTGCATGATGTTGTAGGGGTTCGCCTTTGAGTCGTAGATATTGAACCCATCATGATGCTTGGAGGTGATGACGATATACTTCATCCCCGCCTGCCGCGCCAGCCGCGCCCACTGTCGCGCATTGAACTTCACCGGGTTGAACTTCGGGGGAAACTTCTCATACTCCGATTTTGGTATCTGCAGGTCGTGCATGATCCACTCTGCGATTCCGGTCGTTCGTCTGCCGTTGTATTCCCCCGCCAGCACGGAATAGACGCCCCAGTGAATGAACATGCCGAACTTCGCCTCCTGCCACCAGCGCGTTCGTTTCTGGAACTCCTGCGGGGTCTCCGCTTTCGGCTGAGCCGCAATGGATGACGCAAGCAGAAGAGACAGCAGAACAAAGATCCATCTACTCATAGACTTCCTCCCGGACGTGAACAGCGCCTTACCGAAGGGATCCCCCGCTTCAGTCGGCAGTATCATCCGTCAATAGTCTACCGGACGCAGATAGTAGTCATTGATCGAGGTAGAGGTAAGCATGGCGGTGGTGGGCAGGTGCCGCTTCCAGTGGGTCGAATCCACCTTTCCCTTCACCAGCAACACCTCCGACTCGGCAAATCCCATCTCCACCAGTCTGGACGGCGTGTACCCCTTCAGCAGATAGTAGAGAATGCGGTCCGCCTTCTTGTAGGAGATGCCGAAATCGCTCTCATCGGTCTGCCCGACGATCAGATCCGCCGAGGCGGGCTTCTCCACGATGACATCCGGAACGCCCAGATAGCGGGCAAGCTGCCACACCTGCGATTTGAAGAGATCCCCCAGCGGATTCACGGGCGGAGAGTCGTCAGCATGCCAGGTGAAGTAGCCGAACAGCCGCTCTGTCTTGTTGCCCGTTCCCACCGGCAGCGCATGAAGCTTTGCCGACTGGTCGAATAGGACGATCATTCGCATGCGCGCCATCACATTTCCGCGCCGGCGTCCGTCCGCCTCCGGCTCAAACGCCAGATAGCCGTCCACCGCCTGCGTGATCTCGATGGTGCGGCAGTGGATGCCGAGACAGTCTACCACGAGCTGGGCATGCTCCAGACTCTCCGCGCTGCTGGTGCGATAGGGCATCTTGATCCCGAAGACGTTCTCCGGACCGAGCGCTCTGGCGCACAGAAAGGCGGTCAGGGAGGAGTCTACTCCGCCTGAGATGCCCACTACCGCCCGGCGAAAGCCCCTGCGACGGATGATCTCATCCCGCAGGAACTCCACCAGCCAGTCCGTCAACAGTTCGCAGTTGACCTCCAGATTGATGTTGCTGTCCGGATCAAACCGGGGAGCCGAAATCACTGGCAGTTCACTCATTGCAGCCGTCACTCCATCGTATGAGGTTTTCGCACGATCGCCTCCAGCTCCAGGACCAGATCCGACAGCGTCGCCTCCAGGTCCGCCAGCAGCGGCGAACCGGCGCGCGCGATCGCGACATCCTCCAGATTCACGGGCGTTCGCACCAGACACTCTTCCGTTACATCCCCCTCCGCCAGCACATGCCCCCACGGGTTAACCACACAGGAGGAGCCGGTGAACCCTTTTCCGCCTTCGAAACCGACCAGCCCGGAGTAGACCACAAAGAGATTATGCTCATCCGCAATGCCGGGCAGCAGCAGCTTCCAGCGCATCAGATTTCCGACCTGCGATCCGCTGAACTCTCTGCCGGGAGATGCGCTGATGACATAGACGATCTTCGCGCCTTCCAGCGCGGCGATGGTCGCCGTGATGGAGTGCCAGACATCCTCACAGATCAGCAGGGCGGCTTTGCCAAATCGCGTGTTAAAAGCGTCTATCGTCCGCCCGCGCGCCACAAAACGCTTCTCGTCAAAGACGCCGTAGGTTGGCAGGAAGAACTTGTGATGCACATGACAGATCCCCGCCGCAACGGAGACGTTGTCCGCCGAGGTCAGGGTAGCGTACAGCCCCGCATTATAGTACTTGCCGTCGTGCAGTTCGTAGAAACCGAGCGCGATGTCCAGAGCCGAACGGGGGGTGCGCGTTCTCTGCCGATAGATGTCAAGAAGACGCCGGAACAGCTCCTCTCGTCCGAGCGCGACCTCGCGCACGCCCCCCTCCAGAAAGTAGCCGGAGAGAACCGTCTCCGGTAAAACCAGCACATCCGGTCGCGGATCCATCGAATCCAGCTGCTCAAAAATCTCCCCGATGCGCTCCAGATTCGCCTGCACATCCGCCTTGCGCGGCTTTATCTGCCCTACAACGATCTCAATTACCATGCTGCTCCTCAAACGGGAACGCTACTCTCACTCAGTCTACCCGATTTTATGAAATCACCTCAATCAAATGCCTCCGGCAGGGAACAACCGCGCAGGCGTGTAAGTAGAAATCAAAGGTAGATCGTTCATATGGAAAGGGCATGAATCATGAGCAAAGAAGCGCTTGTCGCAGCCATGAACGCACAGCTGTCCGCTGAATACCAGGCGGTGATCCAGTACCTTCAGTATGCCTCGGTCGTAACCGGTCCGCATCGTCCCGAACTGGCGAACTTCTTCCGCTCTGAGATCGCCGGCGAGATCGTGCACGCCCAGTATCTGGCGGACAAGATCGCCGCTCTCGGAGGAGAGCCGACGACGGATGCTGCTCCGGTCAAGCATGCGAAGGACGCGAAAGAGCTGCTGGAGAACGTGCTGGAAGCGGAGATCAAGGCGATCGAAGCCTACAAGAACATCATCGCTCTGGCGGAGGAAGCCGGCGAGATCGGGATTCGGGTGCAGATGGAGAACTTCCTGATGGACGAAACCGGGCACCGCGACGAGACCATGAAGATCCTTCAGGGTCGCTGGTAGACCAGTTCGACGGTCGGCACTCCCTGCAGGATGCCGACCGTCCGAAAATCTCTATGCCCTCCTCTCTGATCAACGCCATTCTGCAGCTTCACGCCTCCCATCATATGTTTCCGCCGCGCACGCGCATTCTTGCAGCCGTCTCCGGCGGTCAGGACTCCTGCGCTCTGCTTCACGCCCTCAACACACTGCGTCAGGAACTTCTCATCGAACTTCACGCCGCGCATCTCCATCATGGCATCCGCGGGGAGGAGGCGGACCGGGACTCGCAGAGCGTCACGCAGATCTGCCGCCAGCTCGGCGTCGCGCTATCGGTAGAGGAGGCGGACGTTCCCGCCTTTGCCCGGCGGAACAAGCTCTCCCTTCAGGAGGCGGCGCGCGAGGTACGACACGCCTTTCTGGAACGCACTGCGCATGAGATCGGCGCTGCCCGCATTGCGCTCGGACACACTCGCGACGACCATATCGAGACGGTCCTGCTGAATATCCTGCGCGGAACCGGGATCGAGGGACTGCAGGGGCTGCCTCCCGTCGCCGGGATCAGGATCAGACCCCTGCGAAATGTGTCCCGACAGGAGACTGCAGAGTACTGCCGTGAGCAGGGAATCGCATTCGTGGAAGACAGCTCGAACCGATCGCTGCGCTACCGGCGCAATCGGGTGCGAACGGAACTGCTCCCGGAACTGGAGACGTACTATAACCCGGAAGTGCGTTCAGCCATCCTCCGTCTCAGCGAGATAGCTGTTCAGGAGAACGACCTCCTTCAGAAGCTGGCGCAGGAGCGATTCGAGCAGGTCTGCGTGAGACAGACGCAGGATCAGATCGCACTATCGGCGGAACGGCTCTCTGCCGAGCATCCCGCCCTTCAGCGCAGGATCGTTCGTCTGGCGATACAGCTTCTGAGGGGCAGCCTGCACGAGATCGAGTTTTCCGTCATCGAACGCTGTATGACAGCGATCCAGTGCGCGCTGGAGCACGGATCAGTCGCAGGGTTTACTCTTCCGGGTCAGGAGATGCAGGCGAAGGTAGACAGCCGGGAGATGCGCCTGATACGGATGGCGAAACAGGCTCCCGTTCGGTCGGTCCTTGAGAAGCTGAGCCTGCCGGGTGAGACGCGCATCGAGGAGTGGGACCTGACCATTCGTTGCACAGAGATGGCGGCAGCAGCCTGCCCCGATTTTAGCGAGCAGGGTCTGACAGCGCATCTGGACGCGGAGGCGGTGCGCCCGCCCCTGATCATTCGTAGCCGACAGCGGGGCGATCGCATTGATCCGCTGGGAATGCAGGGAAGACATCGAAAACTGCAGGACATCTTCACCGACAGGAAGGTGCCTCTGTCTGAGAGAGACCGCATCCCGGTGATCGCCGACTCGGAGGGGATCGTCTGGGTTCCCGGCTGCGCTTTAAGCGAGAGGGTCCGGGTTCATGCGGAGACGTCGCGTATTTTGCGGATCGAGTGCCGTTCCAACTCACAATCGCAGTAGAGATTGTTACGTATAAATCCGCATGGTATAATAAAACATTACCTTTCCCGTTTCGGGAGGAGGATGTCTTGAGTAATCGAAGTTTTAAAATCCTGATCACGCTGGCAATGATCGCGCTGGTCTTTTTCGCTCTGCGCCAGCAGAGTTTCACGCGCTGGGGCGATGCGGACAGACCCATTCGATACAGCGAGTTCATCCGCTATATTGACGAGGGTCGCGTTCAGAAGGGCGAGTTTGAAAAAGACACGTTCCGGGGCCAGCTTCAGAACGTGCCCGGTGATCCGGCAACCGGAACCGCCGTCGGAGGAGTACGGGAGTTCATCGTCAACCTGCCGGACTCCCCGGAAGCCAAAAGTCAGCTTGAGAAAAGACTGATCGAGAAGCAGATACCCTTTGAGTACAAAAAGCCCCTGCTGTCGGATTTTGCTCAGGGAATCATCTTCTCGATCATGCTGCCGCTGGCGCTGATCGCCATCTTCTGGATCATCTTTATCCGACAGGCGCAGTCCGGTGGAAACCAGGCGCTCTCATTCGGACGATCGCGCGCCAAGCGATTGTCGGATAATGTCCCGAAGATCACCTTCGATGATGTTGCCGGAGTGGATGAGGCGAAGCAGGAGCTTCAGGAGATCGTGGAGTTCCTGAAAAACGCCAAGAAGTTTCAGGCGCTGGGCGCAAAGATTCCGAAGGGCGTCCTCCTCCTCGGACCTCCCGGATGCGGCAAGACGATGCTGGCGCGTGCTATCGCCGGCGAGGCAGGCGTCCCCTTCTTCCACATCTCCGGCTCAGACTTTGTGGAGATGTTTGTGGGCGTCGGCGCAAGCCGTGTGCGTGACCTGTTCGATACCGCCAAGAGCAACCGTCCGTCGCTGATCTTTATTGATGAGATTGACGCGGTGGGCAGGCAGCGCGGCGCAGGACTCGGCGGCGGTCATGACGAGCGCGAACAGACCCTCAATCAGCTTCTGGTTGAGATGGACGGTTTCGACCCCAACTCCGGCGTGATTCTGATCGCGGCGACAAACCGTCCTGACGTCCTCGATCCGGCGCTGCTTCGACCGGGGCGATTTGATCGTCGTGTCGTGGTAGACGCTCCCGATGCGCGCGGACGCAAAGAGATCTTCCGGGTGCATCTGCGCGGCAAGCCGCTGGAGTTTGACACCTCCGAAGCGGAGCGCGAGCGCGTCATCGAGAGCCTCGCCAAACGGACCCCCGGGTTTACCGGAGCCGACATCGCCAATCTGGTCAATGAGGCGGCGCTGCTGGCGGCGCGAAGGGATAAGTCGCGCATCTCCATCCGTGAATTCGAGGAATCGATAGATCGCGTCATCGCCGGTCCGGAGCGCAAGAGCCGCGTTCTCTCCGAAGAGAACAAGCGGGTAGTCGCCTATCACGAACTGGGTCATGCGATGGTGGGCGAGCTACTTCCCCATGCCGACCCGGTGCATAAGATCAGCATCCTTCCGCGCGGCATGGCGCTCGGCTACACGATCCAGATGCCCGACGAAGACCGCTATAACGTCTCTCGCAGCGAGATGGAGGACGATATCGCCGCGCTCCTGGCGGGCAGGGTCGCGGAGGAGCTTGTCTTCAACGAGATCACGACGGGTGCCTCCAACGATCTGGATCGCGCGACCGATATCGCGCGCGCGATGGTCTGCGAATACGGGATGAGCGAGCGTCTGGGACCGCTTCGACTGGGACGTCGGCACGGCAACCCGTTTCTGGGACGCGACCTGATGGAGGATCGCGACTACTCGGAGGAGGTGGCGCAAGCCATTGACGAAGAGGTGCGCGCCATCATAGATCGAAACTATCAGCGCGCCCGACAGATTCTGGTGGCGAACCGGGAAAAGCTGGACATGCTGATGGAGGTGCTAATGCAGAAGGAGACGCTGGAGCGGGAGGAGTTTATCCGACTGATGGAGGGCGCTGTCCGCCCCGAACCGTCTCCTCAGCGAGAGGCGCCTGCGCCTCCCGCTGAAGGCGGCTCCTCTTCTCCCCGTGAGGAGGCTCCCCGTCCAAGAATCGAGCCGCGCTTCCGTCCGGAACCCGGTCCGGCGTAACGACTGCTTACAGTCCGGTGGAGTAGACCCGCAGCGTGGTGAGCGCTGCGGGTCTCTCTTTTTGATAGGAGGCGCAGACGATCCGCTTCCGATCCGGCGACCAGTCCAGATCAAAGGAGGGCAGCCTGCAGAGAACGCGCGCCGGTCCTCCGATAGCCGGGATCACTACCGCCTCGATCTCCCTGCCGGGAGCAGTTCGCACCGCTCCGATCCGGTTCTGATCAACCCAGACGGGTGCATAATAGCGATATCCGTCCGCCATAGAGATGCGCCGGAGCGTACGCCTGCCGAGCGTCTCCGAAATCCAGAGCGAATACGATTCGCCTTCTGTTGTCCGGATCCAGAGCGAGAAGGCGATCTTTGTGCCGTCGGGAGACCAGGCGGGAGAGGTGATCCGTGAAGTTACATACCGCTTTCGGTCGGTTATGCCTGTGATGGCGCGAACGGTCTCCGAGTTGATCTTTATCGCGGGTATCACTGCGCTGGAGCCGGGAGAGGCGAAACGCAGCGTCTCCACTCTGTCCGCCATGAATGAGCGCAGTATCCCCTGACGAAAAGCCAATTGCTTCCCATCTGCAGACCAGGCAATCCAGTCCGTCTCCGCATCCGGGTCGAAACGGGGAAGCTCCATCTGCGGGCTCATCGCCGACAGATCGCGAATGTAGAGAGCGGTCTCCCCGTGCAGGCTCTCGCCGATAAACGCAATTCGCTTCCCATTTGGCGCGTACTGCAGGGACCGGAAGTAGTAGAAGTTTCCCGGCTCCTCCTCATGCGCCGCGACGGGGTAGGTCTGCCCGGTCTTCAGATCGTACTCCCAGAGGCTGGTTCCCGGCAGACGATTTCCATTCTCGAAAGTAAACCACTCTGCCCGGGTAAACCCGATGGCTCTGTCGCCCGGCGACCATGCGAGATTGAAGGGAGCCTTCAACCCGTTGCGCTGTGTGAAGAGCGGCTTATCGGGGGAGACGACCTCCGGCTGTAGAAGCGGCACGATCCGCGTCAGGTCCCGCGAAGCGACACAGAGCTGCAGCTTGCGATCGGTTGTCTGCCGGAAGAAGGCGATCCGCCTTCCATCATGCGACCAGCGCGGACTGATGTCAACAAACGCCCCCGGCTCGTAGATGATGCCGGGGGGTAGATCTGCGTTCAGGTTGAAGGGATTGCGTCGGCAGGACAGGCTGAAGCAGGCAGCGATCGCCGCGAGCAGCAGACTGAGATGCCGGAAGCTCATCGGCTGCGGCTCCGCAGTATCTCCATCGCCTTATTTCGCATCTGATCCGCCTCGGCGGTTCTCCCCATCTTCCGCAGAAGGTCGGAGTAGCCGCGATAGCTCTGGGAAAGCTGAATGCTGTTGGGTCCGTAGATCTTCTCCCGCAGGGCAATGGCGCGCTTGTAGAGCGCCTCCGACTCTGCAAACTTGTTCAGAAGCCGCGTCAACAGCGCAAGCTCCTGGATATTGTCAGAGGTCTTCGCGTGTTCCGGTCCCAGAACCCGCTCGCGGATCGCCAGTGCGCGCCGGCAGAACGCCTCCGCCTTCGCGTTGTTGTTCAGGGTTCGATGCAGCTGCACGAGCGCATCGAGCACGCGCACCTGCCTCAGATCGCGCGGCGGCAGCTTCTCGGCTTCCTTCAGCAACTGGTTAAATTGCGTCTCCGCCGCCGAGAGTTTGCCATCCTTATAGTCCTTCATCGCCTTCTCGAATCGGGAGTCCCAGGTTCCGCCCGCCTGACCGTGAGAAGCAGGAGCGATCAACGCCAGGATCGCGATAAGCAGAGTCAGCATTGAGATCGTTTTTTTCAAAAGATACCTCCCTGTTTACAGACTATGAGACGCTTGCCAGCTCGCCCAGTCGTTTGAGCGAGTCGGCTTCCACTTCGGCATGCAGGCTGTTTCCATTGGCGTCCATCGTTACCACCGCGAGAAGGTCCTTTACCCGCAGGTGCCACATCGCCTCCGGAATGCCAAACTCCTCCAGATAGTCCACGCCCTCCACGCCGACAATCCGATCGCAGTAGAACTGGGCTGCCCCGCCGATAGCATTAAGATAGACGGCTCCGACCTCTTTCAGCGCCGCCAGCGTCTTCGCGCCCATGCCTCCCTTGCCGATCACCGCCCGGATCCGGTACTTGCGGATAATATCCGCCTGATACGGCTCTTCGCGCATGGAGGTAGTGGGTCCGGCGGCTTTCACCTGCCAGCGTCCCGACTCGTCCTTCAGCATCACCGGTCCGCAATGGTAGATCACCGCACCGGTCAGGTCTCGCGGAGGATCGTTCTTTGAAAGATACTTATGAAGCTCATCCCTTCCGGTGTAGACCAGCCCGTTCAGAAGCACCACGTCTCCCACCTTCAGCTTCCGCATATCCTCCTCCTGGAGAGGTACGGTCAGTGAGATCTCCTTCCCGGTGGTTGGGATTCCCTCCGCCCGCGCCAGTTCACGCGGATTCTCCGCGCGGAAGAGCCAGCGCAGAATTTCACCGGTTTCCGGATCGAGATGCACTCCCAGCCTGCGGTACGCCCAGCAGTTGTAGGCTACAGAGACGAAGAAACTGGCGGGAAGACGATTGAGCGCGCCGATTTTACATCCTAGCAGCGTAACCGCGCCGCCAAATCCCATCGTCCCGATCTCCAGCTTATCGGCGTTTGCCATCACGCGCGCTTCCAGTTCCGCCAGTTCCGGGACGGGGTTCACATCCTCCACATCGCGGAAGAGCTGCTCCTTGGCATGCAGGTAGCCGCTGGCGCGGTCGCCGCCGATGCAGACGCCCAGAAAACCCTGGCTGCATCCCTGTCCCTGCGCCTGCCAGACCGCATGCAGGATGCACCGGTAGACGCCCTCCAGATTCCGGTCGCACCGTCCAAGATGGGGAAGCTCCACCGGCAGAGAGTACTGAATGTTCTTATTTTCGCAGCCGCCTCCTTTTAGCAGCAGCAGAACCTCGATGTAGTCCTTTTCCCACTGCTCAAAGTGTACAACCGGCGTGCCCGGTCCCAGGTTCAAGCCGGAGTTTTTGTTGGTGATGCTGTCCACCGAGTTAGGGCGCAGTTTTCCCTGCCGCGTAGCCTCGGCTATGGCGTTCTGGATCGCTGCTTTGATTTTGATCTGGTTCACGCCTACCGGACAGTGGATGTGAAAGGTCGGCATCCCGGTATCCTGACAGATCGGCAGAACGTTCTCGTGCGCCATGTCAATGTTTTTACAGATGATGGAGAGCGCCTGTGCGGACTGCGTGCCGGGACACTCCTTCTCGACCGCCCTCTGAATCGCCTTTCGGACATCTTCCGGCATATTGGTGGCTGTCTCTGAGATCAGGCTCAGGAGACTATCTTCAAGCTGCTGCATTCTAAACTCCAATCGGGGGCTTCTACTTCTGATCTAACTGCGCTAGCCTCAGCTTCCGCGCGGCGCGCATGGCAAAGCGAAGCCGCCAGGGCATGATCACCGACTCGATCAGCACTTTTCGGGAGATCTTCGATCTGCCCTGTCGTCGGTCGGTGAAGATGATCGGGGTCTCCACGATGCTCAGCCCCTCTTCCTTCGCCCGATAGGTCATCTCCACCTGAAAGGCGTAGCCATTGGAGACGATCTGCTCAAGGTGAATCTTTTCCAGGGCATACCGGGTATAACAGCGAAAACCGCTGGTGGCATCGCGCACGTTCAGACCGGTAACCCGGCTGACATAGAAGTTGGCAAACCGGCTGAGCATCACGCGATGCAGGGACCAGTCCTCCACGCCCCCGCCCGGACAGTAACGCGACCCCAGCGTTACATCGGCACTGTGAGAGGTTTCGATCAGCATCGGGATATAGCGCGGATCGTGGGAAAAGTCGGCATCCATCTGAACCACCCGCGCATATCCCTCCTGCAGGGCGTAGAGATAGCCATCCACATAGCTTCGTCCAAGCCCGCGCGCTCCTGTCCTGCGGAGCAGATGAAAACGCGCGTCCTCTCCGAACGCTTTGTCAGCTAGATCGGCGGTGCCGTCGGGGGAGTTGTCATCCACCAGAAGCAGATGCGCCTTCGGCGTTTCGGCAAAGACTCTGTGGATAAGCTCGAGGATATTTTCACTCTCGTTGTAGGTCGGTATGATGATCAGTGTGCGGGCAGTTTGCACGTAGTATATCCTTCAGATGGAAGGTCATCGCGAGGTTGACAGCGCTATGATGAGGTTTGCTTCGACTCTATTTTAGTCCTGAACAGCCTGGTTCGTCAAGCACAAAGCTGCGAGCGTGGATGAGATTGCTTCGATCGGCGTGCGCCTCCCTCGCAATGACAGGGAAGGGGTCGGCGTGTGCCTCCCTTTATATGACAGGAAAGGGAGGCGTTACCGTTCCATTTAGATGCATCCCGTTCCCAGCCTGTCATTGCGAGCGCAGCGAAGCAATCTTCCACCTCCCGGAACGGAGAAGATTGCTTCGGTCGCTCACGCTCCCCTGCAATGACAGATCGGAGCGCTTTAGAGATCCAGATACACCACACGATCGTAGTGAGGGCGACGCAAATCGTTAACGAAATCATAACACATCCTTAATCTCGCCTTAATCGTCCGGTGCTAAGGTGAATCATGCGTATCTAAATCGCAAAACCCGTTGTTTCCTGCGGGTGAAACTCGGCAGAAAGGAGTACAAGTGATGAAGCGATGCAGACTGAGAAGAGGTTTCACGCTCATTGAGCTTCTCGTAGTTATCGCAATTATCGCCATCCTGGCGGCAATTCTCTTCCCGGTATTTGCGCAGGCGAGAGAGAAAGCGCGCGCCGCCACCTGTCTTTCGAATATGAAACAGATCGCGCTGGCGGTAATGATGTATGCCACCGACTACGATGATACGCCGGCGGAGACCGGCTGGGACGGTCCCTGCAGCAGTCCGGTTCCCAATGCCAGCGGATACTATGCCGTGGGAGATGCCTATTTCAGCGGGGTCTTCTCCTTCCCGATCGCGACTGCGCCCTACATCAAGAACTGGCAGATATTTACCTGTCCAAGCGATCCGGACAAGGGCGGATTCAATAAGACTGGCTCTTACTGCTATGAGGCGCAGCTTTTAGCGGTCAACATGCCCGGCTCTTTTCCCGGCATGAGAGACGTTGTTAACGCCATGCTCAAGTCTTTCCCGCTCTCATATGCCGGCAACTATTTCCTGAGCCAGACTTATGATCCAGGAAAGAGCCGAAGCACCTATCGCGGCGAGAAGATGCATCCTCTGGCGGCTTACCAGAATCCTGCTCAGCTTTTCTATGCTGCAGATGTTGGCAGCGCTGTCAGCAGAACTAATGGAACGATCTTTGCGGGCTGGTATATCGCCCCAGGCTACGGGAACGATGCCACGGGACAGGGACGCTGGCCTAAAGGCAAGCGGCATAACGAGGGCAGAAACTGGATCTTCTGCGATGGTCACGCCAAATGGCTGAAAGACCCTTCGTTCCTTCGAGCGGATGGCACGGCCAAGAGTCAGGCGGAGATCATGCTGGAGTATCAGCGGCGAGGTGTCTACACCTATCCAGAGACGAACGATCCTGAGTATCGCCGATAGAGAGTAACAAAGAAAAAGCAAAACGACCCTGCAGCTGCAGGGTCGTTTCCTGTTTACTCCTGGCGGCGACCTATTTTCCCGGGGGCTTTTGCCCCGAGTATCGTCGGCGCGATCGGGCTTAACGGCCGTGTTCGGAATGGGAACGGGTGGGACCCCGTCGCTATGACCACCAGGAAAGGGGGATAGTGGTGTGTG
>CALLMM010000002.1 GCA_938005745.1 uncultured Chthonomonadales bacterium | reverse complement strand
GAACAGCAAGCTTTTAATCGAACCAGCGTGGAATTGAAACCTGTCTACAAACTCATCCAGCGCTCCCGGCTTCTGCGCTTTTAATCGAACCAGCGTGGAATTGAAACGGGAAAGGAGTGCATTATGGGTGCAGAAATGTTGCTCTTTTAATCGAACCAGCGTGGAATTGAAACCGCGGTCTATATAGCGCAGCTGTTCACGCGCCACCTTTTAATCGAACCAGCGTGGAATTGAAACGGGGGGCGGCTTGAATGGGAGCGGCGGCAGGCGGGCGGGTGAGGAGACGCTGTCAGGCTTGACCCGATGGTACTTCGCGCACGAGAAGCATTTGATGCTGGAGCGGGCGGGATTCCGCGACATAACGATCACCGGGGACTATACCGGCGAGCCGCTCTCGTCCGCGCATAAGAGCGTGATGATCTTTCAGGCGCGTCCATAGCGCCGTTTCAGGCAGACCCGGAGGGAGGGCGGACGCTCTTTTCGGGATCGGGGACGGCTGGCGATCCCTGCAGGGCAGAGAAGTAGAGCTGTATTCCCTTATTGGCGATCAGCGATCCGCAGATGCTTCCCAGAAAGAGCAGCGCGATCCGCATGATCAGCTTGCCGAAGCCGACTCCCACATCGGCGGCGGACGGCGCCGGCGCGCCGCCGGCAGGCTGCATCCCCAGGTTGGGATCGCGAAACATCCCGAAGCCCAGCCATAACACCGCCAGTATCACGCCCAGTCCCACCAGAAAGACCAGAATTCCCACCACTCTCCCGAAGAGGTCGCTGCGCGGGGAGACTGCCATCGTCGCCCTTCCTTCCCTGAACACATTCCGGGGCGACCCGTTCTCAGGAAGAATCGCCCTTCGCCCTTCATCATAGCCGACTTCGCTCCCCTTTGGCAAGAGGAGCCGCGCACGGTCTCCAACGGCTGCGCGTCTGTCTCCGAAACCTTCCCGCCTCCGCGTTCGTCCCTCTTGCGATGTAAGATGAGATGAGAGTGAGGAGAGAACAGAGAGATGAGACAGCGATTCGTCCTGCTGTGGTCCGTAACGCTTCTGCTGACGGCAGCCGCCGCCACGGCGCGCGCCGACGCCGTAGATACGTTTCTGAAAGCCGAGATGAGCAGACGCCATATTCCCGGCATTTCCGTCGTCGTTGTGCGCGACGGAAAGGTGATCAAGGCGAAGGGATACGGACGGGCGAACGTCGAGACCGGCGCGCCCGCCACGCCCGACACCGTCTACGAACTGGCTTCCGTGACCAAGCAGTTCACCGCGACCGCCGTGATGATGCTGGTAGAGGAGGGCAGGGTAAAGCTGGAGGAGAGCATTCTGACCTACCTGCCCGATCTGCCAGAAGCCTGGAAGCCGGTTACGGTGCGCCATCTTCTCAACCACACCTCCGGCATTCGCAGCTACACCAGTCTGCCTGCCTTCCTCGCCAATCTTCGCAAAGACTACACGCAGGCGGAACTGATCCGGCTGATTGCAGGCTATCCGCTGGACTTTCCGCCGGGGGAGCGGTTTGTCTACAATAACACAGGCTACTTCCTACTGGGGATGCTGATCGAGAACGTTTCGGGCAAGTCCTACGAGGAGTTTCTCAAGGAGCGGATCTTCCAGCCGCTGGGCATGACCGCTACCCGCCTCAACAGCCGCCGAGCCGTCATCCCCAACCGCGCCGCTGGATACGACTTGGCGCAGAACCAGCTTCGCAACGCGGAGTATCTCAGCCCGACCCAGCCTTTTGCGGCGGGCGCGCTGGTCTCCAGCGTCCGGGATATGGCAAAGTGGGACTCCGCTCTCAACGGCGAAAAACTGCTCAAGCGGTCCACGCTCGAACAGATGTGGCAGCCGTCCCGCCTCGCCGACGGCAAAACGCACGGCTACGGGTTCGGGTGGGCGATCTACGACTATCAGGGGCAGAAGGTCGTCGGGCACGGGGGCGGCATTCCGGGGTTTTCGACCTATGTGGCGCGGTTTCCGGAGCATAAGCTGACGGTAACGCTGCTCGCCAATCTCTCCGGCGTGGACAGCGCGCGCCTGGCGCACGGCGTGGCGGCGCGCTACATTCCGGCGCTGGCGGAAGCCGAGAAGCGGGCGGCGAGGGCGCGGGCGGAGGAGACGAAGAAGTCTGCGCCGAAGGAAGACCCGAAGGTCACGGAGCGGCTGCGCGCACTGATTCAGGCGACGATAGACGGCACGCTCGCTCTCGAGCAGTTCACGCCGGAGATGCGCGCGCAGATATTTCCCGACCGGGTCCGGGAAGCGCAGACGGCTCTCAAATCGCTGGGTGCGCTGAAGATGCTGACGCTGCTGGGGCAGACAGAGGCAGACGGCGTGGTCACGTATCGGTATCGCGCGGTCTTTGGGGAGACAACGCTGATCTGTGTCATGGGCGTCAATCGAGAGGGTAAAATAACCCAACTGGCTCTCTCTCCGGAGTAGCGTTGCGTCGCCTCGCGGAGAGACCTGCCGCATCTTCTCGAATGCGAACCCCGGGAGGTAACCATGGAGATGGAGCTGTCCAGACGCGAGATGCTGAGGAGCATGAGTTTCAGTGTGGGCGCGGGAGTGGCGGCAGGGATGGCGGTCGGAGCCGCCTCCGCCGCTGCCGAGACGCTGGCGTCCGCCGATCCGTCGCCGGAGAAGGAGCCGTTTCGCTACTGCTTCAACACCAGCACTATTCGCGGGCAGAAGCTGCCGCTGGTCGAGGTGATCGAGATCGCGGCGAAAGCTGGATATCAGGGCATCGAACCCTGGATAGACGAGATCGAGCGGGCGACGCAGTCGGGCGTAACGCTGGCGGACCTGAAGAGTCGGATCGCCGATCACGGCTTGACGGTGGATAGCGCGATCGGTTTCGCCGAATGGATCGTGGATGACGACGCCCGGCGCGCCCGCGGGCTGGAGCGGATGAAGCGCGATATGGAGCTGGTCGCGCAGATCGGCGGAACCCGGATCGCCGCGCCCCCCTTCGGTGCGACGGAGCAGACAGACCTCGATCTGCTGAAGGCGGCGGAGCGATACCGCGCCCTGCTGGAACTGGGCGATCAGACGGGCGTGGTGCCGATGGTGGAGGTCTGGGGATTTTCGAAGACGCTGCACCGTCTGGGACAGGCGGCGCTGGTCGCCATCGAGAGCGGACACCCGAAAGCCTGTATTCTGGCGGATGTCTACCATCTCTACAAGGGCGGAACGGAGGCGTCGGCGCTGCGGCTGATCCCCGGCTCCGCCATGCACGTCTTCCACGTCAACGACTACCCCGCCCGTCCGCCCCGCGAACAGATCGGAGATGCCGACCGGGTCTATCCTGGCGACGGCGTTGCGCCTCTGGACTCGCTCTTCCGAACGCTGCGGGAGATCGGCTTTCGCGGCGCGCTCTCGCTGGAGCTTTTCAATCCAGAGTACTACAAGCAGGACCCGCTCACGGTGGCGAAGACCGGGCTGGAGAAGACCCGCGCCGCCGTGCAGAGGGCGCTGGGTTAGAATCACAGGCCGGAAGGGGTTCTCCTCCCTTCCGGCTGTCGCTTTTCCCGACTTCCCCCGGCAAGAGGAGTCTATGACCGCGACGAACGCACCGCACATCGCTTCTCCGCTTTCGCGTCTGCCTTTCTACTACGGATGGGTCATGATGGCGGTCGCCGCGCTGGCGATGGTGGGCACGCTGCCCGGCAGGACGCAGGGGCTTGGCTTGATCACCGAACCGCTGCTGGCAGACCTGTCTCTTTCGCGCTTGGACTACGCGCAGATCAATCTCTGGGCGACCCTGATCGGCTCTCTGTTCAGCATTGGGATCGGTCCGCTGCTGGACAGGATCGGAAGCCGCGTCGTGCTGACAGCACTGGCAGTAATGCTGGGGCTGACGGTCCTCGCCATGAGCCGGGCGTCCAGTCTGGCAGGTCTTTTTGTGCTGATCACGCTGACGCGGGGGCTGGGACAGAGCGCGCTGTCGGTGGTCAGCCTGACGATCGTCGGGCAGTGGTTTCAGCGTCGGCTGGATTCGGCGATGGCGGTCTATACCGTTGTGATGAGCGTCGGATTTATGATCGCCTTTCCGCTGATCGGCGCGCTGGTGACGCAGAGCGGCTGGCGTGCCGCCTGGGCGGGAGTGGGCGGCGCGCTCCTGTGTGTGCTGGCTCCGCTGTCGCTGCTGCTGATGCGGCGTTCTCCCGAGTCGGTCGGACTGCTGCCCGACGGAAGCCGGGAGAGAGCGTCGCAGCCATCCGTTTCGCGCGGCGATCCCGGAGCGTGGAGCGGCTCCTCGTTGTGGGAGGCGCTTCGGACGCCCGCTTTCTGGGTGATGGCGACCGGCAGCGCCATGTACGGGCTGATCGCCTCCGGGATCGGACTCTTTAACGAGTCGGTGCTGAAGGAGCGCGGTTTTGACCCGGCGGTCTATCACCAGACACTGGCGGTCACCGCGCTGACGGCGCTGGCGGGCAACTTCCTGGCGGGATTTCTGGCGAGACGGCGTCCGATGAACCGGCTGATGAGCGCGGCGATGCTGCTGCTGATGGTCGGGCTGCTCTCGCTGCCTAACATTCGCGCCTACTGGCAGGCGATGGGCGTGGCGGTGGTGATGGGGATCGCGGGCGGCTTTGTGATGGTGCTCTTCTTCTCGTTCTGGGGGCGCGCCTATGGACGGGCGCATCTGGGAAAGATACAGGGCGCGGCGCAGGCGATGACGGTGCTGGCTTCGGCGGTGGGACCGCTGCTGCTGGCGAAGTGCGTGGATGTTACCGGCTCCTATGCGTCGGCGTTCTATCTGTTAGCCGGCGTTATGGCGCTGCTTGCGCTGTCGGCGTGGCGGGTGCGCGTTCCCGCCGGCGCCGCCGGGGTCGCCGAGGCTCGCCTGATCTAATACGGGGAGAAGGAGAGCGCGAAGCCTGCCGTCCGGCAGGCTTCAGCGCATCTTCCTATTTCAGGCTGGAGAGGTAGGCGACCAGCGCTTTCAGATCCTTGTCGCTGATCTGCTCCGGACCGTAGGCGGGCATGGTGCTGCCCGGAGTGTTCTTGCGGGGATCGCGAATCTGGACGCCCAGCCAGTCCGCCTTGTGCTCTTTGCCGATCCGGGTCAGGTCGGGCGCGGACTTGCCACCCTTGCCGGCGATGGCGTGACAGGCGGCGCAGCCGTTAGCGTCGTAGACCTTCTTGCCCTGCGCAACGAGGGGATTGGTTTTGGGCTGCGGCTTGCGCCCGCCGGATCGCTGTGCGTTCGCGCTGAGAGTCAGCGCGCCCAGCAGAAGTACGCCGACCAGCGCCAGCGCAAGGAAAACCGTCTTTTTCTGGTGCATCGCGAACGAAAACTCCTTTCAAACGGTGAGAAGTAACTGGTATTCACCAGAGGTTGAATACCATTGTATGGGAAACGCTCCATTTCATCAAGTGTATCCGAAAAAAAGCGCGTCCGCCGCCTGCATGGAGCGACGGCAGGCGCGGTTGCAATCCATCTGCTGCAGGGGCTATAATGAACCGTAAGCCCCGGAGACTGCAGGCAGAGAGACAGGGCATGAATCTATTCACGGAGGCTGGACGTGAGCAATCAAGCTGAATCCATGACCGCGCAGGTTGCCAGAGGACTGGAAGGCATTGTCGCCGCCGCCACCCATATCTCCGAAGTGGACGGGGAGAACGGGCGTTTGACGCTGCGCGGCTACGATGTGAATGAGCTTTCCGGGAGGGTCACCTTTGAGGAGGTGGCGTATCTCCTGTGGTACGGGAAACTTCCCAATCGCGCCGAGTATAACGAGCTGTGCGCCGAGATGAGCGCCGCCCGCGATCTTCCCGTGCCGGTGCTGGAGGCGCTGCGCGTGCTCGCTCCTCATGCCTCCGGGATGCATATCCTGCGTATCGCCGCCTCCATGCTCTCCATCGGCGACGACGATGTGGACAACCTCGACCACGCTCAGTGTCAGCGCCGCGCCGCCCGCATCCAGGCGCAGATGCCCGCGCTGGTCGCCCATACCTGGCGGCTGAAGAACGGGCTGGATATTGTCCCTCCCCGTCGGGAGCATGGACTGGCGGAGGGCTTCCTCTATATGCTGGAGGGGAAGGAGCCTTCGCAGGCGCGCATTGACGGAATGAACGCCTATCTGGTGGCGATCTCAGAACATGGTCTCAACGCCTCGACCTTCACCGGACGATGCATCATCTCCACCGACTCCGATATGGTCTCCGCGCAGACCGGCGCCATCGGCGCGCTGAAGGGACCCAAACACGGGGGCGTGCCCGGACCGGTGCTGAAGATGCTCCACGAGATCGGGACGCCGGATCGCGCCGAGTCCTGGATACGCGCCGAACTGGCGGCAGGACACCGGATTATGGGGTTCGGGCACCGCGTCTACAAGGTGCGCGATCCCCGTGCCGCGCTGCTCAGCGCTGCCGCGGAGAAGATGGTCGCCCTGACGGGGGACACCTCGCTGTTCGACCTGACCCGTGCGGTCGAGCAGACGACGGTGCGCGTGCTGGCGGAGGTCAAACCCGGTCGCGATCTCTACGCCAATGTGGAGCTTTACGCCGCGCTGATCCTGCATGAGGTCGGGGTCGATTCGGAGCTGTTCACGCCCTGCTTTGCCATCGGGCGCACCGCCGGCTGGACGGCGCACATGATCGAGCAGATTCAGGACAACCGCCTGATCCGCCCGAGTGCGGTCTATGTCGGTCCGCGCGGCTTGCAGTGGCTGCCGATGGACATCCGGTAGTCTCCGGCAGGGTTTTCAAAGACGACGCGGGGCGAGGGGAGTTCTCCCCTCGCCCCGCAGCGCTGTGTGAGGGCGCGTTATCGCTTTGCCGCCGTCTCCTGCCGGAGCAGCGGGAAGCCCAGCTCCTCGCGCTGCTGCAGGAAGCGCAGACAGCAGCGGCGGGAGAGAGCGCGCACCCGGTTGATATATGACGCCCGCTCGGTGACGGAGATGCTGCCCCGCGCATCCAGCAGGTTGAACAGGTGCGAGCACTTGAGCGCAATGTCGAACGCCGGATAGACCAGCCCCTTCTCCACGATCCGCAGGCTCTCCTTCTCGTACAGGTCGAACATCGTCAGCAGCATGGAGACGTCCGCCTCCTCGAAGTTGTAGACGCAGTTCTGGTATTCGGCGTCCTTTTCGCTCTCGCCATAGGTAACGCCGTGCGCCCACTCCATCTCCCAGACGCTGTCCGCCTTCTGCAGGCAGGCTGCCAGCCGCTCCGTGCCGTAGGTGATCTCCGCGCAGACCGACCGGCACTCGATCCCGCCCATCTGCTGGAAGTAGGTGAACTGCGTGATCTCCGTGCCGTCCAGCCAGACCTCCCATCCGACCCCCTGCGCGCCGAGCGTCGGCGCCTCCCAGTCGTCCTCCAGAAACCGGATGTCATGCTCTTCGGGGCGAATTCCGAGCGCGCGCAGGCTGTCCAGATAGATATCCACGATGTCGTCCGGCGAGGGCTTCATGATGACCTGATACTGATAGTAGCGCTGCATGCGCATGGGGTTGAGCGCGTAGCGTCCGTCGGCGGGACGGCGGGACGGCTGCACGTAGGCGACGTTCCATGGCTCCGGACCGAGGGCGCGCAGGGTGGTCATCGGGGCGTTGGTTCCCGCGCCGACTTCGACGTCGTAGGGCTGCAGGATCAGGCATCCCCGATCCGCCCAGAACTGTGTGAGGGTCAGTAGAAGGTTTTGAAAGGTCATCCGTAGAACTCCCGTGCCTGTGTTGTTGTGATTATGCCTGCCCGGCGTCCAGGCTTGCCAGAAACTCGCGCAGCGGAGGGATCATCTTCTCCTGCTCTACCAGAAAGGCGTCGTGCCCGTAGTCGGAATCCATCTCCCAGTAGGCGGAGGCGATCCCCAGACGCCGCAGGCTCTCGTGCATCTCGCGGATCCGGTGCGGGTAGAAGAGGATATCGGAGCGAATCCCGATCAGCAGCACCTTCGCCTGAATACGCCGGTACGCCTCCTCCAGCGAGGCGTAGCCCCGGCTGATGTCGTGCATATCAATGGCGCGGGTGACATACAGGTAGGAGTTGGCGTCGAAGCGGCGCACCAGCTTCTCGCCCTCGTCGTGCAGGTAACGCTCCACATCGAAGCGGCGGTGCAGCTCATGCTCCAGCGGCGTCTCCTCCATCGCCGGTTTGCGCCCAAACATCTCCTCCATGATCGAGTCGCTCAGATAGGTGATCGTGCCGATCATGCGCGCCAGCGCCAGTCCGCCCGCCGGCTTGGGACCGCCGTAGTACTCGCCCCGATTCCAGTTGGGGTCCAGCATGATAGCGCGACGCATACACTCGTTGAAGGCGATCGCCTGCGCGGAGTTGCGCGCGCTGGAGGCGATAGGGCAGATCGAGTCCACCATCTCCGGGTAGGTTACCGCCCACTCCAGCGCCTGCATGCCGCCCATCGAGCCGCCCACCACCAGCCGCAGCCGCTGCACGCCCAGATGCTCCATCAGCCGCTTCTGCACCCGCACCATGTCGCGGATGGTGATGATCGGAAACTCCAGCCCGTACTCCCGCCCGGTGCGCGGATTGATGGAAGCCGGTCCGGTTGAGCCGCGGCATCCTCCCAACGCGTTGGGGGCGATGACGCAGTAGCGTTCGGTGTCGAACACTTTGCCCGGACCGATCAGCGGGTCCCAGTAGCCGGCATACGGGCTGTCGGGACGGTAGCGTCCCGCTGCGTGGCTGCTGCCGGTCAAGCCGTGCGTGATGAGGATCACGTTATCAGCGGCGGCGTTGAGCGCGCCGTACATCTCGTAGCAGGTGGTAACCTCCGGCAGCGTCTGGCGGTTCTCCAGCACGAACGGCTCCTCCTCCGAGCCGAAGGTGAAGAACTGCCGTTCGACGATCCCGACCGACCTGCCGTCGTCTTGTGCCAGCATCGCTTCCGCCATCGTTAAATCGCCCACTCCTGTGTGCCGTCCAGCCCGATACCGCTGATGGTAATCCCCCGCTCTTGAAGCCAGGCAAGCCCGCGCTCCAGCGCCTGGCGCTCGCCGCTGAGTTCCAGGAAGATAAAGCCGCCGTTCTTCCAGTCGAAGTTGGCGCGGCGGATATTGGGGATCAGCCCGAACTGGATGATCAGTTCGTAGAGGATCGGCTCCTGCACCAGTTCCAGCGGATAGTTCAGCTGGACGCGAATCGTGTCCCGGTCACACTCCATGCGTTCGCTCCTCCTTACCGCAGATGCCTATGAGTTTACCAGTTTCCGGCGCGGTTTGCGCCCCGTCTGCCCCAGCCGCCGGCGGCAGACCTCTCCGTATCGCCGCGCGGCTTGACACAGTGGCGCTCTCCCGACTAGAATGAACCCGGAAAGGAAAACGTTCGATGCCTTTGAAACGCGCTCGCAGTCAGTTCCTGCGCCTCTGGGAGCGGCGCTCGCGTCCGGACCTGGGTCACTGGCCCGGCGGAGGAATGGAAGCCTGTCTCTCACGCACCACCGGGTCGCATCTGCTCTTTCTCCTCTATACCCGTCCGCTCTTTCGCATCAACGAGATCGCCTGCAATCATCTGATGCGGGTGTTCATGGATAGAAGAAAGCTCTCTTCTCTGCCCATCGCCGCCGAACTTGCCCGCCTGAACGCCGAGCGCGTCTCCCTGCAGGGCGTGCTCAGCCGTCTCGGAGACCGGCACGGGCATGTCTGTGCGGAGTGCAAGGGCAAATGCTGCAAGGGAACCCGCGAGCGCGACTCTTTTATTGACCGCGTCGTGCAGGACCCCGAAACCGAGCACCTGAAGGCGCGTCGCACCGTCGGGCAGCCGGTCGCCTTCAAACTGCGGCCGCATCTGGTTGAGATCGATCTACAGAACGCCGGGCACCGCGTCTGCGGCGGGTGCGCGATGCTGACCACGAAGGGCTGTCAGCTTCCCTATGACCTGCGCCCAATCCAGTGCGCCTCCTACTTCTGCACGGCGGCTGCCAGCGCGCTGACGGCGGGGGAAGCGCGGGAAGGGATGCGGGCGGTGCGCGGGCTGATGCGCATCCAACGTCGCTGTGTCCGGCTGGCGATCCACTCGCGCTTTATTCGCGATTTCCGCCATCCCGCCCACAAAACAGGTGAACCAGCAAAACGCCGCTGAATCCCCGAGACTCTCCCCTCTTTCTGCACGCCTTGGGGCGCTCTTCCGCCTCCAGAATGGACTGTCATTCCCTGCGCTATCTGCCGATATTCCTTTAGATACTCACTTGGCGAAAATTCTGTATCAATCTGAACACAAGGGGTACAACTGAGATGCGTTGGTTTCGAGACCTAAAAATGGGCTATAGACTGGCTGTCAGCTTCGGTTTGTGTCTGCTGTTGATGGCACTATTGAGCGCAGTCTCTATTCGTGGGATGCGGCAGATGGACGCCGTCGCTGCGCAGATCGCCAGTGACCCGCTTCCGGGAGCGGCAGCGATCGGGAAGATCTCTAGCTTGATGCGGCAGGTGCGCATTCTGGATTTTCGTTACATTCTCGAGAAGGATACTGCGGATCGGCAGAAGATCCTTGCTCTGGCGAATCAAAATATGAGCGAAATCGAGGACGCGTTGAAGCGGTACGAGGCGACGATCTATGTCGAGGAGGACCGTCAGAACTTCCGTGAGCTGATGGGCGCGTGGCGAACCTACCAGCAGCTACGTCAGCGGACGATCGCGCTAAGCGATCAGGACCGTTTCAAGGAGGCGTACCGTCTGCTGGATGATGAGGGGGCGAAGCTGTTTCTGGAGAGGATCGGCAAACGCGTTGATCAGATGCTTGCGTGGAACGAAGCTTACGGCAAACAGCTGGCGGCGGAGGGGGCCAGCGTCAGTCGGCAGGCGCAGCGGGTTACCCTGCTGATGATGGGGCTGAGCATCCTGATCGGCGTCGTGTTTGCCTTTGTGACGACGCGCCAGATCACCTTCATGGTGGGGCAGATCCAGCAGCGGCTGGAGAGCCTGCGGTCAAACTGCATTACAGGGATTCATCGATCCGTCAAGGCGATGGCGCGAGGCGACCTGACTGTTGAAGCTCATACAGGCACTAGCCTTATCGAGAATCCCGGTAAGGATGAGCTAGGACGCATCGCGGACAACGTCAACCAGATCATCTTGTTGGTCCAGGAGACGATCGCCGCCTTCACAGAGGCGCAGAAGAGCCTTGGTGCGCTTATCAGGCAGATCGCCTCTGGCGCCGACGATTTGGCGGCGTCCAGCGTTCAGCTCGCCGCCTCCTCCGATCAGGGCGCACACGCCGCCTCCGACATCGCCCGCAGCATGCGGGAGGTGACGAATGCGGCGGAACAGTCGGCGCGCACGAGCCAGGAGATCGCTCGAGGCAGCGAACAGCAGGCGCGCACCGCCTCCGAGACTGCGCAGAGCATGGAGGCGCTGCAGCGCGCGGTCGGACAGGCGCAGGAGGGCAGCCGCCGGCAGGAGCAGGCAACTCAACAGGTCATACAGGAGATGGAGCGCGCGGAGCAGGCGGTCGAGTCGGTGAGTCGCACCTCCGATCAGATGGCGCACCGCTCGGCGGAGGCGACCACTGTCGCCCAAGAGGGAGGCAAAGCGGTCAGGCAGACGATGAACAGCGTGGAGCGCGTGACCCAGCAGGTGCAAGCCTCCTCGAAGCAGATTCAGGAGCTAGGCAGGATGGGGCAGCAGATCGGCTCCATTGTGGAGACGATCGAGCAGATCGCCGAACAGACCAACCTGCTGGCGCTCAACGCCGCGATCGAGGCGGCGCGCGCCGGAGAGCATGGCAAGGGCTTTGCCGTCGTCGCCGACGAGGTGCGCAAGCTTGCTGAGCGCGCCGCCGCGGCGACCAAGGAGATCGCCGGGCTGATCGGCAGTGTGCGCGAAGGGGTGGGCGAAGCCGTGGAGGCGATGGCGATCACTTCGCAAGAGGTCGAGACGGTCTCGACGCAGAGCGAAGCCGCGATGAGCGCCCTGTCTCGCATTGTGCAGGCGACCGAAGCGGTGGCAGAGGACGTGAAGGAGGTGGCGCATCTGTCTCAACAGATGTCCCAAAGCATCGAACAGGTGATGGGGACAGTCGAGGCTGTGGGCAAAGTGGCCGTCGAGAACCGGCAGGCGCTGGAGCAGGTATCCGCTCACGCAGATCAGGTCTCCTCTGCGATCACAACGGTCGCCTCTATCAGCGAGGAGACGGCGGCAGGAGCGCAGGAGATGAGCGCGTCGGCGCAGGAGGTGTCTGCGAGCGTGCATCAAGTCTCCTCTGCGATCCAGCAGCAGACGGCAAGCATCCAGGAGATGTCCGCTGCAGTCGCCCGGCTGAAAGAGATGTCTGTCAAATTCAAGGAGTTGACGCAGCAGTTCCGAATCGATCAGGAGCAGGGGCTGCATGGGCAGGGCGAGACCTCCAAAGATGAGAGAGTGACCCTGCAGATGGCCGCCTGACAGCAGACCGCCTGAGCCGGGACGCCCTCCGAGCGCTCGGAGGGCTCTCGCATTTTCAAGCGGGACTTGCTCCCGCCTGCAGGGCGGAGGGCGGATGCCCCTGCTCCCCCCCCGCCAGCCGCGCCAGAACCGTCCGTGGACCGAAGACCGGGTCCCCCTCTTTCACCAGAAGCGTCAGGTCCGGGTGACCGCAGATCACCACATCCACCTGACTGCCACGCCCGATAAACGACAGCTTCCCGCCCGCCGGCACCGACTGCCCCGCCTGAATGAAGGTCGTGATCTTGTCCACGAACTTGTCGGCGATCAGCACCAGCCCCACCTTGACCTGCCTCCCGGCAATCCACATCGTCTGCCGCTCATTGACGAAGGTGTACCGTTTCGCAAACAGCTGCACCGCGCGGCGAAAATAGGTGATCCGCAGATACTCCCAGAAGTCGAACATCGGCAGGTTGCGACCGGTGGGGAAGTGGCGGATGGAGACGACCGTTCCGGCGACGGGCGCATACTGAAAGTGGACGTCTATGGCGGTCATGGCGATGCCGATCAGCCAGCCGGAGCCGTCGGGACAGTCGGGGGGCCAGTCCTCATGGGTGATGTCGCGCACCGGGATCCGCTCGCCGATCTTTTCGCTCTCGACGCTGGCATCGGTAATGCGGCGGATATAGGCGACCCGCCCGTAGACCGGGCTGCGAATCAGCCGGTCGTCCTGCTCCGTCTGCGTATGATCCGGGTCGCGGTGGAACCAGATGGTGCGCAGAAACCAGAGGACGAGGAGAAAGAGGAGGGCGAGCGCGCCGAGGATGATCAGGACGTATTGCATCGTTTCTGGTATCGCAGTGAGTCCGTTGTTCGGTTAGCGGGGAGGCTCTCCGTGCCACTCCCGGAAGCCTTTATACGCCATGTAGGGCAGGCGCGGGGCGTAGAAACCGGCGACGCCGATGAGCGTGCGAATGCCGGAGTAGCGACGCGTAACGCTCGAGGTCTCCGAGGCGTGCCGCCAGAGCCGATTGGCTTCGCGATAGGCGCACAGGAACGACTCCTCGCAGGCGACCTCGCGCAGGCGGCTGGAGAGCGTATGCTCCAGAAGCTCGATCGGAAACGGATAGACCGCCTGCAGACGCTCATGCAGGGCGCGCACCCAGGGGGTCAGTCCCTGCTGCGTCCAGGAGGGACGCATGGCGTTGTACTCTTCACGATCGAACGGCAGACGCTGGGGATACTGCACCAGGGCGATCAACGCCTGCAGAATCTCCCGCATACGATCCATCTCCGGGATCGGGTCCAGCAGGCGCACCTCGATGGTTCCGAGACGCTTGCTGATGATCAGGTCCTGGAAGCGGTGCTCGCGGTCTTCGCGCAGCGGTCCCTGCGCATACGCCTGCGCCATGCGGTAGGAGAGTCCGAAGTAGCGTCCTCCCGCGAAGGGGCTGCATGCGGAGGCGACCGCCAGCACGGGCAGGAAGGCGGCGATATTATTGTAGACGCGGTCCCGCTCTTCGACAGGCACGCCGATATGGATATGCAGACCGGCGGTATTGGAGGGGGATTCCAGCGTGAACAGAGAGCCGACCGGAACCGCTAGCGCGCCCCGGGAGGCGCGGAGCATATCCTGGCGGCACTGGCGCAGATCCTCCAGAAGCTCCTCCAGACTGGCGTGAACACCGGTGGCGATCTCGACGCTGCTCATCAGGCAGATTCGGGCGTCTTTGCCGCGCGAGAAGTTGGAGGCGGTGTGTCGGGAGTAGCGTCGGGGGTTGGACCACAGCAGGCGGCGCATGTAGTCCAGCGACTGCAAGGTCGGTTCCAGACGCCCCTTCTCCAGAAGGAAAAGCTCTTCTTCTACCCCCAGAGTGAGAGGCAGCGAACCGCTCTGAGTCGTTCTCGGTCTCCTCATTCGCAGGACGTTTCCTTTTCTCGATACATCGCTGCTGCCATCATTCTCTTCTGACCGACGAAATCCCTGCCGGTCGGTTTCAATCCCGGAACGTGGAAGATTGCTTCGCTATCGCTCGCAATGACAGTGTGAGAGGTCTCATGGCGTCATTGCGAGGGGAGGCGACAGCCTACCGAAGCAATCTCACCCCCCGACTGCGGGGATTACAGCGATGGACGGAAGCCCATCGCGATAGTAAACGATCCCCGATGCCCGTCCGTAACCTTTCACAGAACTCATTGTACCCCAGCAGAAAAACGGAACGTATCTGTGGAATTGCCGCGATACCTGAACGCGAAGAGGCTTTTCCGCCTGCCGGCGGGTATACTATCTTTAGGAGCGTCTGCAAAGAGGCAGTTTTCCTCGCTCTGAGCGCGCTGCACCCTCGAATCGGCTCACTGCGCCATCCTGCTCCGCGCCCCGGAGGTGTCCATGTCCATCCAACGCTGTCTGATCGGTCTCCTCTGCGCTCTGACATTCGGGCTGCCGCGTTCACCTGTCGTCGCGCAGGAGGCGAATCCGCCCGCCTCCGCCCCCGCGCCACAGGAGAAGGCTGCCCCTGTGCTGCCCGCGAAGGGGACCTATCGCATCACCGGAACGGCGGAGTCGCTGAGCGTCTTCTCGGTCAGCGTGGATGCACCGGAACTGTTCACTGCGCTGGCGGACAGAGCCGGTCTGCGGCTGGTGGTGGACGACACTGTCTCCCGGCGGATCACGGTGAATATCTCCGGAAAGCCGGCGCGCGAGGTCGTTCACGACATCGTCAGCGCCTACGGTCTCTCGTCGGCGGAGGTCGAGGGCGTGATCATGATCTCCGAAGGGATTCCGCGCTCGCCCTCGTCCTATCTGCTCTCCGAGATCGATTCTGTGCCGACCCGCTACGTCAACGCCGCCAACGCCCGCAACCTTCTCCCGGTCTTTCTGCAGGACTACGTGAAGGTCAACTTTGAGCAGAACGCGGTGGTGCTCTCCGCGCCGTCCGAGGTGCTGCGCAAGTTTCGCCAGGATATCGCCCAGTTCGACATTCCCGCCGCGCAGATCATGGTGGATCTGCTGCTGGTGGAGTTGACCGAGACCGGCGTGGAGGAGCTGGGGCTGAAACTGAACTGGCAGAACAACGGCGGCGGCATCTCCGCCGATCCCGCAACCGGAAACCTGATCTATCGCGCGGTGACCACGCTGCCCGATCTCTTCGCCGCGCAGCTTCAGGCGCTGGAGGAGCAGGGGCGCGCGCGCGTCAACGCCAATCCCCGCATCGCAACGGTCTCCGGGCGGCGCGCCTCGATCTTTGTGGGGAGACAGCGCTACATCGTAACGCCCATCGAGAACCAGATGGGTGGTCAGCGCAACTTCATTGACGCGGGCGTGCGCCTGCGGATCACCCCCTACACCGGCGGGGACGGGCAGGTGCTGGTGGATGTGGATGCCGAGGTCTCCACCCTCTCCGCCATTGATCCCCTCACGCGCCTGCCGGAGAAGAGCACCCGCACGGCGCGCACCACCGTCCGCGTCAATCACGGGCAGACCATCGTGATCGGGGGGCTGGTGCAGGAGGAGCGGCGGGAGGTGCGCACCCGCGTGCCGCTGCTGGGCGATATACCGCTGATCGGATCCCTCTTCCGCACGAAAGATGTGCGCAGTACCCGCACCGAACTGATGCTGTTCATCACCCCGCGCGTGCTGTCGGACACCGGACACCTGCCGGAGCAGGAGGAGCAGGATATGAAGGGGCGGCTGCTGGAACCGGAACTCAACCGGATGCGCCCGTCCAGACCGTCGGCTCCGCCGAAGCTTCCTTCCGAGATGCACCCAGGCAAAGCCCCGAAGACGCCGGAGAAATTGCCGGACGGCGCGACGCCGGAGGAGCGTCGCTGAGATGTGGTCGCTGCGACCATATGCCGCGCGCTGGAGAGGGGTCCTCCCTCTGTTCCGCCCGGGGGCGCGGCTGTGCATAACGTTGCTGGCGGGACTGCTCTGCATCCCGGCGCAGGCTCAGTTAGCCGCCTCCTTCTATAACGTTACCGGCGTCCAGACGCGGACGCTCCCCAACGCCGTGCAGGTGACCATCCGGACCGACGGAGCCGTAACCTTCGGCACCGACCTGTTCGATCTGCTCCGTCCGGTGGAGAACGATGTGGAGCCGAAGGAGACCTCCACGCTGCGTATCCGTCTGCTGCGCGCCCGCGCCCGCCTGCCTGCCTTTATCAATATCGGCTCCTATCCGGTCGACTCCGCGCAGGTAACACTGGGCAATGAGGAGATGCAGTTCCCCTTCTTCAGCGAGGGCAACGAGATGGAGGAGCCGCGCGTGGATGTCCTGCTCCACTTCTTTGTGCCGGTTCGCGTGCAGCGTTTCATTCTCAATCGCAACGTGCGCGATTCGCGGGAGGAGAACGAAGGCGGAGAGGGGATCAACTTCGCCGAATTTCTGGGACCCCGCGATGTCTCCGTCGAGATCGGTCCGGATCGCCGCTCTATCATCATCACGGTGATCACCGACCGTCTGGACTCCGGACGCGCCGCCAGCATTCGCCGCTCCCCGCCGGCAAGCCGCCGTCAGTCCCTGTCGCTGCAGCTGCTCTCCGAAGGACGCTTCCGCGTGTCCGCGCTGAACACGCCTCTGCCGGAACTGCTTGCGGAGGTCGCCGCAGTCAGCGGCGTCGCGTTGACCGCACGCGCCGATGTGGACCGCCTGGCGGTCTCGCTGACGCTTCCCGACGCCACGCTGGAGGAGCTGCTGAGTACGCTGACAGTCGCCTACGGCTTGACGGTGCTGTCCCGCCCGCCGGAGGAGGGGGGCGGCTTTTCGGTAGGGCGCAACGGAGCTGTCTCGGTGACGGAGCGGCTGCCGCTGCGGTATCTCGACCCGGATCAGGCGCGCCTGCTCTTCCCGGACTTTCTCCTCCCCTCTCTGAAGTCCGATCGGGAGAACCGGTCGCTTGTCTTCTCCGGTCTGCCAACCCTGGCGGCGCGTCTGCGGGAAGACCTGAAAAAACTGGATCGCCCGCCCGCGCAGGTGCGGGTGGAACTCTCCGTCTGGGAGGTCGCCACCGACGACGACTTCCAGTACGCTCTGGAGACGATCTATCAGAGCGGCTCCGAACGGGTTCGCCTCTTCTCTCCTCTGGCGGAGCTGTCGGTTCTGCTGCAGCAGGGGCAGGAGAAGCGCGTCTCCGCCTCCCTGAACGCGCTGGCGACCTCCGGACGCGCCCGGATTCAGGCGCGTCCGTCGGTGGTGGTGGCTTCCGGAAAGAGCGGGGTTCTCTTTGTCGGACAGCAGCGCTATATCACGGTGCTGCAATCGCGGTTCGGGTCGCAGAACGTTCAGGCGCTGCGGCTGCCCGTCGGCTATACGCTCAATGTCTCGCCGACGGTCGGTGCGGAGAAGGATATTACGCTGGAACTGACCGCCCGGCTCTCTACGGTAGATGCTGTGGAGCGCGGAACCGGACTGCCGACGCTGGGCATTCGCGAGATGATCTCCGTGATACGCCTGCGTCCCGGACATGCCGCGCTGCTGGCAGGGCTGACGGAGAGCCTCTCCTCTGACGACCATCGCCGTCCGGGCGTCGGCGCGAACGCCCTGCCAGACACTCCCTTCGGCGCGCGCCGCGGCAGCCGCGCCCTGCGCCGAACCATCCTGCTGGTTACCGCGCAAGAGGTTTGAAATAATGTCTTCTCACGACTGTCCGATCTGTTCTCGCATGGTGCGGAGGCTGACGCTCCTCTGTCTGCCGCTTCTGCTACCGGTCGCGCTGTCGGCGCAGGCGCGCAGCAATCGGGAGGAGCGCCGACAGGGACCGCCCCAGTCCTTTGCCACCATCAACGCCGTCAACATCACCGCGCTCTCCAACGGCGTCCAGATCCGGATCGCGGCGGACGGGATACTCCAGTATCGCGACGCCGATACGACCGGACGGCAGATGCGCCTGAGCTTCCCCGACGCGCGCAACGGAACCGGCAAGAACTTCATCAACGTCAACCGCTACCCGGTATCGCACATCCAGTTGACCACGCCGCAGAACGCGGTGAACGGAATCGGGCTGCAGTTGACGATCTTCAACTTTGTGGATACCGAAGGAGCCGTCACCAACACTCCGGACGGGCAGGGCGTGCTCTTCACCATCGAGTCGGATCGCACCATCGAGAGCGGACGCCGCCCGACCGCCGGAGCCGCGCGTCCCGGACAGCCCGAAGAGAGACCGCCGGACACCTCCACCGAGGTCCGTTTTGAGAACCAGCTGCTGTCGGTGCGCGCCGTTCGCGCCGATATTCATGAGCTGATGGGGGCGATCGCCCAGAAGACAGGACTCTCCATTGCGGTGGATGACGCGGTGGATCGAAAGATCAGCCTGAGTCTGCGCGAGGTGGAGCCGGCGGATGCGGTGCGCAGCATCGCCTCCGGCTACGGGCTGGCGCTGTCGGAGATCGGGGGCATCTTCATGATCAGCGAGGGCGTGCCGACCGACCTGGCGACCTATCTGCTCTCCAATACCCAGTCGTTTCGGATGAAGAACACCGGCGCGACGACCTCCTCCGGTCTGCTGCCCAACTTCCTCTTCTCCTACGTGAAGGTCAATCTGGAGCAGAATGCGGTCGTCGCGACGGCTCCCTCGCAGATGCTTGCCAAGATCGGCTCCGATCTGCAGAAGATGGATGTCCCCTCGCCGCAGATCCTGATCGAAGCCGTCGCCGTGGAGCTGACCGATACCAATGACCGCGATATCGGACTGAAGTGGACCAATCAACAGCGCACCTCGTTCAGCGCGGTGGACGGTCCGGCGGGAGTCATCACCTACAACACCATCGGGAGGCTGCCGCGCGACTTCGAGGCGAACCTGAAGGCGCTGGAGCTTGCCGGAAAGGCGCGGGTGCGCGCCCGTCCGCAGATGGCGGCGGTCAACGGGCGCGACGCCGATATCTTTATCGGGGCGCAGCGGTTTATCCTCACCCAGTTCAATCAGTACGGACAGACGCAGACCCGCATTCAGCCGGTGGATGTGGGCGTGAAGCTGGGGATCACGCCGCTGACGGGAGGCAGCGACGAGATCACGCTGCGAATCGCGCCGGAGGTCTCCAATATCACCGAGATAGATCTTCAGACGGGGCTGCCGGTCCTCTCCACGCGCCGCGCCGAAACCACCGTGCGTGTCCGTTCGGGAGAGACGATCGCGATCGGCGGATTGACCCTCGATCAGGAGCAGTCCAGCCGCCGCAAGATACCCATTCTGGGAGACATCCCGCTGATCGGCAAGCTGTTCCAGTCCAGTGTGAAGAACGCAGTGCGCACGGAGCTGGTGATCTTCGTAACGCCGCGAATCCTGCCTGCGGGGGAGCCGCCGAAGCCGGAGACTGCGAAGCCGCCCGAAAAGTAGACCGCTCCGCCGCGGCGCAGAGCCTCCCTGCCGGAACGCTGCCGGCTGCCAGCGCGTAGAGTCCGCTGGCATTGAAGGAGGCGAAGATGAGAAAGATGATCGGCGGGTGTCTGCTCTGGCTGCTGCTGACGGTGTCCGCGCTGCCGTCGCAGGCGCAGTTTGTCTGGCCCCGCCCGGAGGATAACCGGCAGGCGGTTCCGGGCACCTACGAGGAGGACCCCTTTATCACGCGCTATCGGCGCGAGTTCTTTGCGGTCTACCGGGGGGACATCGCGCGTTTTGAACGGGCGATGTCCGAGATCCAGGAGATGGTGAAGCGGAACCCGAACGATGCGCGCGCGGTGGTGTGGCTGGGGAACGGCTATATGATTCGCTCCGGGCTGGCGTGGCTGCGCGGGAACAGAGAGGAGGCGCGTCGTCTGCTCCAGCTCTCCCGCGAGACCTGCGACCGTGCGGTGTCGCTAGACCCCGATAACCATAATATCTACGTGATGCGCGCCGTAACCTATTTCCTGTTCGGGCAGTTTCTGCCGGAGAATGAGATGCCGCGCGCGCTCTGGGAGACGGTTGCGGCAGACCTGGAGAAGGCGATACGCTTCATCGGTCCTGAGCGGATGCCGAAGGTCTCTCCCCATGTGCGCGGCGAGATCTACGGGGAACTCGGGATAGCCTATGCGCGGCTGGGAGACAGGGATCGGGCAAGGCGCGCTTTCGAGACGATCGTGCGCGAGATGCCGGGATCGCGTCATGCCGAACGCGCGCAGCGAGAGCTGGCGAAACTGAACGCCGCCGCGACCGAGCCGTAACGCTGCCGGAGGCGCGGGTCAGGGATGCCAGGTATAACGGCACATCTGCCCGCAGTCGCGAAAACCCAGGCGGCGGTAGAGGGAGTAGCCCTTCTGGGAGGACTGCAGCGTGCAGAACCGATACCCGCGCCGGCGCGCCTCCGCGAGGGCGGCGCGGGTAACCGCTGCGCCAAACCCGCGCCCGCGAAACTCCGGAAGCGTTCCCACGCTGTAGATACCCGCCACCCCCGCCGACAGGAACAGGCAGGCGCAGGCGGCTGCCCGCCCCTCATAACTGCCCAGAAAGCAGCGCATATCGCTCTGCGGGGAGAGGTCCAGCCTCTCGCCCGATTCCGCCGCCGCCTTCTCCACAAACGGCGGCAGTTGAAACGCCGCCGCCATCACCGCCGACCAGCCGTTGCGGTAGGTCTGCGCGGAGGCGACGGCGCAGACGCGCAGCGCACCGTCGGTCTCCGGCGTCTCTTCCGCCGCGGAGAGGTCCAGAACCATATTGGGAGCGCAGCTTTTCAGGAATCCGTGCGCCTGCAGCCGCGCCCCCAGGTCGCCCGGTCGGGTCGTCCCGACGACCCACCAGACCATCGGCAGACCGCGCCGGCGGAACTCCTCCTGAACCGCCCTGATCTGCGCCTCCGCGCTCTCCGGCGCGAGTTCCGCGCTGAACAGACCGTTGAAGAGCGGATGGGGCAGCCCCGTGAGGAAGCGCAGCGATCCCCGCTCCTCCTGCGTCTGCCCCGAGGGGAAGGCGCGCAAGGTTGTCTGCAGATAGTCGCGGACGTTGCACTCGATGGCGTCGTTCAGCTGCGATTCGGTCAGGTCGGTTAAAAGGGGCTTCATGACGCCTGACGTCCGTAGACGGCTTCGCGCAGTCCCTTCAGGTAGCCGATGGCAAGCAGGCGTCCGATGCTGGAGTAGCCGGGGGTGTCGTTGGAATCGCCCTCCAGCGTCGGGACATGGTCGGGGCGCAGTACGCCCTCGAAACCGACCTCCTGATAGGCGCGGAAGCAGGCGAGCAGATCGGTCGGTCCCTCGTCGTGAAAGCACTCCTCGAAGTGTTCGGGCGTGCCGCGCACATCGCGCATATGCACGAAGAATATCTTGCCCTGCCGCCCGAAGAGACGGATCACGGCGGGCATGTCGTCGGTCATCAGCGCGAAGTTACCCTGACAGAGCGTGATGCCGTTGGCGGGACTGGGAGCCATGTCCAGAAGCCGCTGGAAGTTTTCCACCGAGCGCATGATGCGTCCTATGCCGCGAATGGGCGACAGCGGGGGATCGTCGGGATGCATCGCCAGCCGGACGCCCGCCTCCTCCGCCACAGGAAGCACGCGCTCCAGGAAGTAGGCGAGACTCTCCCACAGCCGCTCTTCCGGGACCTCTCCGTACTCGGTCAGCCCCTGCGCCTCCATCGTCGGATGATCGTAGCCGGTTACCAGCGCGCCGGCGCGTCCCGGCAGCGCGTTATGGGTGCGCGACCAGCCGATCACCGCCATGAAGTTGTAGCAGACCACGGGGATATTCAGCGCGCCCATGTTCTGCAGCATGGTCTGGAAGTACTCGATCTCCTCCTCCCGCCCCGGCAGCCCCAGACGGATCTTCTGCATCGGCGGACTGCTCTCGATGACCGCGACCTCGAAGCCCGCCTCGTTGAAACGCTCTTTCATCCGGCGCATCGGCGCATAGTCCCAGGGCTGTTCGTCCCCGCAGTCGCCGTAGGGCAGCCCGACGACGGCGTGATTCACCCCCGCCTGTTGAACCAGCTTCCACAGGGGCTTCGGCTCCAGCGACAGCATCTCAGCAATCTCGATCATGGCAGTCTCCTTGAGAGAGCGTTCGCCCCGGTATGTCGGGCGGTCCGGGGCGATTGGCGTCGGCGTGTGCGGGAAGTATCGCCTTGCCGGTCAGAAGGGCGGTTTGAGGGACTCGAGCCGTCCGAACAGGAGCGTCGCCACCGTCGGCACGATCAGCAGCGCGAGCATCGCCAGCAGAAAACGCCAGACCGTTGCGCGACCGGGCCACTGATAGACGACGCCCCCCGCGATCGCGCCGGCGATCGCGCCCATCGGGATGCCGTAGAAGAGCGCCGCCATCCGCAGGGTGATCGGCGCCTCGTCTTTCAGCGCGTACTCAAAGTGAGAGATGAGCAGCAGGGGCAGGACGCACCACGCCAGCACGCCGTAGAAGGACAGAAAACATCCGCCTCCTACGGCGCGCAGACGCTGCTCTTCGGGCGTGCGCGGTCTCTGCATCCGGTATCGCCTCTCTCCGCTACGCCACCTCGACGACCGCGCCGCCCTGCGCCGCCGACTTCCACGCCGATTCGGTCAGCTCGATGACGCGCAGTCCGCACTCAAAGGGCGACTGCACCGTGTCGCGCCCCTGAATGGCGTCCAGGAAGTTGCGGTCCGGCGTGGAGCCGCCGGGCATGCTGTCGAAGGTGTAGCGATTGCCGCGTTGATCGCAGACCTGCAGCTTGCCGTTACGCATGAAGAAGACGCCGCGCTCGCACCAGATCGTAACATCCTCGTGCCAGCCCGCCGCCGAGTCGCCGACCACCGAGACGTTGCCCTGCGCCCCGTTTTTGAAGGTGATCGAGAGCGCGGAGTTGATGTCTACCGGCGTGCCGCAGTTATCAATGAAGGCGGAGACCTTCGAGACATGCAGCCCGGTGATCCACAGGATGATATCCAGCAGGTGGCTGCCCGAGTCGTTCAACTGTCCGCCGCCGGAGAGCGCGGGGTCCTGCCGCCAGCTTCCCGCCGTTCCGCGCTTCCATCCCTGGCACTGCAGCGCGCTGACGAAGGTAACCGCACCGAACTCCCCGGAGGCGATCTTCTCGCGGATGTAGCGAAACTCCGGCTGGAAGTGCCGCTGGTAGGAGACCATGCAGACCTTGCCGGTCGCGTCGCGTTTGGCGATCACCTCACGGGCGTGCGCCACCGAGCAGACCAGCGGCTTCTCGCACAGAACATGCAGCCCCCTGTCCAACGAGTCCATCACCTGCTGGTAGTGCAGTGTGTGCGGCGTGCTGATCTCCACCGCGTCCATCTCGACGCTGCCGAGCATATCGCGATAGTCAGCAAACGCGGGCACGCTCTCCAGCGCCGGATAGTCGCGCTTCGCCTGCGCGATCATGGCGCTGTTGGGGTCGTTGAGCGCCACGATCTCAAACTCGCTCAGTTTCAGCACGTTGCCCATATGGTGACGGGCGTTGCCGCCGCTTCCGATAAATCCGACCCGTACTTTTCCTTCTCCCGGCATCTGATTCTCCTGTGAGTGAGGTATGTTCAGGATGGTTCTGCGTCTTCCTGTTGTCTCTTTCTGAGCATCGCCTCGTAGGCGGCGCGCTGCATCGGATCTCCCTGCACGCCCCAGGGCAGGACCACCAGCGGCGGCAGCTCTTTCGGCTCCCGCGCGCCCGCCTGCCGTAAGACCTCTGCGGCGCGTCTGTGTCCGGCGCGCTCCGCCATCTGAAGCGCGGTGACGAACCATTCGGTGGTCAGATCGACATCGGCTCCGCGCGACAGCAGCAGGCGGATCGTCTCGGTCTGACCGTGATACGCCGCCATCATCAGCGCGGAGTAGCCGTCCGTGCGGTCGAGCCGGTCTACCTCCGCCCCGTGATCCAGCAGCAGCGCGACCATCTCGTTCTGTCCGACGGAGGCGGCGGCGATGAGCGGCGTGAACCAGTCCGCCTGCGCGTCCGCCTCCGCCCCGTGATCCAGCAGCAGACGCGCGACCGCGATCTGTCCGGTGCGCGCCGCATGGTGCAGCGGCGTACAGCCGACCACGTCGCGCGCGTTCGCATCTGCGCCCGCCTCCAGCAGGAGCCTTGCCGATTCCGGGCTGCCCTCCTGCGCGGCAAACATCAACGCCGTCCAGCCCCGGTGATCCCGCGCCTCCGTCTCGGCATGCGCCGCCAGCAGGGCGCGCACGATGGCGGGCTGTTCACGGCTGGCGGCGAGCATCAACGCGCGCATCTCCATCGCCAGAGCCGCGTTCACCTGCGCCCCGCGTGCAATCAGAACTTCCACCACCGGCAGGGAATCGCCCATCACCGCCAGAGACAGCGCATTGATCGGACCCTCCGCCATCGCATGGATATCGGCGCCGCGCTCCAGCAGAAGCTCCGCGATCTCCCGATATCCGTTTGCCGAGGCGATCATCAGGGGCGTGATGCCGTTCTCCAGCGAGGTCTCGGTCTCTGCGCCTCCGTCCAGGGATTCGCGCACCCCCGGCAGGTCTCCCTGCAGACAGGCGGCGATCAGAGCGTCGTTCACACCCGTCCTCCTCCTGCTATTCCGCAGTGCGCCTCAGGAGATGGGCGGCGAGTTCCCCCTGCGTGCAGTACCAGACATCGAGCCGTCCGCAGAACCAGGAGAGGTTGCACTCCAGATCGGCGCGCAGGTCGGTGTCGTCCAGAATCTCGTCCGGGCGTCCCCAGAGATAGAAGATGCCCTCTCCGGAACTCTCTATGGCGTCCCATCGTTCGCGCAGCTGCATATGATCCTGCAGGGCGTGCGCGGTAACCGGAAGGCGCATCCAGTCCTCAATGCGGCTTGCCAGCAGATCGGCGGGAGTCGTCGTCCGCGCGCTGAGGTATCCGGCGGCGCGAACCGCCTCCGTCAGCCAGAGCCGGTCGAGGTCGAAGGGGGATGGATAGGCGAAGGAGACGACCGGAGCCGCTAGGATCTGCTCCAGCCGCTCCCGACTCCCGGCGACCTGACGCGCCCACTCCTCCGCCGTCAGCGTCTGCGGATCCGCCGGCGCCAGACAACGCGCGCCGATCTCATGCCCGCGCTCCCGCAGCGCGCGCGCCTGATCCGCGCTCAGACAGCCCTCCTGTCCGAACTGCTCCGGAGAGAGAAAGAAGGTTCCCTTCCACCCGTAGATATCCAGCACCTCCGCCATCTCCAGGTCGGCGAGGGTTCCGCCGTCCCAGCTGCTGACGACCGCAATCTTCGCTCCATCGGGGAACAAGGCAGGTTCGCTCCTTCCGTCTACTTCACCAGCCGCAGACCGATGAACTGACCGGGCTGCCGGGACGGACTCAGACCGGCGCCCCACTCCATCTGACCGACCGCCTCGCCGTCGCTGTCGTTGATCCGTATCGCGATTCCCGCCAGCGCGCCCTCCGCCGGACGCATGGGCGACAGCTCCGTCCAGGGGATCGCGACCTCGTAGAGCGTGCGGCTGCCGACGCGCTGAGTCGCGACCTGCGCCGCGCGAACCAGTTCAGGCGCGCGACCCCTTCCTCCGGTGATCCGGTAGAGGACGGAGGGCAGCGTCGTCCCGTTCGCCATGATGAACTCATAGACGTTCTCATCATAGCCTCCGGCGGGGGAGCGGGCGGACCGGCGCGTGTCCAGGGCGAACTGCACGGAGTCGCCCCGCGCGATGTCGTTGAGGGAGAAGGGCTGAAAATGGGTGTCGTCGGAGACGCTCAGGGCGAGATAGAGGTTCTGCGCGTCCCACATCGCGAACGCCTGCGCGGAGAGATCGCTCATGCCGTTCCATCGTCTGCCCCGGAACATCTCCATCCGATCGAGCGCGATGGGAACGGCGTCCGTCCACTCGGAGAGATCGCCGTTGATGCGCGGCGTTCGCGCCGCGAAGCGGCAGATCGCCGGGACGCTCACCTGCGCGTTGAGGGTCAGGACGCTCTGCTCCTCCAGCATCACCCGGATCGGGACGGAGTAGTTACCGGGAACGGCTTCGGGGACGGGAACTGGAACGACGGCGACTTCCTGCTGTCCGGCGGGCAGGCTGAGCGTGCGGGTAGTGCGTCCCGCGACCAGCCCGACCCTGATCGGCGCATCGGAGCGGTTCTCCACTACGGCGCGGACGGGAACGGTCGCCGGCAGGTTCGCAAGCGTTCCGCCCGGCGGCAGGATGTCCGCCCGCACTGTCTCCAGCCGGGCATGGATCGGCAGCGCGAAGCGAACCGCAAGGCTGGCGGTCGCCTCTCCCGCCGCCACCTGGAAAAACTGCTGCGTGTCGGCGCGGTTGAGCGTTGCCGGGATATTGTAGCGAACCTGGCGCACCTCGTTGGGGCGAAGCGTCAGCCGCGTGCGGATTCCGGCGGGATTCAGCACCGCCGGGTCGCTGCCGGTCAGCGTGAAGGCGACGGTCTGCGGCTGTGCGGACAGGTTGCGAACGGTAGAGATCAGCGGGAACGACGCCCCGCTGTAGACCAGATATCGCGGCGTCTCGACGGCGACCTCAACCGGCAGGGAGCGCGCCGGGGTCAGCTCGATCAGCGTCGCGCCGTAGGGCGAAAGGATGATCGGTATCTCCAGATCGCCCGGCGCGCTCTGGAACGAGGCGATCTGCGCCAGGTTCTCGCTTGCCGGGTTGTCCAGCGGGTTGGAGCGCAGCGTGTCTATCAGCCACTGCGCGCCGCGCGTTCCGGTCGTCCAGGGCAGGCTTCTCACCTGCAGACGCACCTGCGTATCGGCGAGCTGGCTGCGGTTCGGGTCGGTCGGGTAGCTCCAGAGCAGCACGCGCACGCTGTTGGGACCGCGCGTCGCCATGACGCGAATCAGGCTGTCATCACTGACAGCGGGCAGGCGCAGCCCCTCCATGCGCCTGAGGATGACGAAGGCGTTGTAGACCGCTTTCGGGCGGTTGTCATAGGTCAGCATTCCCCAGCGCCCCCAGAACCGAACGCCCGGATCGCGGAAATTGGGACCGTCTTTCACCGCATAGAACAGCGACCGCACCGGCGCAGCCTTCGCAAGCTGCTCCACCACCGACAGCGCATGAGACGCGGCAAACAGACCGTCGTTGTCGGGCGAGGCGGCGGCGCTGGCGTTCCACTCTCCGAGGATCAACTCGACGTTGCCCAGCGAGGGATGGCGGCGCAGGATGCCGCGCGCCGTCTCCGCCTGACGGGCGTACTCCGCCGGGGACTGGTTGTACGCCTGCCAGCTCAGGAAGTGAAGCGGCACGCTGTTCTTCGCGCAGTAGTCCGCCAGTCCGCTCAACCACTCCTCCCCGAAGGCGGCGGCAGCCGGACCGCCCACCTTTGCGTTCGGATCGGCGGCAGTCACGGCGCGGGCGAACGTCTCATAGAAGCGCAGCCACTCCGCAAGCGTAAAGTCACCCGTGTTGGGCTGGTGGGAGAGTTCCCAGTAGACGATGCCGCGCTTCTGCTCGAGGTTGTAGCGTCGGACTACCGCCCCGACGAATCCCGCCCACTCCTGCGGACTGCGCGGAAGGCGAGGGTTGCCGGTCGGGGAGGAGAGCGCGGTCGGCATGGTGGCGAAGTTGAACATCGGTTTCGCGCCCGCCCGCGCCAGCAGATCAACGAGGGCATCGGCGTAGCGGAAATCTATACGGGAGGCGTCGAAGTCGGCGGGCTGCGCCGATGCCGGAGCCGCGCCCCCGGAGGCGGCGACCATGCCGGGATTGGGGAAGGGGTCCATCCGCACCAGTTTCGCGCCAACCGCCTGCAGGCGCGGGACGGCTCCCTCAAAGCCGGACAGAATGCCCGGATCGCCGCCCAGAACATACCCCTCCCAGAGCGGGGGCAGCGGCTCGCCGGGGCGATTGGCTTCGACCGTCACGTTCGCCGGGATGCCCCGCACACGGTAGCCGGAGCCGCTCCCGCCCGACTCCTCTCCGATTGGAAACCCGCTGATCAGAGGAACCCGGCGGAAACCCGGCGTGGCGGTCGGCATCGGCTGACCGAGGGCGACCTCTCGAAAGGCGGCGTAGCCTGCGCGCGGGATCAGCGTGGAGGAGAGGAGACTGAACAGACGCAGGCTGCGATCCAGGGCGGCGGTCGTATTGAAGATCTGGTAGCTCGACTGCGTGATATAGGGGCGCGCCTGCATGGAGATCAGCGTATTGCGGATCAGGCGGGCATGCTGCGCCTCACTGAGGGAGTCGGGCTGATCCGGGGGGATCGTCCAGCCCCATTCGGTGATCCAGACGGTCTTCGCCGCGTCGTTGTTGTTGAGCATCAGACTGCGGCAGCGGTCAATCCAGTCGAAATCGAGTCCGCCGGGACCGCTGCCGGGATGCAGGGCGACGGCGTCGAAGTAGGGACTGGCTCCGGCGGCGTAGAGCGCGGCGAGGAAGGGAGCCTGCTCCGGTTTCAGGCGTCCGATGGCGATGCGGACGGCGGGATTGGCGCGGCGGGCGTTCTCGGCGAAGGAACGCAGCATCTGCAGATAGACTCGCGGCTCCCGCGTGAAGGGGCGCGGCGCATTCGGCTTTCCTTCGGGCGCGTCCAGAAACTCCCAGTGCTGCGCCAGCCCGCGATAGCGGCTCACGATCGCGAAGGAGAATCGTCCCACATCGGCGTAGAGCTGGGGCGATGGGTTCGCCTCGTTCGCCCAGGCGGGAATGTCGGCAAGCAGGCAGACGGGTCGCAGTCCCTGATCGGCGAGAAAGCGCAGGAAGCGGTCGGTGGCGCGCCAGTTGTACTGACCGCGCTGCGGCTCGATCTCCTGCCAGCGCAGGCGGACGCGCACGTTGGTTACGCCCGCCTCCTTGAGCAGTTGAGCCAGCCGCCGGGCGCGAACGCCGTTGTCGCGGTCCCAGCCGGCGTAGCCGCCCGCCTCATCCCAGGCGACGTTCATGCCGAAGAGGAAGGGATTGAGGGGGCGCGCTACGCCCGGCGGCGCGACCTGCCCGGTTCCGGGCAGCGCCGGGAAGGGACCGGGAGGGGGCGCGGGGAAGTTCGGACGCGGACCCGGCGGACCGACCACAGGACCTTCGGGCGCGGCGGCGCGGCTGCCGGAGAGCGCGCCCCCGATGCCCGGAACAATGAGACGCGGTCGGGGCGGGCGCGCCGGAGGCGGATTCTGCGTGCGCGGACGCTCCTGCGCTCTTGGCGGCGCAGGGGGGCGTGTCTGTCCCTCCGCCGGGCGCAGCCCCGCCAGCAGAGAGAATCCGATGATCCCAAGTATCGCGTAACGCATCCCAACCCTCCCGACATGGATACAGCTTGACGCCTTTGTATTCACGCCCTGCGCCGCGCAATCCTCTTTTACGGACAAACCGCCGGACGAATCGGGGTGAACCTTTTTCCGCCGGTTCGGAACGAAACGATAGAAGTGAAACGATACGCTTGAAAGATGCAGGAGAAGATGATGCGAACTGTATGGATGGGATTGGGTTGTCTGCTGGCAGCCGGCGGTCTGTGGGGGTCGGTCACGGGATGCCGCACCCGTATGGAAATGGATACGACGACAGCCGTTCAGAAGGAGGCGCCGGTTTCCGATCCGGCGTCACAGGCTTTCGGGGCGCGCTTCGGCTGGAACCTGTTACAGCGACTGGCGCGGGAGGAGCCGCAGAAGAATCTCTTTCTCTCGCCGGCAAGCCTCTCGTTTGCGCTCTTCATGACCGCCAACGGCGCGCAGGGAGAGACGCTGACGGCGATGCTGCGCGCGCTGGACAGCGAGGGACGGACGCTGGAGGAGATCAACCGCCGGTATGACGCCCTGCGTAACGCCTGGCAGAACCCCGGTCCCGGCGTGCAGATGCGCGTCGCCAATGCGCTCTGGGCGGATCGAAGCTTCACCTACCTTCCCGGCTTCTCGGAGCGGGCGCGCGCGTTCTATGGCGCAAAGACCGCCTCGCTCGATTTTCGGTCTGCGGAGGCGCCGGCGACGATCAACGACTGGGTGGATAAGAGTACCGGTGGAAAGATTCGCGAAATCCTGACCGCCGCCGATCTGCGAAATGCGGTAGCTGCGCTGACCAACGCGATCTACTTCAAGGCGGACTGGGAGCGTCCCTTCGACCCCGCGCTGACCCGACCGGGCGACTTTCATCTGCCGGACGGAACCATCCGGCAGATCCCGATGATGCGCCAGAGCGGGAGGTTCTACCATCTGCAGGGGGAGGGCTTTCAGGCGGTGAAGATCCCCTACGCCGGGAAGCGGTTCTCCTTCTATCTGTTCCTGCCGGAGCGGGGCGTCGGAATGCCCGCGCTCCTGTCGAAGCTCAACGACGACAACTGGAGGCGGTGGATGGGCGGCTTCCGCGAGACGCCGCTGCAGGTGACGATGCCGCGATTCAGGCTGGAGTATGAGGCGGAGCTGGGCGGAACGCTCTCGAAGATGGGGATGGCGGTCGCCTTCTCCCCGCAGGCGGACTTCGGCACAATGGCTTCCGGTCCGCTCTGGATCAGCCGGGTGAAGCATAAGACCGTGCTGGAGGTGAACGAAGAGGGATCGGAGGCGGCAGGGGCGACCGCCGTGATCATGACCCGGAGCGCGCCGCGCGCCTTTACGGCGGACCGCCCCTTCTTCTGCGCGATCCGCGACGAGACGACCGGCGAGACGCTGTTCATGGGAACGGTCAATCAGCCGGAATCATAAGGGAGCAGCAGAATGACCATCCACGGAAAACTCTATCTCATGACGATCGCGCTGATCACAGGCGGCTTGCTGACGTTCGGGGTCTACGACTATATCGCGCGAGGGAGCAGGAAGATGCCTGCGCCCGTTCTGGCTGTTCGAGCCGACAGCCCGCTGGCTCCGCAGCTGTCGGCGAAGATCGCTCCGAGACAGAACCGGTTCGGCTTCAAGCTGTTCGCCGAACTGTGGAAAGAGACGCCTGACCAGAATCTGTTCATCTCGCCGTCGAGCATCGCCTTTGCGCTGACCATGACGTATAACGGCGCAGACGACGAGACGAAGGAGGCGATGGAGAGGGCGCTGGAGCTTCAGGGGATGACGCTGGAGGACATCAATCGGGGCAGCGCCGCCCTGCGCGCCCTGCTGGACAGCTCCGATCCGAAGGTGAAGCTCGCCATCGCCAACTCGCTCTGGATGCGCGCTGGATTCGACTTCAACCCCGACTTTCTGCAGGCGAACCGCCGCTATTTCGGCGCGGAGGCGACTACCCTCAACTTTGACGATCCGGGAGCCGTCGCCACCATCAACGACTGGGTGCGCCGCAGCACGGGAGGCAAGATCACGCAGATCGTGGACCGGATTGACGGGCAGACCGTTCTGTTCCTGATCAATGCGATCTATTTTCACGGAGAGTGGACGGAGAAGTTTCAGAAAAATATGACGGCGGACCGACCGTTCACGCTGCCGGACGGCAGGACGAGACCGCATCCGCTGATGTTTCAGCAGGAGCGTTTCGCCTATCTGGAGACGGACGCCTTCCAGGCGATTGAACTTCCCTACGGCAGCGGCAGAGTGAGCATGTGCGTCTTTCTGCCGGCAAAGCGCAGCAGCCTGCCGGCTTTCCTGCAGACGCTGAATGAGGAGAACTGGAGCCGCTGGATGAGCCGTCTGGAACGGAAGAAGGGACTGATCGCGTTGCCACGCTTCAAGATGGAGCAGGAGAGGATGCTGAAGGACGCGCTGACCGCGCTGGGGATGGGCGTGGCTTTCGATCCCGGGCGCGCCAACCTGACGAAGATGCGCCCGCCGGATCAGGCGAACGACGGACAGCGCCTCTTCATCAGCCGCGTCAAGCATAAGACCTATCTGGATGTGAACGAGGAGGGAACGGAGGCGGCGGCGGCGACCAGCGTCGAGGTGGGCGTAACCTCCGCGCCAGTGGAGCCGGAAAAGCCGTTTGAGATGGTGGTGGATCGTCCCTTCTTCCTGGCGATTCGCGATCGGCAGACGGGCGCGATCCTGTTTATGGGCGCGATTGTAGATCCGCCGAAGTAGGAGCCTATCCCGGCAGGAACAAGCCGGAGAGGTCTCCGGACCTCTCCGGCTTGCTTTTGCTACGCCTGTCGGGCGCGTCTGCTGCTCAGCCACTTCTCCAGACTGATGACCGGCAGGATGATCGCGCCGACCAGCGCCGACAGAAGAATATCGCGCAGGCTCAGCGGCATGGTTCCAAAGACGGAGTGCATCGCCCCCGCATAGACGAAGACCGCCTGCAGCAGCAGCAGAGACACGATCCCGATGTAGACGGCTTTGTTGCTGAACAGCCCGATCTGGAAGATCGAGGCTTTGAGCGAGCGGCAGTTGAGCATATAGAATATCTGGAACATGATGACGGTGGTAACCGCCATCGTCTGCGCCTTCGCCAGCGCGGGAGGCTCCTCCACGCCCGCCTGAAGCGCGGTATGGTACTCCCACTGGAACAGACCGACCGCGCCCGCCGTCATCAGGATCGCCGCGGTCACGGTGCGGAAGATCACAAAGGAGCTGAGCACCGGCTCCTGCGGCTTGCGCGGAGGTCGCTGCATGACGTTCGGCTCCTTCACCTCAAACGCCAGCGGCAGCGCCAGCGACACCGTCGCCACCAGGTTGATCCAGAGAAGCTGGATCGGCTGCATCGGCAGAAGAAGCTGCTTCGTCTGCGGATCGAAGGGGAAGAAGATGACGGCGAAGATCAGTATGAACGCCAGTCCGAGATTCGTCGGCAAAACAAAGGCGAGCGATTTGATCAGGTTGTCGTAGACCCGCCGCCCCTCCTCGACGGCTGCCGCAATGCTGGCGAAGTTGTCGTCGGTCAGCACGATGTCCGCCGCCTCTTTAGAGACGGAGGTTCCGGTGATGCCCATCGCCACGCCGATATTGGACTGCTTGAGCGCGGGCGCGTCGTTGACGCCGTCTCCGGTCATCGCCACCACATGATTATCGCGCTGGATGGCGCGCACCAGTCTCAGCTTGTGTTCGGGCGCGACTCTGGCAAAGACGTTGGTGGAGCGCGCCGCCTCCTGAAGCTGCGCGTCGTCCATCGCGTTGATCTGCGCGCCGGTGACCGCGCTCTGATCGGTAATCAGACCGATCTGACGCCCGATCGCCTGCGCGGTTCCCCGATGGTCGCCGGTGATCATCTTGACGGTGATGCCGGCGGATTGGCAGAGCTTCACCGCCTCGATCGCCTCCGGGCGCGGCGGATCCATCATCCCGATCAGCCCGAGCAGGGTCAGGTCGCTCTCCGTGTCGGGTACGGTCAGTTCGGCGTCGGCGCGGGTCCACTCCCGGGCGGCGACCGCCAGCACGCGCATCCCCTTCTCCGCAAGATGGTCCACGACCTGCAGGACCTCCTCCGGCATGACGGGCTTGCCGTCGGCGCGCTGCCGGCAGCGGCGCAGGATCACCTCCGGCGCGCCTTTGAGGATCAGGCGGCGCGTTCCATCGGGCATCGCGTGCAGGGTCGCCATAAACTGGTGTTCCGACTCAAACGGGATGGCGTCTAGTCGGGGACTGGCTTTTCGGAGCGGCTCCGCCGGCTGTCCGGACTTCTCCGCCGCCGTCACCAGCGCGGCTTCGGTGGGATCGCCGGTGATCTTCCAGACGCCGTTGTCCTGTATCAGCGCGGCGTCGCTGCAGAGCGCGGCATCCCGCAGCAGGGTCTTCAGATCGTCCGGCAGTTCGGCTAGCGTCTCTCCATTCCGGCGGAACTCCCCGACCGGCTCATAACCCACGCCGCTGAGCGTATAGAGCGCAGAGCCGGTCCAGACCTCCTGCACGGTCATCTCGTTGCGGGTGAGCGTGCCGGTCTTGTCGGTGCAGATGACGGTGGTGCTGCCCAGCGTTTCGACCGCCGGCAGCTTGCGAATGATGGCGCGGCGCGCCGCCATCCGCTGTACGCCGATCGCCAGCGCGATGGTTACAATGGCGGGAAGTCCCTCCGGGATGGCGCCGACCGCCAGCGCGATGGCAAAGAGAATAGAATCGCGGAACGCCTCGCTGAAGACAAGCCCCTGTCCCATCATGCGCAGCGTGCCGAAGGTGAGCATGACCAGCGAGACCAGCAGAATGGCGATGGTGATATACTTGCCGATGACCGTCAGAGCGCGGGTAAGGGGCGTCTGCAGATCGGTGGTTTCCCGGAGCATGGTCGAAATGCGTCCGAGTTCCGTTCTCGCGCCGGTGGCGACCACCACCGCCATACCGGTTCCGCTGGTGACAAGCGTGCCGCCATAGACCATGTTGGTGCGGTCTCCAATAGGCGCGTCCGGCTTGACCGGCTCCAAGCGCTTCTGTACGGGAACCGATTCGCCCGTCAGCGCCGCCTCTTCGACCTGAAGGTTCTTGAGGGCGACCAGGCGCATATCTGCAGGAACCTTGTCGCCGGAAGCCAGCAGCACCACATCGCCCGGAACCAGTTCGGCGACCGGCACGGTGATCTTGCGTCCGTCCCGCAGCACGTTGGCATTCTCCGGAACCATCTCCCTCAACGCCTCGATCGCCTGCCCGGCGCGATACTCCTGCACAAAACCGATGAGGGTATTCAGCACAACGACCGCCAGCACGACCAGACCGTCGGTGACCTTTCCCAGACCGACCGCCAGGGCGGAGGAGCCGATCAGCACCCAGATCAGCGGATTGTTGATCTGCCGCCAGAGAAGGATCAGAGGACCCTCTTTCGCGGCGCGCTGCAGGACATTGGGACCGAACTGCTGCTGCCGTCTTGCCGCCTCCTCCGACGTCAGTCCATCCTGCACGCTGCCGGAGAGCGCAATGATCTCGTCGGTCTCGACCGCGTGCCACGAGCGCTCCGGCTCGATCAGCAGTTGTGGTGTCACGAGATGTCTCCTGTCGCGGCGGAGTTTTCTAATTTCCGTATTTATTATACGCTTCTACCGTCCGGTCGGGTTGCCTTTTGATGATCGTCATGTACCATGTCGAGGGCAGGTCCTAAGAGGAGATCGCGGAGGTGATGGTAAGCCTCTTCGGAACGGATGGAAAGTGGCGGGGCATGCCGTTCAGTCTGACCCCGGGCTTTGTGCCGGAGACATTCATGCTGGAGCTAAACCACAAGATGCCACCCGCAATCGTGCGGAGGATGGGGAAGCAGGCTCCGGATGCTTGGAAGAGACTTGCCGAGTATCAGAACAGCGTGGTCTGGCAAAACGCCCCGGTGGAGCGGGAGCCTGTCTCTGTTCTGAATGGTCGCCCGCCTCGGCGCGCAGACGTTACTGCTCCAGAGGTGGGTGAAAGAGTTCCGGGATATCCGTGAAAGCAAAGAATCTGCCGCCGTTTCCGAGGGCTGTCTGGTATCTCCTCGCGAGAGGAGAGTTCTTGATCTGAAGGCGGATATGGTCGCTCACATTAACCTGTTGCAGATCGCCAAGGGACTGGCAGACTATGTGCCTGCGGAGGTCGGACGAGTCTACGATCCGAACAACCCGAAAGCCGACTGGCTGCCGTTTCAGATACTGTCGGAGAACATGCTGTGTGACTACTATACGCTGCGCTTCTATGCGGCGCTCTCTGTATCACAGCGCGACCGCCTTCTGAAAGGGCAGCTATCCTTCTTCTCGCTCAACTCCTCACGGAAACGGATGGCGGCATTCATCCTGCCGGAACTCGATGAGCAGGATCAGAAGTCTCTCTCCCGTTTGCGGCTGGGGCTGTCTGTCGGACGCCCCTGGGTGTTCATAACGAGATCAGAAAGCTGCTCGACCGATCAAGCAGCGAAACTGCAGCTTGTGATTGCGCAGGCGTCGGATGAGGGTAATAAATAGAGCGCCGCGCTTCTCCCGATAGCTCTTCAGGGCGTGTTCTGCGCACGGTTTGCCTCCTCTTCGCGCTCCGCCCGGAAGCGGTTGCGGCGTTCGACGATCTGCGCCGCCCCCGCCGGACGGTTCTGCGCCTCCAGGGTCTTCGCCCACTGCTCCAGCGCCCAGTCGTAGCGGTCGGCAGTGCGCCGGCGAACCTCCGGGCTGACACGTATCTTCGCGGCTTCCAGATGGCGCGTGCGCCAGAACTCGCCCAGAATGCCCGCGCCTTCGCGCAGGTTCTCTTCAGCAGCCGCCCGGTCGCCGCGCGCCAGCTGCGCCTCCGCCAGCCCCAGATAGGCGAAACCGAACTCCCAGTCCACCAGTTCCGGCAGCGGACGCACCGCGCCGAACGGACTCTGGTAGAGCGCGAGCATCTCGGAGTAGATCGCTTCCGCCTCCTGCGCGCGCCCGGCGGCGGTACAGGCTTCTGCCAGCGCCAGAAGGTTGTTCAGGTTGCGCGGTTCGACGGCGCGCACCCGCTCCAGCATGGCGATCGCCTCGGGATACTGCCCCCGCCGCGCCAGAAAACGCCCGTAGCGATAGTAGACCTTGCCGATGGGAGCGGCGCGTATCGCCCGCTCGTACTCTGCGCGCGCCGCGTCCATCTGACCGACGCCCTCGTAGATCAACGCCAGACTCAGGCGATACTCCGGGTTCCAGCGGTCCAGCGCGATCGCCTCCCGGTAGCTCTCCACGGCGCGCGCACCCATCCCCGCATTCAGCTTCCCGGCGGCGTCATAGGCGTAGGCGCGTCCGCCGGCGATGAGGACGGCGTAGAGAACAAGCAGCGCGGCTGCCGCGACGCAGACGAGACGCGCCGCCATGAGAAGGCGCGCAGAGACGGGCTTCGGCTCCGCGCCGAGCGGCAGCGGATCGGAGAGCTGGCGGGCAGCCGCCAGCGTCAGACCGACCATCGCCCCCAGCGTGAGCGCGATGGCGGGGACGTAGAGATCGGAGTCGAAGAAGTTATGCGCCACCGCCCCCGTAATGCCCGCCACCAGACCGATCAGCGTCCACTGCGGGTTCAGGTCGGACAACGAGGGCAGGAAGGCAGCGCGGGCAGGGACGGCGGGAGGAGCGGGAGAGGCACCGTTGCGCCGCGTTCGCGCGCGTCGGCTGACGCGTTTGGTGCGGGTCGCCGCGCTCTCCTGCTTTACCGGAGAGTCCGCCGGCGAGACCTCCGGCTCCTCCCCGGCGGTCTCCGACTCCTCCTCTTCGGATAGCCGCGCACGACGGCGCGCGCCGTTCAACGCGGCGGTCCCGACCGCCAGCGTCGCCGTAAGACCGATCACCAGAAACAGCATTCCCGGGTAGCCGATCTCCCCGGCTAGCTGGATGTAGCTGTTGTGGGCGTGCTGTGTGAACTGGAGGATCGCATAGCGCGGGTAGGCGGTCTCAAAGGTGCCGAACCCGGTTCCGAGCAGCGGATTCGCCTGCGCCATGCGATTGGTTCCCTGCCAGGTCAGCAGACGAAAACGTCCGGAGTAGGCTTCTCCGCCGGCGGTAAGAAGCCGTCGCGCCATCGGTCCCGAAGCGAGGATCGCCAGGATCCCCAGCCCCGCCAGCAGCATGGCGCGGCGTCGGGTGGAGCCGGTCAGCGCGCCACCGCGAATCGCCAGCACGGCGAAGACCGCCAAGCCGATCGCCAGCGCCAGCAGCCCCAGCCGCGACTGCGTCAACAGCAGGCAGAGGGTCTGCAGAACGGCTGCCAGCCCGGTCAGAACGCTCAGGTTCCGCTCCCGGGACGTCAGGAACAGCCCCAGAGCGACCGGAAGCGTCATCACCAGAAATCCCGCCAGGAAGTTGGGCATGACAAAGGTGGCGAAGACTCTCCAGTAGGGGTTGGGATCGGGTTTCAGCAGGTTCCAGAGGTACTCGTTCAGACCGATCCCCGCCACGATCGCGGCGATGCCGGTCAGCGCCATTGCGAACGCCAGCACGGCGGAGCGCGTTCTTGCGGATCGTGCCACGACAGCCCCCAGCCCCATCGTCCCGATCAGCATCACCAGACCGGAGACGCTCGCATACGGGTAGACGGATCGTGTGAGCGAGAGCGCCGCCCAGAGCAGCATCAGCCCGAAGAGCGCGGGAACCAGCGGCGCGGGGTAGGGCAGAGGACGCTGGCGCACGTCCCCGTCCTTCTCCCGCAACGACAGCGCCAGCGCAATCCCCGCCATCGCCATCGCCAGCGGAACGGCGATCAGCCCGAACAGGCTGGCGCGGTCCGGGGCGGGCGTGACCCGGTCATCCAGCATCCCGCCGCCCGGCACGCCGATCAGCAGCGCCGCCGCGCAGAGCCACAGCGCTATCGCGCCGGCGGAGAGAGGAGCCGCTCTTCGCACGCGATCGTTACCTGCCATCGGACGCTCTCTCCGGGCGCTGAAATCTTCGCTTGAAGTTGCGCCACTGGTAGCGGACAATCTGCCCGGCGGCGCGGGCGATCAAGCCGGGGATGATAAACGGGCGCACAAAGAGGGAGGTGTTGCGCGCATAGTGCTTTTTATAGAAGCGGTACATGCTGGCGTGGAAGTGGTAGGTCATGCGGGTGGGAACCTGGCTGGTGCTGCGCCCGATGATATGATAGATGACGGCGTCGGGAAAGTAGACGACCCGCCATCCCGCCTGATGAGTTCGATAGCACAGGTCTACCTCCTCGCAGTACATAAAAAAGCCCTCGTCGAACCCTCCGATCTTCTCCAGCGCCTCGCGCCGTATGACCAGCGCCGCGCCGGAGACCCAGTCTACATCGCGGGGCGTGGAGTGATCCCAGTCGCTCATCAGGTAGTCCTGCGTGAAGCGGTTCTTCGGGAAGAGACGACCGAGCGGCGTATTGCGGAAGAAGCCGGTTCCCAGATTGGGAAAGCGGCGGCAGGAGTACTGAAGGCTTCCGTCTTCATTGAGCAGCTTCGGTCCGAGGATGCCGATGTCCGGGTTGGCGTCGGCATAGGCGAGGATGGCGTCGAAGGCTCCCTCCGTCACGATGGTGTCGGTGTTGAGAAACAGGATATAGCGTCCGCCCGCGTGCGGGATGCCCCGATTGTTGCCCGCGCCAAATCCGAGATTGGTGGAGTTGACCACGAGGCAGATGTCCGGAAACTCAGCGGACATCATCTCGCGGCTGCCGTCGGAGGAGGCGTTATCCACCACGATCAGTTCGATCTGATGGCGGTGGGTCTGTTCCAGAATGGAGCACAGGCAGGCGCGCAGTTCGACCTTTGTGTTCCAGTTCAGGATGATGACGGAGAGATCGGCGCTCATCGTAGCCTTTTCCGGGCATCCGCCGCGCTCTTTCGCGCGGGAACGCGCCCTGCATTTATGCGCGGCGGCGGCGAGAGACCAGCCATGCCTGCAGCCAGGATGCCGCCGCCGCGACCCAGTAGATCGGGGCGAAGATCGGCGAGCGGTAGTGTTTTCGGTAGAAATCGAGCAGCCCCCGCCGCGACTCCCACGCCATCTTTGCGCTGACCAGTTTCGTGCTGCTGCCGCCGTAGTGCACCACTTCGACCGTCGGCAGGAAGACGATCTTCCAGCCGCGCTGTTTCGCGCGATAGCACCAGTCCACCTCGTTGAAGAAGATCGGGAACCGCTCGTCCAGCAGACCGACATCCTCCATCGCGCGGCGGGAGCAGAGCAGGAAGGTTCCCATCGGCTGATCCACCTCCGCCTCCTCCCGGTAGTTGAACCAGGTCATGCGGTAGGCTCCAAAGACGCGGCTTTCAGGAAACAGTCTGCTCAGACCGACCGCCTCCCAGAAGACGGAGAGCGGCGTCGGGAAGCCGCGCACCGAGCGCTGCACGGTTCTGTCAGGATTGACCAGCCGGACGCCCAGCGCGCCGACATCCGGACGGCTCTCCATGCAGGCGACGGCGGTCTGCAGACCCTCTGGGGGAAGCACGACATCCGGATTGAGCAACAGCAGGTATCTCCCTGTACTGACCTGAAGCCCCTGGTTGTTCCCGCGCGCGTAGCCGGCGTTGTCGGTATTGGCGATCAGATGCGCCTGCGGAAAGGCGGCGCGGACCGCCTCCGCGCTGCCGTCGGAGGAGGCGTTATCCACCACGATCACCTCATACGGAAAGTCGGGCGGCGCATCGTAGATCGAGCGCAGCGCCTCCAGCAGCAGGTCGCGGGTGTTCCAGTTGACGATCACGATGGAGAGGGTCATCGCGTTTCGGTTCCGGGCAGCAGGTCGGCGATCTCGTTTACCAGAAGGTGCGGGGGCGCGGGCGCAAAGAAGTCCGGCGAACGTCCGCGCAGAAGACCCACCGTCCAGACTCCCGCCGCGTGTCCTGCCTGAATATCCATCCAATGGTCGCCCACCATGACGATCGGAGGCGGCGCGGAGGACGCCTCTGCTGATCCTCCGGAGTGAAGCCAGTGGAGGGTCTCATCGCCCATCGCCGCCAGCGCCGCGCGCAGATGCGCCGGATCGGGCTTGGTGCGCGGCACGTCGTCGCGGGTAACCAGCGTATCGCAGATCAGATTCCCGGCGCGCAGCAGTCGCAGCGAGACGGAGCGGCAGTTGCGCGTAACGATCCCGATCCGCACGCCCCGCGTATGGAGGATCGCCAGCAGCTGCGCCGCGCCGGGAAGCTCTACGGGGGAAGCGCACTGCTCCCGCTCAATCTCCTCCAGCCGCGCAAAGGCTTCCAGACGCAGGCGGTAGCCCTCGCCGTGCCGTCCGGCTGCCTCCAGATGCGCGCGCGCCGCCTCGACCAGCCGCAGCACATCCAGCCCGCGGATCGGCTCCGTGTCCACGCCGTAGCGGGAGACGAGCGACAGCATCTCGCGCTTCATCTGCGCGAAATCAATATGCGTTTCGATCAGCGTGCCGTCCAGATCAAACAGCGCGGCGCGCAGTCCGTTAAACAGGGTTTTCACTCCCTCATTATAGCCGAAAAGACGCCCATCCAGCGGAGGGGGTGCATCGTGCCGGCGTCAGCCCGTGAGGCGGCGTCGTCTCCCTCTGCGGCGCGCCGTCGTGAAAAAATTAACAGAGCGGATTAGAGGCAGGAATCTGCCGGAGAGGGCGCGAATAGTGGCAGAGATTAACCGGAAGGGTTCCCCTTTATGACCATACACAGCACCGATGCCCAGCGAGGAGGCGTCAAGCAGACACAGCGCGCCGCGCGCGCGCTTCAGCAAGCGGAACAACTGGCGGAACGGGGGCAGGTCTCGGAGGCTATTCAAAGCGTTGAGCAGGCGATGCGGCTGGGAGCCGACCGCTACACCTGCTATCTGCGTCTGGCGCGTCTGTATCAGGCAGGGCGGCGGTGGGAGGAGGCGGTCTCTGCGGCGGAGATGGCGATTGCGGAGCATCCCGGCAAACTGAGCGCGCGCGAGGCGATCATCGCGCTCTATCTGGAGGCGGGGGAGTACGAGCGCGCGGTAGACGCCAGCAAGGCGCTGTTGAAGCTTGCGCCCCGACATCTTCCGGCGCGCGATGCACTGGGAGCCGCCTACATCGGTTTGGGGGATGTGCAGGCGGCAGTGCGGGTCGCCAACGATCTGATCCGTCTGAACCCCTACGATCCCGCGCATCGTTTCAAGAAGGCGCTGCTGTGCCAGCATCAGGGCGAGGTCCGCATGGCGGTGGAGGAGTTTCAGCGCGTGCTGGATATGTCTTCCGATCCCGAGATGACGCAGAATGCGCGGGAGCAGCTGGAGATGCTCGACACCTACCAGTTGAACGCGATACTGGTGCTCAGCGAGGAAGACCCGATCTTCCGGGCGAAGCTGCTGCGCAATGCGGAGGCGGCGGCGGAGGAGCGGGGCTTCTATCTCAGCGATGCCGGCAGGCAGTTTCTGCACGAATGGATCGCCCGTCGGCTGGAGGAGCAGGAGGAAGATTGCAGACCGAGACGCTACCACTAGAGCCGCGCGCCCGGCTGAAGGCGCTGCTGGAGACCGCCCGGCGCGGCGAGCGCACGCTCGTGATGGGCGTGCTGAACGTAACCCCCGATTCCTTCTCCGACGGGGGGCGTTTTTTTGCCCCCTCCGCGGCGATCGCGCAGGCGGAGCGGATGGCGGAGGAGGGCGCGGACATCCTCGATATCGGCGGAGAGTCCACCCGCCCCGGCTCTGATCCGGTTCCGGCGGAGGAGGAGCTGGCGCGTATCCTGCCGGTGATCGAGGCGGTTTCGGCGCGCCTGCCGATCCCGATCTCGGTGGACACCTACAAGGCGACGGTGGCGCGCCGGGCGGTGGAGGCGGGTGCGGCGATGGTCAACGACATCAGCGCCATGACCTTCGATCCGGAGATGGCTCCGACCCTCGCCGCGCTGCAGGTTCCGGTCTGCCTGATGCATATCCAGGGCAATCCGAAGACGATGCAGCAGAACCCGGTCTATGCGAATGTGGCTGCGGAGGTGCGCGACTGGCTGGCGGAGCGCGCGCAGGCGGCGGTACGGGCGGGGATCGCTCCCGAAAATATTCTGTTAGACCCCGGATTCGGTTTCGGCAAGACGGCGGCGCACAATCTGGAACTGGTGCGCCGACTGCGCGAACTGACCGCGCTCGGCTATCCGCTGCTGCTGGGCGTCTCCCGCAAAAGCACGATCGGCAGGGTGCTGGGCGGGCTTCCAGCGGAGGATCGGCTGGAGGGGACCGCCGCCGCCGTCGCGATCTGCATTGCCAACGGGGCGTCGGTGGTGCGCGTGCATGATGTGAAGGCGATGACGCGGGTCGTCCGGATGACCGATGCGCTGGTGCGGGGCAACTGGACGGAGGATTCGCACTGAACGGAGGAACCCGAATGCGGGTGCTCTTTTTTGGTACCGCGGAGTTTGCGGTTCCCTCGCTGGAGGCGCTGCTGGCGGACCGGCGGTTTGAGATCCTCGCCGTCGTGACGCAGCCGGATAAGCCGCAGGGGCGCGGTCAGCGCATGGTCTTCTCGCCTGTCAAGCAGGCGGCGCTGCATGCCGGTCTGACGGTGCTGCAGCCGCGCCGGGTGAGATCCGCCGATTTTCTGGAACAGGCGCGCTCCCTTCAGCCGGATGTCCTGGCGCTGGCGGCGTTCGGACAGATCATCCCGCAGCCGCTGCTGGACCTGCCCCCGCTCGGTCCGATCAACGTGCACGGCTCGCTGCTGCCCGCCTATCGCGGCGCGGCGCCGATACAGCACGCGCTTCTCAACGGAGAGACGATGACGGGCGTTACCACGATGTGGATGGAGGCGACGCTGGACACAGGCGACATGCTGCTGCAGCGCGAGGTTCCCATCGAACCCGACGACACCACCGGCACGCTGACCCCGAAGCTGGCGACGGTCGGCGCGCAGCTTCTGACGGAGACCCTCCTTCTGCTGGAGCGCGGCATATGTCCGCGCACGCCGCAGGATCATGCGCGGGCGACCTACGCCCCGGCGATCACCCCGGACGACACCCGCGTGCGCTGGGAGGAGTCGGCGGAGCGGGTCTGCAACCGGATCCGCGCCCTGTCGCCCCGCCCCGGCGTCTTCGCGACCTTTCGCGGCAGGGGTGTAAAGCTGTGGCGGGCGCAGGTCGCGCCGGAGCGTGCGGGAGAGCCGGGGCAGGTGCTGGCGGTAACGCGCGACGGCGTGACGGTCGGGACAGGCGGCGGCGCGGTAACGCTGCAGGAGGTTCAGCCGGAGAGCGGTCGGCGCATGGCGGCTGCCGACTGGGCGCGGGGCGCGCGGATCCGTGCGGGGGACTCCTTTCAGACCTGAGACCTTCAGGGTCTAACCTCTTCTGCCGACCTGCGTCTCTGCCGCTGGTCTACAAAGCCGCCCAAATGAATGTAACGGGAGCCCGCACTGCGGCGCAGAGGACTCCCGCTGTGCTCCAGATACCCGCCGTCAGCAGCGTCATGCGCGAAATGCGGCGCAGAGCCGGATGACAGCACATACGCACTCCTATTTTGCCGGGCGGACGGTGATATGGTCTATCCCCATCAGGTATCCGGCGGAGGAGGCGTTCTTCCCGACGGCGCGGAACCGCAGAATGTGTCGCCCGGCGGTCAGGGAGACGCGCCCCAGAGTGAGCGGATCACGCAGGCGCACCTCCGGGGTGTAGCAGTCGGTCGGATCGCCCATCGCCTGCCCGTCGAGATAGGTCTGCACGATGGCGTAGTCCCAGGAGGTGGTGTAGCGAACGAGTATCTCATATTCGCCGGCGCTTGGGATCTCCAGCGCGATCTGCGCCTCTGCGCTTTCACTCGACGGCGCAATCCACAGGTGATGCCCCTGCGACCAGTCCGGTCCCAGGTCCTGAATCTGGTAGCCGCCTCCGCGCACGCCCAGCACCATCGCCCAGACGCCCTCCGCGCTCTCCGGTCCGAGGATCTGCGGCTCATAGCGGAAGTAGTCCAGCCCGAAGTGATAGCCCTGCGACTGCGGGTTCTTGCCGACGACGCGGATCTCCACCTCACGGGTGTCGGTCGGCATCGGACCGAGCGGGAAGATGACCTCGCCTGCGGACTTCTGCGGCGCATAGATGTCGAACGCCGGTCCGAGCGGCTTGCCGCCCGCAAACGCCTGAATGATCCCGCCCATCGGTCCGCGCATCGTGCGGACGCCGAGCGCGTAGGGCTTTCCGGGAGAGCGGTCGAAGCGGAGCGTAACGCCCTGTCCGGGGGCGGTCGCGTGGACTTCGAGGATCCGCCCCGCGCTGGCGCCCTTCATCGGCGGACTGGCGTGCGGCTTCTCCATTCCGTCGCTGAATCGGACGATCGGCAGGTCTTCCGCCTCCATTGCGCCTCCGGAACGATAAGAGGGCTGCAACTGGATGCAGTCCACAATCGCGCGCCCGTCCGAAACGGCGATCAGGGAGACCGGGTGTTCGCCCGCCGGCAGATAGGCGCCGCTCAGTTCCAGGATATGCTTTCCCTCGCGCTGCAGGATCTCCAGGCGTCTGCCGCCGATCTCCAGCGTCACCTCCGCCGCGCCCGCTTCCGGCGCGAGATAGATTTTCGGGTAGTAGACCAGCCCCTCCTCAATCCTGAGCGTGCCTGCCGACAGTCGCTGCCCGGTTTTGACGGTTCCGAAATCGACCGCGCGCTCTTTATTGAACTCGTAGGCGCGGTCCGCGTCGGTAACGATCCTGCCCCGGAACAGCTCCTCCGCCTCCAGGGCAAACGGGATGGACAGTCCGTAGGTGCGCAGGGCGTTCGCATCCAGCGGACCGAAGACGTTCGGGTTATACTCGTAGCGAGAGGGCTTCTGCGCCGGATCGAGACCGCCGGTGTAGGTTACGCCCCGCAGCTGCTCCAAGGGAGGAGTCGCCTCCGCCTGATACCAGAAGGCGGTGGAGGCGTAGGCGTAGTGACCGCGCGGACCGACGCCGTTGGGTCCGTAGTTCTCGATGGACATGCGGAACCGCTTCGAAAAAGGAACGAAGTCCATGAAGTGCCAGCGATAGTTGCAGGTGCGATTGCCCTTCTGCAGACTGCAGCCGAAGCTGGGCGCGGAGAGATAGCGAATGCCCCATGCATCCCCGAAGTAGTCCTCCGATCCGGTCCCGATCCAGGGGGGGAAGTCGTCATCGTCCACCCAGATCTTTTCGTCGCCCTCGCCCCACCAGCCGGGCAGCGGGTGATCTATCGGCATGGAGACCCCGACAAAGTGCCCTTTTCCGGCGGTCTCCAGGAAGGTGAACTCGAAGGGCATGAAGTCCAGCTCCTGCCGCCAGCGCGCGAAGAGGTAGAGCGTATCTTCCGGCAGCGACTTCACCGGCGCCCAGTCAATTTCGATCTCCACCTGCGCCGGTCGGGAGAGATAGCTGATCAGCTCCAGTCTGCCCGATCTGCGAAAGGGCATCGGGTAGTGGAAGTAGGCGGTACCGTTCTGGCATCCCGCGATCAGCGAGCCGTACTCCGCCGTCTCCCAGTCGAACCCGAAGAGGGAGCCGAGCGGAGTGAGGATCTGCGGCGATTTCGCGCCGTCCCAGACGCCGCGCAGAACCAGTTTGCGCCAGAAGTAGCGCTGTTCGGAGGAGGCGCGGGCGCGGATGGCGCGCACCATGCCCGGTCCCTTCAGGTTTGCCAGCGTCGCGGTTTTGCCGGGCTGGAGAGTGATCGTCTGTTTCAGGGTCGTCTGCCCCTCCAGCGTCGGTTTCGGGTCGCGTCCGGGGGCGTTCCATACCTCCGCCGCCCGCTGCAGCTCGGTCTGCTCCTCCGGCGTGAGCGGCAGCCGGAACGAGGGAAGCGTCCAGTCTTTCGGGTAGAGCAGGTAGTTGAAATGGTAGTACTGACCGTGCCGGCGGTCCGCCGTGATCTTGATGCTCCTGCGGAACGGAATGGGGACGTAGCAGTCCGACGCCGACATCTGCCCGCCGCGCTTGTAGACCAGCGGTTTGAGGAAGGGGGGCGTGCTCCCGTTGAAGAGAGCGTCAAAGTCCCATTCATAGGTCGGCTGCGCGTCTCCATCGAGGTAGAGGCGGATCTTGCCTTGCGGATTCGCCGACCAGACGCGATAGATGACGCCCGGTCCGTCTATCTCCATCATGACGGCTTCGCCGTTCGGCTCCTCGCGGAGGTAGTGCCCGGCATCGCCGTTTGCGCCCCAGACCTCGCGTCCGTTGCGATCCCAGCTGGAGAACTGTCCTGCTTTAAATCCGGGATGCAGGCGGGTCAGGCGGTCCAGGTCGGTCAACTGTCGGAGAATATCGGCGTAGGTCAAGGTCTTCGGCGCGGACGCCTGCGCGCCGGCTGCCGCCGCCAACGACGCCAACAGAGACAGACAGATCAAAACGGGTAGCGAAAAACGTTTCATGGTGCTGCTCCTCATGGTGGGATGCGTCTGCGAGACGGTCTCTGCAATAGAGGCGGAAAAGGTGCGTGCGCTTCTGACGCCTGTTTCGCTGTCCGGAAAATGACCTCCTGCCCGCAGACGGCGGCGTCCGGCACCTCTTCTCCCCATTTGACGCACTTTCGGGCAAAAGTGTATAATAGGTCAGCCGACCATACCCGATAAGTCTCCGCGCCGGCGTTATGCTGCGTGACGGAGCCGTCTGAGCCGCTGGTTGAGAGTCTCAGGGAAGGGGCGCTCCCCTCAGGCGAGCCGGTTCGAAACGATTTGTCGCTGCTGCGTCCTGCGTTGTCGCTCAGGACGCGCGCGCTGGTTATCAGTCAGGAGAAACATGTTATGATGAACGACGAGTCCCCGGTGGACATCGCCGGAAGCGGCGCGGTTCCACCGGCGGACGACGCACCGCGTGCGGAAGATTCCGCTGCGGAACCCGCTTCCGCGCCTGCCAGACGCCGCTCCTCCTCTTCTCGCTCTTCTCGCTCTCGTAAAACCGCCGCTCCCGCCGATTCGTCGGAATCGGCGCCGCTGCCCGAAGTCGAAACGCCTGTCGCGGCTCCCGAACCGGAATCCGCGGCGGAGGCGGGCGGCGCGCCGGAGATCCCCTCTTCCGAAACGCCCGCGCCTGCGCGCCTCGCGCGCCGGAGCGGGCAGAGATCGCGCTCCCGGAAAACGCCCGCCGCCGCGCAGGAGCCGCCGCCGACGGCGGAGCCGATCTCCGCGCCGGAGACCCTTGCGCCTGCAGCGGAGGCAGAGACGCCGCCAGCAGAGGGGTTCGCGATTCCGCCAGAGGCGGTCGTGGAGGGGGCGCAGGCTGTTGCGGAGACAGCTCCGCCCGCTGCGGAGATGGCCGCGACCGATGGGGCGGCAGAGACGCCGGCGGAGGCGGTCGCAGAGACGGCTGACAGAGCGAAGCCGGCGCGCAGGCGTGGCAGCCGCAGCCGGAAGAAGACTGAGATGCCGGAGTCGGTCGCGGAGGAGCCGGCGGTCGAAGAGGCGGTCCTCGACGCCTCTGTCTCCCCGGCGGAGACAGCGGAGGCTCCGGCGGAGACGCCCGCCGTCGCGCCGGAGGCGGGTCCCGCCGCTGAGAGCGCGGAACCGGCGGAGCCGGAGGGAGAGCCGCAGCCTTCCGTCAGGACGAAGCGGGAGAGCCGATCCGCATCGCGCCGGCAGCGCGCCGACCGCAAGACGACGGAGGAGACCGAGCCTGCGCTGACCGGAACGCGCATCGTTACCCGCCGGGGGCTGCCAGAACTGCTGATTGAGGGCGCGCCAACGCCGCCGATCCTCTTCTTTGGCAATCTTGACGGACAGAAGCAGACGCGCCGCGTAAGCGGCGAGATTCAGCGCGCCGCCGCCGCCGGGGTCCATCTCTGCTCCACGCTGGTCGAACTGATCTGTCCGATTCCGCCCGATGACACCGCCTATGAGAATGTAGACGAACGCCTGCAGGCGCTGATGGATGCCAACCCGAAAGCCTACCTGATGCCCCGTCTGGTCTTCGTCCCGGCAAAGGGCTGGCAGAAGCAGTATCCCCATGAGGTGAACCAGTATCTGGACGGACCGACGGACGATCCCTCCATCGCCTCCGACCGCTTCTGGATGGAGGTCGAAAACTCCCTGACCCTTCTGATTGAACATATACAGCGCACGCCCTACGGCTCCCGGGTCATCGGCTATCATCTGGAGCGGGGCGAGTGGTTCCATCCGGCGCAGGACGGCTACGACCGCTCCTATGCCAATCGGGAGGCGTTTCGCGGCTGGCTCCGGCGCAAATATAAGAACGAGGTCGCGCTGCGCGCCGCCTGGAACGATGGAGCCGTGCAGTTCTACACCGCCGAAATCCCGCCGCTGCCCGCGCAGCCCCGCCCGGACGCCGCTTTTTTTGAGCCGCGCCGGGAGCGCCGCTGGATTGACTTCATGGAGTACACCTCCGAGATGATGGCGGAGCGGCTGATTTCGCTCTCGAAGGTGGTGAAAGAGGCGACCAATCATCGCGCGCTGGTCTCCGTCTGCTACGGCTACACCTTCGAGTTCGGGCACACCTTCTCCGGGCATCTCGCGCTGGGAAGGCTGCTGTCCGCCTCCTCCATTGACATCGTGGCGGGACCGCCCTCCTATCGCGATCGGCTTCCCGGCGCCGCCGGAGCGTTCCCCTGTCCGGTCGATTCGTTCGCCATTCACGGCAAGCTGTGGCTGTCGGAGGACGATACCAAGACCCACCTGGCGCAGGGCGGCAATGCGACCCCCGACGACTACAACCCCCGCATGGAGAACCGCGCGCAGACCGAGCAGGCGCATCTGCGGGCGATGGGGCAGGCGCTGGCGCATCAGACCGCGGTCGGATGGATGGACCTCTGGGGAGAGGGGTGGCTGGACGCGGAGGATATCTGGGAGCGCATCGGAAAGTTTTCCGATCTGTACCGCCGGACCCTGCCGCATCGCCGGCTGCGCTCGCCGGAGGTGGTGGCGCTAGTGGACGAACGCAGTCTGCTGCACATTCAGCGCGGAGAGGCTTTCCTGCGCCGGCTGCTGCAGGGACAGCGAGAGGCGATCCTGCGCTGCGGCGCGTCGGTCGGCTTCTACCTGCAGAGCGACGTGACGGCGCGCCACTTCCCGACCGACGCGAAGCTCTATCTCTTCCTGACGCCCTACCGTATGCCGGCGGAGCAGCGCGCCGCGATCAAGGAGCGGCTGCAGAACGGCGGCAAAACGCTCGTATGGCTCTACGCCGTCGGGGTCTGCGATGAGCGCGGACGCTCCGAAGAGGGCATCCACGATCTGATCGGCATGACCCTGCGGCAGCAGTCCTGGAGCACGGAGGTCGGTTCGCGGGTGGTGGAGACGCGCCATCCGATCACCGAACGGCTGCAGGAGAAGACGCTGGGAGTGCGCGAGCGGCTGAATCCCTCCTTCTATATTGACGATGACAACCCCGAACTGACCGTGCTGGCGGAGTATCTGCAGACCGGGCAGCCTTCGATGGGCGTGCGCCGTCTGGCGGACTGGCGCTCCGTCTTCATCGGCGAGCCGACCCTGACGACGGACCTGCTGCGCGGACTGTGCCGCTATGCGGGAGTACATCTGTATACCGGCGGCATGGACGACTTCGTCTATGCGGGCAACGGCTGGCTGACGATCCACACTACCCGCGACGGCAATCGCTCGCTGCTGCTGCCTCCCGACACCGCGCTGTACGATCTGAATGGCGGGCGGCTGGTGGGGGAGAGCCTGCGGGAGTATCATACCTTCCTGCGCGGACGCTCAACCTATACCTATTTCGTGGGTTCGCTGGAGGAGATGCATAAGATCGGGCTTTCGGGCGTGGAGCGTCCGCGCAGCCGCAAGCGTCCCTCCGGCGCGGAGCCGCCTGCGGTGCTGATCGAGGCGTCGGTGGCGGAGGTGATCGAGACCGCAGCGCCGGAGCCGGTTGAGACCCCTGAGTTCGTCGCCGCCGAAGATGGGATAGAGATCGAGGGCGTGGCGGCGCTCTTTGAGGAGGCGCGCGCGGAGGCGCTGGCGGATGCGGCAGAGGAGGAGGCGCTCGCCAACGGCGCGTCCGGGACTGCCGCAACCGCCCCCGTTCCCGGGCGATCGCGGCGTCGCAGACGCCGCGGCGGACGCGGGCGCGGAAGGCGCGGAGGCGGCGCGGGCGGCGCGGGCGCGGACAGCCCGCCCCCTGCCCTGTAGCCTTCGTTAGCAGGACGGGCGTTTCGATGCCGGACTACAAACAGATCGTTGCCTTCAAAATCGGAGCGCGGGCGCGGAAGCTGGCGAGGGAGGAGTGCATTGTCGAGGGCTACGAACTCCTCGCCACCGCGCTCGCCGAGGCGCATCGCGAAGGCGACTCGGAGATGGAGGCGCATCTGCGGCGCGAACTGGAGCGGTTTGAGGCGCACGCGCTGGACCCGGAGTGATCATGGAGACCATCGAAAGCTGGCAGCAGCGGATACAGGTTCGCCGGAAGGTGAAGGGCATCGCCGCCGCGCTGCTGCCCTACGATTCGCAGGGGAGGATCGCGGAGGAGGAGTTTGCCGCGCATCTTCAGGCGACCCATCGCGCCGGACTGACCAACGCCGTCAATATGGACACCGGTTACGCCAACTACCTGACCGACGCCGAGAAGCGCCGGGTGCTGCAGATCACGCGGGAGGCGCTGGGGAAGGGCGCGCCGTTTGTGGCGGGAGCCTACGTGGAGGGGCGTGAGGGGGAGATCGTCTCCCTCTACAGAGGCGAGATCGAGCAGATCGCGGCGTATGGCGGCACGCCGATCCTGTTCCAGACCACTCGGCTGCACGGGATGACGCCTTCAGAGAAGATCGCCGTCTATCGGGCGGTCTGCGAGGGGGTTCCCGAGGTTCTGGGCTTCGAACTGGGAAGGATGTTCGCACCCAACGGCGAGATTTTCGACGAGGAGACGATCGCCGGCTTGATGGAGATCCCGCCCCTGACCGGGCTGAAGCACTCGTCACTGGATCGCGCAACGGAGCTGCGGCGTCTGGCGCTGCGAGATCGGCTGCGCCCGGAGTTTCGCATCTATACGGGCAACGATCTGGGGATCAACATGATCGAGTACGGGAGCGACTACCTGCTGGGGCTGGCGACCTTCTGCCCGGAGAAGTTTGCGGAGCGGGACCGCGCCTGGGAGCAGGGCGACCCGGCATACTACGCGCTCACCGATGCACTGCAGCATCTGGGAAATCTGGCGTTTCGCGCGCCGGTTCCCGCCTACAAGCACTCCGCCGCCGTCTTCTTACATCTGCTGGGGCGCATCTCCACCGACCGCACCCATCCCCTCAATCCGCAGCGTCCCGCCTGGGAGCAAGAACTGCTGCGGGACTGCGCCCTGCGTCTGGGGCTTCTGTCCTGAAGGGGCGTTGCGGGCAGGTCAGGTGATCTTCCGCTTCTGCTTGCGCTGGTTCCATCGCCGCTCCTGCCGGTAGAGCCAGTGCGCGGCGTTGTGATGACCGTTGCGGTGCTGGTTGGCTGCCAGGCGGCGCAGCAGGTTGGGAAACGCCGGGGCGCGCCGGGGACGAACGCGGCGCGGGCGGCGCGGGTCGAGCATGATCTTGAGGATCTCGCAGTACATGCGGGCGCGGGAAGCCCAGCCCCGCATCACGCCCAGCTTCTCCTCTTTCATGGGATGGGTCACGCCGTAGAGCCAGACTGTCTGCGTGGGGACACGGTAGTAGCGGCAGAAGCGGGTGATCGCCATCTCGACGCCGTAGCGCGACTCCGAAAGATCGGGGATCTGTTCGTAGACATCGCGGCGAATGGCGCGCTGTCCGCTGACGTTGGGAGCCAGCCGCTGGGAGAGATCGGTCAGTCTGCGCCCTCCCCGAAACTTCCCGACGGTCATCTTGATCTTCCCGGCTTTGAGGGGCGCGACGAGCGCCTCCACGTGCTCCGGGCGCAGTCCGATCAGGTCAGCGTCCACGAAGACGAGTATCTCCGCATCGGTAGCCGCCACCCCCTCCGCCATCGCGCCCCCTTTCCCGCAGTTGACGGGAATATCCACCAGCCGGACGCGGGAGAATTCGCGGGCGATCTGCGCGGTATTGTCGGTGGAGCCGTCATTCACGACGATGATCTCATCTATGGAGGGCGATTTCAGCACGGCGCGCAGTACGCCGGCGATACGCTCCTCTTCATTATATGCCGGTATGACAGCGGCGATTTTCAAAACAGAACTCTCCTCAGCCCCCGGCGTCATGGAGGAGACGCGCGTTCGGCTGACCGGTTGCAGAGACCTACTTTCCGTAGCGGAAGTCCTGGGTCTCGATAATCTTTTCGGCGCGTGCGATGCGTCCCTTCGTCAGCGGGTGGGTGCGCAGCAGCTCCGGCGTGCCGGAGCCGGCTCTCTTCTCTAACTCCTGCATCTTCGCGAAGAAGCGCACCAGCCCGCGCGGATCGAAGCCCGCCCGATAGGCATACGAGAGACCGCGCCGGTCGGCGTCATATTCATCATCACGGCTGTAGCTGAGACTGAGCAGATCGGAGGCGACGGAGGCGATATCCGCCGTCTGTCCCCGCAGCAGCAGGGTGATGCCGATGTTGGCGGCAAGCTGCTGGCTGACCTGTTTGGCGGCGTGCCGTCCGTTGACGTGCCCCAGTTCGTGACCGATCACCGCCGCCAGCGCGTCGTCGTCATCGCCCAGCAGATCGAGCAAGCCCCGGAAGACGTAGATGGGACCGCCCGGCAGCGAGACGGCGTTCACGTCGCGCAGATCGAGCACTTTGAAGGAGTAGGGGACGCCAGGACGCTGCTCGGCATGCAGCAGAATGCGTTCGCCGATGCGTTTGACACGCGCCGCGTCGGCGGAGGTCGTATCTACAGGGTAGCGACGCTCGATCTCTTTGGAGGCGTCTCTCCCCAGTCGGATCTCGTCTTTGGTGCTCAGGAAGTTGGTGTTTTTGCAGCCGGTCGCGCCCATCAGAGCGGCGATCAGGCAGAGCAAGCCTGCGGCGGCAACGCTCCTCCGCAGGCTCCGGCGCAGCCATTTCTGCGCGCACGAAGCCGTCCGCAGTGATCTGTCGTACCTCATGCGGTTCCCTTCCTTCCCCCCGACAGTCGCCTGACCGCGCTGAAAAGGGTCGCCGATCCGTCAGCCCGTCACAGTCAGGTTGGCACATTATAGCCCCTAATGCGGCGAGTGTCAACTTTACGCCCGCTCGCAGCGTCCGGCGCAGGGAGGAGCGCGGACAGCCCCTGTGGTATAATCTGCAGCGTGGAGGAGCGAGGATGGGACGGATTCTGGCTCTGGACGTGGGGGAGAAGACGATCGGCGTGGCGTTGAGCGACGAGACGCAGACCTTCGTCTTTCCCGGCAGAACTCTGCCCCGTTCGGAGGGGTATCGGAAAGCCGTCGCGGCCATCGCCGACCTGATCGCCGCCAATGCGGTGGAGCGCGTGGTGGTCGGAATCCCGCTCTGCGAAGACGGCTCCGTCGGTCCGCAGGCGCAGAGGATGCTGCTCTTTGTGGAGGCGCTGCGAAAACGGATCGCGCAGCCGGTCGAAGTGCAGGATGAGCGGCTGACGACGTGGGAGGCGGCGGAGCGGCTGCGCGAGGCGGGCGCGGGACGCCAGCGCCAGAGGCAGCGGATCGATTCGGCGGCCGCCGCCATCATTCTGCAGGACTACCTGAACCGGCGACGCCGTGAAGAGGAGCAGGGGGCGTGAAGCGCATACGGCGTCTTCTAGGGATCGGGAGCGCGGCGGCGCTGCTGGCGGCAGGAGGCGGAATCTGGTGGGCGTGGCGGCAGCTTCAGCCCGTTTCGCGCTCCGCGCAGAAGGTGCGGGTCGCCGTCAAGCCGGGAACGGGCGCCGAGCAGATCGCGCGGCAGCTGGAGCGGGAGGGGCTGGTCCGCAACGCCTCTCTCTTTCTGCTCTACGCCCACTGGAAGGGCGATGCCGGACGCTTCAAGCCGGGAGTGTACCGGCTCTCGCCGAATATGTCCGCCGCGCAGATCTCCGACCTTCTCCAGCGAGGCGCGGGAGACCCCGACGATATTAGCGTAACCATCCCAGAGGGGTTCACCCTCTCGCAGATCGCGCAGACCCTGCAGGAGAAGGGCGTGATCCGGGACGCGCAGGCGTTTCTGCGGATGACCCGCAGCGCGTCTGCGCCGCTCTCCGCGCCGTTTCCGCTGCCGAAGACGGGGCTGGAGGGCTACCTCTACCCGGAGACCTACCGCTTTCATCCGCAGAGCGCGCCGGAGCGGGTCGCGCAGACGATGCTGGACACCTTCACGCGGGAGTTCTATACGCCGCATCTTGCCGAGATACGGCGCAGTCCGCACAGCCTGCATCAGATCGTTACCATCGCGGCGATGATCGAGCGGGAAGCGTCCGCGCCGCAAGATCGTGCGCGGATCGCCGGGGTGATCGAGAACCGCCTGCGGCGGGGGATGCGGCTTCAGATTGACGCGACGGTGCTCTATGCGCTCGGGCGGCATAAGGAGCGGGTGCTCTATCGGGACCTGGAGGTCAACTCTCCCTACAACACCTATCGCCGCGCCGGACTGCCTCCCGGTCCGATCGCCAGTCCCGGCAAGCCGTCGCTGCAGGCGGCGCTGCGCCCGGAGAGACACGACTACCTTTTCTATGTCGCCAGACCGGACGGCACGCATCAGTTCACGCGCACGCTGGCGGAGCATGAAAAGGCGGTTCGACAGATGCGCGCCCTGCGCCGGCGCAGCGCGGGAGACGGAGATGGATAACGCGATGAGTAACAGACACAATGGACGCCGCAGGGGTCTGCGCGTTCTCTGTCCGGGACGCTACTGTCATACGGGCGTAACCGAGATCACCGTCGAGGAGTTGAAGGAATCGGGCGTGGAGGCGGTGCTGCTCGATCTGGATAACACGCTGGTCGGCTGGCAGCGCAGCGACATCTCGCGCGAGGTGCTGGAGTGGCTCGATCAGCTGAAAAGAGCCGGCTTCAAGCTCTGTCTGGTCTCCAACACCCGTTTCGGCAGGCGTCTGCGCGCGCTCTCCGAGCGACTGGAGATCCCCTACGTCCGGCGCGCCTGGAAACCGCGCAAAAAGGGTTTTCTGGAGGCGATGCAGGAGTTGGGGGTCGAGCCGTCGAAAACCGTCATGATCGGCGACCAGATGTTTACCGATGTGCTGGGCGGCAACCGGGTGGGCGTCTTCACCTATATGGTCAAGCCGATGGCGAAGCGGGAGTTTCTGGGAACGAAGATCAGCCGGGTCGCCGAGTCGGTTCTGCTGATCTGGTTCCGGCGCAGAGGCGATCTCTGACCGCCCGGTCAACGGGAGGCGCGGACGTTTTCGATGGAACCGGGCGCGACGGAAATTACTTTCAAAAAAGCGCCTGTGCGTTTTGCCGGTATCTTTGCATTTTCGGGAACCTTGTACTATAATATGTCGTCGAAACGACTGGGGAGTTTGTACTACGTTCATTGACGGGCGAACCAGGATATTGGGCGTGTTCGGGTACCCTGTCGAACACACACTCTCTCCGGCGATGCACAATGCGGCGATTGCCGCGCTTGGACTTCATTACGTTTATATCCCTTTTTCAGTCCCTCCGGACCAGATCGGTCCGGCGATTCGCAGTCTGGTCGCACTCGGAATTATCGGGGTCAATCTCACCATACCGCACAAGGAGCGTGTCCTACCGTATCTGGATCAGATCGCGCCGGAAGCGCAGGCTCTGGGAGCCGTCAACACCGTTCATAACGTGGAGAGCCGCCTCATCGGATACAACACCGATGATCGCGGCTTTACAGAGCCGCTTCGCGCAGCGGGGTTCTCTCCGCAGGGGAAGCGGGCGGTAGTGCTGGGGGCGGGCGGCGCGGCGCGCGCGGTAACGCATCGGCTGGCGCGCGACGGAGCGCAGATTACGCTGGTCAATCGGACGCCGGAACGCGCGCAGGCGCTGGCGGACGAGGTGAATCGCTCGGTCGGCAGGGAGATGGTAGATTGGCTGCATTTTGCGGAAAGAACCAGACTGACGGATGTGATGAAAGGGGCGCAGCTGCTGGTGAACACCACCTCGGTGGGGATGTCGCCGAACTATCAGGCGATTCCCCCGATCCCTCTTGACGCTCTACATCCTGGTCTGTTTGTATACGATCTTATCTATCGTCCACAGGAGACGCGGCTGCTGGCTGCGGCGCGAGCCGTCGGGGCGCAGACCCTCAATGGCATCGCCATGCTCGTGCACCAGGGTGCCGCCGCGTTCGAAATCTGGACCGGAACCCGACCGCCGCTGGACGTGATGGAGCAGGCTGTCCTGGCGGGACTGGAACGGTGAGCGGGCTGCCGGGGACAAGCGGGCGCGCCGGCGGTAACCTTTCGTTGTGACGATGCATTCAGGCTATCGTCCGAGGAGGGCAGTTCCGCCTTCGCGCGTCGTTACTTTCCTGTTTTGGTTAGCGGCTCAAAATTACTCTTGCGCCGTCCTTCAGCGGTGTGTTATAATCGCGGCGTCTAGGCGCGTGTTACGAATCTCACAGTAGATGAGAGGCTAGGTGGGGCAAAATGGCGATCGTACGGAAGAGCATGGGCGACTATCTGGTTGAGAAGGGATACATTACCACAGAACAACTCAAACAGGCGCTCGATCTGCAGAAGCAGTCGGGGACTCCGCTGGAGAAGATCCTCGTCGAACAGGGTATTGCCAGTGAACGCGACGTGACCGAGGCAAAGGCGCAGGAGTTAGGGCTGCCTTTCGTGGACCTGAATAAGTTTGCTCCGGAAGCGAGCGCAGTCAACGTAGTGCCCGAACAGATTGCCAAGCGCCATAATGTGATCCCGGTACGCAAAGACTCCAATACCAACACCCTCTACGTCGCGATGGCGGATACCAACAACCCCTACGCGGCGGACGATCTGCGGCTGGTTTCGCGCTGCACGATCAAGGCGGTGCTGGCGGCGCCCGGAGCGATTGAGGATGCCATCGCGCGCGTCTACGGCGGGACGACCGCCTCGCTGGCGCCCAACGCCGGAGGTGCGCAGCCCGGCATGAACCCGCTCAAAGGCGGCGGGGCGGGCGACGGCGGCGGAGGCGGCAGCCTGCTCGTGCAGATCCGGGAGGATATGGCGAAGGTCGGCTCGGTGGGCGATCTGGCGAAGGATGAGGACGAGACCGGCGAGGAGATGGTCAACGAAGCGCCCATTATCCGCATCGCCAACGCCATCATCCAGCAGGCGATCAAGGAGCGCGCCTCGGACATCCACCTGGAGCCGGATCGGCGCAACCTGCGCATCCGCTACCGCGTGGACGGCGTTCTCCATGAGACGATGTCGGTTCCCAAATATATTCAGGCGCCTCTGATCTCCCGCTTCAAGATTCTCGCGGAGATGAACATCGCCGAGCGGCGCGTGCCGCAGGACGGACGCATCCCGATCCGCTTCCAAGACAAAGACTACGACCTGCGCGTCTCCTGCCTGCCCAACATCTTCGGCGAGAAGATCGTCTGCCGCATCCTCGACAAGTCCAGCATTCTCATCGGTCTCAACAAGCTGGGCTTCATGGCGGAGACGCAGGAGCAGCTCGAAGAGCTGGTGATGCAGCCGCAGGGAATGGTGCTCTCCACCGGACCGACCGGTTCCGGCAAGACCACCACCCAGTACTCCGTGCTCAATAAGCTCAACTCCATCCAGTCCAATATTCTGACGATCGAAGACCCGGTCGAGTACCAGTTGAGCGGTATCACGCAGGTGCAGGTGAACAAAAAAGCCGGACTGACCTTCGCGACCGCGCTGCGCTCCTTCCTCCGCCAGGACCCGGACATCATCATGGTCGGAGAGATGCGCGACCTGGAGACCGCCGAGATCGCCATCGAGTCGGCGCTGACCGGACACCTCGTTCTCTCCACCCTGCACACCAACGACGCGCCCTCCGCCGTCATCCGTATGGTGGATATGGGCGTGGAGCCGTACCTGATCTCGGCAACCGTCATCGGCGTTCTCGCCCAGCGCCTCGGTCGAAAGATCTGCGTCCACTGCAAGGAGCCGTATGAGGTGCAGGCGAACGAGCTGCGCCGCTTTGGATTCAAGCCGGAGGATCCCGAACAGAAGCTGACGCTCTGGCGGGGACGCGGCTGCGAAGCCTGCCGCCACACCGGCTACAGCGGACGCCTTGGCATCTACTCCCTGATGCGAATCAATGACGAAATCGCCGAACTGATCGTCCGCCGCGCGCCTCTGACCGACATCCGCGATGCCGCCAAAGCCAACGGAATGAAGGAGCTGAAAGAGGACGGACTGTTGAAGATCCTCGAGGGAATCACCACTCCCGAAGAGGTCATGCGCGTCGTCTTCACCGCTGGCAACTACTGATCTCAAGCCGCGAGTCGCGGGTTAAGAGTTGTGAGTATCCTGCCGATACTATCACAGCTCGCGCCCGCGACTCTCGACTGTTTCTGCTGGAGGCTATTCCGTGACCGAACAGACCCAACCCGTACCGCCGCAGGGGGGCGCCCCGACCCCGACGGCGACCGCCCGACCCCGTCCGCTGGAAGACGCCCATATTGATGACCTGCTGCGAATCGTCGTGGAGAAAGGCGGCTCCGACCTGCACGTTTCGGTCGGTATCCCGCCCATTATCCGCGTGGATGGTCAGCTTCTGCCCTGCAATTATGAGAAGGTTACTCCGAAAGATTCCCAGCGACTCATCTACGATATCCTGACGGACGACCAGATACAGCGCTTTGAGACCAACTTCGAACTGGACTTCTCCTATCAGCTGGGACGCCTCTCCCGCTTCCGCGTCAATGTCTATCGCGACCGGGGCAACGTGGCGATGGCGTTCCGCGTCATCCCCTCCCGCATTCCGACGCTGCGCGAACTGAGCCTGCCGCCGGTGCTGGAGGAGTTGACCCGCCTGCCCCGCGGACTGATCCTCGTAACCGGACCGACCGGCTCCGGCAAGTCTACCACGCTCGCCGCCATGATCAACCAGATCAACTCGGAGCGCAGCGTGCATATCCTGACCATCGAGGACCCGATCGAGTACCTGCACTCGCACCGGTTCAGCGTCATCAATCAGCGCGAGGTGGGGCAGGACACCAAGACGTTCGCCAACGCGCTGCGCGCCGCCCTGCGAGAAGACCCGGACGTGATCCTGGTCGGCGAGATGCGCGACCTGGAGACGATGCAGATGGCGGTCTCCGCCGCCGAGACCGGACACCTGGTCTTCGCGACTCTGCACACCAACAGCGCGGCGACCTCGGTGGAGCGCATCGTGGACTCGTTCCCGCCCGGTCAGCAGGAGCAGGTGCGCCTGCAGCTGTCCAACAACCTGCAGGCGATCCTCTGTCAGCAGCTTCTGCCGCGCGCCAACCAGCCGGGACGCATCTGCGCCATGGAGATCATGACCGCCAGCCCCGCGATTCGCAACCTGATCCGCGAGAACAAGGCGCACCAGATCACCTCCATGATCCAGACCAGCGCCAATCTGGGAATGCAGACCATGGACCAGTCGCTGCGCGACCTGTATGTGCGCGGCATGATCACCTATGAGCTGGCGATGGAGCGCGCGATGAACCCGGCGGAACTGGAGAAGATGATTCGAACCGCCACCATGCCCGGACCGGGCATGCCTGGACGTTAAGTCGTAAGGGGGGAACCAGATGGCAACCTTTAGCTACACGGTGCGAGACGCCAGCGGGCAGTCACGCTCCGGAACCTCCGAAGCCGAGAATGCGGAGATTCTCCGCCGCCGACTTCAGGAGCAGGGCTTCACCGTCACCGACATCAAGCAGACGGCTGCCGGCAAGAAGCGGTCGCCCGGCGGAGGGTGGGGGCGCGTCAAGCTCAACGACCTGGCGATCTTCTGCCGGCAGTTTTCGACCATGATTGACGCGGGCGTCTCCCTCGTGCGCGCCCTCGATGTGCTGGGCGAGCAGACCCAGAACCCCAAGCTGCGCCGGATGATCATTGACATCCAGCAGGAGGTCGAAGCCGGTCAGACGCTCTCCAAGGCGATGGGCAAGTACCCCAAGACCTTCACCAGTCTCTTCGTCGGTCTGGTGCGCGCCGGAGAGGTCGGCGGCGTACTCGAAGAGGCTCTGCAGCGTCTGTCGCACTTCCTGGAGAAGGATATGGAGCTTCGCCGCAAGGTGAAGGCGGCGTTGACCTATCCGGCGATCGTCGTGGTGGTCGCGGTGGGCATCGTCGTGGGACTGTGTACCTTCATTGTGCCGAAGTTCGTGGACCTGTTCAAGGAACTCGGCGTGACGGAGCTGCCCGCGATGACCCAGGTGCTGGTGGACTTCAGCGACTTCCTGAAGAACCGGTGGTACATGGGGCTGATTATCCTTCTGCTCCTCTATGTCACCACCAAGTGGTTCGGCACTACGCGGGTTGGAAGGCGGGTCATAGACCGGATCAAGCTCAAGGTTCCCGTCTTCGGCAAACTGCACCATAAGATCGTTCTGGCGCGCTTCTCGCGCACGCTCGGCACGCTGCTGGTCTCCGGCGTTCCGATCCTGCAGGCGCTGGAGACGGTCGCGGGGGTGGTCGGCAACGGGATCATCGCCGACGCGGTGATGGAGGCGCGCGCGCGCATTCGTGAAGGCGACCGCATCAACGATCCGCTGGAGAAGAGCCGGATGTTCCCGCCGATGGTCGTGCACATGATCTCCATCGGGGAGGAGTCCGGAGCGCTGGATACGATGCTCTCCAAGATCGCCGACTTCTACGAGCAGGAGGTGGACGCCACGCTCCAGAGCCTCACCTCCGCCATCGAACCGGTGCTGATCGTCTTCCTCGGCGTCTGTGTCGGATTTATCGTCATCGCCATGTTCATGCCTCTGATCCAGGTGATCCAGAACCTGAGCGGCGGCGGCGGCGACGGCGGCGGCGGAGAGTAACGCTCGACAGGCATTCGGGCGTCGTCCGGGACGCTGTGTGACCCGGTTCGCCCGGATGCCCTCGCATAGAAGCGCGGGGGGAGGTATTGGGAGTACCCGATCCGTTCTGGGGAGTGATGGCGGGCGTGCTGGGAGCGGTGGTCGGCAGCTTTCTGAACATGCTGATCTGGCGGCTCCCGCGCGGCGAATCGCTCATCTCCCCCGGCTCTCACTGTCCGCGCTGCAACTATGCGCTTCGCGCCTACGATAACATCCCGCTGCTCAGCTTCCTGATCCTGCGCGGTCGCTGCCGGGGGTGCGGCTTGCCGATCCCCTGGCGCTACTTCTGGGTGGAGGTTCTGACCTGCGGGACGTTCGTGGCGCTCTTCTGGCGATTCGGTCCGACCTACCATACCGTCGCCTACTGCCTGTTTGCCGCCGCGCTGATCGCGGCACTCTTCATTGACGCCGAACTGTTCATCATTCCCGATGAACTCAACACGTTCGCATTCCTGGTGGGCGTCGGTCACGACCTGTGGGGCATTCTCACACGGGATGCGCAGCAGGCGTTACTCTGGGGCTGGCTTCCGCGATCCCTCTGCGGAGCCGTGATCTGCTCCACGCTTTTCGTTCTCATTCAGGTCGTTGGTCTGCTCCTCTTTCGCAGGGATGCGATGGGGGATGGCGATGTCAAGCTGGCGCGCGCCATCGGCGCGCTGCTGCCTCTGGGGCAGGCGCTGGTCTCCTTCCTGCTGGCAATCGGAGCCGGCGCGCTCATCGGCGGCGCGTTGATGATCTGGAGAGCCTCCCGCGAAAAGTCGCAGGCAGGGAGCCGCGAACAGGGATTCGAGAATCGGAAACAGGAGCCGTCAGAACGGCTCTCCTCCACCTCTTCCGTTACACCCGCTTCCGGCTCGGCAGACGACAGTTCGCAGGAGGAGCCGGAGGCGACTCCGCTTCCAACCGCGCTGGTAACCGGCGCCTTCTACATCGCCTTCATAGACCTGCTGATCGCTTTCGGCGCGCTGCTGCGGATCGGTCCCGCCGTCCGACTGAAACAGCAGCTTGCGCCGGAGATGGAAGAGGAGGAGCTGGACGATTTCGTCGCCGGTCCGACCCATCTTCCGTTCGGTCCCTATATGGTCATCGGCGCGCTGCTGGCGGTCTTTATCGGCGATCCGCTGATACAGTGGTATCTCGCCTGGGCGGGGCTGGCGGCAAAGTAGCGGCGCCAGCGTGCAGCCCTCGTGCGCTCCCATGATCGGAAACAGAGGGCTTTCGGCGCAGACTCAGGCGTTTGAGGATCCCCTGCGACAGCCGTCGTCTGCGGCGGCTGCCGGTAACCTCGCAACGGTTAGCCGGCTTAAGATATAGAGTGTCTGCATGGGAACATTGAACGCTACTATATCGTCAGATGTTTGGTAATGCGCGGAGTTATCTGGCATTGCCATTCGTGAACTATCATGCAGGAGCCGGGGCGAATCCGGCCGATTCCCAACGCGCAAAGGTCAGGTAGGCAGCGATGCATAGAACCTCACAATATCGGGGATTTACTCTTATCGAACTGCTCACGGTCATCGCCATTATCGCGGTGCTGGCAGCCATCCTCTTCCCGCTGGCAGGCACGCTCCGCGAACAGGCGCGCGCCAGCAGCTGCATGTCCAATCTGCACCAGCTCTACGTCTCCGCCAAGGTCTACAAAGAGGATGAGGGCGGCTATCCTCCCGCGCTGCTGGGATATGCGGAGGTGGGGATCGTCTCCGGCGGAAACTGCGATACCGCGCGCTCTACCGGCATCTTCTACGACGGAACCAACGCGCCGGTTGTCAACGGCGCGCCCTGTCTGGCGCGCGCGGACAGCCTCCTCAACGGCTTTCTCTATCGCGAGCAGGTCAAGGACATCAACCTGTTCAAGTGTCCGAATAACACCAATACCAGCCGATCCGTCGCCACCGTCGCCCTCTTCCCGCCGCGCCCGCCCGACTGGCCCTCCGGCGCGGAGTGGATCGGCGACCGGCTCGCCGCCGCCGGATGCCCGACAATCAGCGGGCTGGGAACGGTGGACTGCTGGACGTCCGGACCGCTGAGCGGTCAGCCCAAATACTTCTATGTCTGGGATTCGTATGATATCAGCCCGATGATCGGAACCAACGGGCAGGTCGTGCGCGATTCGAGCAACAACCCGATCTATGAGCGACGCTACAGCATAGACTGGACCGGCGTCGAAGGCGCATCGGATCTGCCGCACCAGATGAAGTACCGCAATCCGCCGGAGGATCGGACGATCCTGGCAGCCTGCTCCTGGCATACCGCCACCGCGGGCGCGCCGACCTATACGACGATCAATCTCGGCGGTTCAGCGCGCAAGGTGCGCGCGCAGGACTTTCTGCGGCTGGGCGGCGGCGGGGTCTTCGCCGGTCCGTAGCCCCACGGAGCGCGAAACGGCGGACGCGCAGGGGCTTTTCGCCCCGCGCGATGCGATCGCTCCATGCGACGATGACATCGCTCCATGCGAAAGTGTGATATACGCTCATGAAGACTGCGTTTAGACAATATGGCGTCTCGCTGATCGAAGTGCTGGTCGTGCTGGTGATCCTGCTGGTCGGCATCCTGTCGGTGGTGCGGCTCTTCCCGCCCGGATTCCTGATCAATCAGCAGACCGAGGCGACCACCTTTGCCTCTCGCCTGGCAAAGCAGGAGGTGGATCGCTATACCAGCAACTCCGCCAATCTGATGAACGCTATCGTTCCGGTCGTTCCGGTCGCCAGCCAGAATCCGCCCGGCTACACCTTCCAGATCGACCTGAACGCGACGCCCAACGATCTGAGCGATGTGGAGACGGCTCCGTTTGGCGTGGATCCCTACTATGTCAGCAACGTCAACAAGATCCGCCGGGTGCTGGATGAGGTCGTGCGGATCCCGATCCCCTCTCCGATCGCCAGCGGCGTGCGCGGCTCGATCTATGTGCTGAGTTCCGGACCGATCTACGATGTCGCCTGGGACCGAGACGGGATCACCGATACGCTGTTCGTCAACGGCGCGCCGATGATCCGCAGTGTGCAGGACGCCGCCAGCGATCCCACGCCCAACCTGCGGGGACCAGGGCAGTACGCCATAGACTACGACGATCATCAGATCGGCTTCGCGCCGGTCAACTACGTCCGCAACTTCAAGATCAGCTTCAGCTACTACGATGCCAGCAACAATGTGCAGACCAATCCGGGCATTGAGTTCACGGTGCCTGCCAACACCAGCGGCTGGATCAACCTGACCACGCTGCCCGGATGGCCCAGCGACTTCCGCGCGCTGCTTCCCGACAGCGAATCGGTCGCCCGGGCGTTTCGGCGGGTCGCGGTCGGCAACTGGTCGGACGATCCCTACGAGTTCGGCGTGCTCTCTCCCACAATCGCCGGGTTCGCCAATGTCGGCGTGCTGGTCTTTCATCCGCTCGCCTACAACCAGGTGGAGCAGACGCCCTCCGGCTCGGTGCCGCTGTCGGCGCGGATCAGCTACGACGTGCTCGACTGGCGGATCATTCGCGAGGATCGTCCCATGCCCGCCTCGCCTCCCTACAACGTGCGGGTCACGCTGAAGAACCTGAAGGCGCTGGGCGAACTGGGAGAGGACCAGGAGCCGTACACGGGGCTGTTCCGCACCACCAACGCCAACGAACAGGTGGACTTTCTGGTCTACAACCTGAGCACGGGGCAGCCGGTTCCCCGCACCGAGTATACGGTGGACTACAAAGAGGGGATCGTGCGTTTCACCGACGCCTTCGGAGCCGCCAACGCGGCGGGAACCTTCCGGTTCTACTACAAAGCGAAAGGCGAGTGGGCGCTGCAGGCGCAGAAAGCCGCGAATCTCTATCAGCGGTTCGCCACGCCCAATCTGGGCTTCGGTCAGTTCTATCTGGGAACGCAGAGCGACACGGGGCGCGATCCCTCCGCGCCGACCCGGATGTACTTCCCGCTGATGGAAGCCGGCAAGACCATCAGCATCCGTGAGATATTCTATCGCGACGCCGCCGGTAATCTGCGGCGCGCCAGCAATGTCTCGTTCCGAATCGAAGACAACCCCAGCCGGTTCGTGGATCTGGGTTCGGGACCGCTGACTTTTATTGACTTGACGGAGCCGCGAGACCCGGTCTTCGGCAGACCTCGCTTCGATGCCGTCTCCTGGGCGACCGGAGAGCCGTTGATCCCGGCAAACGGAGTGCAGGGAATCTCCTTCAAGTCCAGAGTGATCTGGAGCAACGGCGCAACCGTCACGGAAGCCGCCGGAGGCAATGTGGTGCGCTACCGCTGGCGCAAACTGGACGTGGATACTTTTCTGACGCGCAGCGGAAGTCTGTAGAGGCAGGTATCAGCCGCTCAGGGCAGAGGAGAGCCGGAGGGATGCGCAGAGAGGCTCTTCCTGATACGCAGTGCCGCGAAGGTTTACGATAATGACAGGAACCGAAATGATACGCAGAGCGCGGGCGGGGTTTACGCTGGTTGAACTGCTCGTTGTCATGGCGATCACCGTTATTCTGCTGGGACTGATCTTCGGTCCGATGATCCAGGGGTTCAACCTGACCAACCGGGCGCGGATCCAGGTGCTGGCGCAGGATACGGCGCGCCAGGTGATGGAGGCGACGCAGCGTGAGCTGGCCAACGGTGTCTTTGTCTTTGATAACTCGAATCAACCGATCAACTTCTGGCTTCCGGGACCGAATGCGGGCGATCCGCCGATCGTGATGCAGATCCCCTTCGGGATGGTGGACCTGGTACCCCCGGCACGGGTCAACGATCAGAACACGCAGTTGACCGCCTCGGAGATAGATCCGACCACCGGACTGGCGATCAATCGCGGGGAGGTGGCTCTGCCGCTGGCTCCGGGGCGCGTGATCGTGCGGATGTGGCTCGGACTGCGTAACAACGCCTCCATGCGGGACACCAGCCTGAATATGGATCGCCCGATCAACGTCTATCAGAACTTCTACGAAGACCGGCGCAACGTGGACTTCGATGACCATAATCCGTTCATTCTCTATCGCGCCGTCGTGTCGCCCTATACGGTCGGCGGGAAGGTGGACACGCGCCTGTTCCATACCGCGGCGAACAGTCCGAACATCCCGATCCTGAACGATCCGAACTTCTTCTACGATAACAGCGTCGCGGTGCAGCCCAATGATCCCACCGTCACCAGCAATGCGGTACCCGGCTGGAAGGACCTGAACGGGGACGGACAGGTCAACATCAGCGAGAACTGGCGCGCCATCGCCCGCCCCGTCGTTCCCCTGGACCGCGCCGATATGGTGCAGGTGGAGCGCGATGAGAACCGACGCCCGCTCTACTTCACCTATACCGGCAATAACGGAACGCAGATCGGGATGCGTATTCGCCCGCTGGTCACCTTCCAGCCGACCTATGTGGGCAACGACGCCGGCTCGCCCAACCGCCTCTCCGACCCGGGCAACGAGGCGGGCAGCGCGGCGCCGACCACCTATGTCGAGACCCACGGGCACTGGACGACGCCGTTCAATCTCTATGTGTTCCGCAGCCGGCTGAACGATCCGATGCTGCGCTACTTCTACTGGGACGGCGTCAGCAGCAGCGTGATGAACTATCAGCTGGATACCGCCAACGGGGACCTGACCGCCACTCCGGCGAACTTCAATCCGAATAACCCGTATGTGACTCCGGCAAGCCCGCCGCAGATCATGTTCGGCGTGGATACCCGCCGCGGCGTGGTCAACTTTGCCTTCCCGCATACGATCTCGCAGACGGCTCCCTATCAGCCGGCGACCTTCAGCCCGTCGGAGGCGAACAACAATCGCAGCGTGGAGGAGGCGGCAGGACGCACGCCCCTGCGCTATATCTCGCTGGAGCGGCTCGACCCGGGACTGAATCCCAACGGTCCGTCGCCCCTGTCCTTTATTCCCAACGTGCGTATTGTGCCGGGATCCGAGATCGTGACCGGACCGGATATGCGTCCCGGACCCAACTACGGTCGCGAGATCGCCTATACCCGCGTGCCGCGCAGCCAGGTGGATAATCTCGGACCCAACGAGTATGTGATCAATAACGAAGACCGTACCAACATATTAGACCCGAACGAGATCGGCATGAAGCGCGGAACGATTATCTTCCGCAGCCTGCCGGGCGCGGAGTATAATCTGCCGGAGACCTACGTGGACGCCAACGGCGTCTCCCAGCCCGCTGCGCCGATCAAAGTCTCCTACCAGATTCAGAACAACCTGCCGTCGGATGTGGTCAAGACCGACTACCTGACCCGCTCGCTGATGACCTTCACGCTGGGCGTGCGGCTGTATGAACCCAACTCCGGTCAGCCGCAGCAGGTCAATCTGACGCAGAAGATTCAGGTTCGCAATCTACAGCGGTAGGTGTAGATGGGGAATTGTCGAGGGACTTGTGTGGAGCGATCCGAAATGATAACCAACCAGACGCGGCAGGACAGGCGCGCACGCCGGCAGCCTCTCCCGGTGCGAAGAAGCGGCAGAGAGCGCGGACAGTCGCTCGCGGTCGCCGTTATCGTGCTGTTCGTGCTGCTTTTCATAGGCGGGGTCTTTGTCGGGCTGGTGGCGCGCAACCTGATCAACGCGGGACGCGCGAAAGATACGATCTCGGCGTACCAGCTTGCTGAGGCGGGCATTCGCTACTGCGACTACTACCTGACCTACAGCCAGGAGGGAGCCGACTGGCGTCCGGAGCCGCAGGACCCGAACACGGTGCTGCCTAACGACCCGGATCGCCGGTGGCTGGTGGACGGCTACACGCGCATCCCCTTCGATCAGGGGCGTGCGCTGGTGCGGGTCTCGATGAAGCCCGATCCGCGCAATCCGCTCGGAAAGTACCTGCGGATCGAGTCGGTCGGACGCAGCGGCGTGATCCGCGAGAACGACCCGACCACCTTCCTGAACAATCCCGCGCCCCGTCTGCGCCGCGAACTGGTGGCGTACAAGTCCATCGGCATCACCGACTACCTGCGGTTTGTCACCAACCGCTTCAACGAGAGCAACTTTGAAGCTGCGTTCGGCGTGCCGCCGATCGGCGTGCCGCTGTGGATGCAGTTTGGCGGACTGCCGGTGCGCGCCGTCGGGCTGAACTTCAACGGCTACCGGACGCCGGGAGCCTCCTTCCGCGTCAACGGCAGGATGCGCCTGCTCAATAACACCATCCTGGCGCTGGACCCCAACAATAATGAGGCGGTGCAGGTTGCCGGTCCGATTGTGGTGGAGCCGCCGGCAGCCAACGATCCGGCGAAGGAGGTCGCGCGGTTCCAGAATCTGGCGACCACGCCCACCACGCCCGATCCGACAACCCTGCCGCAGATCATCCCGAGCAGCGATCCCGGCTTCACGACGTTTGGCGGGCTGCTGCGCGACGACGGAGCCAACCCCGACCCGTTCGGTTTCGCCCGCTCTATCTCCCGGCTGGAGCCGCCGCTGATTGATACGCCCGACCCGGCAAACGGGATCACCCGTTATCGGCAGAGCACCCGGGAGTCGGGACTCTGGTTCGGCACGGGACCCAACGCCTTCAACACCGGGCGGATCGGTCTGGGCGCGGGCATCTACCTGAACAACCGCAACGACATCGAGCAGGAGACCCTGGCGGTCAACGGCGGTCAGTCGCTGCCGTCGGTCTGGCTGAAGCCCGGCAGCACGGCGACCTGGAAGGGAACCTTCTATATCCCGCCCGCCGTCACCATCGAGTTCGGCTATCCCGTCGTGCCCGCCCGCGACTCCAACAGCGAGATCGTGCCCGGTCAGTATGAGGCGCGCCCCGGCATCACCATCAAGCGAGGCGTAGACAGCAACCAGCAGTTCGTGGATCCCAACGGCGTGATCACCCCGACGGTGATGACCTACTCCTTCTTCATCTACAAGCCGTCGGGACTGCGCCCGGTGCTGAAGCTGGAGAACGAGTACTTCCGCACCTATCTGCGCAACGCGCAGAACCTCTCCGAGCGCGAGATTGACCGCGTCCTGCCCGCCTTCAACGGGGTGATCTTTGCGGAGGGCAATATCCGCACGCGCGGACTGCTGCCGGGTTTGACGAATATTCCGATCCGGCGCCAGCAGGGCGACCCGGACAACCTGACCGATCAGGAGATCCGTCAGCGCGTCAACCCGCCGTCGGTGACGGTGGTCTCGGACCGCAACATCTACATCGAGGGCAGCCTGGTTCGCGAAGCGCCGAGTTCGATGATCGCGCTGCTGGCGAAGGAGTACGTGGTCCTCAACACCACGATGTTCCTCTCTCCGAATAAGCCGCTGGAGCCGGTCGGACTGATCGGGGGCGACCGCCCCTACTACAGCATCAGCACGGCGGAGAACGCCGCCACGCCGCCGCTCACCTTCGACATGCTGTTTGCGGAGGATGTAACGCAGTACCGCGACGCGCAGAACAATCAGGTTCCGCTGCAGCTGCTGGTTCAGCATGCGGCTCCGGCGCAGAACCAGATCACCTATCTGAACCTGTTTGTCAACGAGGCGACGCCCTCCGCGTCCGGCGGCGATGCGCTCTACCGGTTCAACACCAACGTCGGACCCTACGATCCGCAGAACCTGCCGCCTTCGGTCTACGTGGTTGCCAGCCCGGTCATCGGTAATCAGCAGCAGCAGTCGTATGTCGAGCAGTTCCAGATGCAGCTGTTCCCGCAGATCAATAACGCCCAGTACAACTTCTTCACACAGCCGGGCAGCCGCAACACCCTGCGGTTTGCGGTCGAGCCGACCTTCACCGGGACCAGCGGAACGCTCAACTACGACTTCATGCGCGCCGCCGTCGTGCCGATGGACGTGCGGATCGAAGCGGTGATGTACGCGCAGAACGGCTCGTTCTTCATCATTCCTGGCTATCCGTTCAATTGGGATAAGAACGATACGCGGGATGCGGCGCTGCGCCGCGCCGCGCTGCCGAACCTGGATCCCGACGCCTCCGTGCGTCCGCCGGGAACCTCCGACTTCATGCCGTTCTACGGAGAGCCGATCAACTGCCGGATCACGATTGTCGGGGCGATCGCGGAGAATCGAACGGCTTCCATCGCGCAGCAAGCCGCCTGGATGCAGCTGTGGGGCTATATGCCGGAGATCTACGGCTCTACCGGCATGTATCCCACCGATCCGAACCGAACGCGGCGCATCCCGACCGCCCACATCAACATTGATGAACTGGGCGGCAGCTCCAGCGATCTGCGCGCGCCCAGCGAGCGCAACTACTACGGACAGAATATCGGACTCACGCGGGGGCTGCGCTTCCTGTATGATCCGTCTCTCTACGCGCCCTATGCCGGCTATAACCCGGATAACGGACAGCCGTATCGGCAGGATGATCACGGTCGCATTCTGCCGCCCGTCCCCCGACTGCCCGTCAGTCCAGGATTCGTTTTCTTTGGCGAAGTTCGCTAACAGGAGAAGGGGGAGATGGGTAGATGTGCAGCATTCAAACGGAAAAGCGCTCATTTACCCATCTTCTGCGTTTACTCCACCCATCAGGTAATCTGGCTATGAGAAATCGTTTGATCCTCAGTGTAGTTCTGGGCATTCTGCTCAGTTCGGTTCTGCTGCCCGCACGAGTCGTCGCCGACTCCAGCACCTACTCGACGCAGCGTCGTCTGGTGCGGGCGGGCGTGCTGGTTTGCAGCGCGCTCAACGAGGGCAACTTCGGTCCTGAGAATACCGGAACGCATATCTTCTATATCCTGGACTCCCGCACCGATCTGAAGCCGTTCGGGATGGAGTTCGTCAATCCGCTCGCGCCGACCGTCATCACCGCCGATGTCTATCAGCGGTGGCGCAACCGCGTGCGTATCCCCAACAGCGATCCGGCATTCGTTCCCGGCACGCCCCAGTTTCAGGTGTTCCAAATCGGAGCGCGCGTGACCAAGAACATGGGGGCGTACTGGGAGGTCAACCTGGATAACCTGAGCGCAGAGGATCTGCAGCAGTTCGATCTGCTCTACATCCATTCGCACAAGGCGAACGCCCGGTTCACGGCGGAGCAGCTTGCGAAACTGCGACGGTTCATAGACGGGGGCGGGACGCTGTGGGTGGAGAACTCCGGACGGATGAGCTTCGATCCGCGCGCGCCGTTTCTGTTCGACGTGCAGTTCAGCAACGGTCCCAATCCCAACGCCGGCGCGGTGATCGCGGCGACCAATCATCCGCTGCTCAACTATCCCTACGTCCTCTCGCCGCAGGAGCTTCAGTCCTTCGGCGACAAGGGCGTCAACGGCTACTACGTCTTCAATCCGTATACCAATCCCGGCGATCCGACCCAGTTTGACAACGTCGCGGGATCCGACGCACTCAATCCTCCCGCCCGCCATACGCTGGTTCCGATCGTCTGGAACTCGCGGGGACTGGCTCCCATCAATCAGGTAACGCCCAATCCCGGCTGGAGACCCTACATTCTTGCCGGGCAGGTGGGCGCGGGACGGATCGTCTTCTCCTGCCAGGACTCCGGCGACGCCATCAATAACTATGTCGGGGGCGTCAACGTCGGCTGGGGGTCCAACACCGGCGCCATCAGCGGCGAGACCCTGATCGCGGCGCGTCCTCCCGACCTGAAGTTCGCCTATAACCTCGCCTCCTGGACGGGTTCGCATACCACCGCGCAGACCAATCTGCGCCGCGACGGCAGCACGGTCGAGAAGATCGGCGCGGTGCTGACGGAGAAGTGGGCGTCTCCGCCTCCGCCCGGCGCCGGCGCGCGCAAGGTCGGCGGCGCGGCTCTGTTCCGCCGCTGCGTCTTTGTGGTGGACGGCGATCTGATCCTGCGCTGCTACAACGCCAATCCCGGCGAGGACCTGGACGGAGACGGCAACGCGGACGAGGGGATCCCGGACTTTATTGCCGGAGCCTCCTTCGATGAGATCTGGCGGTTCGATCTGAAGACCCTCTCCCCGAACGCAACCGGAGCCTCCGCGCCGACCATCATCGAGTTCTACGATCCCAACTTTGCCAGTCAGCCGGTTCCCAACGGATTGGTGAACTTCAATCAGCGGGAGCTGGTGGTCGTTACCCTCTCAGACGGCACAGTCGCCGCGCTGCGCGCGCTGCCGCGCGCCAACGCACCGGGTCTGCCTCTGGCTCCGGTTACGGCGGTGGACTGGGTCCTGACCGGTCTGGGAACCGACTACGGCATAGACAACTCGCCGCATAACACCGGCGGCGCGCCCAACCCCGACTCGGGCAAGGACCTGCCGATCCCGGCTCCCGCCTGGTCGGAGGGCGTCCTGTTTATCAGCCTGAACACTCCCAGCGGGGGGCGTCTGGTGACGGTAGACCCGCGCGGCGGTCGCAGCCTCTTCCGACCGGGACCGCTGGGCTACTCCGGCGAGACCTTCGACCGAACCGCCGTGCCGGATGCGGTGGGAACCGGCTCCATGTTGAGCACGCCGACCGTCGGCTACGTGCGCGACAACGCCACCGGCGCGATGGATAAGATGGTCTATGTCTATGTGGCGGGCGGCGCAGGCGGCGTGGGCAACGCGCCCGCCTCGGTGCGCGGCTTCTGGTTCGGGACAAAGGGGGAGCCGCTGGTTCCGGCGGGCGGCAACAACTTCCGTTCGCGCTCCCTGATCCCCTGGTTCATGCCCGTCAATGCCGACGAAAACATCGAGCTGCGACCGCGGGTATTTGCGCGCTATCGCGACCCGGCGACCGGCGTCATCTGGTCGCTGGAACTGCGCTTTAATGCGGCGGGAACGCCCGGACAGAACGAGTTTTCCGTCACGCAAGCGGCGAACCAGCCGGTGCAGGTTATCACCTCCGCCAACGTGGAGTTCTCCGGCGGACCCACCGTTCCGGTCAACGACGGCGATCTGACCCTCTACGCGGACTACACCCTCAACTGGTCTCCGCCGATCGGCTTCACCGGTCCGAAGGTCAACGCCCGCTCGGTGCTCAATATCCCGGACGTAACCAGTTCCGGCAACCGGGTCGGGGGCGCGCCGTCGCTGGCGTCGGACGAAATGGTCTTCTTCACGGCGGATACCAGCCCAGCGGGATTGGGCATCCAGGGACGGGGCGTGCTGTTCGGGGTCAATGAGCAGAACGCCGGGCAGACCTCGCTGAAGTGGGCGTATGCCATGCATAACGGCTTGCAGATCACCGTCAACGGGGCTGCCGTAACGATCCCGCCGCGCCTGCGGCAACTGGACCCCTCGCTGCCCGGATACGGCAGCTACATTCTGAATGTGCAGTTCTTCGGGACGCCTGCCTACAAGGACGGAAACGTCTATGTCACGGCGCGGGGTCTGCTGGAGGCGGGCGGCATCCCGGTCTCGCTGGTGATGGCGTTCAAGGCGAACCCGGAGATCGTTCTGCGCCTGCGGCAGCAGATCACGACGGGAACTCCGGTGCGCATTCGGCAGGTCAACGCCGCCAACTCGCAGACCGCCGCCGCTCCCGCCTGGGTCGAACTGAACCCGCAGCAGTACACCGTGGACTATCAGAACGGCTTGATCCGCATCACCGCGATGGCTCCGCGCGGAGGAACCGCCAACTACGTGAGTGCCTCTATGCCGTTCGTGGTGCAGATCGGCACGGGTGAGGAGATCCTGGTTGCCGGGACAAAGGTGGACACCATACGTCAGAATCCCGCCGACCCCAACAGCGCGACCTTCACGGAGTCGCGGCTGATCGGTCCCAATGGCGTGGATAACCTGCTGTGGTACGCGGTACTGCCAGCGGCGCTGCCCGTCAATATCGGCAATCCGGGCTTCGTCTCCTCGTCCCCCTCCATACAGGGCGACATCATGTGGCTGGGGACGCAGTTCGGGTTCATCGCCTCGATGAACGTAGACCCCGCTTCGACCGACCCGGAGGCGCAGGCGATGGGCAGTCAGGTGCGGCTGTTCAACGATGACGGGACGACCCGCCACCTGCGCTGGGTCTCCCGCGTCGCCAACCCGCTGGCGGGCGGGAACGTCGGAGCGATCCTCAACGCGCCGGTCGCAACCGCCAACGTGCTGGTCGCCAACACGCTCAACGGAGCCTCTGCCTTCGAGGATACCTTCACCATCATCGCCGACAACAAGCGGCTAATCGAGGTGAACGCGGCGGGCGAAGCGGTCTGGGTCTCGGAGGGCACGCGCTCCTACGGCATCGCGGGCGGTGACCTGCCCCGCTACATCGGCGATCCGAACGGCGACATCGTCCTGGACAATCCGGCAAACGCAACGGGCGTCGCGGCGGTGAAGAATGTGCCGTTTGCCCGCCCGACCGTCGCGCGGCGCATCGGCATCAACGACCTGCTGGTGGTGGATACGGGCAACAACCGCATCGTGCAGATAGATCGCGGCGGCAACATCGTCTGGGAGGTCAACCGGCTGTTTGACGACTTCAAGCGGCTGCTGCGCCCCGGCGATCCGCTCACCCTCAACGAGCCGACCGACATCTCATACTGGACGGAGTTCCTGCCGAACCTCAACATCAATGTTGCGTTCAACAATCAGAACTACGTCTACAACGGACCGGGCTATATCGTTCACTATCTGATCGCCGACTCGGGTAACTTCCGGGTCATCGAACTGGTGGATGTCTACAGCGCCAACGGCGCGCCCATCGGACGGCACACCGCGCAGCCCTGGCCCTTCGTCATGCTGCGGCAGTTGAACTTCGCCAGCTCCACCTACAGCAACGAGGGGAAGCGTTACCGCTACCGGACGGTGGAGCGTATCCTGATGCGCAACCGCGATCTGCCGGCGGAGTGGCAGGACGCCTCCAAGGGACCCGACGATCTCGTGCGCCTGACGATGGCTTCCATCTCCAACTTCAAGCTGATCGGCAGCCCGCAGGTGGCGGGACAGCAGATCAACACCTTTGGCGATGTGGCGGAGACGGGCGGCGGCTCGCTGGTGCTGCTCAATGAGCAGGGGACGCCCCTGACCATTGTCGGCAACCTGCGCATCCCGACACCGACCGCAGGCAATCCCAACGGTTTCCGCATTCAGCCGATTGTCAACCCGACCTGGTTCTCGAAGTTTGATGAGGTCGTGGTGGTGAACGGGCAGCCGCAGGTGGTCTTTAAGTACCTCTTGAGCGATGCCAACGGCTGCTATCAGCTGTCGCCGGGCGTGGCGATAGGACCGAATAACACCCCGATTCCCGTGCTAAACGTCGAGTGGATGCTGACGTCGGAAGACTACTTCCTGATGACCGGCAAGCGGCTGAACGCGGCGAGCATCCGGCGTCTGGCGACCTCGGCGGGGAATACGCCCAACGCCTTCACGCCCGCGCTGCGCCGCTTCCTGATCACCAACCGGTTCACCGGCGAGGATAATCCGCGCGTCTTCGGCATCACGTTCGTCAACAATCCGGCGAACGGCAATGTGGCGGGAACCAGCGAGTTTCGCGGCGAGGTGTTCGAACTGAATCCCGCCACCTTCGATCTCCGGCTGCCGGGGCGGGGCTATCAGCCGGACTATATCCGCGCCAACGCGCTGGGACTGCCCGATCCGGGAGGCAACTTCCTGATCCCCAATCCCAACGCGAGCATCGTCTGGAGAACGCCGCGCGAGACGCTGTTCGGCGGCTTCTTCCGCCGCTTCATCGGTCCGCTGGATCGTTCCCGCGCAACCTCCACGTCGCTGCTGGAACAGCCGGCGTTTGCTGATCGTCCGTTCTAAGGAGTGGAGCCGGCGGAGGAGCGATCCTCCGCCCGGACCCGACCTGTTAAGGTGATACACGCATGTGGCATAAACGAGCGCTGCTAATAGTTTTCGGCGTGCTGACGCTGTGGATGGCGTCGGGGGCAGTCGCACTGGCGCAGCTGCCCTTCCGCGATAGCGACTGGCTAATGCATCGCGGCGCGCCCTCGCGCCAGGGTAGCAATGAGGACCCGGGACTGAATCCGGGACAGCAGTTGAGTCGGACATGGGTCTGGCCCCCCACGCGCGACCTGCCGGCGGAGATCGTGGTGGACAACACCGCGCTGCCGCCCCCCGGACCGACGCCGACCGGGCAGGATTTCCAGGTTATCGGAACGTGGGTGCGCCCCACGTCGGATCAGCGCGCCTCCGGCGCCTGGCCCCCCAGCGACAGCGATCCCGAGAAGGTAGGCGACTACGTCTACACCAACGCGATCCAGAGTCAGACCCTGGCGAATATCGGCATACCGACGCTGAAAGCGCTGCCCAACGTAACGCCGGAAGTCTATCGCGCCGTGCATAACGAGCTGCTCGCCGTTACGCTGGATCGGGTGGTCTGGAGCTTCGGCGGACAGTACCCGGCGGGAACCTTCCAGGGACGGCGCGACGTGAGCGGGCAGCCGCTGGCTGCCAATCAGCGCTACGCCATCTATATCAATATCCCCAACAGCGGAACGCGGGGAACGGCGGGACCGCGCCCCAACGCCGACCACTATATGGTGCGCGTCAGCTGGGGTGCGGACATCAACGACCCGATCCGCAGCCGCATCTTCATGATTGAGGCGGGCGGAACCGGCGGCTTCTGGAAGCGGATCCGCACCGATAAGGACGACGACCGCTTCTTCCCCTACGACGGCACGAACCCGATCCGCGTGACGCTCTACGGCATCACACCCGACGCGGTGGGGGATCGCAACCTGTTCCTGGACGACCCGGTCATCGCCGCGGACGCCGTCCGGCTGGTTCCTGAGGCGCTGCGCGGAGATATTCGCGCGCCGGCAGCCAGCGCCGTCTTCCCGTCCGGCTCGCAGATCACCGATCCCGGCGCGGTGCAGTTGACCTTCTTCGCCCGCGACGAGACGACCGGTCCGCGCAACCTCTTCCCGACGCTAGGCAATCCCGGTCCGCTGGTCGGCGGTTTCGCCACCATGCCCCTGAACCCGACCCTGCCGGTTCAGCCGACGGTGAGCGGAGCCAACTATAACCCGCTGGTCGCCGACCCAACCCGCAGCGTGCGCAACGCCGTCTTCTACTGCATCGAGGACGATTTCAACAACGGACGGTTCTCCCGGCTGCGCTGGCGCCGGGTCGCCGCTACGCCGCTGCAAACCACCACTGTGGACGATCTTGCGGGAACGCCCGCCTTCACCTTTACGCCGCCTGCCGGAATGACGCCCGGCTTCACGCAGATCGTCGCGCCGCAGAGCACGCAGGAGCAGGCGTTCGGCTCCACCTACTACGCGGCTCCCGCGCAGGGTACGACCCCGCCGCCGACCAATCCCGGTGATCCGGAGCCTCCCTATGCGCGCTGGGAGCAGCCGCTCAGCGCAAGCCTGACCTACTCGATCTACGTCTGGATCCCGGGAGGGCAGGACGGACAGCCGGAGTATGCGCGCAACGCGATCTATCGCATTCTGACGGATCGCGGACCGCTGGATGTGGTTCTCGATCAGCGCAACACCGATAACACGATCCCGGGACGCCCGCGAGTCGGAACCTGGCGCCTGCTGACCGGAGGCATCCGCTTCGGCGCGGGCGTCTACAACGGCAATAACGTGCCGGCGCTCGGGCAGGTAACGCTCTACAACTACTCGACCCTGGACGCCGCCAACGGGCGGATCGTGGCGGCGGACGCCCTGCAGTTTGTGCCGGAGTCGCAGCTTCCGAGCAGCGTGGTGGCGGCTCCCCTGATCGCCAACGTGCAGTGGCCCTCCGGAACGACCCGACCGGTGGTCTACTTCGCGACGACGGAGGGACGTCTCTGGGCGCTCGACGCGCTCGGCGCCGGTCCCGACAGCACGCAGACCACCGTCTACTGGACCTATCCCTCGCTGGGCAATCCGGCGACCGGCGTCAACGGGATCAACGTCAACGTCAATCCGCAGGACGATCCCAACTTCCAGCCGGGAACGCCGAGCAACCAGCCGCTGCAGGGCATTGACGGCGATCTGGAGCGGACGCAGCGACCCAACCCGAACCCGCCACCGGGCGCGATTGACATCTGGACGGTCAACGCAAAGGTGCCGGATCTGGGAGGCTTCTACTCGTCTCCGATCTATGTGGAGGTTCCGCGCGGCAGCGTGCGCGAGAAGTATATCGTGATCGGCGCGCGCAACGGACGCATCTACGCCTTCGACGCGGTCGGACGATTCGACCCGGCGACCAACGATCCCTATGCGGCGACGCAGGCGGCGGGCGACAATCCCGGCATTCCCGGCACCACCTTCCGGGTGATGACCTGGCCCACGCTGGGACGCGACAAGTGGCTGCGCGCCGGAGGAATCAACGGGGGCGCGGGAGCCTATAACTCCGCCCGCTATCCGGACGATCCGGCGAAGGGCTTCTTCGACGCCTCGCTCGCCTCGCCCAAACTGGACGCCAACTTCCGCACCGATCAGGTGATCGCGGGAGCCGGAGACGGGCACGTCTACGCGATTGACCTGCAGTCGCTCGATCCGCGCGTGCGTATCTCCAACCCGAGTAACGCCGGGCGTCCGCTCTGGCAATATCCGGGACCGAACCAGCAGCTCGACCCGATCGTGCAGCCGGGCGTGCTGACGCCGACCGGCAAGTATATCTTCACCGCCGGAAGGCGCGTCTACGCAATCAGCAGCAGCGGGAGCGGTCCGAATAACGTCGCCACGCTGCAGTGGACCTATCCCTACACCAGCGCGCCGCCCGGCAATCCCAACCCGGGCGATCAGCCGCGCGAGGATACCGCCTTCACCGCGCCCGCCTACCGGCAGTCGGTCTCCGGCTTCAACGGCGGCAACGAGGTGGTCTTCATCGCCAATCAGGACGGGCGCGTCCTTGCGATTGACGCCAGCCCCAACAACAACCCGGTCGGCGGACCCTCCGTTCTCTGGGAGAGCCGGACCTTCGGCGCGACCCGCGCCTCCGCCGTCTTCCTCAATAGCCTGACCCCGCAGCCGAGCTTCCTGTCGGCTGCCGGACCGGCGATCATGCTGCCTCTGGATACGGGCGGGATCATCGGACTGAGCGTGCGGACGGGCGGGCGTCTCTTCTGGGGCTATGTGGACGCCATCGTGGGCAGCGTGCCGCTGCTAGACGCCGACGGCAACCTGACGACCTTCTCGACCTCCAACGCCTTCCGGGGTGCGGACGCCACCACCGCCAACGGCTGGGTCTACAGCGGAGACGAGGGGAACCCGGACACCGGCGAACGCAACGGACAGATGCGCGCCTATGCGATTGACACCATCGGGATGATCACGCCGGACGAGCCGGATGTGCAGCCTGCCGGACAGGGCAACGTGGATCTGCGGCTGGTGGAGCTGTGGGAGTCGCGGCGGGACAACCCGGCGAACGGTCCCTACGAGGGCTTCGGCTCCAACGACCCGATGATTCAACGTTCACCCTGGACAGAGTGGAACGCCAACAACACCAAGCCCAACAGTCAGGGCGGGTTTACGATCTATGAGTACGGCGACACCATCTACGTGGCGGCGTGGGGCGTCTATACCGGTCCGGTGCTGCCGCAGGTTACCTTCCGTCTGACGGGAGCCGGAACCAACCGCCCGCCGGTGACGGTCGGAGCGGTGCGCGATCTCGCATACGCCGGTCCGCCCCTGACCCTCAATGGAGACCCGGCGACTCCCTGGGTGGCGAAGTACGCCTTCCCGCTCGGACGCGGCAGCGAAGCCGATCCGCAGACTCCCGGACGTCGCTACACCGTCTTCGCGCAGGCGCAGATCCAGACGCCGGGCGGGGCGACCTTCCCGACCTTCCAGCTTGCGGCGGGGCAGGCTTCGGTGGTGCTGGGCAATCCGAACCCGGCTCCCGGACAGGATCCCAACGATCTGCCGAACAATAACCGCCGCAATATCGCTGTGGCGCATCCGTTCTCTCTGACGACCCGCAGCATCCCCGCCGGGACGCCGGTCGGAGCGAACTTCCGCAATATCATTGGCTGGACGACCGGCGGCACCGACTTTACCGAGGTGCTCGCCAACGGCAACCGGGTCGTCAATATCGCTGCCAACAGCATCACGGTCGCCGGCGAGAAGAATCTGGTTGCGCCGGTCGGACTGGTCAATCACGGCAGCAGCAGCGCGTATCTGGGCGTGGATAACAACGGTAACCGCGTTCCCGCGCTCTTCATCGCCGATCGCAGCAGCCTCTACAAGCTGGGGCAGTCGCTCAACAACGTGCGCGTGGAGCGGCGCGAATTGCGCTGGGGATGGAACCCCGGCGAAACCAACGCACTCTACGCGGCGACGGGGGGCGTCATGAACCCGCTGCCGTGGGAAGACTTCCCCAACCGCCTGCCCAACGACTCGCTGGACTACCCGAACATAGACCGCACCGCCTCCATCTTCCGAGGCGGCGGGGTGGATATGAGCACGCGCGGCATTCCGCTGCCGCGCCCGACGGTGGATACGACCACGGGCGTCAAGACCCTCAATCCGCTGCCGCTCGATCTGCTGGTGACGGCGCCGAGATTCCAGCCGGCGAACGTCAATCGGATCTACTTCGACATCTCCGGCGGGGTGAATGTCGGACTTCCCAACGGGCTGATGGCTCCCATGGCGGTTACCGCCGGCACCGACCCGGTAACGGGCGGCATCCCCGGCATCAGCGGACTGATCTCGCCGAGCGCCGGATATGTGGGCAGCTATGTGGTGTACATAGATAGCAATGGGGACGGACGCTTCGCCGGCAATGCGCCGCAGGTCGAGGCGCAGCAGGCGCAGGTCAGCCGCGACGAGGTCTATCGGCAGCTCGATGTGGGCGTGGCGATCCCGCCGGATGTTCGTCTGCGCACGGAAGAGGAGACGATTGATATGGGCAGTCTGCCCCATTCAACCGGCTACTCGCCCAACATCCCGTTCACGCCCAGCTTCCTGGGACCCTATAACGGCAACTCGCCGCTGAACGCCTTCCTCTCGCCGTGGGATACGCCGGGACAGACGCGGTTCTTCGCGCCGTTCACCGTCAAGAACGAGGGGAATGTCAACCTGGTGAACCTGCGCGTCGCCAAGATGATCGGCGCGCCCGGCTCCAGCATCTCCGATCCGAGCTTCTGGGGAAGCATGACCAGCGATCAGGTGGAGACGCTGACCGGCGTCGGGCAGATCTGGACGGTTCCGTTTAACCTGATCGGTCTTCCGGCGGTGGGCAATCTGGGCATGGTCACCTCGCTCGACCACGGTCGCACGGTCGCCTCGGGATCGAATGTCTTCGATATCGAGATCAACTACAACGCGCGATTCGGCACCGAGAACTTCTGGCCCCTGGGTCTGCCCGCCGCGCTGTTCCCGAGCGGCAACCCCTATGTGCAGGCTGGCAACCCGCTGGTGAGTCAGGGGTGGGCGCCCGGAATCAATCCGCGCCCGACCCTGCACAAGGCGCGCCCGGGCGACGCCGCCCCGACGGTGCTCTCGATCCCGGATGTGGCGTATGGCGATCCGCTGGGCGTGCTCGGGACGCTGACCACCGGCGGCAACGGCGTGCCGGGGCGCGAAGTGCGCCCGAAGATCGGCATCGCCATTCCGCTGGGCACTCCCGCCGGAACCTACACCACGCCGATCTACCTGTTCGAGGACTTCACGCCGACGGCGTGGCGTCAGTGGCTGGCAGCCTATCAGCAGTTGACGGGCAATCCGGTCAGTCCGGTGGCGGCGGCGCAGGACGACGACGGTATCCTGAATATCGCCGTCAACGGCGGACGCGCATCGCCGGTGGAGCCGGTGGTGTCCAACCCCTTCCGGCTGAAGGTGACGGTGCGCGAGACGCGCCTGACCAACGGAACGACTCCCGGCACCTTCCCGATGATTGATGTGCGGGGCAGCCTGCCCGCCTTCGGAGCGAACCTGCTTCCGGCGGCGATCCGCGACCGGCGCACCGGGCACATCGCGCTCTTCTGGGCGAGCAACCGCCTCAACGACAACCGCCCGCCGGAGCCGCTGTGGGGCAGCCCGTGGACCCTGTTCTTCACGCGGCTGAACGCGGTGGCGAACAACAACGGAACGGTTCTCGACTGGCGGTTTGAGCCGGGCAATACGCGCTGGTGGATGCCGCTGAGCGCGTCCGCGCAGTATCCGGACGCCAGCGTCGCCTCCGGACTGACGCCCCGACTGTTCCCGGCGAATCAGACCGAGGTGGCGGGCAACCCCAATACGCCGCTGGTTCCGGGGCGGCTCGTAACGCTTCCGGTCAACGGCTCGGCAGAGTACTACGACGTGCGCCACGCCACGCCCGCGCTGGCGCAGGACGACCTGGCTCCGGTCAACAATCTGGACACGTGGCTCTTCTGGCAGGGCGCGGTGACCAAGCGCGAGGGCGGCAGCACGACGATTGATACGCGCACGTTCTATGTGCCGCTGGATCGCAATACGCTGGCTCCCGATACGACGGTCAACGGCGGCGTGCCATTCTCCTTCCTCAACGACCCCGCGCTGCCCAAGTTCGCGCCGAAGCCGCTGCTGATGACCGATGTGAACGGACGGCGGCGCGCCTACCTGTTCTGGTACGGCGGCGCAAGCGGGCGTTCGCGAATCTACTACAACCTGAATGGCGGAGACTTGACCAGCGTCACCGACTGGTCGCGCGACATTCCGCTTCCGACCTCCAACGTCTTCATCTCGGTCTCGGATCCGCTGCCGGTTCGCCGGCTGATCCCCAACGCGAGCGGACAGTTGATAGACGCGATAGACCTGTTCTATACCGGCGTCATGCGCAATCGGCGCGTGCCGGAGGTCTTCCTGACCCGCTACACGCTGGGAGGCAACGGGCGGCTGTTCGTCACAACGCTTCCGGCGGTGCAGAATGAGCTGATGGTGCGCGACGGCTCCTCGAAGGTCTGGATGTCGCGCGACATCGGCTGGGTGTTCCGTGATCCGGGCACGCGCGACTTTGTGGATGCCAACGGCAACCCGCCCTACACGCTGAGCCTGCGGCGCGCCGACGGCTCCGTGATCACGCCGCTGACGCAGGGACGCCCGACCTTCGACAACGCGACCGGGCTGCTCTACTTCAACTCGGCGCTGGGCGGACGACTGATCGTGGATCCGCAGCTGGGGACGGTAACCTTCCCGGATGTGGCTCCGCGCAACTCGGACGGTCTGTTTGTCACCTATACGCCGCAGGCGATGCGGGTGAATGTCACGCGCAACGACTCCGGCGCCATCGAGATACCCTCCGGCTGGCTGACGGACGCGGGCTTTGCCGCGCGCCCGCATGTCCCGGCGGCAGGCTCGAACTATGGAGCGGTTGCCTTCATAGACCGCTCTGCGAACCCGCGCACGCCCTATATCCTCGGGCTTCCGCAGAACGGCATCGTTCCGGTGACGCGGATGTGGACGTTCTATCGCAAGACGGGGACGGGCGTCACCTCGGCGGCGACGATCTACTACAAGACGATGCGCCTGATGGTGCGCCTGCCGCGCGGCGTACTGCGCGACTTCAACCCCCAGACCGGTCAGTACAGTCTGGGCAGCAACATCCAGATCGCCGGAAACCGGGGACCGGTGGAGGTGGACTGGGTGCGCGGACGCCTCTACTTTACGGAGCTGGACGAAGGCAACGACAACATCCGGGTCGTCTTCAACTATGCCCGTGACGCACAGGGCAACGTGCTGACGGTGCCGGAGACGCGCTATCGCGTCGCCTGGGGCGATGAGATCAGCGTGGCGCTGCAGCCCGGCGACCAGACGACCAATGAGACCGCCATGCCGCTGGACGCGGCGGTGAACGAGGGGCAGATCAGCGCCTTCAAAGACCCGCTGACGGATCGTGTCTGGGTCTTCTGGTCCAGCACACGCGCGGGAACCGTAGACCTCTACTCGACGGTTCTCTGTCCGCAGTTCTATCCTCTTACGGCAGCTCCGTAGGCGTCGGGGGCGCGAGTCTTCGCGCCCCCCCTTTCCTTTTCCGCGAACCGGGACGGTGTAACCCGCCGTCTTCTTTGCGCGTCTAAAGGATGCTTATAGAGCTTTCCGATATTGCATGCTTGACACACCCTGTTAAAATTGCTACAATCAAGAAATCTGTAATATGTAGAGCCGCAGGATTCGTGTGTCATTTTAACCATCGGGGGTTCACAGGACATGGCTAGTGGTGCGCCGAGAGTAGGCATAGATATCGGCTCGCAGATGATAAAGGTCGCGCAGGTCGCTGCCGGACGGGGCGGCGTTTCGGTGACGGCTCTGGGGATGGCTCCCACGCCTCCCGGAACGCTCGAAAACGGCATGGTGGTGGATCCGCAGCAGCTGGGCGCCGCGCTCAAGCGCCTGCTGAAAGAGGCGGGTGTGACGGTCAAAGACTCGGTCAGTTCCGTCTCCGGGCAGGGCGCGCTGGTGGTGCGCGTCATCGAGGTGCCGAAGATGTCCGACTCGGAGCTGGCGGAGACGATGCGTTACGAGGTGGAGCGCCATGTGCCGTTTGCGGCGAATGAGGTGATCATGGACTATCAGCCCATCATTCGCCCGGACGCCCCGCCCGACGCCCCGAACATGGAGGTTCTGCTGGCGGTTGCGCAGCAGGATATGATTGACCGACATGTGCAGATGCTTCTGGCGGCAGGGTTGAAGCCCAAGGCGATAGATGTGGAGCCGCTGGCTGCCAACCGCTGTCTGGTGGAACTGGGACCGAATCCTTACGGCGAACGAACGGTCGTGATCGTCAATATCGGAGCCAGCAGCACCGATATCGGCGTGTTCCGCAACGGCATTCTCTCGTTCCCGCGCGTGCTGCCCATGGCGGGAGATATGATGACGCACAATATCGCGCAGCAGCTAGGAGTGACGCCGGAACAGGCGGAGGAGTTGAAACGCAAATTCGGGGAGGTGATCCTGGATCAGGTCGGACAGCCACAGGCTCCGGCGCAGGAGGAGGGCTTCCTGGACTTCTCGCTCCCCTCTCCGACCGCCGCGCCCCCGCCGCCGGATCGGATGCCGTTCGACTTCTCCGATCCTTCGGATACCGCTCCGACCGGCATGGAGGAGTCTGCGCCTGCGCCCTCCTTTGAGGCGAGTATTACTCCGGAGCCGAGCGCGCCCGCTGCCGAGCACGACCCGCAGAAGGTGGCGGTCTTCAATGCCATCGCGCCGGTGCTCAGCGAACTGCTGACCGAGCTTCGCCGTTCGGTAGAGTACTACCGTGGACGCTCGGCGGACGGGCGCATTGATGAGATACTGTTGTGCGGCGGTTCCGCCAATCTGAAGAACCTGGATCAGTTGCTGCAGTCCGATCTGGGAATTCCGACGCGCGTCGCCGATCCGTTCCAGCTGGCAAGCCTTGCCTCGCGCAACTTCTCACCGGAGTATGCGCGTGAGATCGGTCCCTCTTTCGTGGTGGCGATCGGACTCGCCGCCCGCGAGATGGTACAGGCTCCGGCAACAGCTGCCGCCGGCGGCAAGCGCGGAAAGAAGTAAGGAGAGTAACGACATCCATGTTGAAAATTAACCTCCTACCGCCCTATATCTATGAGCCAGCGAAACGGCGCAATCTGATGATCCTCTGGTCGGTGATTGTGCTGGCGGTGGTCGGCGGGTTCCTGTTCTGGACCTCCGCCCTCAACGCACATGCGGCGCAGATCAAAGAGGATACCGAGAAGATACGCCCGGACGCGGATCTGGCGGACAGGCTGCAGAACGAGGCGAACAGTATCAACGCCGAGTCGGAAAAGATACGCGGCAAGCGCGACTTCGTGCAGAACGCGCGCACCCATATTCAGGAGACCTATCCGAAGGCGATCAGCAGCGTTCAGGAGTACACCTACCGGGACGTTCTCTACAGTTCGTTCCAGCCGCGGGGGGACACCGTTACCATCAGCGCCTGGGCGCCCAGTCTGGCGGTGGTGGGTGAATACCTGCGCTGGATGCGGAATAACCCGAACATCAGCAACGTCTCGATTGCCATGAACTCTATTCCCGGCTTCCCCGTCGGAACGACCGGTCAGCAGCAGGGTGGCTTCGGGACCCAGCAGCAGGGATCGAGCCTGCGCCCGCCGGGGATAACCGGACACGACTTTACGGTGACCATGCGTCTGGTGAATCCGCTTCCGCCGGCGCCTTCCTATCCGCCCGGCGCGGGCGGAGGCGGCGGAGGCGGCTTCGGCGGTGGCGGCGGCTTCCCGGGCATGCCGGGTATGGGCGGCTACTCCGGCATGGGCGGCATGCCCGGACCGGGCGGCTTCTCCGGCGCGCCGGGCGGCGGCGGTGCACCGGGCGGCGGCGGCGCGATGGGATCTATGGGCGGCGGGAAATAAGAGGAGAGAGTAGATGGGCAAGCTGACGATGCTTCACATCAACATCATTGGCGCGGTGGTGGCGCTGATCGTGGCTGGCGCGCTCTACTATTTCCTGATCCAGCCCGCGAACAAGCAGATCGAGGAGAACCAGGTCGCGTACAACGGCGTCAAGGAGCGCGCCGATAAGTTGCCCGCCGCCAGGCGAAATAAGGAGAAGGCGGAGAAGGACAAGGCGGACGCCACGGCGCAGTACGCGCAGTTTGAGGCGCAGTACATGCCGATACTCGGCTATACGAACGACCGCCTGTCCACCATGCGGACGGTGTTCTGGCCCAACAGTGGTCGTTCGTGGCCCGAGCGGTTCATCCGCACCTACCGGGCGCACATGGCGCAGGAGCAGAAGGCGCGGGGAATCGTATGGGAGAACCCCGGCGTCCTGCGGCTGGGTCCGTATGGTCCCGATCCCAACACCATCCAGGCGGGAATGTTTCCGGGAGAGGGGCTGGGAGAGAACGGAACGATTCACTACCGCTTTCCGATGACTGTGCGGGCGCGCAGCATTCGCGCCCTGATGGATCATATTCGCGCATGGCAGGGCGTTCGCGGCATGGGAGTTCCGACGATAGAGAACTTCCAGCTGGCGGGAAACAGCCCCAACCTGATCGCGCAGTATGATGTAACGCTCACGATTATCGTGCGCGATGCCATTCCTCCGGTGGAGCCGCGTATCGGCGGACAGCAGGGCGGCAGCGGCGGCTTTGGCGGCGGCTTCCCTGGCTTCCCCGGCGGCATGCCCGGACCGGGCGGCTTCTCCGGCGCGCCGGGCGGCAGGGGGGCGCCGGGCGGCGGCGGCGCGATGGGATCCATGGGCGGCGCCTCGCGATTAGCCGAGGAGTAGGACTGTCAGATTACCCTGAGAGGTACATCACGGTGATGAATATGCTGAAAAAACGAAGATTCCTGGGGTTGCTGGCGGGAGCCGCACTGCTGGGAATGGTGATGGCTGGCTGCGGCGGCGGAGAGGACACCGGCACAACCAGTACGGCTTCCGGTCCCCGCACAGGGGGTCGCGAAGAAGAAGATGATCCCGCCCAGACCAGTCCGGGCGGTGGCGGAGCCGGGCAGATGTCCACCGCGATGCCTCCCGGCATGATGGGCGGCGGTGGCGGCGGGGCGCAGCCTGCCGCTCCCGCGCAGGGCGCAGCCCCGAAAGAGACCGCCCGACCCTCTGCGCGGCGCGCCGACCCGTTCGCACCGTGGTGGGACTCGACGCCTCCGCCTCCGCCGGTGCTGGCGCAGATCCCGATGATCCGTATCGCGACCTTCAAGGTGGAGCCTCCGCCGGAGGTGCCGGTCGAGATCATCGAGACGCCGACCCGGCGCGTCGCCGGCATCCTGAGCGGGCAGGGCGTCTATGCTCTGGTCGAAGGACCGGAGGGGCAGACCGTGGTAAAACCCGGCGATATGCTGGGGGATTACCGCGTAGAGTCTATTAATGCGACGTCCATCTCGCTGAAGCGGAAAGTCGGCAACCGAACCTATCGGCAGACCGTGCCGTTGACGGATATCGGCTCGTCCAACGTCCCGCGCTTTGGCGGCGGCGCGCCGTTCCCGCCCGGCGGACCCGGTCCCGGCTTCGGCGGCGGACTGCCTGGAGCCGGCGGTGGCGGCGGTGGAAGAGCGGGAGAAGCAGAAGACTAGCGCTGGCGTCGTCGCTGCCGCAGCGGGGTTACCATTGGAATTTTGTGAACTGTTGGGAGACTGTTCACCTTTTACTGGCAACAGACTACCCATAAGGAGGAGTCCTGAAGATGCTTAAGGCTTTACGACGCTCTGGAAGCTTGGCTCTTGCGATTGTGCTGGCGTCCGTCTGCCTGAGCGGCGTTCCGGTTCGCGCACAGGATGCGTCGGATATCAACCAGAAGCGGGTTACCCTGAATCTGGAGAATGCGGACATTCGCTTTGCGCTGAAGCTGCTTTTCCAGTCTGTGGGAGCCAACTATCAACTGGATCAGGCGGTTCAGGGAACCGTCACGGCGTCTCTGACGGATGTGCCTTTCCGGGTCGCGCTGGAATCGGTCCTGCGTTCGACCTCCTTCCAGTATCCGCTGACCTATCGCGTGGAAGATAACGTCTACTATATCGCCCCGCGCCAGGAGGCGGCTCCCGAGCCGGGAACCACGCCGGACGAGCCGGGAAGAGAGACCCAGCCTCGATCCCGGATTGTGAAGATCCAGATCAACTACGCGGACGCCATTGATATCGCGCTGGCGCTTGGCGGCAGCTACATCGAGTCGCGCTTCAGCACCGGCGGCAGCCAGGGCGGCTTCGGCGGCGGCTTTGGCGGCGGCGGCTTCGGACGGGGCCGGTAGTCTGCGCTTCCAGCATAACCTCAAACCATGCACCTGTAACTTCAGAAGGGCAGGCATGCCGCCTGCCCTCTGAGGGCGCGCCTCAAACGTTCAGAAAAAACCGTCCGGAATTCGTTTCGCGGGCGTAAACTGAGAAGGATATTCCTTCCCCTTTGTCGAAAACAGGCAGGCAGGACATGAGTGCCTGGTCTTCGTCTACTATACGCTGTGGACTGTGCAGCGCGGCTGGCAGCCCAGCCGGATCGCCTCCTGGATGCGTATGGAGGGCAGTCATACTCAGGTGAGGCTCATATAAGGAGGGCATACGAATGGGCTTTCGTGCTCGTTCCTCCGGCTTGAGAGCCGGAATAGTGGCAGTGATCGTGGGACTGGGACTAACGATCGGTCTCGCGCCGTCTAGCCGCGCGCAAGAGTCGAAGCCAGACCAGATTATCGTCCGCTCTATCGAACTGGCAGATGCGGACCTTATGCAGGCTATTCGTTTTCTGATGACTCAGACCGGCGTCGAGATCGTGGTGGAGCCGAGCGACAAGCCCTACGGCAAGATCACTCTCAGCCTGACGAATAAGCCGCTCGACCAGGTGTTGAACTTGATGGCGCGTTCGGCGGGCGCATCGGTGCGTGTCGAGGGCGGGGTCTATATCATCGGTCCCAAAGGTCTCGCGCCTCAGCCTGCGCCGAAAGTAGAGCCTGAGAACAACAACAATAACAGCCAGACCGTTCATGAACCGATCGTTCGCAAACTGCGGACGGAGCGCATCCGCCTGCAGAATGCGCGTCCCTCAGAACTGCTCGCGTTCCTGCAGCCCGAAACGGACGGCATTCTGAACCGGGTGGAGCGGGAACTGCTCTATGCCAACCTTGAGCAGATCGGCAAACCCTGGACGGATGTTCAGAAGAGCCGCAATCACCGTCCGCAGATTCAGGGCTTGAACGATCCTGAGCGTTCAGTCCCGCCTGTCGTGCCCACCAGGGGCGACTCCGTCAATCAGGAGAACCGCGCTCCGGGCGCAGGAGCGGATGAGCTTCAGTTCGGCATCGGCGGCGGTCGCGGCGGTGGTCTGGGCGGCGGCATCGGCGGCGGTCGCGGCGGCGGTCTGGGCGGTGGCTTCGGCGGCGGACAGGGCGGCGGCATCGGTGGCGGTCTGGGCGGCGGTCTGGGCGGCGGCTTAGGCGGCGGACAGGGGGGCGGCGGCGGAGCCGGCAGTCTCCTTCCTGACGACATCGAGGCGGTGATCGCTTACGATGTGGATAACACGATCATTGCCCGTGGAACCGATGAAGCCATTCGCGAACTCAAAGAGATCATCCGACTGCTCGACATCGCGCCGCGCCAGTTGATGATCAAGTCCGAGTTCATTCAGGTAGATCAGAGCAACCTGCGCCAGTTCGGTATTGACTGGCAGTTGACCCGCGGGAACGTGGTGGCGGGCGCGCCCGGTTTCGCCGCCGGTCAGGTCTTCGTCAACTACGCGACCGGCAACCTGGTGGCGAACCTGCGCACCTCCCTGACGGAAGGTCGCGGACGCCTTGTCAGCGCCCCGATGGTTACGACGCTCAACAACGTGCCGGTCAACATCAACATCGGGCGGCAGATCCCCGTCTTCATCACCAGCCCGGTGGCGGCAGGCAACGGAACCGTCGTCCTGCAGACTCAGCTTCAGGTGGTCTCGGCGAACTCCGGTATGTTCGTGCTGCCGCGTATTAACGGCGACGACACCATCTCGCTGTTCATCGTGCCCTACGTGATTGATGTGGTGGGACAGGTGACCGGTCCGGAAGGCATCACCGCGCCGATCCTGTCGCAGCAGATCATCGGTCCCATCAGCCGCCGCATCAAAAACGGCGAGACGATGGTGATCGCCGGTCTGGCGACCAAAAACGACTCGTCGAGTTCTTCAAAGGTGCCGCTGTTTGGCGATCTGCCGCTGATCGGTCAGCTGTTCCGCTCGCGCGATGTGCGGGTCAACGACACCGAACTGCTGGTCTTTGTAACGCCGACCATCCTCAAAGAGACGACGGGCGGCGCGACGGGCGGCGGTCCCGCCAACGTCGGTGGATTGAGCATCACTCCTTAAACGGTAGTCCCATCTGCGCCTGTCGCTCTCAGAGCCGTTGACCGGGAGCCTCCGGGCGCGAGGCAGACGCGCCCCTACACGCCGACGCTGTAGGGGCGCGATTTTTTATCAGACGAAAGGATGTCATCACCCGTGTTTCGCTTTCTAACCGGCGGAGAGTCGCATGGTCCCTCGCTTTCGGCAGTCATCGAAGGTCTGCCTGCCGGTCTCACCATAGACTTCGAAGAGATCAACCGGCAGTTAAAACGGAGGCAGGGAGGTTACGGACGCGGAGACCGGCAGAAGATCGAGAGCGATACGGTGGAGATCCTCTCCGGCGTGCGGTTCGGTCGCACGCTGGGCAGCCCGATCACGCTTGTGGTGCGCAACCGCGATTTCGACAACTGGAGAGACCGGATGTCGGTTGCGCCGGTGGCGAGCGAGACGCCCCCGATTGTGGAGGCGCGACCCGGACACGCCGATTTCGCCGGCATGCTCAAGTACGCCACCAACGACCTGCGCAACATTCTGGAGCGGTCGAGCGCGCGCAATACCGCGACGCTGGTGGCGGTCGGGGCGATCTGCCGGGGGCTGCTCCAGGCGTGCGGCATTCGCGTGCTGAGCCATGTCGCCGTGCTCGGAGGGATCGAGGCGAAACTGCCTCCTGCGCCGGACTATGCGCAGGTAGAGAGGGCGGCGGAGGCGTCGCCGGTGCGCGTTGCCGATCCGGAGGCGGAGGAGAAGATTATCGCCGCGATAGACGCCGCAGGCGCACGCGGCGACACGCTTGGAGGGGTCTTCGAGGTGGTCGCTATCGGCTGTCCGCCCGGACTGGGCAGCCATGTCCACTGGGATCGGCGGCTGGACAGCCGTCTGGCGGCGGCGTTGATGGGGATTCAGGCGATCAAGGGGGTCGAGATCGGCATGGGGTTTGGCGTCGCCTACCGCCCCGGATCGCAGGTGCATGACGAGATCTTCCACGATCCCGCAACCGGCTTCTCGCGCAGCACCAATAACGCCGGAGGACTAGAGGGCGGCATGACCAACGGCGAGCCGATCGTCGTGCGCGCCGCCATGAAGCCCCTCTCCACTTTGAAATCGCCCCTGCGTTCGGTGAATATGGAGACCCGTGAGGCGGTAACGGCGCACTTTGAACGCTCCGATGTCTGCGCGGTTCCTGCCGCCGGGGTGATCGGCGAGGCGATGGTCGGGATCGTGGTGTGCGAGGCGGTGCTGGAGAAGTTCGGCGGGGACAGCATGGAGGAGCTTCTGCGAAACCTTCAGAGTTACCGGGACGCGATCCGCCAGCGCGGTTTCGGCTCTCAGGGCTGAGCGTTCCGTGAGTACTGCACGCCCCGGAACCGAACGCCCGCGTGAGCCGAACCTGGTGCTCATCGGCTTCATGGCGACCGGAAAGAGCACTATCGGACGCCTGTGCGCCCGCGCGCTCGGGTTTCGGTTCCGCGACAGCGATACGCTGATCCAGCGGCGGGCGGGTCGTCTCATTCCGGAGATCTTTGCCGAGGAGGGCGAAGCCGCCTTCCGCACCCGCGAAGCCGAAGCGCTGCAGGACCTTGCGAGAGGGCATCACCTGGTGATCGCGACGGGGGGCGGCGCGGTGATGAACGCCGTCAATGTCGCGCGGCTGCGCCGCACAGGCGTGGTGATCCTGCTTCGTGCCGCGCCGGAGGAGATCCTGATGCGCGTCGGCAATCGTCAGAGCCGTCCGCTGCTGGCGGACGCGCCGGATCCCCTGGCGCGGATCGAGACGCTGCTGCTTCAGAGAGAACCCTACTATCATGCGGCGGCGCACGCCGTCGTCGAGACGACCGGACTGAGCCGCGAGGAGGCGGCGGAGCGCGTTCTGGAAGCCTATCACGCCGAGGCGGAGCGATGGCGATGGACTGGCGGCGCGTCGCGAAAGGAGAAGGAGGACGGCGAAACCGCCTGAGACGCCGATTCGTAATCACAACGCCTATGAGCACACTGACTGTTGATCTGGGAACGCGCAGCTACCCGATTGTGGTGGAGAGCGGACTGCTGGCGCGGGCGGCGCAGTGGGCTGGCAGACCGTCCCGCGTCGCGCTGCTCTCTCATCCGCGGCTGGCGGCTCTGTACGCCGCTCCGCTGCTGGAAGGGCTGGCGCGCGAAGGGATCGCCTGCTCGCTGATCACCGTCCCCGCCGGAGAGCGTTTCAAGAACCTGAAGACGGTGGCGCGCCTCTACGATGCGCTGCTGGATGCCGGGCTCGACCGCCGGAGCCTGCTGATTACGCTCGGCGGGGGCGTACTGGGCGATGTGGGCGGGTTCACGGCAGCGACCTATCTGCGGGGCATCCCCTTTATACAGGTTCCTACGACTCTGCTGGCGCAGGTGGATGCGAGCGTGGGGGGCAAGACGGGCGTGGACCTGGCGCGCGGTAAGAATCTGGTGGGCGCCTTCCATCAGCCCCGCGCGGTTCTGATAGACCCGGATACCCTCCAGACCCTCTCCGCCCGCGAATTGCGCTCCGGATTGGCGGAGGTTATCAAGTATGGTATAATCTGCGACAGGGAGTTCTTTGTCTGTATAAAAGAGGAGATGAGGCGGCTTCTGCGCCGCGACCCGGACGCCCTCTCGCATGCGATCCTCCGCTCCTGCGCCCTGAAGGCGGAGGTGGTCGGGCAGGATGAGACCGAGCAGGGACTGCGCGCCATTCTCAACTTCGGGCATACGGTCGGACATGCCCTGGAGTCGCTGACCGGGTATCGCCGTTACAAGCACGGGGAGGCGATCTCCATCGGCATGGTCTCCGCCGGTCTGATCGGGGAGGAGATGGGCATCACGCCGAAGGAGACGACCGGCGCCATCGCGGACGCGCTGCAGGAGGCGCGTCTGCCGACCGCATTCCCCGCCGACATCTCCACAGACGCCGTCTTACAGGCGATGCAGCGCGACAAGAAGACGGTGGGAGGCAGATTGACCTTCGTGCTGGCTTCGGAGATCGGCAGGGTGTCGGTGGTGAAGGATGTTACCGCACAGGCGGTCGAAGCCGCGCTTCGGCGTCATCGGCGCAGAGGTGGTTCTGAGCCGTGAAAAAGGCTGCCGGAAAGAGACCGGGGCGGAGCGGCGTCGGAACCGATGCCGTGACGGTCGGCGCGGACACGCCCCGAAGCGGCAAGCCGACCGCGCGGGAGGTTGTCGGCTGGGGGTTGGCGACCGGCTGGATTCTCCTGCCCATGATCCAGTACGTCGGCACGGTGCAGCGCACGCAGCTGCAGCTGGAAGGCGTCGCTTTCCTGCCGGAACTGGCTTCTTTAGACCTGCTGCCCTTCTATGTGTTGCTGCTGGCGCTGACCGCTCTGTTTTTCGTGCTGCGCCTGCGGTTAAAGAGGGGATAATCTGTTGATTAGCCGCCTGATCAAACACCGCTATGAAGTGCTGGAGCGCCTGGGGGAAGGGACGTTCTTCCAGGTATTCAAAGCCCGCGACCGAACGACGGGAAGGATCGTGGTGGTAAAGGCGCTTCAGCCCCTCTTCGCACGTGACGCCGACTTCTGCTCCGCACTGCGAACCGCCTCCTCCATCACCGGACTGAATCACCCCAACGTCGCCGCCCTGTACGAGGTGCTGGAGGATGACGGCGCGCCGATGCTGGTCGCCGAGTTCGTGCGCGGCATGAACCTGAAGGAGCGGATCCGCCGGCTGGCTCCCTTCTCGCTGGCGGTGGCGGTGGACTTCGCGATCGCGATTGCGGAGGCGCTGCAGGCGGCGCATCATGCCGGGGTGGTGCATGGCGACCTGCGCCCGCAGAACGTGGTTATCAGCCCGGAGGGCGCGGTCAAGGTGACCGATTTCGGGATGGCGCAGGCGCTGGCAGCCTCCCGGCAGGCTTCCGCCAGCAATCTGGCGCGGGCGGTCTACTACCAGGCGCCGGAGGTGGCGGAGGGGCGTCCCGCCTCCATCCCTTCGGACCTGTATGCGCTGGGGGCGATGCTCTATGAGATGCTGACCGGATCGGCTCCCTTTCCCGGCGAGACCCCTTCCGCTGTGGAACAGAAGCGCCAGAACGAACCGACCCCCTCTCCGCGCCATCTGAATCCCGGCGTCCCCCGCTCGGTCGAGGGAATCGTCCTGAAGGCGCTCCAGAAGCGTCCCGAGCAGCGTTACCGCTCCGCCGCCGATCTCCTCAACGATCTCAAATCGGTGCGCGACGCCCTGCGTTTCGGCAAGTCTCTCTCCTGGACTCCGGCGGACAATGAGCCGGTTACCGTCGCGCCAAAGCCGACTCCCGCGGCGGTCGAGGCTCCCGCTGCCGCTCCTCCCCCGACGAAGGAGAGCGTCGCCGTTCGCCGCGCCGCGCCGCAGGAACCGGAAGCCCCGGTAGAGGGAGCCGCGCGTATGTCCGCCACTCGCGCCTCAGATGACCGCATTTCGCCCTTCCTGAAGATCGCCCTGGCAACGGTGATCGTCATCATTCTGGGCACGGTGCTCGTCGGCGTCAGTTTCTGGATGGCGACCTTCAAGCCGCCGGAGGAGCAGAAGTTTCCCAATCTGGTCGGCATGAAGATCGAGGATGCGCGCGCCGCCGCCGAGAAGGCGAACGTGCGCCTGATGGAGCATGAAGAGTTCAATGAGGAGCGGGAGCCGGGGGTCATCTATCGCGCCGACTGGGAGCCGGGGCGTCCCATCCGTCCGGGGCGCAGCGTCAATGTCTGGATCAGCAAGGGATCGCGCATGGTCTGGGTTCCAAAGGTGCTTCAGATGCCCGGACAGGAGGCGGAGGCGAAACTGAAGGAGGCGGGGCTGACGCTGGGCGCGGTGGATCGCCGCTATGACGATAAGGTTCCCTACGACTATGTGATCGTGCAGAATCCCCGCGCCGGCAAGCGCGTTCGGCGCGGGGAGCCTGTCAACCTGATCCTCAGCGACGGCGTGAAACCGCAGGAAGACCTTCCGCCTGACCCGGATCAGAGCCAGAACAACAGCGACCCTGGAGGCGGCGGAGCCGCCCCGCCCGACCCGGAGGATACCCAGCCGCGCAACTACAATCTCAACGTGCGCGTCCGGGGAACCGGGCAGGGACAGAGGCAGGTGCGCATCGAACTGGAGGATGCGCTGGGCAAGCGCACGCTGATAGATGAGCGGCATAACGAGGGAGACCTGATCTCGCAGAAGGTAGAGGTCTACGGAGGCAGAGTGATCGTGCGCGTCTACTACGATGATAATCCGACCCCCGTGCTGGAGGAGACGAAGATCATTCCCCGGGGGCGTCCATGAGCGTGAAGCTCTCTCCCTCGCTGCTGTCCGCCGATTTTGGCGCGTTTGCCGCCGCCGCCCGTCTGTGCGAGGAGGCGGGCGCGGAGTATCTGCATTTTGACATCATGGACGGGCTGTTTGTGCCGAACCTCACCTTCGGCGCGCCGCTGGTCGAGGCGCTGCGCCCCCGCTCCCGCGCCGTCTTCGATGTCCACCTGATGATTGTTCAACCGGAACGGTATATTGAGACCTTTGCGGCGGCGGGCGCCGACATCATCACCGTCCATGCGGAGGCGACCACCCATCTGCAGCGCACGCTGGCGCAGATTCGCGAGGCGGGCGCGAAGGCGGGACTCGCGCTCAATCCCGCCACGCCCCTGAATGCGCTGGATCATGTGCTGGACGAGATAGACCTGCTGCTGGTGATGACGGTCAATCCCGGCTTCGGCGGTCAGAAGTTTATTCCGGCGACCCTGGCGAAGATCGCGGCGGCGCGGCAGCTGCTGGATGCAGCGGGGCGTCCCGTGGAACTGGAGGTTGACGGGGGCATCGGTCCGCAGAACGCGGCGCAGGTCGTCGCGGCGGGCGCGAACGTGCTGGTAGCCGGCTCCAGCCTCTTTTCGCATCCGGACGGTCCGGCGGCAGGGATACGCGCCCTGCGTCAGGCGGTCTCTCGGGAACAGATACTATGACCGGAAGCCGGACGCCGCGACGATTATCCGGATTTCCGCTGACGCCGCGCCAGCGCCGCCTGCGCCTCTACTCCTTCGTGATTATCGGTTTTATTGCCGCCATGATTATCTTTGCGATGGTGCATCCGTTTTTCCGTCCGTCGAATCCCCCGGTTCTGACGGAGACGGTGCGCCGCGCGCTGGTCGTGAAAACCATGTTCATCATGGGCTACTGGACGATCTGCTTTCTGCTGCTCATGTCGTTGCTGGTCATCGCCTGGCTCTATACGCGGGAGATCATGCGGCAGTTGATGGTCGAGCGCGCCCGGATATGGCGGGAGATCGCGGATCGCTCGAATGAGCGCATGGCGGAGCGGATGCGGGAGAGAGCGCGGGGCAACGGCAGCGGCAAGCCGCCGACCGACGGGACGGCAGATGACAGCGGCTAGAGCGGAAGACGTTCGATGGATGCGCCGCGCGCTGCGGCTGGCGGAACGCGGCTTCACTCCTCCCAATCCGATGGTCGGCTGCGTGCTGGTCAAAGCGGGGGAGGTGGTCGGAGAGGGCTTTCATCCGCGGGCGGGCGCGCCCCATGCGGAGGTCTTTGCGCTGCGTGCGGCGGGAGAGCGGGCGCGCGGAGCGACCGCCTACGTCTCGCTGGAACCCTGCTGTCACTACGGGCGCACGCCTCCCTGCGTCAACGCCCTGATCGAGGCGCGCGTGGCGCGCGTGGTGGCAGCCGTCGCCGATCCCAATCCGCAGGTCTGCGGGCGGGGACTGGCTCTGCTGCGCGCGGCGGGAATCGCGGCGGAGGTCGGCGTGCTGGAGGAGGAGGCGCGTCGTCTGAACGCCGCCTTCTTCCACTTCCAGAAGACCCGCAGACCCTACATTACCCTGAAAGCGGCGATGACGCTGGACGGCAAGATCGCCACGCGCACCGGAGACTCCCGCTGGATTACGGGGGAGGCGGCGCGCCGCTATGTTCATCGGCTGCGGGCGCAGAGCGGCGCGGTGCTGTGCGGCGTCGGTACTGCACTGGCGGACGACCCGATGCTGACGGCGCGTCTGAAGCCGGACCCTCCGCGCCAGCCGCTGCGCATCGTGCTGGACCCCTCCCTGCGGCTCCCCCTGACGGCAAAGCTGGTTGCGACGGCGGATCAGTTCCCGACCCTGCTCGTTACTTCTGCGAAGGCAGACCCGGCAAAAGCTGAAAACCTGCATAAATACGGAGTGGATATTCTCTATACGGAAACCGATACAAATGGAGAGTTAGTGCTGGAGTCCCTGCTGGCAGAACTGGGGCGACGGGAGATCATCAGCATACTGGTCGAGGGCGGCGGTAACACGCATGCCGCGCTTCTGGCAGGCAGATACGCGCACCGGTTGTTATGGTTCATAGCCCCGAAGCTGATCGGCGGACGCAGCGCGCCCACTCCGATGGAGGGAGAGGGCGCGGAGCGAATGGCGGACGCGATGGCGTTGACGCCATTCCATGTGCGTCGTTTCGGCTCCGATATTCTGCTGGAAACTTTTCCGATCGAATAGAGCCTGTCTTCGGGCAGTCTGTGAGTGAAGCTATGCGCCGAATTGCGTTTTCTGCATTGACGATTGTGGCGGTACTGGTATTAATGGGCTATGCCTCCGGCTTCTTTACGGGAGAGGTGCGTAAGGAGGACTCCTGCCTGCTCTGCCGCGCGACACGCTACTCTGGAGAACACTACGGGTTCGCCTACGAGCGTATTGAAGACAGCGTTTTAACCGACTGGTATCGTCAGAACATTGACCCCCGTCACGGTCTGGACCCCCAGCATCCGCACCAGTGGGAGCAGAGCGGATGTACGGTGGTGGTGGATCGCGGTCTGGGCGCAACCGGCTATAGCTGCATTCGCGTCGCCCCGGTCTTTCTGCTGCGTCCTGAGATTCAGCTGGAGGTGCTGAAGAATATTCGCGACAAGCAGACCCAGGTCGCGCTGCTTCGCTCGCTCACCTCGCCGGACTATCGTCTCAACGCCCGCCGGGTGCGCGTTCTGATCGAGTGGTACTACATCTACCGCACCAATCTCCCCTGGGATCGCTGGTGGCAGAGCCATGCCTCCGAATTTGGCATTCAGGTCTCCGGTTCGCGTAAATCCACGATAAACCTGTAAAAATTGCGGGCAGCCTCCGATAATCCAATAAGGATGTCGGAGGTCTCGCTATGTTTACTACAAAGACTGCTGTTCCTGATAACTATCTCCTGGAGTCCCTGCTGGGCTGCGGACCGCATACCACGGTCTGGCGCGCCCGCGAGGCGACCACCCATCGCCCCTATGCCATCAAAACGTTCCGACCGGCTGTCTGGATGCGTCAGACGGAGGCGGAGGCGCTGTGCCGGCAGATCGTAGATCACCTTACCCCGATGATCTGCCTGCGTCATCCCAATCTGGTCTCGGTCTATGAAGTGGGAAGGGTGGAGCAGAGCGTCTATATCGTGCGCGATCTGCCCCCCGGAAACTCTCTGCGGCAGCGTCTGGAACGAGAAGATACGCTCTCTCTGTATGAAGCCGGACAGATGGCTTCGCAGGTCTCCGAAGCGCTGGAAGCGCTCAACGGAGCCGGATATGTTCACGGCGCGCTGACGGCGGACAACCTCTTCTGCGGCACGGACGGACGCTGGCGCGTAACCGACGCCGGCTTTATGCAGGCGGCGGGAGCCTTTCCGCTCTACGGCGCGCGCTGCCGGCTTCTCTCTTCGGCTCCTCCCAACGATCTGACCGCGCTGGCGGCGCTGGTCTTCCGGTCGCTGGCGGGCTACTGGCCCCTGCATCGCGATGGAACGATCTCTCGCGCCTACCACCTTCCCGCGCCGGTGCGCAACGCGCTGCATCGCGCGCTGACGGGAGGCTGGAACGGCTTCCGCAGCGCGGCGGATTTTGCGCGCGCGCTCACGCTGGAGCAGCATCCCTCGCTCTTCCGCTATGCCTGGAGACCGGCGGCGGCGACGGGGCTGATCGGCGCGCTGGTGACGCTGGGCGGAACCGCTATGTCGGAGAAGGGCGTTCTCCCGGAGACCGCGGCGCGGAAGGCGTCCGCGAGTCGCACGCATCAGGCGGAGAGCCTGGAGGCAGGAAGACCGGCGATCCTGAACCTGACCCAGGAGGACTGGGAGGTGCTCCGGCTGTCGGTTCGCCGACAGGGCGTCGCCCTTCTGACCAACGCTACCGTCGCGGAGGTCTTCGGCTTGACGGAGGCGCAGTATCAGGAGATACGCGCCTGTCTGGAGGATCAGCGCGCACGGGTTGAGTGGCTGGTGGATGCGATGGACGGCGGGGCGAAAGTGGACACCGGCGCAACCATGCAGCAGCTGCGCGAGGAGACTGGAAAGCAGGTTCTGGCTGTTTTGAACCCGGAGCAGCGCACTCTGTGGCAGTCGCTGGTCGAGACGCCCCTTGCCTCGGAAGAGACGATCCTGTAACGATCGGGAGATCCGCCGTCGGGCTGCGAAGCGCCGTCCGACGGCGGAACGCTCCCTGTTTTGATAACCCTGGACCTACACCCTACACCCCCTACGGAGGTATCTCATGACGATCCCATCCGGTGAACTTATCGCGGAGTTTCCGATCGCTGTGCGCGGATACTCGCGGCTCGCGGTGGACGATTTTGTGCGTCAGATGGGGCAGCGACTGCAGCTTCTGGAGGAGCGTCTGAACGAGCAGACGGATCGCGCCGAGCGGCTGACCAGAGAGCTGGACACGCTCAAGAGGCAGCATGCGCAGGAGATGGAGACGCTGACCGCCCGCCTAAACGCCGAGAAACAGGCGCTCAATGAGCAGCTTGCGTCGGTCACCCAGGACCTGGCTCTGTATATCGAGAAAGAGGCAGCCATTGCCGGCGGAATCATTGCGGTCGAGCAGCGGCGCGTGGCGGTGGAGCGAGAACTGGAGATCGAGCGCACCAACACGCAGTTGAAGATGGAGCAGATCCTCGCCGACGCGCAGACCGAAGCCGACGACATTGTGCGGGAGGCGAAGCGCAGTTCGGAAGAGATGATCACGCTGGCGGAAGCCGCCTGCGCGCTGCAGGAGGAGCGTCTGCGGAACCTGTGCCGGGAGTATGATGAGACTGCCGCGCGGATTCGCCGGACGCTGGAGGCGCATCTGAGCCTGCTGCCCGATCCGGGAGAGCTGCTCTCGAGCCTTTCGATCGGCAGCATGGCGGCGGTTACCGCCGCAAACCCCGGCGAGATGGCGGTTACCACGGTGAACGAGTCCGAGCAGACCATCGCCGCCTGATGTCCAGGAGAGACGCCCTCTCCTGAAGCGGGAGAGGGCGTACAGGGAGCGTCGCTCTGACGGGCGTTACGGTGCGTCCAGCCGCGCGATTGCCAGCGGCGGCAGGGTGAGTGCAAGCAGGCTGTTGTCGGTCGAGACCGCCTCTGCCGCGCGCGCGCGAAACGCCTCCGGGGCGTGGATCGCCTCCTCTGCCGTCGTCTCGTCCAGCATCCGCAGAGTCATCTGCGGGGGCAGTCCCGAAACGGTCAGCGTCTGCGCCTGCGTCGTCAGATTGGCGAGCAGCAGGCGCAGGCGGTTTTCTTGCTTCAGCGCCATCCCGATCACGGTCAGCGGATCCGAAGAGCGTACCGCGATGATCGAGCCGCCCGCAAACTCCGCAATATCCGCCATCACGTGATAGAGCGGAAAGACCTCGCCGCCGCGCAGGACCCCGCCGTCTCCGACCGTCTCAAAGAGGGTAACGGAAGACGCCCCGCTCTCCGACAGATACTTGAGGCTCCCCAGCGTCCAGACCGCCCCGAAGAGGGTCGGCTGACGGTAGTCGGCGGGAGGAGGAGACCAGGGCAGCGGGACGGCGGAGTAGGGGTTATGACGCGGCAGCAGGGTAACTGGACTGACGATCACTGGGCGTCCCGCCGCGATACGACGCGCGCTGCGGATAACCGCGCCCTGCGCCTCCAGCGTTTCGAGCAGCGAGGCGTTGTCAAAGGCATGCACCTGCGGATTGACGGCGAACGTCAGGGCGTCCGCCTGCGCAGGGGGCGGGAAGCGGTTGGCGAAGAGAAAGTCGCTGTTGCTCCCGGCGGCAAATTCGGCGCGGGTGGAGAGGCTCTGCAGCGCGGCGCGGGCGGCGCGAAGCAGTCGGGCATGGTCGGGGGCTTCGCGCATCCGCTCGCGCTCTGGCAGAACCAGCCAGCGGGCGATCTGCGGGGCGTGGGTCTCCTTCAGCGCGGTGCGCAGCGCCTCCAGCGCGGGTTCCGGCTCTGCGGGAAGCAGGAGCGCTATCTCCAGCGGCGCGCCGATCGCCGCCCCCTGCGCCGTCCCGGCGCGCAGCGTTTCGCGCCAGCGCGGGTCTGACAGACGCAGTTCGACGCGCAGATGCGCCGCAGACAGGCGTCTCAGCCGCTCCGTCTGCTCGGAAGAGAGCGGGGCTTCGCTTTCGGCAAACCCCAGACCGACGGCGGGCAGGGGATGCATCTCTGCGCCCGGATCGAGCGCGAGTCGGTGAGCCGACGGGGTCGGCAGGACGGCGGCGGAGACGTCCGGCGGATTCTCCAGACTCAGCGTGATCTTCTGTTGAATGCGTGTGCCCGCCGGGATGACAACCGGGTAGGGCAGGCGCAGCGGCGTGCAGAAGGTCTTGTAGGAGGCGTCCGTCCAGTTGCGCTGATCCTCCATTTCGAAGATATCCCCCTCCATCTCCAGACGCGCCCGTAGTCCGTTCTCCATCTCCATCGTCAGGGCGCGCATCTCGCTGAACGGCTCGACCGGCTGATCGGGGACGATATACTCCGGCAGCGGCGCGGCGGAGCGCGTCCCGTCCACATGTTCGACCAGACAGGGCGTTCCGGCGCAGGAGGCGGGATGCAGGATACAGAACCCGATGCGGTTGCGCGCGAAGCGGGTCCGCGCCTCCCCGTCCATCGTGAAGGTGATGACGCCCCGCGCGTCTCCCGTGATCTCGCCGCGCCAGACGAAGTGGATCTCCTCCTGACGATGTTCCGACTCATAGAGGATGCGAAACGAGTCCGGATGGATCGTCTGCTCGATCATCCGCAGGCTGCCGGGAACGGTCCCCCAGTGCTGGTCGCGCACCGCCGCATAGAGCCGCAGCAGCAGCAGCCGGTCGCCCAGACGGATATAGCGCAGGTCGCCATGGTCGTAGAGCAGGGTCAGCGGACCGGCGCGCAGAAGGACGGGCGGCGGCAGCGGCTCCGAACGACCGTAGTAGAGAAGATAACGGGATGCCATGTTCGGCGCTCCTGAAGAGAGTTGGCATCTACTTCTCCCTCGCGCTGCGGAGAACCTGCTGCGCGGCGCGGATTTACAATCCGTCATTTGGGGGATGTCACCGGCGGACAGTCCGAATACAATAGAGGGGATAGCGTGAAAGCGGGAGTTTTCGATGAGTCTGGCGCAGGATGGTCAGCGCATACAGTGCGATGGCGAGAATTGTCAGGAGACTGCGCTTTTGCCGGTGGGGCTGCGTCCGGTGCTGTCGCAGAGTCACGAGCAGAAGATTAAGCAGGTAGACGGCTGGCTGTTTGTTTTGAGCCACGATGTTTGGCATCACTACTGCCATCGCTGCACGCAGGCGTATCTGGGGACTCTCGCCAACCCCCCGGAACTGCCGGAGGAGTCCGGCAGTCCGCAAACCGATCCAATCTCTCCGGAGAAAGATGCGTCGGAAGAGGCGCCGGAGAGAGAGACGCGCTTCCGTCAGGGGAACGAACATGAAACATCCCCGGGTGCGAGAGTCCTATGATGGACACCTCTTTCTTGCAGGCGAGCTGGTTCCTCCCGGCGTCTACCGTCAGATCGGCAGCGACCGTCAGGTCGTGCTGGAGACGGAGGACTATCTGCCCGCCAGCCTCGACGGGCGTATCGCCTGCTATGAGCCGATAGAACATATCTGGTGTGTCGTACAGGAGCAGAGAAAGAGAAAGCAGAAAACCTCAGCCCCTCCATCCTGATGCGTTCCATGATGCGCGCAGAAAAGGAGATGATCATGTCAACGAAGACTGAGCCGACCGCCGCGATAGCCCGTCGCGGCGAAGGGGCGATGGCTCCCTGGAGTCCCTGGCGCGAACTCAGCGAGATGCGCCACCAGATGGACGAGTTCTTCTCCAGAATGCTCGGATACACGCCGCTCTCGCGCATGATTCCGGGTGCGGAGATGCGGCTGGAGCCTCCCGTAGACATCTTCGAGACCGACGAGATGGTGATGGTCTATGCCGCCTGTCCCGGCTACACGCCGGAAGCCATTCGCGTCGAGGCGACCGAGGATTCCGTGACGATCGAGGGCGAGCGCCAACCGCTGCGCCCGGAGAAGGCGACCCTGCATCGCGAGGGCTGGCTTGCCTCCTCCGAAAACTTCTCCCTTACCTTCTCCCTGCCCGCCGAAATTGACCCGGACAGAGTCAAGGCGATCTTCGAAAACGGCATCCTTCGCCTGGAGATGCCGAAGGTTCATCCGGTTCATCCCCGCAGCGTGAAGGTGAACGTCGCCTCCGGCTAAACGCCCGGCGATCCTTCGCGCAGGAAGGGATGTCTGAGGTGCGTCCTCTGTTTCGATCGTGATGGGAAGCGGCTGAGGCGGCGCGCCTGAGACGCCCGAAGGATGCGTCTCAGGCGCGCTCTTCTTTCGATCGGCGCCTGTCCCGCCTTCTGCCCTCTGAAAGCTACGCAAAAAGGAGGGGAACCATGTTTCGCAAGATACTTGCCTGTTCCGACGGCTCCGAAAGCGCGCTTCAGGCGGCGCGCGTCGCCGCCGTTATCGCGCGCGAGTTTCACGCCTGCACCCTGCTCCTGACTGTCTTCAACCCCTCCACCGTGATCTATGCCAACGGCGACGCCCCCATCGCCCCGATCGACTCCGCGCTGCTCAGCCGCTATATCGAAGAGATACAGCGCGATATCGAGGAGCGAACCGGAGAGGTGTTTCGTGCGGCAGGCGTAGACTATGTAGCCTGCCGCGAGACGGGGCATCCGGTGGATGTGATCGTGGATGTGGCGGAGCGCGAGAAGGTAGACCTGATTGTGCTGGGCAGCCGGGGCTTGAGCGGCTGGAAATCGTTCCTGCTGGGCAGCGTGTCCGACGGCGTACTGCACCACGCGCACTGCCCGGTTCTCATTGTACGCTGAGGTGATGCATGTATACCCTGACCACTGATGGATTAAAAACGCTGGCTTCTCGCTCGGAAGGGTTCTCTATCTCTCTCTTTCTTCCTCTCCAACGGGGCGGACCGGACGCGCTGAACAATCCCGTGCGCCTCAAAAGCCTGTTCCGGCAGGCGCTGAAACAGGTTCGCGAGGGAGAACTCCCGGCGCAGCAGGCGCAGGCGTGGTTTGCGAAGGCGGAGCGGCAGCTGGATCACAGCCTCTTCTGGGAGCGTCCGGATGAGGGGCTGGCGGTCTTTCTGGCGGAGGATATGGTGCGCTGCTGCGGTCTGCCGATCGCTCCGTCGGAGGGGAGCTTCGTCGGGAGACGCTTTATGCTGCTGCCCCTGCTGGAGATGTTCCATGATAATCATCCGTTCTACATCCTGGCGCTCAGCCAGAACGATGTGAGGCTGTTCAAGGCGAATCGCTTCAGCGAAGAGGAGCTGACACTGGAGAATACTCCTCTCAGTCTGGCACAGGCGCTGGCGTATGACACCCCGGAGCGGCAGCTTCACTTTCGAACGAGCGGCGCGCCGGGCGGCGGAGCGCGAATCTACGGCAATATGCCGGATCGGGTGGACACGCACGAGAACCTGCTGCACTTCTTCCGGCAGGTCAATCATGGGGTCCATCACCTTCTGCGGGAGGAGCGTTCGCCGCTGGTGCTCGCCGCAGCCGAATACCTCTTCTCGATCTATCGGGAGGCGAACACCTACCCCTATCTGGAGGCGGAGGGGGTTTCCGGCAGCCCGGATCGCGTGTCCCCGCGAACCCTTCGCGAGAGCGCATGGCGGGTCGTGCAGCCGCGCTTTCAGGCAGCGCGGAAGCAGGCGCTGGAGGAGTACTGGCAGCGGAACCACCAGGGAGGCTCCTCGCACTTCCTGCAGGAGGTGATCCCCGCCGCGCGGTATGGACGGGTCGCAAGCCTGTTTGTCGCGCCGAATCATCCTGTGTACGGACGGTTCGAGGAGGAGACGAGCAGGATCCATCTCGTTGAACAGCCCGGCGCGGAAGATGAGGAGCTGATCAACTATGCGGTCGGACAGACGCTCCTTCACGGGGGCGACGTCTATACGCTTGCCCCGCAGGAGACGCCGGAAGGAGTCGTCGTGATGGCTGTGTTCCGGTACTGAAGGGAGAGGGACCGCCATGAGCAGTAACGGACTGCAGGTTTTCGCCAGCCGCATGGATGCCGGTCAGCAGCTTGCGCAGATGCTGACCCGCTATCGCAGCCAGAACCCGATAGTTCTGGCGCTTCCACGCGGCGGCGTCGTGGTGGGGTATGAGATTGCGCGGACGCTGTGCGCTCCTCTGGATGTGCTGATCGTTCGAAAACTGGGCGTGCCCATCCAGCCGGAACTGGCTTTCGGAGCCATTGCGGAGGGGGGAGAGAAGGTGATTGATCCCCGGACAGTCTCCTATGTCGGTCTGCGTCCGGAGGAGATCGAACAGGTGGTCGCAACGGAGACAGAGGAGATTGCGCGCCGGCTTCTGCGCTATCGGCAGGGGAGACCCCTGCCCGATCTGACCGGGCGGACGGTGATTCTGGTGGATGACGGGCTGGCGACCGGACTGACGGCGCAGGCGGCGGTGCGCGCTCTGCGCGCCCGCAAGCCCGCGCAGATCGTGCTGGCGGTTCCGGTGGCTTCCCGCGAGTCGGCGCAGATGCTGCTCAAAGAGGTAGATAACTTCGTGAGTCTGGAGAACCCCGCCTCTTTCTGGGCAGTGGGCTACTGGTACGAAGACTTTTCGCCGGTTTCGGATAACGAGGTTCTCACGCTGCTGGAGCGTCTACGAGAGCCGCAAATCGGTTTCACGCAGGAGAGCGGATAGTCGGAAGGTGGAAAGATGGACGCGAAGATGCCACTGGCGGAGGGCAAGCCGGTTCATATCACGGAAGGAGAGGTGACGCTGGAGGGAAATCTGTGCATCCCTCCCGGCGCGCAGGGCGTGGTTCTCTTTGCGCATGGCAGCGGCAGCAGCCGCTTCAGTACGCGCAATCGTTTTGTCGCGCATGAGCTTCAGAACGCGGGGCTTGGGACGCTGTTGATGGACCTGTTGACCTCGGAAGAGGAGGAGACGGACGCGCACACCCATCAAATGCGTTTCGATGTAGACCTTCTGGCGCAGCGGCTGGCGGGAGCGATCGGCTGGCTGCGGCAGAACCCGGAGACGCGCTCGCTGCAGATCGGGTGCTTTGGAGCCAGCACGGGCGCCGGAGCGGCGATTGTGGCGGCGGCGCGCTGTCGGGAGGAGGTGCGCGCGATCGTCTCGCGCGGCGGACGCCCCGACCTGGCAGGAACGACCCTGCGCATGGTGCAGGCTCCCACGCTGCTGATTGTCGGCGGCGACGATACACTGGTGATCGAACTGAACGAGTGGGCGTACGCGCAGCTTCCCGTGCGGGATAAGAGGCTGGCGATCGTCACCGGCGCAACGCATCTGTTCTCAGAGCCGGGCGCGCTGGAGGAGGTGGCGCGGCTGGCACGCGAATGGTTCGCCGCGCATCTCGCCGTGCCGAACCGCGCCGCCGCCCGCGAGCGTCTCTGCACCGACAATCCGCCAATTCGCGGATGATAGAGGGAGCCGTCTGCAGATACAATGGTTTGTAGTACATGGCAGCCGGGCTGCCGCCTGGAGAAGGGGGACTGTCTGTTTCCGGCAGGAAGGACAGTCCTTTCCTGTCTCAGGGACGTTCACTTGCCTCTCAATGCTGTTGGTGGAAGGGTTGCCGGGTGAATTACTGCCATCAGTTAACGACGGAAGAGACGCTGCAGCGCCTTGGGACCGACCCGCAGGCGGGCTTGAGCGAGGCGGAGGCGTCCCGACGTCTGGAGCAGTACGGGTATAACCGACTGACAGAGACCGGTTCTCGAACCCCGTGGCAGATACTCTGGGAGCAGATCTCGGCGACCATGGTGGTGGTGCTGATCGTCGCCGCCCTGTTTTCACTGGCGCTGGGCGACTACCAGGATACGGCTGCCATCCTGGTGATCGTGGTACTGAATGTCGTTCTCGGCTACAGCCAGGACTACCGGGCGGAGAAGGCGATTGCCGCGCTCAAGCGGCTGGCGACGCCGATGGTGCGGGTCCTGCGCGAGGGCATGGTTCGCGAGATCTCCGCGCTGGAACTGGTTCCGGGCGACATCGTGTATATGGAGGCGGGCTGCCTGGTTCCGGCGGACTGTCGTCTGCTGGAGAGCGTGAACCTGCGCGCGCAGGAGGCGGTGCTGACCGGCGAAGCGGAGCCGGTGGAGAAACATCCTGCGATCCTCTCCGGCGAGGAGGTGTCGCTGGCGGAGCAGGTCAACAGGGTCTTCATGGGGACGGTGATCTCCTACGGGCGGGGCGTCGCCGTGGTGACCGAGACCGGAATGCAGACACGGCTGGGACAGATCGCGACCCTGCTGCATCAGGTGAAGCCGGAGCCGACCCCGCTGCAGCGGCGTCTGGATCAGCTGGGGCGTTCGCTGGCGGTGATCGCGCTGGTGCTGGTCGGCATCATCTTTATGGTCGGGCTGCTGCGCGGCGAGTCGGCGAAGACGATGTTTCTGACCGCCGTCAGCATGGCGGTCGCCGCCGTGCCGGAGGGACTGCCTGCCGTCGTTACCATCTCACTGGCGCTGGGCGCGCAGCGCATGGTCAAACGCCATGCCCTGATCCGCAAGCTTCCGGCGGTGGAGACCCTCGGCTCCGTGACGGTGATCTGCGCGGACAAGACCGGCACGCTCACCGAAAACCGGATGACCGTCGTGACGCTGGATGTCGCCGGAAACAGGGTGCATCTGACGGAGACACTTCGGGACGAGAACGGCTCCTCCCGGAAGGGCGGATCGTCTGCGCTTCCTCCCGACAGAACTCCCCCGCCTCTGCTCCGGGAGAGCGTCGCGCTGACCCTGCTGGTTGTCGGGGGCGTGCTGTGCAACGATGCCGTGTTGAATGTCGCCGAATCGGAGCCGGGGGGCGTGATGACCCTCGGAGACCCGACGGAGGCGGCGCTGGTCGTCGCCGCTGCGCGTCTGGGATTGTGGAAGGATGCGCTGGAGAAGGCGTTTCCCCGCATTGCCGAGATACCTTTCGACTCGACCCGCAGGCGCATGACGACGCTGCATCGGCTGACTGCGGCGGAGGAGGCGGAGTCAGGTGCGTTAACGGACGCCCGCCGCAGTCTGCAGACCGCCGCCCGTACTCCTTGTATCGTCTTCACGAAGGGGGCGGTGGACAGCCTGATCGAGGTCTGCAGCTCCGTCTGGGCGGAGGGGTGTGCGGAGCCGCTGGATGAGGGGTGGAGAGAGCGGCTCTCGCGCAGCGTTGAGGAACTGGCGAGAGACGGGAGGCGGATACTGGGAGTGGCGTTTCGTCCGGTACTCGAGCCGCCGGAGGAGGGCGCAGAGGCTGCGCTGGAGCAGGATCTGATCTTTGTCGGGATGCAGGGCATGGTGGACCCGGCGAGACCGGAGGCGCCGGAGGCGGTGCGCACCTGCAGGCAGGCGGGGATACGTCCCGTGATGATCACCGGCGATCATCCGGTAACCGCCCGGTCTATCGCCCGGCAGTTGGGTATCGCCGACGACGGCCTGCTGCTGACCGGTTCCGAACTGGATCGCCTCTCCGACAGAGAGCTGCAGAGAATGGCGGAGAGCGTCTCTGTCTATGCGCGGGTCTCGCCGGAACACAAGCTCAAGATCGTCGAGGCGTTGCAGCAGAGAGGGCATGTCGTCGCCATGACGGGCGACGGGGTCAACGACGCCCCCGCGCTGAAGAAGGCGGATATCGGCGTGGCGATGGGGCGGAGCGGAACCGATGTGGCCAAGGAAGCCGCAGACCTGGTGCTGCAGGACGATAACTTCGCGACGATTGTGGCGGCGGTGGAGGAGGGGCGCGTCATCTATGAGAACACGCGCAAGTTCATCAAGTATCTGATGGCGAGCAACGCCGGAGAGCTGTGGGTGATGTTTCTGGCTCCTTTTCTGGGGATGCCGCTGCCGCTGCTGCCGCTGCAGATCCTCTGGATCAATCTGGTGACGGATGGACTGCCCGCGCTGGCGTTGAGCGTGGAGGCGGCGGAGCGCGACACAATGAGGCGTCCTCCCTACAAGCCCTCCGAAGGGATCTTCAGTCGGGGGCTGGGCTGGCATATCCTGTGGGTCGGCGTGCTGATGGGGGTGATCTCGCTGGGCGCGGGATTTATCTACTGGCGCGCCTCCCATGCCGAGTGGCAGACGATGGTCTTCACCACCGTTACGCTGGCACAGATGGGGCATGTGCTGGCGCTGCGCGTCTCCCGCGATTCGGTTTTTCGCGCCGGTCTGTTTGCCAACCGCCTGCTGATGGGAGCGATTGTCCTCACCGTCCTCTCTCAGATGGCGGTGATCTACCTGCCGTTCCTGCAGGGTATATTTAAGACGGTTTCGCTGACGCCGGGACAGCTTCTGCTCAGTCTGGCGTTGAGCAGCGCGATCTTCTGGGGGGTGGAGATCGAGAAGTGGCTCTTCCGGCGTCGTGAAGAGAGGAGGGAGCACGATGAAGCTGCTGGCAGCCTACGACGGGTCTGAGTGCGCGCGGCGCGCGCTGGAGGATCTGCGGCGCGCCGGACTGCCCGAGACGGGAGAGGCGGTATCGCTGACTGTTGCGGATGTCTGGGAGCCGACGCGCAGCGAGTCGGACATTCCGGCGGTAACGAAGGCGATCCTGACGATCGTGCAGCGCGCCCGCGAGCAGGCGGCGCTGCGGATCGCGGAGGCGAAGTCGCTGGCGGAGCAGGGCGCGCAGATCCTGCGCGAGATGTTTCCGGGCTGGGTCGTCCATGCGGAGAGCGTCGCCGATTCTCCGGGCTGGGGCATTGTGCGGCGGGCGGAGGAGTGGAAGCCCGATCTGGTGGTGATCGGTTCACACGGCTATTCGGCGGTCGGACGCTTCTTTCTGGGCAGCGTCTCGCAGCGGGTGGTTACCGACGCGCCCTGCTCTGTGCGCGTGGCAAGAGGCAGGGCAGTCACTGCCGATCAACCGATCCGGCTGCTGATCGGCGTGGACGGCTCGGCAAACTCGGAGGCGGCGGTGAAGAGCGTGGGGGCGCGCTCCTGGTCCCGGGGGACGCAGGCGCGGCTGGCGGTTGCGCTGGATGAGAGAACGATCACGCGGATCGTCTCCGCCGACTACGCCCTGATGCGATGGACGGCGGAGGAAGAGGAAGAGGCGCATGACTGGGCGGCGCGCATGCTGACGGGGCTTTCGGAGCCGCTGGCGCAGAAGGGACTGGAGGTCTCTACGGTAGCGCTGGAGGGCGACCCGAAGCGAACGCTGGTGGAAGAGGCGGAGCGATGGGAGGCGGACTGTCTTTTCGTCGGCGCGCGGGGCATGAGTGCGGTGGATCGGTTCCTTCTGGGCAGCGTCTCGGCGTCGGTGGCGGTGCGCGCCCACTGCTCCGTTGAGATCGTGCGTTAGGGAGAGCCGGAGCCTACTTTTTCATGGCAAGGATCATGCCGTCTCGCAGGGGGATCAGCGAGGCGATCCAGTCCGGAGAGCCGGTGAGTATGCGGGTCGCCTCGCGGACGCCCTCCGTGTCGGCGGACTGATCCTCGTCGTTGAATATCCAGCCCTGCCACAGCATGTTGTCTATGATGAGAACGCCGCCCGGTCGCAGCTTTTCGGCGATGACCGGCAGAGAGTCGGGATAGCCGCGCTTGTCTATGTCGTTGAAGATCAGGTCGAAGGGACCCGGCGTCTCGCGCAGCGCCTCGACCGCCTCGCTGACGCGAAACCGGACGATGTCGGCGTATCCCAGAGCCTGCATATGCTTCTGCGCCAGCTGGGAGAGGTCCTCGTTCCAGACGACATGATGCACCTCGCCTCCGCCGTTCTCCTGCACCGCCCGGGCGAACCAGGCGGTCGAATAGCCGAAGCCCGAACCCATCTCGAAGATGCGGCGCGCGCCGATCATCCGCGCAATCTGATAACAGAATAAGCCCGAGGAGGGACCGATGATGGGAAAATTCACCGCGTAGGCGTACTCCTCCATCTTCATCAGCTCGTCCGGGCGCGGCGGAACCAGACTCTCCAGATAGTAGCGCACCTGCGCGGACATCCAGTCGTGCTGCATAGGTCTCTTCCTCCCAGCGGGGTCTGCCTCTGATTATACCCTACCGGATTGTCTGCCGCGTTTGATCAGATAACCGCACGCCGGACAGTAGAGGGAGAGGGGCCATCGTCGCAGAACTCTCCTGAGACGCCACTGTTTGCAGTGGGCGCCGATCCAGGCGAACAGAGACTGCGCCAGAGACGCCAGGAGCGAGCCTTCATACCCGAAGCCGCGCCGGTAGAGAGGGGCATGATCATAGTCCAGACCCAGAATATCGTCGCGTGCGTCAAACCTGTGCAGCTCCAGCATGATCCCGTAGCAGTTCGGACAGGTGATATTTCCGTCCGATCCGATCCTTGCATAGCTCATCGGGAGACCACTCCATGAACAGACAGACACACCCGCCCGTCTACAGATGCCCGTGGATCACGGAGGACTTTACGCCGGATGGAGACCTTCGCAAGCCTCTGTGGCAGTCCCTCCGTCCGCGCTGGCTTACCATCACTACCCCGACTCACGCCGATCCGTTTCAGCAACTGTCGGAGGAGGAGCGGCAGGCTCTCCTCTCCGATTCTCCGCCTGCGCTGCCTCTTCCCTGGCAGCCGACCGCTTTTCGCGCCTGCTGGAACCATAGACGCCTCTATCTGGCGTTTCACTGCGTGGATCGCGACATTCAGAGCGCCTATCTGCAGCGGGACGATCCGCTCTATGAGGAGGAGGTTGTCGAGGCGTTTCTCTGTCCGACCGGCGACCTGCGGCACTACTACGAGTTTGAGGTCAGCCCGCGCAATGTGGTGTTTGACGCACGGGTTTTCAGTCCGGATCTGAATCGGGCGACCATGCAGGTGGATGTCTCCTGGGACTGTCCCGGTCTGGCGACCGCCGTCCGGCGAAATCCGCCGGAGGCTTCGGGCGAGGCTGACCGCTGGTGGAGCGTGGAGATGAGCATCCCCTTTGCCGCGTTTCCGGAGATCGCGCCTCCGCAGCCGGGCGAATCCTGGCGCGTCAACTTCTATCGCATAGACCGCGCCGATCCGCCGGAGTTTACCGCCTGGTCGCCCACGCTGGAGGTTCCCGCGAACTTCCACGTCCCGCAGCGGTTCGGCGTGCTGACCTTTGCGGAGACGGCGGATTAGAAGCGCATGCCGATGTCCGCGTCGAGCGAACGGACGCGGTAGCTGAAGTTGCTGCCCAGAGAGCTGTCCCTGCTGAGGTAGCTCTGATCGCGCCAGCCGAGCGTGAAGCGCATGTTGTTGGTCAGCGGGAAGTCCATGCCGAGCATCCAGGTGCGCTGATTGCCCGCCAGATAGCCGCTGCTGTCGGCATTGTCAAGCTGGAAGAAGAGGTTGTTGCCGCGCCAGACCGGATACTCCAGGCGCAGGGAGATCGAGTTGAGATTGGTTCCGCCGGAGCCGAAGAACGCGCCGCCGTTGTAGAAGGGATTTCCGCCGGTGTAGGGGTCTCCCGTGCCGGTTCCCGTCCCCGTTCCGCTGTCACGAGGCGTAAAGATGGTGCTGTCGGTGCGCATCATCTGGTAGCTGACGATGGCGGAGAGCCTGCCGACCGGTTTGGATCGGACATAGAACGACATCAGGTTGCTTCGGGTGCCGCCGGCGCTGCCGATGTAGCGCACGTTCTGCAGGCTGAAGTTGGTGTTGATGGAGAGACGCTCGCCCATGTTGTAGCCGATATTGAAGCTGATGTCGTCTCGCTTGCTGTTATAAAGGTAGTCCCCTTCGCTGTCGGCGTTGTTGTAGTTCAGGTCGAGGGTCAGGGAGTTCCAGGGCTGATAGCTGAGCGCGAAGTTGAAGGCGCGGGATCGTCCTCCGAAGCTGGATCCTCCGAAGCTGGAGAAGCTGCTGCCCCCGCTGTAGAACCCGCCGCTGTAGTTGCCGAAGTTGCCCAGATTGTTGTTGTATCCGCCTCCGAAATTGGCGTAGCTCCCCGGTCCGGTTCCCAGACCGGTTCCCAAGCCTGTGCCGATACCCTGCCGACTTCTTCCTGTGCCGGTGTTGTCGGTATTGCCGTAGAGCGAGACGCCTCCGGAATCCTGAAGCTGATAGCCCAGAGAGAGCTGCAGGTTCTTCAGCGGGTTCAGTTTGGCGGCGAACGTCATATCCTGCGCGTTGGTGCGCCGTCCGCTCATGTTGACCTGGCTGTTGGAGAAGAGGGCGTCGAAGGTGACGGTATCGCTGGCGCGCCAGGTCAGGTTGAGGCGTGACAGCAGCGAGTCGCTGTTGTAGCTGTAGCTGGTTCCGGTTCCCGTGCCGGTTCCTCCGGCGTTATTGCCGACGGTGTTGATGGAGGAGCTGGCGTTGCGTCCAACCGAGACGGTCGCCCCCAGCGATTTATAGTTATAGGAGAAGTTGAGGGTGTCGGTCAGGAAGGAGCTTTTTCCTCCCTGATACAGCCGGGTCGTCATCTCGTTATGGTTGAAGCTTAACTGTCCCGCGCTGCCGAGCCTCCAGTTGACGGCGAAGGTGATGCCGGTATAGTCGTCCAGACCGCTGGCGGTGGCGTAGCTGGAACTGCCGCCCAGACTGCTGAAGTTGTAGGAGGGGCGTTTCGTCCGCTCGAAGTTGGCGTTGAGCTTGAGGGTGGACGACGCCTGGTAGTCAACGCTTGTTGTCAGTCCCTTTTCGTTTCGTCGGAAGCCGGGGCTTTCGATGGCGGTAAAGTTGGGGCTGATGTCGCGCAGGTTCCAGTTCCAGCGCAGTCGGTTTTTCAGGAACGCCATGTCGCCGCGTATCTGCGTGGCGCGCCCCGACACGTTCCGATCCGCGAGGGATACGCCGCTGGAGGCGAACTCGGCGACGATGGTGCCGGTCTTGCCAAGCAGGAACGAGGCGTCCATACCCAGCACATTGCGGTCGCCCGGCATCTCGCTGGTATTCGCCGGCACGTAGCTGACCTTGATGATCTGCGTGCTGGGAATGGGCAGCTTGAAGTAGAGGCGGTTGGGGCGCAGCGGGTCGAGGGCGTAGTCGGTTCCGTAGACCTGCGGCAGCGCTCCGACCGTCACCGTCATCGGCTGTTTGGGCGTAATGCCAATGATCTTCCCGTCGGCATCCTTGATCAGAACCGCGTCTACCGGAAACTCCAGAACATAGGGCGTATCGGGGTTGTTGTAGCCGTAGAACTGCTCGGTTTTGTAGCGTTCCGGGCGTCGGTTGGCGGAACTGGTCTGCGAGAGGTAGGTCGCGCCGAGTTTGAAGCTCTTCAGCATCGTCATATCGGCGCGCCATCCGGTCAGCATGCCGGGGGTCTGGTTGTAGTCGTAGGTCTCATAGGTGACGGCGATGGTGTCGAAGGTGTGGATGATGAGACCCTTCAGGAAGTTCAGCTCTCCGGTGTAGGGATCGAGTGTGTAGTCCTCGCCCTTGACCATCTCCCGGTTGTTGACGCGCACCCGTTCGCTCCCATCCACGATCAGACCGGCATAGACGTAGTAGGGACCGGAGCGGTTGGCGCCCTCCAGGGTGATGGTGCGCGGCTGCGATTTAGTTTCGGAGTAGAGGGTCGTCAGGCGCAGCCCTTTGAACAGATCGGCGGAGAGTTGAATGCCTTTGAGGGTGCGGCTGAAGTCAATCAGCGAGTTGCCGACGATGGAACCCTGTATGTCTCCGGCGTCAATCTTGAAGCGCGAGGTGGCGTAGTTAAGCGAGAGGCGGTTATCGTAGGGATTGCCGTAGAGACTGTTGCTGTAGCGGGTCTCAAAGTTGATAATGCCGCCGATCTTGCCCTGAATGGTCAGGTCGGTGTTGTTGTAGCCTCCGCCCAGCCCGCGCCTGCCCCGATAGATCGCGTTCTGATACGACTCCGAGCTGCCCGATATGCTCTCCATGTGGAAGCCCAGATTATGCTGCCCCTGCACCTTCAGATCGGAGTTGGTCTGCTTGCCGATACGCCGGAAGGCGTCTCCTAAATTATCAAAGAAGCCGATCATGCCGGTGCGCCGCTTTGCGGGGGGCTTTGCGCTGTTCATCTGTCCGGTGCGCGGGTCAATTTTCGGCTCTTGCACCTTCTGCTGCGACGCCAGCGCGACCTGTCGAAGGGTGGGGGGCAGCGCCGCCGGCTTCTCCGGATCGCCGATGCGCAGCAGATCCCAGAGCGTGTTCTGCGCCTGCGCGGACAGCGGGCAGAGCAGCAGCGCCGCGAGCAGGAAGATCGGTAGATATGCGCGTTTCGTCATTGAGCAGCCTCGTCGGGGCGTGTGAAGCCTGTATCGGCTCCGTAGACCTGACCTGCAGCCACCAGCAGGGCGCGATCAACGTTCGTCAGGGCGCGCTCGGTCAGCTCTTGCGCGCGTCTGCGCAGATGAGAGCGCAGCGTCTCGCCCTCCGCCATCGCCGCTGCCAGCATCTGCGAAACAGCCTCCGCGTCGAACCTCTCCAGCGGAAGATGGCGCTGCGTCTCTCCCAGCGTCTCCATCAGGCTGGCGACCTTCGGGTCGTATCCCAGCGCCACCATCGGAACCGCTCCTATCGCGCCGAAGATCAGCGCATGGAGCCGCATGGCGATCAAGCCGGACAGCCGCCCCGTCACGCCGAGCATCTCCTGCGGCGAGAGCGGAGCCTCCAGCACCTCCGCGCCGGACAGGCGGTCGGCGATCTGCCGTGACAGCGTCGCGTCTCCCGGCGGCTGCATCGGCAGGAAGAGCAGGAGTCCGCCGGTCTTCTGCGCCGTCCTCTGCGCCATCCGCGCATACTCCTCGACGGTCGGCTCCGGCGGCATCCAGGGGCGCAGCGCGATCCCTATCAGGGGTTTGTCGCAAAACTCCCCCCTTCTCTTAAGATACGCCGCCAGCGCCTGCGGTTCCTGCGGTTTTAATGCAAAAGCGGGATCCGCCGTCACCTCTATCGGCGGTTTTCGGACTCCGATTCGCTTCAACAGCTCTGCCGACGCCGGATCGCGCACCGTGATATACTGCGTCCGGTCGGCGACCATGCGGGTCAGCGCGCGCGCCATACGCCGACGCAGCGGACCGATGCCCTGCGCGTAGAACATCACCGGCTTGCCCTGCCGCCGCGCCATCCAGATCACCATCAGGTAGTAGAGCAGGGAGCGCAGGCTGGTTGCATCCTGCAGCAGGCTCCCGCCGCCGGAGAGCAGCAGGTCGCACTCCGTCAGCGTCCGGCGCACCTGCGGCATCCGCATCCGGTCTGCCGCGTCCAGCCCATGACGCCGCCGCGTGTCCTGCGGGTCGGCGGAGAGGACGGTGATCCTCGCCGCGCCCTCTCCGGCGCGCTGCCGGAACGACTCGACAATGCCCGCCAGCACCGCTTCATCGCCGGTATTGCCGCACCCGTAGTAGCCGGAGAGGGCGATATGCAGGCAGGAGTCGCGTCTCAATCGCCGATCCTCACCCGGAACGCTCTCCCGGCGCGCAATCGCGGCGAGGCGGCGTCTCTTCGGCTGCGGAGGAGCGCGCCGGGTCGTCGGCGCGGGTCTGCGCGAGGCGGGCGGAGCGTCCCGCGGACCATTCGATCAGCCAGAACAGCGCCAGTCCAATCGCCGCGCCCGCGACCAGTCCGGTTGCCGCCCGGATGGCGGAGAGGTAGAGCGGCGTATGGATATGGCAGAACGTATTGAGAAGGGAGACCTGACCGACCGTCCCGACCACAAACAGCGGAAGCGTGAATCGCCGCCGCCCCCGGAAGAAGAGCGCGAGCGCCAGCACAAACGCCGGATGACCGATCAGAAACTCTTTGGTGCGCGGGCGCGCCGGCAGCAGGTTGTCCAGCAGGGCGCGAAACTTCAGTTCGAAGCCGGATACGCCGACTCCCGGCTCATTGCCGGTACGCGCTACCGCCAGCATCAGCGCGGCAAGGGCGATCAGCGTCAGCAGCAGCATCCCGATCCGCGCCGGCTCGCCCCAGAAGCTTTCGAGGCGCCGGCGCATCCGCTGCCGCTCTTCGCGCCAGAGAGCGCCGCTGCGCGGCAAGCCGACAATGGCGGTCAGTCCGATCAGAAAGATGGGCACGACATGCGCGGCTTTGATCCCCATAAACTGATCGGCTTTGAGCATGTAGGGGCGCGACGCCAATAACCCTATTACGGCGATAATCCCGCCCGATGTTACCATGCTTGCATAAAATGTGCCGATCAGCGCGCGAACCGCCGCCGCTTTCGCGCCGAGCGGCGGGAAATCCTCTTTATCGGAGTCCGCGGGGGTGAGCGCACCGCGATGCAGGCAGGCGAGGGTCGGGAAGACGAAGGCAGCCAGCAGCGCCGCCCCCTTCTTCCCGGTCTCGCCCGGCGCCAGCGTCGCCCCCGCGCAGACCGCCAGCGAGATGCCGAAAACCAGCAGAAGGGAGGAGGGGGAGAGCGCAAGCAGGCGAGACAGAAGCAGGGCGCAGGCGGCGGCGATCCCGACGGCGATCAGAGGATAGACCGCAAAGGGGACACCCGTTTCGGAAAAGAGCCGCGCCTGTCCCAACTGCATCTCGCCGCCGCGCATGATGCCTCTGGCGATCTGATGGATATAGGCGGCGTTGGTCTTTTCGGGGTCCTCTCCCGCGTAGGTGACGAGGCGGACGTAGCACAGACGTATGTTGCGTTCGCGGGCGGCGCGCTCGAAGCGGTCTATGGCTTCGCTCTCATCCAGTATCCCCATCTCCCCTTCGGTGATGCTGTGGACGCGCAGATATTCGCCTCTGAGCGCGACGCTGAGGGAGGCGTCGCCCTTCTGCTTCCCGAACTCCACCTGCCCGTAGAGGAGACCGCTGGCTTGCAGCGCGGCAGCCGCCTCCTTCGTCTGTCCGCGGAAACCCAGAACCTCCAGCCCCTGAAAGATGACGGTCTGAATCCCCAGCCGCCGCAGTTCATTCAGGGTCGCCTGCATGGTCTGCGGGGAGGCTCCGGGGAAGTTGCTGATCCGCCCGACGGGATACAGCCCCGCCTGTCGCACCAGTTCGACCGCCTGCGGGTCCAGCCCGAAACCGAGCGGACGCAGCACGGCATAGTCTGCCGGCAGATAGCAGGCTGCGGAGTTCGCGCCTCCATCCGCCTCCAGCCGCAGCATGGTCAGACTGTCAAAGGAGCCGGCGGGAGGGGAGGGTGAGCAGGGGTAGCCTCGATGCGCCAGTCCCGTGCGCAGCCGCTCCAGAACGGAGGCGGAGGAGAGGGTCAGCGTGGTTACGTTCCCGCGACGGGCGATGTGCGTCTCTCCCTGCTGTTCGAGGGTGGTCAGGGTGTCTTCCGGGATGGCGACAGAGGTAACGCCCGCGCTCTTGAGATGCCGGAGCGTCTCCTGGAGCGGCTTGCGGGCGGCGGCGGCAAGCGTTTTGACCTCCAGCAGGTCTACGGCGATCTCGACCCGGCGGTTGAGGCGTTCGGCGTGGTAGCGCTGGAGGGCTGCATAGAGACCGGCAGCCAGTCCCACAGCGATACATGCCCGGAGAAGCAGGTGAATGGTGCGTTGCATGCGCGGAAGGTGAGCATCCAATCTAGATCGGCGGAGGGGCGACCCGACGGCAGGTCTGCTCGCTCCGCTGCTGCCCTATAGTCTACCCGATAGAGCCGCTGCGCTGCGTACGCAGCGCGTTGTCGGGAGAACCGGCAAGCAGGTATAACAACCTTGAGAGGCGCCAGTCGTATTCATGATGTTAAGTAGAGGATGAAAAGCCGCCTGCGCCGCTACAGCGGGAACGCTCCTCTTTCTGCAGTCGTAGAGCCTCCCGGTCGTCCTTGCAGGGCAGGCGCAGCCGACCGAAGCAATCTCCTGCGTTCCGGCAGGCAAAAGATTGCTCGCTGCGCTCGCAATGACAGGCTAGGGGCATGTCGCGCGTCTCTGGAAGGGGCGAGCGTCCCGAAATGTCATGGCGAGGGAGGCGCAAGCCGACCGAAGCAATCTCACAAACACACACATCAGTCTATCACGATTATCGCAGCACAATATATAAGGAGTCATCATTGTCCATAGAAAAGCTGCTGGATCTGACGGAAGAGCCGCCCGGGACGCCCGATCGGCTCTACGAGGGACTTCGCTTCCCGGAGCCGCCGCCGGGTCGTCCCTATGTCTTCATCAATATGGTCTCGACGGCGGACGGGAAGACTCTGCAGGGACCCATCGGCTCTACCGCCGCAGGGCTGGGAAGCCCGACCGATCAGATGCTGATGCGCCGTCTGGAGGAGGCGGCGGAGGCGGTGATGATCGGGGCGGGAACCCTGCGACCCGGTCAGGTGGTCTATCCCCTGCCGTTATGGCGCGTCGTCGTTACCCGCACCGGCGATCTGCCCCTGGAGAACCGCTTCTTTACCGATCCGCCGGGGCGCGCCATCGTCTTTGCGCCGGAGTCCCTCTCCGCCGAAACGCGGGAGCGGCTGGAGCGCGCGGCGACGCTGCGGCTGGTCGGGCGGGAGGAGGCGGATCTGCCGGCGGCGCTGCGTCTGCTGCGGGAGGAGTTCGGTATCCGACGCCTGGCGCTGGAGGGAGGCGCGGCGATCAACTATCTTTTTTTTGAGAAGGGGCTGGTGGACGAGTTATTTCTGACACTGGCGCCGAAGATTAAAGGGGGAGCGCATCTGCCAACCGTGGTAGACGGTCCCGGACTGCCGGGACAGGCGTTTATTCCCATGCAGCTGCTCTCTCTCTACCGGGATGGAAGCGAACTCTATCTGCGATACCGCGCGCTTGCGCGCGAGGGGTAGCCGGTCAACCGCGAGTTCGCCGGATAACAGGGGTTTGTGAGCGAAGATGGAAGAGCAATACCGGCAGATTTTGATACAGATCGGAGAAGACCCGGATCGCGAAGGACTGATCAAGACCCCCAGCCGCGCTGCCGAAGCCATGCGCTACCTGACGCAGGGCTATCGTCAGAGCGTGGAGGAGATCGTCAACGACGCGATCTTCACCGAGACGCACGATCAGATGGTGATTGTGCGCGACATCGAGTTCTACAGTCTCTGCGAGCACCATATCCTTCCCTTTTTCGGCAAGGCGCACGTCGCCTACCTGCCCGCCGGAAAGATCATCGGCATCAGCAAGCTGGCGCGGCTGGTGGACATCTTCGCCCGAAGACTGCAGGTGCAGGAGCGGATGACCGTGCAGATCGCGATGGCGCTGGAGGAGGTGCTTCAGCCCAAAGGCGTCGGCGTGGTGATGGAGGCGCGGCATATGTGCATGATGGCGCGGGGCGTGGAGAAGCAGAACAGCAAGGTAACCACCAGCGAGATGCGGGGAATCTTTCGCGAGGATCGTCCGACGCGGGAGGAGTTTCTGAACCTGCTGCATCTTGAGCGCAACGTATAGCCGGCGATCCTTCACCTGCTCGCCGGAAAAACGAAACCGGAGCGCAGACCGTTTCGTCTACGCTCCGGGTGTCAGGATCGCCCTGACGCAGTCTGTTCTGGAAGGATAGGATATGATCACTCGCAGATACCGGGCGGCGCTGCCGGCGCTGGTTGGCGCTTTGACGCTGCTCGGTCTTCCCTTTGCGTGGGCGCAGGCTCCACAGGCAAACATCAAACCCCACAGCGGAATGATGCGCTATCCGGATATCAGCGCGACGCACATTGTTTTCACCTATGCCAACGACCTCTGGCTGGTTCCCCGTGAGGGCGGGGTCGCCCTTCCGCTGGCAAGCCCTCCGGGCGCAGAGACCTTCCCCCGGTTCAGCGCCGATGGCAGAACCATCGCCTTCGTCGGCAACTACGACGGCAATCGCGATCTCTACACGATCCCGGTCGAGGGCGGGCTGCCGCATCGGGTGACCCATCATCCCTCCGCCGAGTTTCTCTGCGACTGGACGGCGGACGGAAAACTGCTGTTTGCGACCAACGGCTTGGCGGGACTGGGGCGACAGCGGCAGCTGTTTCTGGTTCCCGCCCGGGGAGGCTTGCCCGCAAAGCTGCCCGTCCCCTATGGCGAAGACGCCTCCCTCAGCGCCGACGGGCAGTGGCTCGCCTACACGCCGCACACCACCCTGTTCAGCACCTGGAAGCGGTATCAGGGCGGCATGGCGACCGACATCTGGCTGTTCGACCTCAAGAGCCTCCGGTCGAAAAAGATTACCGACTGGGCGGGGACGGACGGCGTCCCGATGTGGCACGGAGAGAAGCTCTACTACCTGTCGGATCAGGGCACGGAGCATCGCCTGAACATCTGGGTCTATGACGTGAAGACGGGAAGGCGACAGCAGGTGACCCGGTTCAGGGAGTACGATGTGAAGTGGCCCTCCATCGGACCTGGTCCGAAAGGCGGGGGAGAGATCGTCTATCAGTACGGCTCCGAGCTGCAGACGCTCGACCTGTCCACCGGCAAAACGCGGACGGTGGAGGTTCGCATTCCCGGTGACCGCCCAACCCTGCGCGCCCGGGCGGTAGACGCCAGCCGGTTTATTGAGGGCTGGAGCATCTCATCCACCGGAAAACGCGCCGCCGTGGAGGCGCGCGGCGACATCTGGACCCTGCCCGCAAAAGACGGCACGCCCCGCAACCTGACCCGCACCAGCGGCGTGGCGGAGCGCGACCCCGCCTGGAGTCCCGACGGACGCTGGATCGCCTACTTCTCCGATAAGACCGGCGAGTATGAACTCTACATCACGCAGTCGGACGGCAGGGGCGAGACAAAGGCGCTGACGAAGGACGGGAAAGCCTTTCGCTGGATGCCCCGCTGGTCGCCCGACAGCAGACACCTCCTGTTTGGCGATAAGACCGGCTCCCTGTTCCTCTACACCCTCGCCTCCGGGCAGACGAAACTGGTGGACAGGGACAACTGGGATATTCGCCTGTCCGCCAGCTGGTCGCACGACAGCCGCTGGCTGGTCTATGCGCGCAGCGATGACCGCTCGCAGCAGGGCGTTCTCTGGTTCTACAACGTGGAGACGGGCGAGAAGCGTTCGGTAACCAGCGGGATGTTCAACGACGTGCAGCCGGTATTCGACCGGAAAGGCGAGTACCTCTACTTTATCAGCAATCGGAACTTCCGCCCGACGTATGAGGACTTCGGCACCACCTGGATATACACCGGTTCCGAGATGCTGATGGCGGCGCCGCTGCGTAAAGACCTGAAGTATCCCTACGCGCCGAAGGTGGATGAGGAGACCTGGAGCGAGCCGAAGACGGAGGACAAGCCCCGAACCGGGCAGATATCGCTGGAGCGCGAAGCGCCGCAGATCGCAGCGCAAGCCGATGAGGTCAGCGGCGTCTGGGAGGGCAGGGCGGCCGGACAGGAGCTTCCGGGCGGCAGCATCAGCTTCAAGATCACGCTCAAACTGGGAGCCGGCAGCATGGTCTCCGGAACCCTCGAGACGCAGATGGGCAACGGGACGGTGTCCGGAACCTATCAACCAGCCTCGAAGGAGCTGAACCTCTCCGGATCGCTGGATGGCGGCATCGCGCTCTCCATCACGGCGAAGATCAACGGGGCGGTCATGAGCGGGACCGCATCCGCCGGCGGAGGCAGCTTCCCCTTCCGGGCGCAGCGCATCGGCGGAGCCGCCGTTCCGGGCGCGTCGGGGCAGGGAGCCGCGCCGCAGGCGCAGGGCGGCGCGCCAAAGGCTCCGGAGAGGGTAACGATAGACTTCGACGGCTTCGAGGCGCGGGTGATCGCGCTGCCGGTACGCCCGGGGCGGTTCAGCGGACTCTCCGTCAACGACCGCAATCAACTGATCTTTGCGCGAATCCCGGTGGCGGGTGCGGAGGACGGCGCGGGCATCAAGCTGTTCGATATCAACGACGAGAAGCGTGAAGAGAAGATGGTGGCTGCCGGCGCCTCTAGTTACGACCTCTCGGCGGACGGCAAGAAGCTGCTGGTGATTCGCGGCAACGCCGCCACGATCCAGGACGCTGCGCCCGGCGCGCAGGGCGAGGCGGTGGTTACCTCCGGCATGACCGCCATGATTGACCCGCGCGAGGAGTGGAGGCAGCTTTTCAACGACGCCTGGCGCATCGAGAGAGACTTCTTCTACGACCCGAATATGCACGGGGTGGACTGGGTGAAGGTTCGGGAGCAGTATGCGCCGATGCTGGCGGACTGCGTGAGCCGTGAGGATGTCAGCTACGTCATCGGCGAGATGATCGCGGAGCTGAATGTCGGGCACGCCTACTACTTCGGCGGCGATGTGGAGTCTCAGCCGAGCGTCTCCGTCGGCATGATGGGCGTGGACTTTGCGCTGGAGAACGGCGCGTACCGGATTACGAACATCTATCAGGGCGCGGCGTGGGACACCGATGCGCGCAACCCGCTCACGCAGACCGGCGGGCAGGTGAAGGTCGGCGACTACCTGCTGGCGGTCAACGGGGTTCCGATGGACACCGACAGAGACCCCTGGGCGGCGTTTCAGGGGCTGGCGGATCGAACCGTCACGCTCACCGTGAGCGATAAGCCGCAGCGGGACTCGACGGCGCGCGAGGTGGCGGTGCACCTGACCGGCAGCGACTCCCTTCTGCGCTACCGGGCGTGGATCGAGCGCAACCGCGCCTATGTGGAGAAGCAGTCCAACGGCAGGATCGGCTATATCTATGTGCCGGATACTGGAACCGGCGGGCAGAGCGATCTGGTGCGGCAGCTGGTCGGACAGCGCGGCAAAGAGGCGCTGATTATAGACGAACGGTGGAACGGCGGCGGGCAGATTCCCACTCGCTTCATCGAACTGCTCAACCGTCCGGTAACCAACTACTGGGCGCGCCGGGACGGCAACGACTTCCGCTGGCCCCCCGATTCGCATCAGGGACCGAAGGCGATGCTGATCAACGGTCTGGCGGGGTCGGGCGGCGACGCCTTCCCCTGGTACTTCCGTCAGGCGGGTCTGGGCAAGCTGATCGGAACGCGCACCTGGGGCGGTCTGGTCGGCATCTCCGGAAATCCGGGCTTGATTGATGGCGGAAGGGTTACCGCGCCGACCTTTGCCTTCTATCGCAAGGACGGAACCTGGGGGATCGAGGGGTATGGCGTGGACCCGGACATCGAGGTGGTGGACGATCCCGCGCTGATGGTCAACGGCGGCGATCCGCAGCTGGATGCGGCGATCAAGCACCTGCAGGAGGAACTGAAGCGCAATCCGTATGTGGCTCCGAAACGTCCGGCATATCCCGATCGCAGCGGCGCGGGCGTTGACCGGCGCGACCGCTGACCGGCGTTCATTCCCGAAACGAGCCGTCCTGTCGAACGCAGGACGGCTCGCCGTCTATCCCGTCATCGGAGGGCTGCGCCGCTACGGGCTGCGCCGCTACGGGCTGCGCCGCTACGGGCTGCGCCGCTACGGGCTGCGCCGCTACGGGCTGCGCCAGTCCTGCTTCTTCACCGGCTGGATCGGAACGGGCCAGCTCGCGCGGTAGCGATCCCGGTAGAGACCGATCTCCCCCGCCGGGATCGGCTTGAAGAGCGGCTGCTCCCCGTTCTCCAGCATCTCCAGATGGGCGGCGTTGCCAGTGATCATCGGACCGCAGCGGCGGAAGGCGTTGCGCCACAGATAGTTCATGCCGATGCCGGTAAGCATCGTGCGCATCTCCGGGTAGCGCTGCAGGTAGAGTTCGCTCATGATGAACTCCGGCGGACGGTTGGCGGAGGCGGCGCTTGCCCACATCGGGCTGCCGGCATACCAGCCGCCGCTGACGCCCTGCTTGCAGTCCTCAAAGAGATTATTGTCTATGATGTTGTCGCGCCCGCCGTTCATCTGCACCGCCCCGAAGTTGCCGTTCGCACTGCGGATAAAGATATTGCCGTAGATCACGATGCCGCTGATCACATCGTCGAGCCGGATCGCCGCCTGTCCGTGCACCGCTACGCCGGGCTGCGGTTTGCCGCAGTTGGTATAGCGGTTGTAGCGGAAGATCACGCCGCGATAGGTCGGGTTGCCGAAAAGCTCCATCGCGCCCTGATCGTCCGACTCCAGCACCGCGCTGTGCACCTCGTTGAACTCGATCAGATGGTCGTTGCCCTCGATGCGCATGACGCTGCTGGGGCAGTCGTACATCAGGTTATGCGCCACCCGGTTGCCCACGCCCTCCAGCTGTACGGCGGGCGTGTAGGTGCGGTCAATCCGCCCGAAGTCGTAGATGCGGCAGTTTTCGACGAAGTGTCTGCCCGGCTTGAGGGTCTGCCGGTCTCCCCCGATCACCTCGGAGGCGCGTCTGCCGATGGTGTGGATGTCGCAGCCCAGCAGCCCGTTCTGCTCGCCCCCGTGGATCATGACGCCGTTGCCCGCCATGCGGCGGATGGTGCAGCCGGCGATCAGGCTCCGGCGGCAGTCGGTGAGAACCAGCCCGTTGAAGCGCGCTAGATCGAAGGTCAGCCCCTCCAGCCGCACATCCGACACCCCGTTCATCACGATCATCGGCGTAGAGAGCATTCCGATCTCCACCGTCGCCTTTGCCAGATCGGTCGGCGGGTAGAGGTAGAGGATGCCGGTGCGGCGATTCAGGTACCACTCTCCCGGCTGGTCTATCTCCTCCAGCAGGTTGAAGGCGTAGTACTGGATGCCCTGCCCGGTATCCATGCCGGGAATGTCCGGGCTGTAGTGGTAGGCTTCCGCCGTCGCGAGGGTGCGTGCCTGCGGGTCAATGCTGCCGATGGGAACGGTCGAGTCCGCCCAGAGGAAGCGAAAATAGCCGAAAAGCCAGGCGTCCTCCGCCTGCGTCCATCGGGCATGGCGGTCGTCCAGATATTCGAACACGGAGGGCTTGCCGGCGCGCCGGTCTCCCGGCTCCCGCAGCCGGCGTATCCCGACAAATCCGGCGTTGGGCCAGCGCGCCAGCGTCATCGGTCGCCCGTTGACGAACAGTTCGAGGGTCGGCGGGGAGGGAGGCTGCCCGAATCCGCGCACCGCAAGCCTGCCGTAGTCCGTGATCCCCTGTGCCCGCAGGTCGCACTGCATCACCTTCCCCCGCGCCTCCTCCGGCATTCGACTCAAGACCGCCGGGTCGGTAACCGGCTGAAAGCCTCGCAGGCGTCTTCCGCCGTAGAAGACCGCTCTTCCCGGCTGCCCAGCGCGGTAGACGATCGGGGCGTCTGGCGACCCCGAATCCTCTTTTGTCAGGGTGAGGGGCGCGGTGATTCGGTACTCTCCGGGCAGTATCTCCACCGCGATCGCTCCTCGGACGCCCCGCGCTTTCAGGGCGCGTATCAGATCGCGCGCACGGGAGAGCGTGGCAACCGGCGCGGCGGAGGTTCCGGGATTGGTATCCTTTCCGCGGGGCGAGACGAAGATGCGTCCCGCGAACCGCGTAACGGGCGCAATGCGGGTGCGAGTGGCGGCAGGGTCGCGGGGAGGCAGCCCGCGCGCCGTGCGATCCAGCTCCGCGATCCGTTCACGCGCCTCCATGCGATGGACTGCCGGATAGTCCGTGTGGTTGGCGATCTTCTGAAACTCGCTGCGGGCGGCGCGAGGGTTGCGCTGCGCCATCCAGCTCTCCGCAATACGCAGATGGGCGATGCTCCGGACAGCTGGGGAGGCATCGGTCGCCTCGATCAGCGTCTGGCAGAGGGCGCGCGCCTTCGCATAGTCGCCCGCAAGCCAGGCTCTTCTTGACTGCTCCAGGATCTCCATGTACCTCTCCCGTCTCTCCGCCTCCGCCGCCTCCTTCGACTCGGCTACGCCGAAGACCTCTTTCCATCGGGCAAACTCCGCCCGCACCTCCGCGCGGGTCAGCGCGCGCCGCCAGAGACTGACCTCGTCCATCACGCCATGGTAGTTGTGCCAGCTGCTCCCCAGGGTCAGCTCTCCGCCCAGCGAGAAGTCGCCTCGGAACTCGGGGGGGATGCGCGACTCTCCCTGTTTGAAGCCGTTCACATAGACGCTCACCACGCCCTTCTGCCGATCGCAGACCAGCGCCACATGCGCCCACTGTCCCGTTGACAGAGGCATTCCCCCGGAGCCTCCGGTAGAGCGGATCTCTCCCTCCGGACTGCGATAGCAGAAGTAGTGGCTCAGATGACCGCTGCCCATCAGGTCAATGACCAGATAGGCGTCGGGATAGACCCCGAAGGCGAAGATGCGGCGCTGGTTCTGCGCGTCGTCTATGTCGAACCGGGTCGGTTTCAGCCACGCGCTGAAGGACCAGGAGCCTGTTCCAAACCGTTTCTCCATCGGTATCTGCACCCGCACGATGCTGGACGGCTCTCCGTCCATGACGACAGCCTTGTCGGCGGGCGAAGCGACCCATGCCGCACCCGCCTCGCCGTGCAGTCCGTTGTCGGACATATCCCGGACGATGTTTCCCTGACCTTCGTCAAAGGAGTAGCGCAGCAGCAGTCCCTCCTGCGCCCTCCCGCAGAGCGGCATGCAGATCATCGCTATGATAAACAGTGTCAGACGGTATATAGACATAGAGACCTCCCGCGCCTTGAGAACAGAAATCGGTCTCCACGTGACTGTGGACGAACCCCTTATCTTATTCGCCGTGTCTGAATCCCACATCCTCCAGCTCTGCGTGAGGATCGGATGCGGCTCCGCAGACGGGGAGCAGGCGGTCCTGAGACGGTCCGGTTCGCGTGGAAGCCCACAGGAACTCACCGTCGTTTCGCCGAACAGAGCGGAACGACGGATACTGTCTGGAGGAAGCCTTCCCGACGGCGAAAGGAGAGATAGAGAGGATGGAGCAGTCTTCGGGACCGCGCAAGGTCGTCGTCGGCACAGCCATGCACAACATGTTCCGCCCCTATCCCGGCTTGCGGGCGCGGCTGGCGGAACTGACCGCGCTGGTGGATCGAATGGCGGTCGAGGCGTCGGCGCAGTTTGACGGCGTGCGGCTGGATATCGCCGCCCTGCCGGAGATGGCGGTCAACGGCGGCAAAGAGGGGGCGATCTCCGAGGTCGCCGATCCGCTGGAGGGGGCGGTTCTGGAGGAGATGGGAGCCTGCGCCCGTCGCAATGGCTGCTATATCGTGGTTCCGCTCTATCTGGCGGACGATCCGGAGCGGGGGCTGTACAGCAACGCCGCCGCGCTGGTAGATCGAACCGGCGGCGTGGTCGGCATCTATCGGAAGGTCTTTCCGGTGCTGGATCCAGACGGCGAGACGGCGGAGGGCGGCGTGACGCCCGGCAGCGCGTTCCCGGTCTTCGACTGCGATTTCGGTCGTCTCGGAATCCAGATCTGTTACGACATGGCTTTTGATGAGGGATGGGAGACGCTGGCGCGAAAGGGGGCGGAGCTGATCGTCTGGACGACGCAGTGGCCCGGACAGATCCATGCGTCGCGCCGCGCGCTGGAGGGATCGTGCTATCTTCTCACCAGCACCTGGCGCAATAACGCCTGTCTGGCGGATCCTACCGGGCATCTTCTGCGGGAGATGCGCGAGGACGGCGTCTTTGTGGAGCAGATTGACCTCGACTACGCGATCCTCTCCTGGCAGCCGACGCTGCGCGGCGGGCTGCTGTTTCAGGAGACGTTCGGGGAGCGGGTCGGGTATCGCTATTCGGAGGCGGAGGACTGTGGCATCTTCTGGTCGAACGATCCCGCGACGCCCATCATGCAGATGGTTCGGTCTCTGGGCTTTGCGACCAGACCGGAGGAGCTGGCGCGCTGCCGCGAGGCGTTGATCGGTCTGCGCGGCGGACCGCCGTCCCGCGATTGACGGAGGAAAAGCATGGGAAGGCTGTTCCGGATCGGCAGCGCCAACGCCGGTGGCGACATCCGCCGCGCCGTGAATATAGACTACCGTCTCTCGCGGGAAGCGGCGGCGGAGCATGTGGAGCGCGCGCTGGATATTCTGGAGGGGCTGGTTATCCGGGGGGGCGAGGCGGGATGCGATATCCTGACGCTTCCGGAGGACGCGATGGGGCTGGCTCCGTGGGAGGCGGCGCACGAGGAGACCGCCGGAGAGATACTGACCGCTGCGGTGGAGCAGATGATTGCACGGCTGGGCGCGCGCGCCGCCGCCTTCGGTATGTATCTGATCTGCTGCTCCGACAGCGTTGAGCCGGACGGCTCCATTCGTAACACGGCGTTCCTGCTGGGGCGCGACGGGCGCGAGATCGGACGCTACCACAAGGCGCACCTGCCTGTCCACGAGCAGCTCAAGCGTCCCGGAGAGGACTTCCCGGTCTTTCAGACCCCCGATCTGGGCGGGCTGGGAATGCTCATCTGCTACGATATGCTCTTCCCCGAGGCGGCGCGCTGCCTGGCGCTGGGCGGAGCCGGCATCCTCTTCCACCCGACGGAGGGAGGCGCGGCGTTCGGCGGCTCAGAGATCAGCCGCGCCGCCTTTCGTACCCGCGCCGTTGAGAACTTCGTCTATCTGGTCGTTTCGTGGGGCGGCTGGGGCGATGAGGAGGGCAGCCTGATCCTCTCCCCCGGAGGGGAGATACTGGCGGAGGAGAGGCGTCCCGGCGAGATCGCGATCGCGGAGATTGACCCCTTCGACGGGCGGCAGGCGGGCGACTGGGCGAACCGGCAGGAGGATATGCGGGCGCGCCTGTTCCGCGAACGCCGCCCGGAGGCGTACCATCGCCTCACGGAGCCAGACCCGCCGGTTCTGAAGTCGCTCCCTCCCCTCGCGCCCGGTCCGGCTGCCGACATCGCCCGGATCATGAATCGCGCCATCACGGTGGGGCATGAACAGTACGCGGCGGCAGAGGAGCATCTGCGCTGCGGTCGGCTGGCGCAGGCGGCGGAGGCGTTCGAGGAGATCATCCGGGAGTATCCCGCCACCTGGTTTGAGAGCGTCGCACGTCAACGTCTGGCGGACCTGCAGTGACGAGTGACGCCTGCTACTTCGAATGCTCCTGCGTCTCTCCCGGCGACCCTGCGTGTCGGGGGCGGTGCGGGGCGAGGAAGTCCAGCCGGGCGTCGTTGAGGGCGGCGCGGATCTCCTTCTCGTCCAGGTCGTGCCCGCCGAACGAGGCGGTTGCCGGAAGGTCGGGCGCCAGCCCGCGCACCAGTTCGCGCAGTTCGCGCAGCTCCTCGACCGGCACATAGCGCGCATCCCGCACATCCCGCTCGTTGGCAAGGTCCAGATACCAGTTGCGGCAGCCGGAGAGCGTTCGCACAAGGGTGCGAACGGCGGCGCGGTGCGACTGCATATCTGGAAGATTACGCCCGCGGGTCAGCGTAACGTCCACAACGATCTTTCTCCGGTCACACTCCTCCACCAGGTACTTCAAGCGGCTTATGAACGGCTCGCGGGGCTGCCCGGCAGGGTCTACGGCGGAGACATCCTCCTCTCGGTAGCTCCAGACCGCCCACAGGCGAAGCCAGTTAAAGCCGTGCTTCTGCATCGCGTCCAGGTCGCGCCCTACCATCTCCCGGGGCGCGCCCAGACCCCCATAGTAGCTGATACCCAGCAGAAATACCGGACTGCCGTTGAGCGTAAAGCGTGTTCCCTCAATTCCAAAAACGGTATTCCGGGCGGAGGCGGGAGCCGCCGCCATAATCGCTGCCGCAAAGACAACGATCGAAGACAGAACGTGACCGTGAAACATCCTCTCCCCCTAATCCGCGTCATTCGCTTCTCCCGTAGTTCCTGCCTGCGGCGGTGAAATCCTTTCAAAAGCCGCCATGCGCCTGGCAGGGATTACCGTCTTACAGGCGTAATGGATCTTTAACCAAAGTTATGAGCGGACAGGCAGACCGTGCGGAACGACGAACCGGAAGGAGAAGAGTGTCATGCGGCGCTGGATGATAGGTTTGCTCATCGTATTCACGCTTGCCGGGAACGCTTCCGGTCTGGAACAGAAAGGACAGAAGAGGGCGATGAAGCCAACATGGGCGGAACAGGGCGCGGGCGTCTTCCGCTGGGAGACCGCCCCGAAGCTGCTGGTAACGGATGGGCTGAGGAGGTCGGGAGCAGACGCGATCGCTCCGCTGCAGGAGCGGCTGCGCGCGCGTTACGGAGAGGCGGTCCAGCCGCAGTCCGCCGCCGGGAGACTGCCGTCGCAGCCGCTGATCCTGGTGGGACTGACGCGAGAGCATGCCGCGCTGCGCCGGCTGGCAGAGCGGTGGAAGACGAAACTCTCGACGGAAGGAATGGGCGAGGAGGGCTATCTGCTGGAGATAACCCCGCAGCGTATCCTGATCGCCGCCGCCAAGCCGGCGGGCGCATTCTACGGCGTTCTGCGGCTGCTGGAGAGGATGGGGAGCGATCCGAAAAACCCCGCCGACCTTCCCGCTGCGCTGATCGCGGATCGTCCCGCCATGCGGTGGCGCGGGATGCATGTCATGGTCAACGGGCGCGCCAGTATGCCGCAGTTAGAGCGGCTGCTGACCCGCCATATGCCCGAACTGCGCCTGAACCTGTTGATCCTGGAGATCAACTACAACTTTCAGTATCGCTCGCATCCGGAGGTGGCGAATGAAGGGGGGCTGACGGCGGAGGACTGCCGCCGTTTGAGCGAGCTGGCGCGAAGGAACTTCGTGCGCCTGGCGCCGATGATCAACTGTCTCGGGCATCAGTCCTGGGCGGAGACGACCTTCAAGCTGTTGACCGCCTATCCGGAGTTCGACGAGACGCCCGACTATCCGAAGGACAACAAGGGGATCTACTGCCGGAGCTGGTGTCCTTCGCATCCCGATATCAACCGCGTGGTCTTCGCCCTCTTCGATGAACTGATTGACGCCTTTCAGGCGGACGCCTTTCATGTCGGCATGGACGAGGTCTTCATTCTCGGCAAGTGCCCGCGCTGCAAGGGCAAGCCCAATGCCGACCTGTTTGCGAAGGCGGTGAACGACTACCATGCGCATCTGGTCGGCAGGCGGAAGGTGCAGATGATGATGTGGGGCGACCGGCTGATTGACAGCGCGGTGATGAAGTACGGGGAGTGGGAGGCGAGCGCGAACGAGACCGCTCCCGCCATAGATAAGATCGCGAAGGATATTATCATCACCGACTGGCACTACGAGAAGATGGACGACTATCCTTCGGTGCGCTATTTCCAGCAGAAGGGATTGCGAGTCCTGCCCGCCGGCTGGAACCGGGCGGAGAATGTACGGCTGTTGACCGGCTGCGCCCTGAAGGACGCCACGCCGAAGATGCTGGGCTATCTGGCGACGACATGGCGGGGCGTGGAGACGGTTGTCAGCGGGCTGGAAGGCGATGAAAGGGCGCTCGCTTCCGGCAAAGACATGCCGGGACTGATGGACGCCATCCGCGTCGGCGCGCAGATCGCGTGGGAGGGAAGGCAGGCGCTTCAATAACGGAGGGAGAGAGGGGGATCGTCATGGCGCGAATCGTTACCACCTGCCAGCATGGACGCGGACAGGGCAGCGCGGCGGGCAATCGGGAGTATATGCTCGCGCTCTTTGAGCGGGCGTTGAAGCAGAATCCGGATCTGGTCTGCCTGCCGGAGACCTTCGTGGGAGTCGGTCTACACGGTCCGGTCGGTCAGGCGGCGGCGGAGCCGGTTCCGGGACCGACGACGGACGCCTTTGCGCGCCGCGCAAAAGAGCATCGCTGCTACGTCATCTGTCCCCTGAGAACCGTGCGCGAGGGGCGGCACTGGAATTCGGCGGTGGTGATAGACCGATCCGGCGATATTCTGGGGATCTACGATAAGATTCACCCGGTAACCTCCTCCCCCGACTACACCGATTTCGAGGAGGGAATCTCGCCCGGCAGGGAGCCGACCGTCTTCGATCTGGATTTCGGGCGGATCGGGATACAGATCTGCTTTGACGCCGGCTTCCCGGAGACCTGGGAGTCGCTGGCGAGGGAGGGCGTCCGCATGGTCTTCTGGCCCTCTGCCTATCATGGCGGGTTTCCGCTGCAGATGTACGCCTGCCTGCATCGCTTCTACGTGGTTACGGCGGTCCACACCGACTGTTCGCGCATCATTGACCCCTGCGGGCGGGTGGTCGCGCAGACCGATGCGCTGGTCAACTACGCCGTGCGCGATGTCAGTCTGGATTTTCTGGTGGCGCACTACGATTTCAACTTCGGTACGCCCGACCGGATCATGGACGCCTATCCGGGAAGAGTGCGGATCACCTCCTATCTGGAGGACGCACACTTTCTTGTGGAGCCGCTCGACCCGTCGCTGCCGATTGCCCGGCTTCAGGCGGAGTTCGGGATCGAGCCGGCGCGCCAGTATTTTGATCGGCATCGGGAGGCATATGCGGCGCTGGCTGCCGGAAAGCCTCCCGCCCCACAGACCGCGGCGCACGGCAGCCGGGCGCAGTACGCGAAGTAGCGGGTCCCCGGCAGCACGGGCGGCTTTCAGAAGTGTTCGCGCCTCCATCCTCCCGCGAGCCACTGCGCCATCCGGCGAAACTCCGCCGCTCCCTGCGGCGCATAGGCGCGAAAGGTGTGCGTGGACTCGAGCAGGGCGCGGAATCGCGCCGTCAGCCGCACCATCTGCGTCGGGTCGTTCAGGGAGGCGGCTCCCTCGACCAGAATCTCCATCGCCTGCGCGCTCTCCGGCAGCCAGATCAGCCGCCTGCGACGCTCGTCGGAAAGCAGGGCGATGGTCTCCTCTGCCTGTCGGCGCAGCTCCCGCGCCTCTTCCGGCTTCGGACTGCCCTCCAGGATCAGACGCTCCCAGAGGCGCAGCGCGGGAGCGAGCCTTCTGGCGGCTTCCGGCTTGCCGGTGAAGAGCAGCGAGACCGAGTACGCCAGTTCGTCCTCCGAAGCGGCGGGGTTCCACAGCGCCAGCCCCGACAGGCAGGTGTTGAGCGCTTTGCTGCCCGGGGTGAGGGAGTGGACGAACGCCCCGGAGTATCCTGCGGCGGCGAGCCGGGCGACGGTGCGCTTCAGATAGTCGAACTGGGGAAAGAGGAAGAGGAAGGGCGTCTCGACGTGGGTCAGAAACAGGAAAGCCTGCGTCCGAAACCCGCGCTCTTTCGCCGCATTCAGGAAGGAGCGGGGATCGTCCATGCTGTCCGTAATGGCGATCTCCCGGTGCGCCTCCCCGAATCGCTCCTTCAGACGATCCAGAAGCTCCAGCCCGTAGCGGATCTTCAGGCGCGACTCCCACTCCCAGACGGGCCAGAGGGAGATCTGAAACTCCGCGCGCGGCTGAATGCGCCGCGACATCTCCCGAAACTCCTCCGCCTGACGCACAAGCGGGGCGGTGATGTCGCGGCGGCACTCGGCGCACATGCACCCGCCCGGATCGTAGAACCACAGTTGAAAGCCGTCCGCCTGCCTGAACCACTCCAGCTCATGGCGGTAGACGTCACGCATCAGGGACCAGGAGTCGGGTCTGCTCGGGCAGAGGCAGGGAAAGCCCGCCCGGACGTACTCGATATCGGCGTGAAGTTCCGGACGCTGCGTCCAGAGAACGCGGGGCATAAAGGTCGGGCAGAAGAGGAAAGTAACCTTCATTCCGCGCCGATGGGCGAGACCGATCATTTTTCGCAGGCTCTCATGCAGCCGGCGGTTGCGGGCTTTATGCGCCGGATCGGCGGCGAAGTCGCTCTGCTCGTTCTGCCAGAGGTAGAAGTAGAGCCGGTTGAAGCGGGAGGCGGTCAGCAGGTCGAGGTAGCGGCTCCACTCCCGTTCGTCCCAGTCGTGAATGGTTAACGGCGGCAGGGGGGAAGGGACATTCAGATAGACGCCGCGTTCGGCGACCGCCGGAGCCGACGGCGAAGTCAGTTCGGAGGAGACCGCCGGCAGGGCGGCGGCGCGCGCCAGAAGCTGGCGGCGCGTCAGTCCCTGCGGTGGATGATCCGATCCTGCGTTCTGCGATTCCATCTCCGGCTGCCACTCTGTGCGGTCTCTCTTCTGAAGTTCTCGCTGAAGCGGATTTACTCCTTGTGCGCGGGCGGCATTTTCGACAAGAGCGGGCGACGCCGTCAGAGACCGCCGGAAAATGCGCGGACTCTGATCAGACAGACTTTCCTGCCAGGGTCTCCTCCAGAGCCGCCAGCGCCTGCTCCATCGAAAGCGCGCGTCCCTGTGCGCGCAGCGCCTCGCACGCCTCCTCCCCCAGCGCCGCGCGCAGATTCGCCTGAACGATCTCATAGCGGGCGCGATCCGGCGGAGGCATCGGGAAGTTCATCTCCTCGCGAATCTTCTCCAGAGCGCCGGACATCCGCGCGGACATCTCCCGCTCCCCCAGCGCGCTGACCAGTTCGGTCATGAGCTGCAGGATATCTGTGAGGCTCATGCGGGCGTTCTGACCCCGCGCCATCTCCAGGCTTTCGCGGATATGCGCGACGGAGGCGGCGTACTCTTTCAGGTGATAGGAGGCTCTGCCGATCCCGATCAATGCAATCGTGACGCCGTGATAGTCTCCCAGTGCGCGCCGGATGTCCAGACTGGTCTGGAAGGAGGCGCGCGCCTTCTCCCATTCTCCTTCGGTACAGGCAAGGAGCGCAAGGTTATAGTGGGTACGGGCTTCTCCCAGCCGGTCGCCCGCCTCGCGCCACGCCTGCAGGCTCTGCGCGTGCAGCGCATGGGATTCAGGGTAGTTGCCGCGCATCTGCTCCACGCTGGCAAGATTGGTCAACGCGCTGGCTACCCGTCCCGCAAGACCATGCTTCCTCCCGAGTTCCAGAAACCTCTCGAAATGGCTCCGCGCCAGTTCATAGTCTCCCAGACGGAACGCGATGGCTCCCATCTCGTTAAAGACGGTGGACAGGAGGTTCTCATCGCCCAGCGCCTGCGCCATCTCCCGGCATCGTTCGAGATAGGGACGCGCTGTCTGAAAATCGCCGGTCAGAGAGGCAAGCGCGCTCGCGCAGTAGAGCGTTCGGGCGAGACCTCGCGTCGGAATGTTCCCGGCGCGCTTCAGAAGACGTTCATACCACTGACGTCCCTCCGGCAGATGTCCGCGTACCCTCCAGAAGACGAGGAGGGATCCCGCAATCTGATGACCGATCTCCACATCGTTGTTCTCCTGCAGCGACCAGTCCAGCACGGCACGCAGATTATCCAGGTCCTCTTCAAATCGCTCATACCAGATAAGCTGTTCTGAACCGCTAAGCTGCGCCCCTGTCACCCATCGCTGAAAGAAGAGAGCGCGCCGTCGTTCCGTTTCGGCGCGCTCTTCCGGCGTTAACTGCTCTCTAGCATACTCTCGGATGGACGCCAGCATCCGAAACCGGATCGCGGAGGAGCTCTCTTCCGCAGAGATCAGAGAGTGTCCCCGCAGCTGTGTCAGGCACTCCAGCGCCGCCAGCTCTTCGCATACCCCCTCCGCCGCTTCCAGGCTCCAGCTGCCCCGAAAGACGCTCAGGCGCGCGAAGAAACGCTGAAGATCGGGCGGCAGGAGGCGGTAGCTCCACTCAATGGCTCCCCACAGAGAGCGGTGACGTTCGGCTCTGTCGGCGCGCCGGGATTCCAGCAGTTCAAACCGCTCGGAGAGGCGTTCCAGCATCTGCGCGGGCGTCAACGCGCGGGCGCGCGCCGCCGCCAGTTCTATTGCCAGAGGCAGTCCCTCCAGTGTCTGACAGAGGTCGGCGATGGTGCCGGCGTTTCTGGGGGTGATCTGAAAGTCCGGTCGCGCCGCCTGCGCCCGGTCCACAAAGAGGACGACGCTGGGGCAAGTCATCAACTGCGCCGGCGAGGGGAGAGACGCAGAGGAGGATGGGGCGAGGCTCTCCATGTCCGGCAGCGGCAGCGGCAAAAGAGGTATCTCATTTTCGCCGGGCAGGGAGAGGGGGCTGCGCGAGGTAACCAGACACTGAAGCAGCGGAACCCGGTTCACCAGCGTCCATACGACCGGCGCGCCTCCGTCCGTGATCTGCTCGAAGTTATCCAGGATCAACAGGCAGGGCTGCGCCCGACCGTTCAGATAGGCGATCACCTGATCCAGCGCCGCTGGCTGTATCTGACGGGGCAGGCGCAGCGCATCTCGGAGCGCCTCGCCAAGCAGCAGCGGATCCCGCAGCTTATCCAGAGGAACAAACCAGACGCCGCCTGCAAATGCGCCGGTTACCTGCCTGCCGACCTCTATCGAGAGGCGCGTTTTACCCGTGCCTCCCGGTCCGGTCAGCGTATAGATTCTGGCGCGGTGGCTCTTTGCCTTCTCGGAGGAGCCGTGCAGGAGCGCCGCCAGCCGTGTCATCTCCTCCTCTCTTCCGTAGAAGCGGGTGAACTGCATGGGCAGATGCGCCGGCGGATGCGGATCGGGACGAGGCGGCTCCGTTCGGGGGAGATCGGCGGCGGGGCGGCTCTCTCTCGGCGGGCGTCGCGCCGATGTCTGAGAGATCTCCTGCGCCAGTTCGCGGGTGGCGGCGGAGGGCGCAGTCTGAAGCTCCTTCTCCAGAAGCCGCGTCAGTTCCTGATACTGCCGGAGCGCCTCCTCCGGGTGCCCGACCGCGCGATAGAGGCGCATCAGATTGCGATAAGGCTCTTCCCGAAGCGGATCTGCTCGGATGATGCGGTGGGCGTATGCGATGGCGCGGTCAAACTGACGTGCTTCGGCGCACTCCCTGACGATCGAACGCAGAGCGACCAGATAGGCGTTGCGCAGCCGATCCCGCTCCGGCAGGATCCAGTCCTCATAGAAGGTCGGCAGGAGGTCGCCGCGATAGACCTCGATCGCGGCGATCCACAGGGCGATGCGCGGCTGTGGCTCCTTCGCCGACTCCGCCGCGCGCACTGCCCGGTCGAACTCCTCCACGTCGGTGGCGCAAGCTGCCGGATGGAGACGCACCTGCGAACGATCCGCGACCAGAACGCTTCCGGCAGGGACACCGGGCGGCTCCATCTGTCGGCGCAGGGCGTTGAGGGCGACGCTCAGATTGGTGCGCCCCGCCTCCAGATCGCTGTCGGGCCAGAGCAGCTCGATCAACTGATCGCGCGGATGAGAACGCAACCGGTGCATCGCCAGGTAGGCGAGCAGCAACGCCGTTTTCTGCGTGCGAAACCGGGTGATCTCCTGATCGCCCTGTCGGAGGCGCAGTCCCCCCAGTAGTTCGATGGTCCAGCGTTCGGTCATATTTGCTCCGAATCGTAGATAACGCCCGTTTTCGCTGCGCGCCGGGGGAACTCCTCTTCCATTTTCGAAGCGAGTGCGGGGGAGGAGACTTCCTGCCATCGAATAGTGGAATCGCAGAGGGCGACTCGCCGGCAAGGAGGTGAGTGAGCAGTGGGTCGAATAGATCGTCGGCAGTTTCTACAGATGCTGGGCGGCTGCGCGTTCGGAGCCGTTGCGGGAACCGTGCTCACCCGCCGACGTGCTGCCCCTCTTCCAGCACGATCCGGTAGTTTTCGGTCGGCATGTAGTCGGTCAGGGAGTTGCCCGTTCCGAGCGCCCACCAGCCGTCGCCAAAGCACTGCTCGATCTTCTGCCGGGTGTAGCGGCGTATCTCCTCTTCGGTTCCCCGGCAGATGATGTCCACATCCAGCCCGCCCAGCGGCGTGCATCGGTCGCCATACCGCGCTTTGAACTGCTCGACCGGCAGGATCGTCTCCTCAAAGGAGTGCTTGGCGTCCACGCCGCAGGCGATGATATCCTCGTAGACCTCCTTCAGGTTCCCGCAGGAGTGCAGGATAAACGGCTTGTTCTGCGCGTGCGCCGCCTCCGCCAGCCGTCGGTAGATGGGGAAGACATGGCGGCGAAGGTCGCGGGGTTTGAGGAAGGTCGAGGTTTTGAACCCCAGATCGTCGCCCTGCCGCAGCGCGCCGATCGCCTCCATCGTCGCAAGCTGACGGTGTGCGGAGGCGTGCAGACTGTCCAGCTTCTCAAAGACCAGCGTTACCAGCTCCGGGTTGTCGAACAGGGAGAGAGAAAGCCCCACCACGCCCATCATATAGGTCGCCCACTCATACGGACCGGCGCAGACCCCGCCCACAATCTTGACCCCCTCCGGCAGCAGTGCGGCGACCGTCTCGAAGTGCCGAAACTCAATGGGGTTCGATTCGGGGGGCCAGGGGTAGGACTCAAAATCTTCCAGCGTGCGGATGCAGACGGTCGCCTCGCTCTCATGCGAGACAGCTCCGGCATGCGTCTCGCGGGCTGGCAGCGGGCAGTTGAGGGGGATCTCCATCGGAATGCAGTCGAAGCCCATGTCGAGCCAGAAGTCCACATAGACCCGCCAGTAAGCCGGGTCCTGCATTCCCATGCGGTCGAAGGGCTGTCCCGTCCATCGGGCGATGAATCCCGGGCTGGCAAGATGCTCGTAGCAGGGCAGATGATCCGGTCTGTCCCGGCGGGTTAAGACCTTCAGAAACTGCTCGAAATCGGGTTGTCTTCGCGCTCTCATCTCTGCGCCTCCGCGAAATTCAGAAGATAAACGTCCGATGTTCACCAGAATATCCAGACGTCCGCTCTGCTCCGTTCGCACCCGCTCCATGAGCGCCTGAACCTGTTCGGGGACTGTGTGATCGGTCTGCACGGCAATTCCCACGCCTCCCCGCGCCGAGACGATCTCCGCCGTCTCCTCAATCGTTTCCGGTCGGTTGTCGGTAGCGGGCTTTCCGCGCACACTGCGCCCGGTACAGTAGACGACGGCTCCCGCCGCTCCCAGTTCCGCCGGAAACCGCGTCCCGCACCCCGTGTGGCTCCTGCCACCACTGCCACCTTTCCCTGCGAGGCTGCATGCTCTCACTCCTTTACCTGGGAGGTGAGTAATCTGCCATCGAACGATCAGCGTGTGTTCCTGCCGCTTCTGCGAACGTACGCGCCAGAGATAGCAGACCGTATCGTTTCCATACATGGGATTTCATCGCCGCCGCTTCTCGCCGGAAGGCTGCCAGAGGAAAGGAGCGGCTGCTCTTGCTACACCCCGTAGTAGTCCCGGTACCAGGCGACGAACCGGGCGACGCCGGTCTCGATCGGAGTGGCAGGCTGAAAGCCGATGTCGCGAATGAGCGCGTCAATATCGGCGTAGGTCTCCGGTACATCCCCCGGCTGCATTGGCATCAGGGTGATCTGCGCCTTCTTACCCAGACACCGCTCCAGGGTCTCGATGAGATAGGGAAGGGCAATCGGACGGTTATTGCCGATGTTATACAGGCGATAGGGGGCGCTGCTGGAGGAAGGGTCCGGAGAATCCCCGGACCAGTGCGGGTCCGGTTCGGCGGGGCGATCGAGCGCGCGCACCACGCCCTCCGCGATATCATCTACATAGGTAAAGTCGCGCCGCATATCGCCGTGATTGAAGAGTTCGATCTGGCGTTCCTCCAGGATCGCCCGGGTGAAGATAAACATCGCCATGTCGGGGCGTCCCCAGGGACCATAGACCGTAAAGAAGCGTAGTCCGGTGGTCGGGATGCGGAAGAGATGGCTGTAGACATGCGCCATCAACTCATCGGCGCGTTTGGTGGCGGCGTAGAGGCTGATCGGATGGTCGGCGTTATCCTGCACGGAGAAGGGCATCCGGGTGTTGGCGCCGTAGACGGAACTGGTGGAGGCAAAGACGAGATGGCGGACGGGATGGTGACGGCATCCCTCCAGAATGTTCAGAGTTCCGGTCACATTGGAGTCGATATAGACCTGAGGATTCTGTAGCGAATACCGTACCCCGGCTTGCGCCGCCAGATGCACCACCCCTTCCGGACGGTAGTCCGCGAAGAGTTCCGCGACTGCCTCGCCCTCTTTTAAGTCCAGAAAATGAAAACGAAACCCTTCATACTGCTGCAGGAGATCCCGTCGCGCCTCTTTCAGGGAGACATCGTAGTAGGGGTTGAGGTTATCTACGCCGATCACCTCGTCGCCGCGTTCCAGCAGCTTCCGGGAGGTGTGAAATCCAATAAAGCCTGCCGCCCCGGTGACCAGTACTCTCATCGTCTCTTTCCATCCAGCGCGCTCCGTCTCTGTGCAGGCATGCGCGCCTCTTTTTTGATAGATTGCATATCCTGTGCCGATTGTAGACGAAATACCCGCGCAACGCAACCTTCCAGCAGGTTTTTCCTGCCGCTTCCGGGCGGACGTTCAATTAAGAAATAAAAAGTTTAAAAATAGCTCCGTGACGATTGACTCGGTTTTTACTGTGTGTGTATAATGGTCGCGACTAATGATCCGATTCTGGTTCGATAGTCTCCTCGAAGCAAGAGAACGCGCCTCACTGCCTGAGGTGATCGGTCCCGGTTTCCCGTCTATGAAAGGAGAGCGTAGACGGGCGCGGACGGATCGGCAGGGTACGCTGTTTGGAGTTCGGTTTATCGTACAGCAACCGTATCAATCGCAGTGCGTGAGCGAGTTTGCCGTGGTGTTCTGTTTGCCCGCAGCGGCGCAGCATGTGCAGTCTTCCGGGAAGCGCCGTCCCGACACCACCGATCGGTTTCAACATCCGTGCGCCGGTTACGACCGGACAGAGCGTCTCTGTTCCGCGTAGACTGTATGCGCGCATCTCTCAGGCGCGTCTGATCGGGGCGTCCCGAAGAGACGGATCGCCTTCTGCCGCTCCTCTGTCTGACTTTACCCTATCTCGCTGCAGAATCCCAACACTGGTAGGAGTGCCGAAAAAACGCCTCGGCGCGTTATGGAATGAACTACACAGGTTGTATCCATTTCGCAACGAACAGACGAACAGGGCGCTGCAGGGGCGCCTGCCTGCTTTCCGCAGGGAAAGGATCCGTTTCGATGAAAGCGTACAAACTCTGTGCAGTCGCATTAGCGCTTATACTTCATACTTCCGTCGCCATGGCTGCCGAATGGTATGTCTCTCCCTCCGGTCGCGCCAGCGGCGTCGGGAATATCTCTGACCCTCTCGACATCGTGACCGCGCTGTCGGGCGTCCGCACGAAGCCGGGCGATACCGTCTGGCTGCGCGGCGGCGTCTATAAGGGACACTTTTCGAGCTACGTCAAAGGCTCTGCGAGCTATCCGGTCAAGGTGCGCGCCTATCCCAACGAGCGCGTGGTGATCGACGGCTCGTTAACAATCAATGGAGCCTATGCCTGGTACATGGGCTTTGAGGTGACCAATACCTACCCGGATGTTCTGCCCAGGCCCGACTCGGGAGTAGTAATCCTTGGACCCAATGTGAAGTGCATCAATCTGGTTGTCTATAGATGCGTCGCGAACGGAATCGGTTTCTGGAAGTCTGCTACCGATGCTGAGATCTACGGTTGTCTGATCTTCGATAACGGCTACCAGGGTTCGGATCGGTGGCACGGTCACGGAATCTACATGCAGAACGAAACTGGTTGGAAGAGGGTTCGGGAGACCATTATTACACGGCAGAAGAACTACAGCCTCCATGTTTATGGCGAGTCGCCGTTTTTACGGAATATGCTGTTTGAGGGAAATGTGGTATTTGAATCTGGCAACAACCTCTTTGGCGGCGCTAAGAACCCTACTACGGACATTATCTTCCGGACCAACTTCCTCTATGGGGTTCGAACTGCATTCGGTTACTGGGCGAAAGGTAATCTTCGCCTGACGATTGAGAACAACAGGTTCGTTACTCCATTAACTACTCAGCCATTACAGATTGTGAACTGGGATAACTACTCAGTCAAGAACAACCTAGTCTATGGTCCCTATGGACATGTCTGGTTGCAAAAGCCAGACTATATCTCGAGTTATACACATATTTGGTCAAAAAATATATATGTCAGCACAAGTTCGCGTCAGAATACTCTGGGAGTTGACAATTGCTGGCAAACCTTTTCCGGCTGGAAATCAAATATAAACTCCGATTTCGACAGCACATGGAAGCAGGGGGTTAGCTCGGGGATGATCTTCCTGCGGCGCAACTACTACGACTCAAAACGCGCTAACCTGATCATCTACAACCTGGCGAAGCAGGACTTCGCCTATGTGAACCTCTCCAGCACTTTTGCGTTGGGCAGGCAGTACGAGATCCGGGACGTGCGCAACTACTTCGGACCGCCGGTTGCGACTGGAACCGTGACCAGCAGCGCCATCGCGATCCCGATGCGGGATCCCGCCGGGACCGGTAACCGGGAATTCAACTGTTACATCGTGACGGTGAAGTAGCGACCGCGTTTGACGGTGAGATGCAAGCAAGCCGCCCCCTGCACCGGCAGGAGGCGGCTGCTGTTTGACGCCGTCTTTCGGGACCATCCTCCCGAATGGCAAGGTTCGACCTACTTCATCATCTCCGCGCGGCGGCGGCGAACGATCAGGCTGAGCGCGCCCAGTCCCAGAAGCGCGGCAAGCTGATAGTACGCCGGCTCCGGAATGTAGACGAAGTGCTGCTTGCGCAGACCGTCGCTGACACCGACGGTGTTGAAGGTGTAGCCGACCTTGGTCTGATAGGTGGTGTCACTCAGATAGTTGTCGAACGCCATCTGCAGATACGCTGCCGCCTGGTTAAGCACAGATCCGGCGTTAACACCGAAAAGACCGGCTGCTGCATTGGTGCGGTCCAATCGGTTCTTCAGGGCGGTCAGGTCGTTGGTGGTAATGTCTCCGTCGCTGGCGATCTCCCACATAGCCACGCCCATCGCCTGTCTCTGAACCGTGGTAAAGGAGCTGGGCAGCTGCGGCAGGAAGTAGTAGGCAAGGTATGCCACCTGCTTGGCTGCGGCGGTTCCACCCAGCATCGGGGGCGGGTTTGGCAGGTCATTACCAAGGGAGTTCACAGCCAGTGTAGGCTTGAACTTCACCGACTGGTTGATGTTGACCGTGGTGTAGATGTCCACACAGAAGGCATACTGGGTAGGCGTTGATGCCCAACTAGAATCGGTACCGCGAATTTTCAGTGTGTAGGGACCGGTGGATACATTGCTGCTGGTGAAGGCATCGCCGGTAGAGTTGCGGTAATACACCGTCAATCCGGATGCCAGGCTGGTATCTACCAGGCGATAGTAGCTTTCTCCCGCCTTCGCCACAGTAGAGATGCCAAGAAGCAAGGCCAATCCCAGACCCACTCCCAACGATTGTTTCAGGGAGATTTTCATCTCTGGTCTCTCTCCTTTTCGGAATTGTACCTGCCCTTTGCCGGTTTGTGATGAAACCCGCATGGGGCACTGCAGGTAGTGTGTCATTTCGCGAGCCTTCGTGACTCGCACAGGTTTGCATGAAAGCGTGACGTCCCGGTCGTTTCACCTCCTTGTAGCGAATGACTGTCAGCGCAGTCGTTGGTTCTGCCTGCAGAGAATGCGATGAACGACACCCTCTATAGAGGGATTCTAACCTTTCTTAAAGAGATTAACTGCATTTTTCATGCCAGATTCGGAGTTCTCCAGAAATTGTGCAACGATTTTTCCTGATAGTAAAGTGTGAATGCTATCAGGTCTATTTTATCTTCACGATCTCGCGATACTGGGGCCAGAACGCCTGCACCTGCGCCCGCCTCTGGTACTCCTCAAACCTCTTCTCGACGCTCTCTGCGTTGGCGGGAAGTCCTTTTGCCAGCGCCGCCCCCGTACGCGCCTCCTCTCGTACCTGTTCCAGAGGCTTGGTGATCGCCGCCTTCTTGTCCAGGCAGCGGATAATCCACCAGGCGTTGGCGTACTTGACCGGACCGATCTGCTCGCCGATCCTCATGCGGAAGATGGCGTCCTCCATGCCGGGAACTTTCGTCAGGTTAGAGCGTCCCCGGTAGACGGGAGGCATCAGTCCGCCGTTCTTTTTGCTGATGTCCACACTATACTTCTCCGCCGTCTTATCGAAGGCCTCGCCGTCCCGGATCGCCTCCAGCGCCTTCTTCGCATCCTCCTCTTTCGCGGTTACGATCACGGCGACCTGCGCCATCTCCGGCGTGAAGAAGGCTGCCTGCGGGTTCTTCGGGTCAATATTGCGCTGGTAGTACTTCCGAACCTCTTCCTCGGTGACCGTCACGCCCTTGTTGATGACGGCGGTCTGCGCCATGCGGATGCGGAGGGCATTCTTGAACTCGTCCGGGGTCTGTCCGGTCTGCGCGAGGGTCTGCGGGAAACCGGGGTCTTTGGATAGCTCCGCGTACTGCCTCTCCACCTCCTCTCTACTCGGAAGCAGATTGTTTTCACGAGCAAACTGCAGGATCAGACTCTCGCGCACCATATCGCGGATGACGGACGGTCCCGCTGCAAGCTCTAGCCGGCGATAGAACATATTTTTGGTGATGTTATGACCGTTAACGGAGACGACGACCTCCTTTTCACGCTGCTTGTAACGGGTCCGCATCCCCCATGCGCCGATCACTATTCCCAGAAGCAGGGCGATGATGATCAGCAGGATGGCGGTTCCATGGAGAACGGGCGGTTTCTCTGCCTGCGCCGATCTGGAGACGGCGGATCGCGCTTTTCGGGGCTGGCGCGCGCCCGTCTGTTCAATGCTCATGACGTGGTACCTCTCACACCTATCAGCTGCATAAATCGTGCCAATTGCATCTGTCAAGAAAACATTTGTATGCTGCTCTTGCTCTTTTTGAGGTGCGGGTCGGCGAGCAGGACTATCCCCGAGTCAGGGCGGTGAAGCGCCCAGAACGCCGCCGGATGACAAAATCCCATATCCCTGCCAGAAACCCGAGCCCGTATCCGAAATGGTAGCAGGCAAAGACGATCGGGAGAACAGGCAACAGCCGCCAGTCTGTCTTCTTAGCAACGAGCACAGCGGCAAGCAGGGCAGCCGTCAGGTAGGTTCCTGTCAGAACCAGTAGGGCATACCGTGCCCACTCGAACCAGGGAGTCAGCAGAAGCAGCAGACTGCAGCATGCTGCAAATCCTCCGGGAACCAGATGCCGGATGGAGGCGGGCAGACGGTGCTTCTGAATCACCCGAACCTTCCAGTAACCGTACTGGAAATACTGCTTAAACAGCGCGGTCAGGGCGCTGCGCGGCGTGTACCAGGAGCGGATGCGGGGCGACTGCCATATTCGCCCTCCTGTCCGCAACAGACGCAGGTTCAGCTCATCATCCTGATTGCGCACAAGCTCTTCATCGAATAGACCAAGCTCCAGCAGCCGTTCACGATGGTAGCATCCGTAGGGAACGGTGTCCACCGGTCCCTCATAGTCCGGCTGATGGAAGAGGGCATTGCCGACGGCGAACCGGGAGTGATATGCTGCGGCGATGGCGCGGTGGAGATAGGAGCGCGCCCGGGTCAGCGCGGGGCCGCCCACATTGTCCGCTCCGGTCTCCTGCATCACGCGCAGACACTGTACTAGATAGTCAGGCGCATACTCGGTATGGGCGTCTATGCGAACAATGATCTCGCCGCGCGCAGCGCGAATGCCGGCGTTTAGGCCGTGCGGCGTTGTACGCTGCGGGTTATCTATCAGGCGCAGGCGCGGATCCTCCGCTGCGAGCCGCTGAATGATCTCACGCGTGCCGTCCTCCGACATCCCGTCAGCCACCAGCGCCTCAAACCCGCCATCCGGCTCTTCAAAAGCGAGCACCCCCCGCAGGCAGGCTTCGATATGCCGGGCTTCGTTGCGACAGGGAATGATCAGCGAAACCTTAGGCGAATCACTTCTGGGTGGGCCGCCACTCATTGCGGTCGCTCTTCCGGCGGAATCTGACAGATCACCGCCCGAAACTTGCCAGAAGGGGTTCGGGGAATGCTTTCGACGACCTCCACCTCTATCTCAACCGCAGGTCCCAAGCGTTGTTTCATTCGCTGTACGATTTCTATCCTGTCCGCAGGTCCGAAGCCGTTGGTCGGAACAACGCGGACCCGGAAATGATTCAGACGTTCCTGAACGATCTGCCCTTCGCGCACATGCGGTTGATCCACAAATATCCCATGGAATCGTACCATCTGTCTCCCATCTGGGCCGATGACCACATCTTCAATCCGCCCGACCACCTCCTTAATGACAGGCATCGCTCGTCCGCATGGGCAAGGCTCCGGATCCCAGACCGCCATATCTCCCAATCGGTACCGTATCAGCGGTTGATACGTTCTAAACAGACAGGTCGCCACCACTTCGCCGACTTCACCGGGATCGCAGGGCGCGCCGTCGGGACGCAGAATCTCCAGCACACAGGCATCCGGGCTCACGTGGAGACGTCCCTGCTCGCATTCGCTGGCAAAGACTGCGTTCTCAACCGTGCTGTACTCCTCAAAGACACGGCATCCGTATGCCTGCTCCATGACGACGCGCATCTCCTGCGTCACCTTTTCGCTGGTGGTGATCAGAGCTTTCAGAGGAGGAACCGAAATGTGAGACTCCAGGATGAAGCGCGCCAGAAGATAGTAGGAGACAGCGTAGCCTGTCAGCCATTGAATGTCGTGCCTGCTAAGCGCTTCGACATACAAAGGCGCCGTCTCCTTACGAAGATGAAACGCAGAGAAGTAGACCTGCTTCTCCGCGCTGTTGAAACGGTGGAAAGGACCGGAACTCTCCGGATTCGGCTCTACCATACGTCCTGAAAAGGTGGCGCGGGGCATGGAGAAGGAGACGCCTGCCCAGCGCGCAGAACGCGCCTCGCGCAGCGCCATGGAGTTTCTCAGTTCCGGTATAGTCCAGAGGGTGGTGATGGGTGTCCCCGTCGAACCGCTGGTATGGAACTTCAAAATCCTCCCTTCACGGTTCTCCTGCCGGGCAAATGCGTTCGGGTCAGCTCGCAAAGGATCTTTGGATAGAAGAGGCAGTTCAGATAAAATACCTCGCCGCGCAGCCTCCTTCTGCTGGGAGTTCCACGTATCTCTATAATACGGCACTCTCTCTGCAGCGATTCTCAACAGAGAGGCAGTCCTCTCCTGCTGCCATGCCTGCCACTGATCGGGACGGAAACGTTCGCGCTCTGTGTACTCCCGAACGCAGTCCTGGTAGCCTGCGCCAAAACGCAGCCAGCGCCAGTAGTAGCCATAAAGACTGACGCTTGTATTTTGCGCCCAGACCGGAATGACCGCATAAAGTTTATCCAGTTTTCCCATCGTGCAAGCCTGTCAGTTGCGAGACATTCGCTTCTGTTAAACAATCCGCATCCACCAGCAGAGTAAGTTTCAGCTCGTTCCTGTCAGCAGTTTCTGCAGCAGCCAGCGCCACTCAAGGCGCGTAAGATAACGCGGGTCCGCCGTCTCCTTCCATCCGGGACGGCTGCGCAGGTGGTCCAGAAGCGTAGAAACCGGAACAAACCAGCCTGGCAGCCCTGCAAGCCGCTCCATCAATCTTTTGAACTCTGCATGAAGCCTGCCATTTTCCACAAAACCGGAGGCAAAATGGGTATATACGATGCAGGCTCCGCCGCTTTCCAGTAGTCTATCCTGGTTGGATGCGCTCAAGAGTCGGCAGAAGCAGTTTACGTCCGCCCCATCGCTGGCGCTAAACCAGTAGCGCACATACGGACGGCGGGGATCATGGTAGGGCATCGCCGGGTCCATCTTCAAGGTGTTCACGTCCGAAAAGACCAGGTTACGCACATACGTGATCCGCTCCTGGCATATATCTCCCCAAAAGTAGGGGCTGTTTGATTTATGACCAGAGTAGGCTCGGTCGTGTCCTTTGAGACGGTGGATGATCTTGTAAAGCCATCTTGCGCTACCGGACAGCCGATCCTCTCCCCAATATATCCCCTCCTGCTGACCAACATGGATCGTGTAGACCTGCGGATAGTGCCCCATCAAGCTATGAAATCTGTTCAGCGATTCCTGCGAACGCAGCCGATCGGAAGATCTCGAAGCCGCGCCATGTATCCCGATCTCTACGCCCTGCCTCTTAATGGCGCGCACCCATTCCAAATAGGGCACATTCTCCAGGCTGCTGCCCTCCTCTGGCTCCGTTTCCGTTGAGACCAGAGGCCAGACTGTCTTTGTCGTATGGATCCCAAGTGCCAAGAGTAGCTCATAAACGGGCTTAACATTCTCAAGTGTTGCGCCGTCCGTATCGTCTATCACGGTAAAGGCGAATCGTTTCGATAATGGCCAGTCTGTACGGCAGGTTTGATAAATACGCTCTTCGCTCAAAGAAATGCCCAATCTTTTGGTCACAAGATGACACCTAGGACGGAAGGCTGATTCAATGGGATTGCTGCCATTGCCGGACCAGGCTGCGAGCGAGATCGCGCGACTGCGCCAGCAGGCGGAAGCGAGAGAGGCGAAACCACGGCACGCAGATCGGTTCGCCTCCATACTTCTCTTTGTAGCGTCCCCCTCCTCCCATGTCGTACCGCGTTATGCCACGGCTCTTCCAGTAGCGCATAGCGTGCCACTGGATCGCCTCGTTCGGACGCAGGATCTGATGCGCGCGCCAGCTGGCTCCTCCCCAGAAGTACATCGTGTCGTTCATAGCGGGGAAGATGCCGGTCGCGATGCACCTGCCCTCCGGGTCGCGCGCTCGCAGAAGAAGCAGCCTGCCCGTTGTTCCTAGATGCTCTACCAGCGCCTTCACGCGGCTTAACGGGTAGGTCGGCGTGCGCCCCTGTTTGGCAAAGACATCCTGCAGCTGCGCGTAGTAGTCGTCTGCAAACCCTGCATCCTCCGCCTCTTCGATGCGGACGCCCTCGCGCTCCGCCTTGCGAATACAGCGCCGGCAGGCGCCGGTCATCCGCGCAAACAGAGCCTCTTCCGCACAGGTCAGGTCTATCTCGTAGCCCCGAAATGGCGAATAGCTCAGACCGAGTAACAACCCATCCTCTGGTGTCAGACGACGGTCCATCAGCTCCAGATGCACGCACCGCAGATGCTGAAAGGCGAAGGGGATCAACGCTGCCAGCGCCTCCCGGCGACAGATGCCTCCCCGGAGATTGAAGCCCATGTAAGAGGTCGTCCAACCGGGGAACGGACTGCCCAGAATGCGCAATCCCAGCTTCCGAATCACCATGCCGGTGAAGCAGCCGACGATCTCCTCTCCCTCTCGCAGCAGCGCGACGACCGGCTCACCCTGCTGGGTCTGCTGAAGAAATCGCAGCCAGGGCAGCGTCTGATGGATCGTGCGGTCGGGATAGGCGTCCAGCGTCTGCCAGTCCGCCTCCTCCAGCGGTATGCGTTCAAGCCGCAGCATAATCCTCCGCCTGAATGCGCGCGAAGATCTGTTCCCAATGCAGGCGCACCCGCTCCCATGAGCTCTCCATCGCCATCTCGCGTCCGGCGCAGGAGAGCCTGCACGCAAGCTCTGGCTCACGCAGCAGCCGGGCGGCAGCCTGCGCCATCGCCTCCACATCGCCATCGGGCACCAGCAAGCCGGTCCTGCCGTCCTCCAGCAGGTCCGGAATCCCCCCAACGGCGGTCGCCACTACCGGCAGTCCCATCGCGCATGCCTCCACCACCGAGACCGGCATGTTGTCCACCCGGTTGGTGTTGAGGAAGATATCGGCGGCATCGCCCTCGCGCGCCTTGCCTGCGCTGTCCAGAAAGCCGACAAACCGCACTCTCTCGGCGACGCCCAGCGTCTGCGCTAGTCTACGGGTCGTCTCCAGCAGCCCCTTGTCCTGCCCTGCCATCGTCAGCGTTGTGTCGGGAAACTCTCCCCGCAGCCGAGCAACAACCTGCACCGCCATCTCCGGATGGTAGAGGTCGTGAAACGCGCGCATCCAGAAGAGGCGGGGATGAACCCGCTCGCGTTTGCGGAAGGGATAGAGCTGGATGTCCAGCACGTTCGGGATCACCTCTGCCCGCATCTGCAGCGGCTCGACGGCGCGCGCCAGATAGCGTGAGGGAGCGAGCAGCTGCCGGGCGCGTCCGAGCACCTTGCGCGCTCTGTCAGGATGTTTTGCGAAATACTCCGGTAGAGCGCCTCCGCGCAGAAAGAAGATGATGGGACGCTTCGCCCGCTGCGCCGCCCGACTGGCTAGATCAGACGCGGTGAAGCTGCGCCCGCTGAAGACATCAATCACCGCAATGTCGTATTCGTTGCGCCGGCGTATGAGCGTCAGCACCATCTCCACCATGCGCGCCAGACGACTTCGCTGATGCGAGACGGCGATCACCGAGTATCCTGCCTGCGCAAACAGACGAGAGAGTATCTCACTCTGCTGCGTTCCCTGTCCCGCCTTGCCGACGATCATATGCCCGATGAAGCACAGGCGCGGTCTTACTGACTGCGACACAACTGTCTGCTCCTTATGATGTTTCAGCGTAATGCTTCAGTTTCGGCTGCTATCCGTCTCTTTCACGCTGAGAAACGCCAGCCCGAACACGAATCCCGGAATCGCCGTGCGCATAGCGGCATGAATCAGGTAGAGCAGCGCAAAGCTGACAAACGCCGCCGCATATGCCCGTCCGGACGGCGGAGGCGCTTTCCATACCGCCAACATCCCCATGAGAAACAGCAGCGCGATGGAAGCCAGTCCGAAGACGCCATGCTCCGCCAGCATACGGCTGTACTCTGTATGTGAGGCAGCACCTGGATGCACAGAGCGCAGAGAAGTCGCCCGACCAATCCCGCAACCCCATACCAGGTTCTGGCTGAATAGCTCCATCTCCGCTTCCGCGATCTCTGAACGTTGTGTGAGATGGGTTTCGGAGAAGCGTTTCTCCAGGCTTCCCCCGGTGAAATCGTTCAGCAGGGGCCACGCCAGAAAGATGATCAGCAGCGAGCCGACCAGCAAAGTGAATACAAACTCCATCCGCTTACGCGGATCGCGGATCAGGAAGAAAACCGCCCCGACCAGACTTCCCAGCCCGTTATACAGGCCGGTGCGAGAGAAGGTCAGCATTGACTGGACCAGAAACAGGAGCGCCAGTCCCAGCATCATGGCACGCCAGGCTTTCGGAGCCTTCTCGTTCAGCGCCATCAACAGCGCAACGACCGATCCTAGTCCTAGTGCGGCGGAGACCTGGTTAGGACCGAACCCACCGCTGGCTTGAAAGTTGGATTCAGAGCCGAATTTGATGTGCTCCGCTTCACTGATCCCGAAAATGGCGAACATGCATATACTGAGTATCGCGCTGATCAGGTAGAGCAGGAGACGGTCGAACTCTTCCCGCGATACGCTCAGACGTGAGAAGAACCAGACGCTGACAGCCAAAGACAGCGGTCCTGATAGGTTGAACGAAAGCGGACTACGAGCGTTCAAAAGTCCCTCTTCCAGAAAGACCGGTGCGGTGGCTGGCAGCAGCAGCGCAAAATAGAGCGTCGGCAGCAGGGGGATGCGGGCTTTGCCGCTGCGATAGATGGACAGCAGGAGAAGGAGGACAACGGTATACTTGCCAATCTCCCAGAATAGCCCCAGTTTCGCCATCCGCCACAACACCTCGGAGCCGGTAATATAGGCAGCGACGTACATCACCCGCTCGGTCCCGTGCCGCTGTACCACTACCAAAAGCCCGATCGTCAGGGTCAGGAAGTAGTGGGCAAGGGTTACGTAGCTGCTCTGGCGCATCAGCAGGGCGAGTGGAATATGCGCCAGCAGAAAGAGCGCGGGCAGCAGGTAGGCGCGTGGAAGGATCCTCTGGCGTGGCAGAGGCTTCTCCGACGGCGTTGCATAGGGCTGGGGAACAGACATGGGTTATACGTTACTCACTGCAGTGGGCGCCGGTCCCAGTTCCAGCAGCGCGCGAACCGCCTCCAGATAGTTGCGATAGCTGAATCGCTCAGCGGCGGTCAGCCCGTTCTGCGCTTCCCTCTTCCACATCTCCGGACGGGACGCATACTCCAGAACGGCATCGGCGTACCGCTCCACCGCCTCTGCCGGGATTGCCCGTCCCGTCTGCGCCTCAGACAGGTACTGCGGGATACTTCCGACCGCGCTTGCCAGAGGAACTACGCCGAAAGCCATCGCCTCGCTGAGCACTTTGGGCCAGCCTTCGGTTCGGCTGGGCAGCAGCAGTAGATGAGCGCGCCCGTAGTAGGCGCTCAGTTCCGAGCGGGGAACCCAGCCATGAAACTTCGCCGAATCGCACAGGTTCAGGTCGTGCGCCATCTGTTCAAATGCAGGTCTTTCTGGACCATCGCCGATAAACTCCATAAGCGCATGCGCGCCGCGATCCAGCGCCAGCCGCAGCGCCTTCAGCGCGTGATGCACGCCTTTGGCGGTAGAAAGATTTCCGACAAAAAGAAGCCGGAGCGGTCTCTCCATCACTTTGTTTTCGGCAAGCCGGCGTCCCTCCTGCAGCTCCTCCTCCGAAAGGCAGGGGTTGACAAAAGAGTGAACATGGGGGGGCTGTCCCGCCCAGACGCCATTGATGGTCACCACGCCTCGATGCAGATTATGGCGCAGCCACCATCGCTGGAAACGGTACGACCACGCCTCCCTGCCCTCAGGCTGCCAGTTGCCGGCGTACTTCACCCATCGGAGCTTGGGAGCGCGTCTAGCCGACAGAGCCAGCAGAGCTAACATACTGATATTCGCCGGACAACGGATGTGTGCGACATCTGCCTGAGCCATCTCCTGACGAATGACCGAAAAATATGACGGATAGGCGCGCAGTATCCCTAGTTTCTGCTGGAAACTGCTGCCGCCGGCAGGAGTTACCGGACACACGGTGATGTTTGAGGCACGATACGGCAGGCTGCTCTCTGGTGCCTCTCGTAGATAGACCGGAGCGATATGAACGACCGAGTCGAACAGAGTCGCTAGGTGATCTATCTCTCGGATGGTTGGTCCCCAGCCCACGAAACGGTCACCCTGTCGAAAATGTTCGGTATGCGATACGATCAGCAGTCTCATCCCGAAGTCGTGACCGCCTGCTCAGGGGCGAGCCTGATTCTGGCATCTGGTAGCAGACTTCTCAACAGTCTGTCGTACTCCAGTGCGCGCTGTTCCCACTGCTGCTCGCGGCGAGCGCGCTCCAGCGCGGCCTGTCCGAACTGCTGCCGCAGGGCGTGATCCTGCAGCAGTCGTGCAATCGCCCATGCAGTCTCCTGCGGACAGTTCTCCGGTACGGCGACGCCGGTCACTCCGTCCACGATCGCCTCTGCCAGCCCGGAGCCGGCTGAGACAATGGCGGGCTTGCCGCAGAGCGCCGCCTCAACCGCCGCGATCCCGTATCCCTCGCAGTCGCCCTCGCGCGTCTTCACGCTGGTCATCACAAACACATCGCAGGCGTTCATAAAGCGAACTACCGCCTCATTATCCTGTCTGCCGAGAAAGTGCACGCGATCGGCGACCCCTAGCTCCTGCGCGATTCGGGTCAGCTCCGTCTGCCGGACGGGCAGCCCGATCATGGCATAGTGCGCCTGCGGAATCTGTTTCAGCAGCTCGGGAAGGGAGCGGATCACCACCTCCTGCCCTTTGCGCTCCGTTACGCTGCCGACGGTTAACAGCAGCGGCGTCTGCTCACCGATCCCTAGTTCCCGGCGCGCCTGTAACCGCTGCTCCGGCTTCAGGACGCGGAATCGTCCGCCGTCCGCCCCGTTGGGGATCACCTGCACACGACGGGATCGGATGCCCATGGCAAGCATCTGTTTTTTTGTAAACTCGCTGACGCAGACGACTGCCTCCGCTCGCTCAAATCCCCATCGGAGCAGCCGTGCATGCAGCCCGCGCCGCACGCCAAACTCCGTCCCGTGCCCTACAGCCAGATAGGGTATTGGAGCGCGCCGGGTCGCCAGCGCGGTCAGCCATACCATCGGTCCTCCTGTCGCCATTGCGACATGCGGGCGCAACTGTTGAAACTGCTCCTTTAGAAGACGTAGGCGCCTCGATACCCCTCGCAGAGCGCCGCATTGGGAAGGCAGCCGCACGATCGGATAGGGCTGCGCGTCGTTAAACTGCTTGATCTCCTCATCGGACGCATAGTCCTGCATGGACAGTACGCGCACGCGCCAGCCCAGACGATGAAGCTGGCGGCTCATCTCGAAGGCGTGCGTCCCGATCCCTCCCGGTCCCGGCGGGAATTCGCTGGATACAATCACCACGCAGGGATAGGGGTTATTTTCATTCTGCAAAGAGGCGACGCTCAACGGTCTCTCCGTCCATTTCAGTCATGACAGAATTACCAGGATCCATTCAAAATGATCATGTAGAAGAATCGGCGTTCTTATCAGTCCAAGCGCGCGGCAGAAAGCAAGAAAACTAAAAGTCGAGCGGCTGTGCGCATGCAGCAGCTGAATGTTCTGTTCTCTGACCAGATCAGCGAAGCGCCGCATTGCGGAAAGATCGAAACGCCTCTGTCTGCCCAGCACTGACAACGTAATATCCCGACGTAACTCCGGGGCAAGATCCTGTCTGTCACGTGTGATACAGGCTGCCACATAGTGCCCGTCCGCTGCGGAAGCGTTGGCAATCTCGACCAGCATCCGTTCCGCGCCTCCGACAGCCAGACTGTCAATCACATGCATGATTCTCAGACGATCTGCCATTTATGCGTTTCCAGGTTCTTTGTGAGCGGAAGAGGCATGGAGATAGCGATCCCAGACTTTTTCTGGCGGATCACTCTGTCGTATGTCCTTCAGCCAATCCGGATATGACCACTCTTCCGGTTGGATCAAGAGATGGCATCTTCCGCGCTGTGCTATCTGATCCGGCTGCAGCAGTTCCGCTCCTTCCTTGAGATACCAGGCACGATACTTCTGGCGCGCGCACCAATCCAGCACACGCGCTGCATTCTCTTTCATGGGCAGTTCCGGCGGAGAGTGCATCTCCACTAGAAAACGGATTTTTCGATGTTTTGCACAGTCTTCACCACCGCATAAGGCAAGGTGCTCGGCACCTTCTATATCTATTTTTATGAGATCTGGAACGACCTCATATTGATTGCAGAGGTCATCTATAGTGATCGTAGTCACTTCGATAAATTGTCCATTTCTGCTCGCGGTTCTGGCATGTCCGGGATACATGCTTCCTGCAGATCCAACGCCAACCGTCCATAATTTCGCCGTTTTGGACGACTCATTTCCCACAAAAGCAGTGATAAATCGCGCCCTTGCAGACAGGTTGTTTCTGATTAAAGTCTGAGCCGCGTAGGCTAAAGCTTCGGGATTTGCATCTACCAGAACAATTACCTTTAAATGCTCAGACAACAGTTCTGTCAGTGCCGCCCGTCCAACATTGGCGCCGATATCAAAAATAACCTCCGAATGCAGGGCGCAGGCGAGCCGCCAGGCGTCGTCATAGTCAGGCTTATTCGGGTAGTGTCCATAGGGGATCACCATTTCACGCCCGAGTATCGTTCGGTGCACAAGATGAGGAGGCAGACCAAGCCGACTGCGTAGGGAGGTGTACAGATGTATGGGTGTCAGTTTCATGTAGACCTTATCTCCTGATCCCGGTCCTCCACCGGAAGAGGTTGAATCGTCTTGTCTAAAGCAGGTATCTGCGGATACTCCTGCAGCATCTGCCGCGCCTGCCGGCAGCGCTGATGTGTGAGATAGAGCGTGTGCGGCAGCAGACACAGGGAAACCAGCGCCTTCAGTATCTTCCGGTGTCTGCCTCCTCGCACGCTGAACGTCCCAAGCACGCTCAGCCATATCCGCTCGCGCAGCGCCTCCTCGCCGAAGTAGCGCAGCGCCATGTAGGCTTCCGTTGCAGAAAGCAGCTGTCTGTGAGTCAGGTAACGGCGGCTGCTGGCATAGGTGATGGTGCGCGCCTTATGCTTGCGTAGTCCGCCTGACGGCGCATGGTGATGCAGCACGGAGATCTGCGGATTCAGAATCATCAGCGCGCCGCTCAGATAGACGCGCATCCCCAGATCGCCGTCCGCCCGCTGCCCGCGATTGTAGGCGAGGTCAAACAGACCGGAACCCTGCAGCGCCTCTTCGCGAATAAGCGTGTTATTGGTCGGGAAGACATCACTGGCGCGCAGAAGCAGAAAGTTAGAGGGAAGCGGTCCCGCTCCGACTTCATCCGCTACTCCCGAAGAGACTTCCGCCTCAAAGCGGTCTAGTGTCTTCAGATGGTCTTCAATCAACGTCGGAGCAACCTCATCATCGTCGTCTATGAACAGGATATAGTCGCCCCGGCTCTGCATCAGTCCGGCATTCCGCGAGGTGCACTGCCCAGGCTGATCCTGGTAGAGGATGCGCAGGGGCAGATCGGCAAACTGCTCCGCCAGATGGGTGTCGCGTCGGTCTGCTGCCGTCTGGTCCACGATGATGATCTCCAGCGGCGCGACGGTCTGCTCCCGAAGCTGCCCCAGCAGCGTGCGCAGGTAGGGATAGCGGTCTACGGTCGGGATCAGCACACTGACCTTCGCCGGGGACAGATCGCGCACGGCAGGGGACTGCGAATGGACAAAGGGAGGCGGATCCTGTGGAGGCGTCAGTCGGGAGATTGTGCGCCACCCTTTCAGCAGATCGCGCAGGCTCATCTCCTGGCGCATCCATCCCCGCAGCAACGCCCACCGCGCCCACGTGCCTCCATAGCGGTAGAGGAGAAAACGGACGATGTCGGTAAACGAAAGCGGTGTTGGAGGGATGGATTTTGTGTCGGGGAGCAGAGATGGAATGTGGCGCAGGAGCGCGCCCCGCGTGATACAGCGGTGTCCGAACTCCAGTGAAGCGCCCTCCAGCGTCTCAAAGTCCGGACAGGGACCGCCCATCTGCCGCAGTACCCCGGTCTGCAGGAGGCAGGCGCGCAGAGAGAGCCGCCAGGAGGTCGCCGGTCGGTCTGGGGGAGGGTCGCAGGCGAACATCCAGCCGCTGGAAATTGCGTTCATCCACGGGGGCTGTCCTCCCATGCCCAGCTTCAATCCGGAGTGCCACAGGTTTCCGGGCATGGAGAGGACTTGCGCGATCCGCTCAGGCTCTGGAAGGACCAGACGGCTGTCCCAGAAGAGGCAGTGATCCGCCTCGGTCTGCGTCAGCATCTGTTCCACGACCTTTGCCAGTGCCGCCGGTGTCTCTGACGAGAGGTAGACCCTGCCGAAACGCCACTCCGGCGCGCTCTCTGCGCTTCCCAGCCAGATCAGGTCACTCTTCACGACAACTTGCCCTTCGCGCCGCTCAGCAGCGTTTCATACATTCGCACAAAGGCGGAAATCTGATCCTCCAGCCGAAACCGCTCGCAGACCCGTCGTCGTCCGGCTTCGCCCATGCGCCGGCGCAATGCGGGAGCGCGCGCCAGTTCAACGATCCGCTGTGTCATCGCCTCTGGATCGCGTCGGGGAACTACAAACCCGGTCTCGCCGCCGGCGACGTTCTCCGGTAGTCCGCCCGCATCGGTGCAGACTACCGGAAGACCCATTGCCTGCGCCTCCATCACAACGTTGCAAAACCCTTCTGACACAGCCGCGTGCAGGAAGATGTCCGCCCGGCGCATCTGTTGAATGACCGCTTCTTTCGGCTGCGTACCGTGGAGCGTAACGCACTCCTTCAGTCCCATCTGATGGCGCGCAAATGCTACGGGCTCCAGATAGCTGCCTCCTCCGACGATCGCATATTCGCATGCAATGCCCAGACTTATGAGCCGGGCGACCGCCTCCAGAGCGTATTCATACCCCTTGATCCACTCCAGTCGTCCCACGCTGAGCAGACGGACAGGGCGCTCTGGCGTACCGATCGTCTCCGGGTAGCTGCGGATGCCGGGATCGAATGCCTGCGCATCTATCGCCGGTGGGATAAGCCAGTGCGGCTTATCGGGCGGGCAGCCGCGCCGTTGCGCGCGTCTCCACAGATCTTCGCCCAGCAGGTGCAGCGCATCCGCGTCCTCCCACACCTCCCGATAGTGGTCCGGGTTCTCCAGTCCGCTGTAGTTGAGGTCGTAGCCCCGAAAGCTGACCACAATGCGGCAGCCGAGCCGCTTCTTCAGGTGCAGTCGTCCGACCGCCAGTGCGCCAAACTCGAAGTGAACAATATCGGGTCTCAGTCGAACGATCTCCGCATCCAGATAGAGGTTTTTGAAGCCTGTCGCTCCCATGCCCAGATACTCTATGGAAGGGTGCATACTCTGTGCCAGGGTCTTCCCGAGAACTACCGGGAATCGCGCAGCGCACAGGGGCAGGGGAGAGACTGGCGCGGTTATATGCACCCGTCGGCGCGCTTCCGGCAGACCCTGCAGGGCGGAATAGCGCGCCCAATCCTCCTCTGCACTGCTTTGACAGACGATATGCGCATCTACTCCCCGTTCCAGCAGTCCCAGGAACTTGCTGACGATGAACGTCTCCGACGCCTTCGGGAAGGCGGGAACGATCATGACGAGACGGACAGGCTTTGCAGGAGTTCGCGCCATTGAGCGATCTGTCTTTCCAGAGTGAATTCACACACAATCCGATGGCGGGCAGCCTCTCCCATACGCCAACGCAGCTGCGGAGAGACCGCCAGTTTCGCCAGAGCGTTCGCCATCGCCTCGGCGTCGCGCACGGGCGTTACGAACCCTTCGACGCCATCGGTTACCGCCTCGCGCATGCCGCCGCAGTCGGTTGTTACGATGGGCAAGCCACACGCCATCCCCTCTAGCGCGGCGTTAGAGATGCCTTCGCTCAGGCTGGAGAGCAGAAAGATATCCGCCTGCTGTAGACGGCGAACGACCTCTGCGGGAGGGAGGCGCCCCGACAACCGCACCAGACTTTCCAGTTCCAGATCATGGACTGTATAGAGGACGCGCTGACGTTCCAGTCCGTCTCCGATGATCTCGTACTGAACCGGTATCCCGCGCGATACGATCTTTCTAACTGCCAGCAGAGCGTACTCATAGCCCTTTCTCCAGTGTAAACTTCCAGTGGAGACGATTCGCAGTGCGCCTCTCTCCTCTGGCGTCTTCGCGCCCGGACAAAACTGCTCCGGATCCACAGCTGGACGAATGACCCTCGCACGTTCCGGATCGAGACCCAGTCGCTGTGCCACACACAGAATATCTTCTGAAACGCAGTGAACAGCTGTAGCGCGCCGAAACGTCTCTCGCAGTCCGGCGGCGAGTTCCTTCCGCTCCGGATCGTGCGGCGCGATATTCACCTGCGCGCCTCTGCAACTGACAATCACAGGCATCCCCAGATCAAAGAGCGGCAGGTAGGCGATCGCGGCGGAGTTCCAGGGAAAGTAGACCGCATCCCATCGCCTGCCGGCAAAGGGTAGCAGACTGTGGAGCGTGCAGAGCCGCTCGGCTGCCGACGTCTGCTGGCGGACATAGTCTGCAAACAGGCGCAAATCGCGCGGCGCTCCGATGCAGGCGCGCAGCCCCATGCTCCAGAGCCGGAGCAGACGGACGAGACGTGGCGCCTCCCAGGAGGGCAGCATCATCTGGTGTACTGACGGATCCAGATCCGATGGTCCCCTCGTTCCGCTGCCTGCCACCGTCACCGCGACACCCGACCGCGCCAGTCCGTTGACCAGACGGACAAGCCAATCTTCCAATATATGTGGCTGAAGGACAACTAATAGCAGTGTAGGAGCGTTGTTATGAGGCATAACTCTCCAGCCATGCAGCAAACGTCAGCAGCATAGAGACAGCGTATCCGTTGCCTGGGTCCGGACGCTGGTAAAATTCATTTAATAGTTCGCTCACTCGCTGAGGTGAAATAAACTGATGCTGGAGCAGGCGGCTCTGGTTCAGGTATTCTTCCAGATGCTTTCTCTGTTGCGCTCCCAGAAACTGCACCTCCCAGTTACGTTGGTAAACCTTCGTGCCACTTACCAACCTCCATATCTTTTTCAATGCTCGCTTTGGCGGTTGCCATATGCTGTCGTAATTAAATAAGTTCGCATCATGCGCCTGCCACCTAACTTCAGCAAGATCCGGGGCAAATCTTTTTATCAAGTCACCCTGCAGCTTTCTTCCAGACAACAAGGAGGTGTCTAATGTACCAAAAAAGTCCGTTAGTCGAGTGTCATAGAAGGGTAAGCGTGGAAATACAGATGCTTGAAACATCCTGAGGCCAGCACTTGTGAATCGAAAGCAGTAAAGATCCGTTTTCAATGCTTTTAAACGGAAGTCGTGGTCTTCAATGTTGGACTTTGATTGTAATGCTTTCCCAATCTCTTCTCGAAGCGCGTCATAAATTTCTGAAGACTTAAGATAAGGTTGGCAGAGGTGATCCAAAAGCCATGGATGACCACGCTTGAGGAGCTTCTGCAAGGCTTGTTCACATATCTGGCTATCTGTCCAGTCCGTTTTTGCATCCAGTCCCATTGTCCCGAACCAGAGGTCGCCCATATGTCCTCCCAACACACGATCGGCGCGACTGCTGATCCTATCAATGATGGAAGCTTGTCGGCACTGTGTGATGTCTTGGAAAGCTTCCGTGCATGACACTACAGTGCCAAGGCGGTCTAATAGATAAGGCGGAATAGAGAATGCTTCAAAGACAACGGTGCGTTTAGAAGTCAGTTGTTCAGCAATGCGAGTTTCAATTGAATTATCTCCATATCCATAGGAGTATGACCAGATCCGGCTGAGATGCTCCTCGGGGATTACGGCTAGAATAGTGCGGGAGTCCAACCCTCCAGAGATCGGTAACGCAATCTTTCCGGTGGCAGTATGTTCACTGAGTACCTCTCGAAGGATATTGTGAATGCGGTTGAGGCACTCTGACCGACTTACTGTTGGGGATGGATTATGCTCCCAATTCCAGTAGCGTGATTGTTGCAAGAGAGTGCCGTTTGCATTGAACACATAGTGGGAAGCCGGTTCGAAAACTTTGGTATCCTTGTAGAAGGTACTGTCCCGAATGAAAAAACCGCAGGCAAAGAACGAAGCTAAGCCATACCAGTCCAAGTCTCGTCCTGAACCACAACTAGTTACGCTTCGGAAACTGGTGCCGATTGCAGTTTGATGCTGATGTTCTGTGTAATATCCGTGAAGAGTGCCAAAACGATTGGTTAGAATGTGAAGCATACCACTATGTTCGTTCCATGCCAACAGCAGAAAGTGTCCGTTCAATTCCTTGGCATGATCAAAGTCGTCTGCGATCAGCTCCAGAGTCTGATTGGTATTGGGGCAGTTATACAGTTCGCCCAGTAACAGAAAAAGAAACGGTTCCTTACGGATAACCTTGAGGGGATAGCCATACCATTCTGTCGAAGGCTCCTGCAACCATAGATCCATACTATGCCCGAGAGGAGTGCTAGTCCAGCCCATATCATTGAAGCGACCCTTGACGGGTTGGTTCCGTAGACCGAAAGTGATCAGTATGTCACCAATGCGATCTGCCGCTCCTCCCAGAACATTATGTTGAGAATCTCTTTCTGCCATTTTTATTAATTCGTGGATAAAGGTGTAATCGCTTCCTCGATTGTATGAGATCGTCTGTCTATTTCTAGCGAATCCCTCTTCAGGAGCGATCTCGTTACTTGGGCGATTACTGTACACGAAGTCTGCAACGCTTCAGGTATCGAAAAAAGTTGACCAGATTATCTAGCGACAGAGGTTGGTGACGAAGGGCCTGTACTAGGAACCCAATGCTCCCTGGTAGATCCCCGACTTCTGCGCAGGTGATTGCTGCCCGCCAGCACGCGTTATGTCTCCATTTTTTCGAACCTTCTACACCTTCCTGATTGATCAGGTAACTGATGTCTTCGCCCCGCATGACAGCGTCGCTTCCGGTCTCCTTTCTCTGCATCGCCAGAATGCGAGGAATCCTATTCCGTGCCTTCGTCTCCATGGAGAAGGTGATCGAGCTCGGTACAAGTCGCCGTCCGTACAGGGGTTTGCCAAGGGTCGCAGCTTTTCCACCATCTTCAAGCAGTCTCAGCCACAGGTCTACGTCCTGACCGCTACGCTGATACGTTCTATATCCACCTACTTTCTTCACTGCGTGATGGCGAACCAAGACAGACGAATCTACAAAGCGCCTGGTTCCCTCTAGAACGCTCTCCCAACTTTCATCCATACATTCGTTCTGCATGGATTTCTGTAATGATTCTGAAAATGATTTTTTCCCGTTTGGTGTAACCCAGTATTGAAGTGAGCCTACAAAGACGTACTCAGGATTAGATTGAAGGAAAGACAATTGCGTTGCCAGACGGACCGGCTCACATACATCATCCGCATCCATGCGTGCGATGTATGATCCCTGAGCAATCTCAAGTCCTCGGTTCATTGCAGAAGGATAACCTGCATTTTCTGGTTGTTGCAGAACGCGAATACGAGTGTCATCTATGGTACGTATGATCTCCAGTGATCGGTCCGTTGAAGCATCGTCCACAACGATCAGTTCAAAGTCCTGAAAGGTTTGATCCAATATGCTTTTAATTGCGTCGTAGACGTATGCTTCCGCCTGATATACAGGCATGACAACACTGACGACGACTTCTCTACTGACAGGCTGCTCGATCATCAGCTGAATCTTCCTGATACTGTTCTGAACATCAATGATCGCGTAGTTGTTTGTAAAGTCGTTCTCGGTTCGAGAGCCGGTAGCAGACTCGTGAATAGAGCCTGCGAAGGCGGTCGGCAGGTGTCAGTCCGGTTGGATTAACGGGAAGAAAATGGATTGCCCGCTCCCGCCATAGCTGCCTGAAAACATAGGTTTCCATCCCATCGGCTTCTAGTGGACTTTTCTCCTTCAGTCCATAACAGTCCATCAGAAGCTGGATCGTATCCCGCCACTGGCTTTTGTTCAGTACAGCTACTGTGCTGTGATCCGAATTGCCGAATCGCAATGCCCATAATGCGACCAGGAAGTCCGGAGATTTTCTGGACAGACTTTCCGCCCGGTTGCAAAGATAGGTCCATTCCCGCTGACTCTTCTGTGCACGGGTTGCCATCTTGCGGAAGATATCCGCGTAGTACTGCTCGTAGTCATGGATGCCATAGACCTCGGGAAGTGGATGCCATGGGTAGCCTGCGTCTTTCATAGCGTTTTTGACCGCCGTTTCCGGGCGGATCTGGTCCTTGCAGTGTTCCCATCTTTTCAACGCCCTGTCCAGAAGGCAGGTTCGGTAGAGGTGGAAACCTCTATAATTCTTGCGTCCATAAAACTGATCGAAAACCATTACCCCCATCCCGAAGCACTCTCCGGACAGGCTTTCTGCAACACTTAACACGGATGGCAGGGCATTGTCAATCAACAGCACGTCCGCATCCAGACAGAGCGTCCATTTGCGTCCCTCGTGTAGACCGATCTCATACCCGCGTCGCAGCGCCTGGCTGAACGGGGCTTCCCGCACCCAGTGGATCTGAGAGACTGGCGCCTGCCGGGAGACGATCTCATAGCAGAGCGACTCTGTGCGCTCTCCGGCGGTGCGTATGATGACAGTAATCAGTGGACTATCGCTAGGCACGGACTTCAAACGAGACTCCTGTCTCTCTGAAAAGGACGAAATCAGTATCTATCAGCTTTTAAAATAACAGTCATATAGCAATGAAATCTCCTTTGCGACCTCGCTCCAATCGAACCGAAGCGCGTTCTTCCTTGCCAATAGGCGCATGCGATGGTTTAAAAGATGGTCTTCGATCAGTTTTCCGCACTGCTCTGCCATCGCGTCCGCATCTCCCGGAGGACAGAAGAACGTGCCGTCCGGAGACGCATAGTCTCGTACAGCCCCGCAGTCCGTTGCGACCGTCGGAGTTCCACAGGACATGCTTTCTAGCAAAGCACAGTTTGCCGTACAGTCGGTCATTGACAGAAGGTGGAAGCAGGAGTTTCGATACGTTTCTCGAAGCTCCTCATCAGAGATCCCGAATAAAACTTCAACCGATTCAGAGGGAGGATCCGGTATGCGTTCACGTGGCGCAATGAGCTTTAAGCGAAAGCCCTTGAATCGTAACGCCAGCTTTTCAGTGCAGGCATACAGGGTTTCAAAATCTCGCATATGAAAGCCGACCGCTACAGCCTGCAGTGGATTCCAATACTGATCTATATGCGTCTCAGGTGTTGTCCAGAAGGAGGTGTCTACCCCGAGAGGTACGAACTCAGCATGTTGGACGCCATATTCGTAAAGCGTTTGAATCTGATTCCTGCCAACGCAGATCGCTAGAGGCAGACCGCGTAGGTTCACTCTCTCTTCAAAACGACGCTTGAAGGCTGTCGGAGGCTTATGGAAAGTTGCGCAGACCAGTCCCTCAGGCTTCAGGGGCCACAGGTGACGTATTCCCATATCGCGATCGCCGTAGAGGTAGTGAAGCACCTCTACTTTTCCTCGGGTTAACGTCCATAAGCCAGCCAGTTCGTTACGTAATGCCATGAGATCATAGTGTCTGCCAAAATGTCGCCGCATGAACGACTTGATCCTTGTACTGCCTGCCTTTCGCACAGAGCTGGCGGAAATCACCACGGCGTTGGAGGACACTGCCTTCGCCAGCAGATGGTACCCGGAGTGCTGCGCATGGTGATTATAGACCGTGGTCACGTAGGCGACAGATCTCATGTTGGACGCCTCCTTCCTATTGCCGGCGGGGCAGGGACGATTCCCGCCCTGTTATCTCCCAAGAGTAGTCAATCAGTACTGAGCTGTTTTTTCGGTTAGGTAGCCTGCCGGTAGCGTAAAAGTTTCCGGGGATCACCTCAAACTGCAGGGCGTTTTCAACCTTGTCGGCAACTCTCCCATTAGCCTGGCACCAGACGGATAAAGTGTAAGACCCGGGAGGCAGTGGCAGTCTGGGCACATGACAGGTGAGAATTCCCTCCGGAGGGATGTTTCTGAAACTATCACGCACCACATCCACGCAGCAGACAAAAAAGCGTTCGCCCACCAGACTGTTCACCCAGAGAGACGCATTGACATGTGAAGGACATCTATCGCGATCCGCCTTATATTCCATCCGGATAACAATGTCCTGCCCGGAGAGCAATTGAGTCAGGGTCTCTCCTTCCGAGGATACTATTTCCACGTCCATAAATCGAATGCTGCCATCTCCCTCCCGCTTATCAAAGCTAGGAGCGACCTCCTCGGTCACCCCTCGTCTGAGGTATGTCTGCACTGCTTCGTGCGATGGGACATCCTGTAAGAGATGGCCGCTCTCTAACAGCAAGCCGCGGCTGCACAACGTCTGTATCGCCGCCATATTGTGGCTGACGAAGAGCACGGTGCGCCCCTGCCCGGCGACGTCCTGCATCTTACCCATGCACTTCTTCTGAAACGCCGCGTCGCCAACCGCAAGCACCTCGTCCACGATCAGAATCTCCGGCTCCAGGTGCGCCGCCACCGCAAACGCCAGCCGCAGATACATCCCGCTCGAGTAGTGCTTCACCGGCATATCTATGAACTTCTCCACCTCCGCAAACGCCACGATCTCATCAAACTGACGCTCGATCTCCCGGCGGCGCATCCCCAAAATCGCCCCGTTCAGGAAGATGTTCTCCCGACCGCTCAGCTCCGGGTGAAATCCCGTCCCCACCTCCAGCAGCGAACCCACGCGACCGTAGATCTCCGCATAGCCCTCTGTCGGCTCCGTGATGCGAGACAGGATCTTCAGCAGCGTTGACTTGCCCGCGCCGTTGCGACCGATAATGCCCACCACCTCCCCGCGCTTCACCTCGAAGCTGATATCCTTCAGCGCCCAGAAGGTGTTCTCCGGCTCAGGACGGCTGCCGTTGCGGCTGAACAGACCGCGCACCAGGCGCACGGGCGCGCCCGCTGCATGTGTGATCGTGTCCCGCAGAGTCCGGTACTTCTCCTGTTTTCCGCGCAGAACGAACTGCTTCCCGAGTCCCTCCACGCGCACTGCAATATCGCTCACCGGGTCACACTCCTACACCGTGTCCGCAAAGGTCTTCTCCATGCGCCGGAAATAGTAGGCACCGCTCACCAGCAGAAACAGCGCCGCGCCGGTGGAGACCCACAGCATCGGTCCCGGCGCGTTCTGCGAACCCAGCAGCGCCCACCGGAAACCGTCCACCACGCCCACCATCGGATTGATCCCGTACAGCGTCCGCCACGGCTCGCTGAGCAGGCGGCTCGAATAGGCGATCGGCGTCGCAAACATCCAGAACTGCGTCAGAAACGGAATGATGTAGCGCACGTCCCGAAAATGCACGTTCATCGCTGACAGCCACAGCCCCACCCCCAGCGACGTCACCAGCGACAGCAGCAATAGAAGGGGCAGAAAGACCACGTTCCAGGTCGGCACAATTCCGTAGTAGAGCATCATCCCCAGCAGCACCAGAAACGCCAGCGCGAAGTCCACTACCCCCGACAGCACCGAGGAGATCGGCACGACCAGACGCGGAAAGTAGACCTTCTTGATCAGGTTCGCGCTGCCCACCAGACTGTTGGACGACTGCGACAGACCGTTGGCAAAAAAGGTCCAGGGAACCAGCGCGGCGTAGCTGAAGATCGGGTAGGGGATGCCGTCCGACGGGATCTTCGCCAGCTTCCCGAAAAAGAGGCTGAAGACCACCATCGTCAGAAACGGCTGCAGGATCGCCCACGCCCCCCCTATCGCCGTCTGTTTGTAGCGCACCTTCACGTCGCGCCACGTCAGAAAGAAGAGCAGCTCGCGGTACTGCCAGACCTCGCGCAGCTGCAGCGAGACCCAGCCCCGCGTAGGCGCGATCCGCAGGACCGGAGGCGACTCTGCAGAACCTTTTGTCTCAAACTCCGAAGTGACCGTAGACACCGTGATGACCGCTTTCTGGTGAAATATGTCGAGGCGTTATTGAATCCAGGCTCTATTCTGCAGATTTCATGCCGCAACAACAGGATGTGAGACTGTGCGAGTAGACCTGCGGCGATGACAGGAGACGGCTTACCCTCCCGGCTCCAAATGCAGCGCTATCTGAACGGACAATGCCTCCACGAAGCGATAGACCTCCTCCGCCTGGCGGTGCAGGGCGGGGACGCGCGCATGGATCAGCAGCCAGCGCATGCGGCGTTTTTTGTTCTGCATCCGGTCGTGCAGTAGTTGCAGGTTCTCCATCACGCTGGTTCTGTCCTTTTCATGGTCCAGAGGCTGCACACGGTACAGCACGCGGTACTGCTGAAACAGATTATCGGCGGTTACCTCCGTAAACTGCTGCCCGGAAAATGCGCGCTCCTTTCGTTCCAGAATGCGCCAGTTGCCTGGAGGCAGGCTGTTTCGCGGGTCGGAGAGAGCCTCCCGGCTGGTCGAGACCGCCAGCAGAAGCTCGATTCTAGGACCGGAACCCCGTCTGTAGAAGCGAATAAGCGTCGAAGAGGTGTGTATTCGCTCCTGGATCCCCTCCTGCGCTCCATTCTCCTGCTCCGCCTTCCACTCTCCAATGACCCGCGGCAGGCGATCCAGCGAGATCGAGGGCACGATGTGCTCCGGCGCGCGTTGCACTGCATGGGTGACGATCAGGCAGGCGGAGATCATGAAGAGTCCCGCGAAGGCATAAAGCGCAGTCTTTTGCATCCAAGCGCCTTTCCCGTGAAGATGAAAGCAACAAAAGCGATCACCAGAACCGAGCGTTCCGCCCAGTCGTGCACCTGCTCAAACAGCGGGATGCCCCCGATCAGCACCGCCAGCGTCAGTCCCACCACGCGGATCACGTTCGCCAGAATGGCGATCGGCATCGAAAGCAGGATAAGCGCCGCGCGCTTGCGGTTGGAGATCGCGAACAGATAGCCGTACAGCGACGAGAACGCCAGCATCGCAATGAACTTCTTGTAGCCGCTGCACCCGTCCGCCACCTCCAGCATCGCTCCCGGCACCTCCATCAGATTGCCCTGGCGGTCCAGCGTGAAGCCCATCGCCGAGACGATACCTGCCGTGCAGAAGGAGGTGATGCTCTTCAACTGTTCATTGACCCAGTACTCTACCGGGTAGGGGATCGGGGCGGCAAAGACCAGAAACAGCACCGCAAAGCGCATAATGCGCCAGAGAGCCGGTCCGTGCAGGATCAGGATGCCGCCCGCCAGCACCGGAATCAGCGTCCACATCAGCAGCATCTCCAGCCGCAGAAGATAGGCTGCCGAATAGATCGTCAGCCCCAGCGCAAGGGGGAGGAGACCCCATGCCGAGGGCTGCGCCGGGGCAGCGCGTATCTCCCTGCGCCGAAGCCATACCACAAACAGAGAGCACGGGATGATGTAGACGCAGTGCGAGTAGGCGTCGCGGGTCAGCCACAGGCGTCCCGTCCAGATCAGCGCGGGCCAGTAGAGCGCGATCAGCAGGACGCCAAACAGCCACCCGGAGCGGGGCCAGGACAGCCAGACAGCCGCCAGGGAGGTCTCAGGCGAACGCACAGACGCAACCGAAATCCGCTCCTTCCCTTCGATCATGCGCGTCCGCCGCTCTCCGGACCGACCGGCTCCGGCTTGACATCCGACGGCTGTGATTCGGATACGCTCCCCTCCGATGCCGGCGAGGCTCCGTTCTCCGTCGTGGTTACATCTACCACCACCTCCGGCGCGCTATAGTAGGAGTAGTACTTGCCATAAGGATGGTGCGCCTCCCTCGGCGAACGGTTGACGAAATAGACGATCGGCTTAGTGGTCGCGGTACGGATGTAGTTGACCGTCTCGCGGATCAGCTCTTCATTGGCATGCCCCGCGCTGATCACATAGAGCACGGCGTCCGCATGCGGCGCCAGCAGGAGGGCGTCCGCAACCACTGCGCAGGCAGGCGCGTCTATCAGCACCACATCCACCTCATTGCGCAGTTGATTGACGATCTCCGCCATCTCCGGCAGCGCGATAAGCTCGGTTGGATTGCGATCCGGCTTGCCGCTGTGCAGAATCCATAGGTCGCTGGTGTCGGAGGTAACGACGGCCTCATTCAACGAAAGCCGCTTCGACAGAACGTCCGCCAGCCCGATCGGCTCATCTGTGCCAAAGAGTTCGTTCTGCACCGGGCGGCGCATATCCGCATCTACTAGGATCACAGAGCGTCCACTGCGGGCAATCGAACGCGCCAGATGCGCAGAAGTGAGCGATTTCCCTTCGCCAGGCAGCGCGCTGGTAACCAGAATGACTCGCTTATGCCATGGGTCCTGTATACCGTGACTGCGCATCGCCGCCGCCAAGTTCGCCCGCGCCATCCCGTAGACCTCCGTCGCCACGGGGAGCAGCTCGCCACGCTGCAACGACTGAAGCTGCGAGCGTTTCAGCGCCGGCAGCGCGCCGATCACCGGACCGCTGACCAGCCGGCGCACCTCGCGCACGCTGCGCACCCGCCGATCCGCCTGATCTAGTAGGAGCGCGGTCATCAGCGCCATCGCCAGACCGATCGCCCCACCTAAAAGCCAGTTGCGCGTGACATTCGGCTGGAACGGCACCTCCGGTGTCACTGCATAGGCGGTCAACTGCACGTTGCCGAAAGCGATGTCGGCGTTCAGACGGGCGGCGTTGAGCGTCGCCTGAATCGAGGAGTAGAGACTGCTGGAGATCTCCGCCTCCCGCGACAGGCGCGTGTTCTGCATGGCGGGAACCGGCAGACCCTTCAACTGCTCGCGAAGCTGATCGCGCATCGCCATGGCGGCACGCAGTTTAGCTTCGTTGAACGCCAGCATGGTCTGCGTGCTTTTGTACTCATTATAAAGATACTCCTGCGACTGAACCGTCGGGCGGCGATAGTCCAGGCTGTCGCTCATCGCCTTTGCCAGACGTCCCTTCACGTCGAGGATCTGCGCGTCAATCGTCTTTACATCCGGATGCTCCGAAGCGAAACGCACTGTCAGCCGGGCGCGCTCCGTCTCTAGGCGGTTCAACTCCTGCTGAAGATAGGCGATCTGCTCGTTCGGGCGCGCGCTAGAGGGGGCGGAGCGTAGGCTCTGATCCGCCTGCTGCAACTGCTGACTCATCCGCTTCACTCGCTCACGTTGCGCGATAACTTCCTGCCGCAGCGTCTCCACCTCGGCATCTTTGGCAAGGAAGTTCTGCATCAGCGCCTGCTTCTCCGCCGGGATGTCTATCATGCGAGAGCTGCGCGAGTGCTGCAGTTGAAGCCGCTCATCCTCCAGCATCTGCTCGCGGGCGCGCCGGGCGCGCACCTCCAGGTTCGCCATGATCTTCTGAACGCGCTCCTGCGCCAGCTCCTTCTTCCAGTCCGCAAACGCCAGACAGATCACATTCGCCAGCTCCGAGGCGATCTCCGGGTTTTCGTGGGAGACGGTGACCGTGATGATGTTGGTGTTGTCAGGGTTGGCGAACTTCACGATGCTCTGAAAGTCGCGCCAGAGCTTGTTCTTATTGATCATCCCAAGACGATCCTGGGACTGTCCTTTGTTGAAGGCGTCGTTTTTCAGCCAGGCGAGCACGCGCCATGCCATGCCATCGCTGCGAAGCAGCGAAAGCTGCGTCTCTGCGGATTCTGTCGCCGGACTGCTCAACAGCGCCTCGGGAGAGTTAGCGGCAGTAGGAGCGGGCTGCAGGAGCATCATCTGCGCAGTAGCGCGGTAGAGGCGCGGCTGCCTCTGCGTAATATAGTGGGTCGCCGCCAGCGCCGCCGCAACGACGATCATCACGATCCATTTACGACGCCAGACCGCGATCGCAACCGACTTCGCGCTTAATTCGGACGGCTGATCCATCTGTTCTACGTATTCCATAATCCTATCCGTGTGCGCCTCCGCCCGCCGGAAAACTCCGGAGAGCGTCAGCGGCTCTGCTTTGAGACATGCATAAACGACCCGTTTATCGGCGCGGCGTCAGCAGGTATCCGCGACACACCCCGTTGCGCTCCCCGAACCCGACGATCTGTCCCGCCTCGTTGATATCCAGCGCCGCCAGCAGCTGCCAGCGTACTCCGGGCTGAGGTGCCAGACTCTCCGTCAGGTCCACGGCGGAACCCTCCGACCAGAGCGTGGCGCGCCTCTGTCCTGATGAGTCGGTAACCTGCCCGACCGCTTCTCCGCGGTCGTTGAGCGCAAACGCCACACTGCCGCGATCCGACTTTCCGCCCAGAGAGCGCATCTGTCCGTTCCGGTAGAGAAACGCCTGCATGGTCCTGCGCTGGTTCGGGGCGGATGCCGGAAGATACCACCCGACGATCTCTCCGCGCGCATTGATGTCCTGCGCGCCGCTCTCGCTTCCCGGAGGGGTCTTCAAGGCGCGAATGCGTCCCTCCTCCCACAGACATGCCTGCCAGACCCCCGCCTTCGTCTGCGCGCCGCCAACGATCCTATTACGGTTGTTGATCGCGCTGGCGTAGCTGCGCTTTCCGCCGAGCGTTCCCAGATCGCGCATCCGCCCCTGCTGCCATAGGAAGGCGCGCCGCGTTTCATTCAGCGGGCGAACTTCGGAGTCGCCAACAACCAGACCCATATCATTTATACCGGACGCCTGACTGCTCTCTCCGCCCAGCGTACCGAGGTCGCGTATCCGTTGATTGTTCCATATAAACGCCCGCGTCTGTCCGTCTTTCGCCTCCGCGCTGCCGACAATCGCGCCTTCGGCGTTGATCCCCTTCGCGGCGACCCATCCTCCGGAGAAGAGCGCCGGCAGAAACTGAAACTTTCCGGATGCGTAACGAAACCCGCGCACCGTATGCTCGGCGTCCGTCGCGCCCTGCGCCTCGCCGACCACCGTCCCGCTGCGATTGATGGCGCTGGCGACCGCCTCCATCTCCAGCGGTCCGCCCAGATCGGCGATCTCGTACCGACCTGCGGCTCCCTGCCTCTTACCGACGGTCGGAACCGCCCACAAGCAGACCAGCGCCGCTGAGATCAGCCCGATGAGACGGCGGGCACAACGCAGCGCGCAGACGTGGCTCACCCCTACAACTCCAGAAACGGAACCGACGCAGGCTGCCTCTGCTCTGTTCGAGGTTTCTCCCGCGCAGCATGCGGCAGGTCCTCTCTGTACGCAGGTGGAGAGACCGCCATCTGCCGCGCCTCGTCCGGCTGAAACTCCGGAACCAGTCGGGTGATCGCGCCGATAATCTCTTCGCGCTTGCCGCTCTCGCTGCACTTTTCCAGTTGGCGGATCAGAGCGTCCAGGTTGTGCGGGACGGAATCGCTGGCGCTTCGGACGACGAGGATGTACTGATGGTCTGTCTTCTCATACACCTCTCCGGGGATCAGCAGTTCCTCGTACAGCTTCTCTCCGGGGCGGGTGCCGGTATAGACGATATCTATGTCGCGCCCGACCTCCAGACCGGAGAGACGGATCAGGTCTTCCGCCAGCTGCTGTATCTTCACCGGCTCGCCCATGTCCAGCATCAGCACGCTGCCGCCTTTTCCCAGAACCGCCGCCTGCAGCACAAGCTGCACCGCTTCCGGGATCGTCATGAAGTAGCGGGTCATGTCCGGGTGGCTGACGGTGACCGGACCGCCCATTTCGATCTGCTTCTTGAAGACCGGAACCACGCTGCCCCGGCTCCCCAGCACGTTTCCGAACCGCACCGCCACATAGGGCTTCCCGCTCTGGCGCGCCGCCTGGATCACCAGCAGCTCTGCGGCGCGCTTGGAGGCACCCATGACGGAGGTCGGCTTGACCGCCTTATCGGTGGAGATCAGCACAAACCGTTCGACATCTGCCGCGATCGCCGCTCTCAGCATATTGCGCGTGCCCAGAATGTTGTTGGTTACCGCCTCTACCGGGTTCTCTTCCATCAGCGGAACATGCTTATGGGCAGCGGCGTGGAAGATGATGTCCGGCTTCATGCTGCTGACCACACTGTGGATACGCTGCTCGAAACGGATATCGGCGATGACCGCATGCAGGCGCGTGGGAATCTCCGGATGCCGCTGCAGGTGGTTGTTCAGTTCATTGCGGGCTTCAAAAACGGAGTTTTCGCCGTGTCCCAGAATGATCAGGTCGCCGGGAGCGCACTGAAGCACCTGACGACACAGCTCTCTGCCGATGGAGCCGCCGCCGCCCGTCACCATCACGCACTTGCCGCGAATCATGCTGCCGACCTCCGAAAGATCGGTGGCGATCGGCGCGCGGCGCAGAAGGTCTTCGATCTGCACGGTGCGCAGTCTGGAGATGCTGACGCGCCCGTCAATGATCTCGGTCATGCTGGGGATGGTCTTCGCCCTGACCCCGGCGGAGTCGCACAGCTGAACGATCTCGCGGATGCGCTTGCCCGGAGCCTGCGTGATGGCGATCACCACCTCGTCAATGTCGTGCCGATCCACCAGGTAGGGCAGGCGGTCACAGTCGCCGTAGACCGGCAGGTTCATCAGGATCAGGTGCTGCTTGGCGGGATCGTCGTCCACAAATCCTACGGGGACCATGCCCAGATGCGGTCGGGCGCGCATCTCCCGAACAATCATCTGCCCGATCACGCCGGCGCCGACAATCAGCACGCGCTTCGACTCAGCACAGGGGTGCTCCAGAGGGGCTTCGCCCAGAACGCGAACGCTGTAGCGGGTCATACTGGCAGCCAGAAACGCCAGCATGCCGTCTATCAGCAGGGTGGAGCGCGGCAGGAAGAATCCCTTCTCCTCTTCGGACGAGGGGATCAGATAGGCGGGCGCGATGAGAATGACGGAGACCGCTGTCGCCAGCACAAGCTGAACTAGTTCGCGCGCAGTGGCGGACCGCCAATAGAAGCTGTATATTCCGAAAATGTAGAAGCAGAAGATCCGAATAACGACCGCAAACGCCGTGTACTGTATCAGTGCCTGAACGTAGGGATCCAGCGACTCACGCCCCTCCAGCCGAAAAAGGAGCGCAACCGTCGGTGTGATAGCAAAGAAGAGGGCGTCCATCGCCATAAAGTGGCGGTTGCGCAGTCCCAGCAGGCGCCGCGCCAGCAGACGTCTAAATCTTTTGGACAGGTTATCACGGTTCATAACTTCTCTTCCCGGAGATGCGGCTGATTGTAGAGGAGTATCGGGTCAGGTAAGGCGGACTCATGGAGACCGATCTCTCTTCTATATCTATAAATACGCACGAAACATGCCATCAGAGCGACCTTTCGTCTGTAAAACTGCCGGATTGCGCGCCGTGCGCTCTCCTCTCAGCCGCGTCGAACCATCAGAAGCGCCGTCTGCAGCAGAAGACCGAGGTCTCCCCATACGGTTCGGGCGCGGATATACGCCAGATCCATCGCCAGTTTTGCGGGAAGTATCTCCTGCAGATAGAAGGCGACTACATCCTCTTTGCCCTTGAGCATCTCCTCTTCCCGGCGATAGGCAAGCTGCGTCGGTCCGGTGATGCCGGGACGGACGCTCAGAACCTCGCGCTGCTCTCCGGTATAGTGCGCCACATACTCCGGAACCTCCGGGCGTGGTCCCACCAGCGACATCTCCCCGCGCAGAACGTTCAGGAACTGCGGCAGCTCATCGAGCTTGGTGCGGCGCAGGATCCTGCCGATCGGCGTAATACGGTTATCGCCGTCGGCGGTCACGGAGGGACCGCCGCCTCCCGTCCGCATGGAGCGGAACTTCAGCAGCCAGAAGAGACGCCCGCCGCGCCCGACCCGCTGCTGTCGGAACAGCGCCGGACCCGGCGAGGAGAGCTTCACCAGCGCCGCCAGCGTTACCATGAGCGGCGCACAGAGCAGCAGCACCAGCGAGGAGAGAGCAATATCCATGCCCCGCCGGGCGATCTCATCCAGTCGGCTGCCGGCGCGCCGCGCCTGAGAGGGACGATTGCCGGTCTGGCTCAACATCGCGCGCCTATCCCCGCAGTATCTCTCGCACGGCATCTATCACCCGCGCCTGATCCGCCTCCGTCATGCGCGTGTAGAGCGGGAGGCTGACACAGCGTTCAAAGACCCTCTGCGCGCAGGGGAAATCCTCCGGGCGCAGGCGGTAGGTCTCCTGCCAGTAGGGGTGCAGGTGCAGCGGTATAAAATGGACGCTCGCGCCGATCCCTCGCTGCGCCAGCCGTTCGATGAAGGCGTCCCGTGAAACGGGCGCGTCGTCGGTCAGGCGGATCACATACAGATGCCACGCATGCAGATCGCCGGGCGGAGCCTTCGGCGGCAGGAGCAGGGGCAGGTCGGTGAAGGCTTCGTCATAGCGCTCCGCCATGCGCTGCCGCTGCGCCTGCAGCGCCAGTCCCCGACGCAGCTGGTGCAGACCGATGGCGGCGGCAAGATCGGGCATATTGTATTTGAAGCCGGGAGCGATCACCGAGTAGAACCACGCCGGCTTCTCCGAGCGGTATCGGTTGAAGGCGTCCCGGTCAATGCCGTGCAGACGCATCACCCGGCATCGGCGCGCTAGTTCGGGGTCGCGGGTAACGATCATGCCGCCCTCGCCGGTCGCCAGCGTCTTCGTCGCATAGAAGCTGAAGACGGCGGCATCGCTCGCCAGCGCGCCGATCCGCGTTCCCCGATAGACGCAGGGGAAGGCGTGCGCGGCGTCCTCGATCACCTTTAAGCCGTGTCTGCCGGCAATGGACAGGATCGCCTCCATATCGCAGGCAAGCCCGCCGAAGTGTACCGGGATGATCGCCTTTGTGCGCGGCGTAACCGCCCGTTCGACGGCTTTCGGATCAATATTCAGGGTCTCCGGGCTGATGTCCGTCAGGACGGGATGCGCGTCCAGATAGCGCACGACCTCGGCCGTCGCCGTGAAGGTGTAGGTGGTGGTGATCACCTCGTCCCCCGACTGAACGCCCGCCGCCTCCAGCGCCAGATGCAGCCCGGCGGTGGCGGAGTTGACCGCCATCGCCTCGACATCGGAACCGGCAAACGCCGCGAACTCCTGTTCAAACTGCCGGGTCTTCGGTCCGGTCGTCAGCCAGCCGGAGCGCATGGTGTCCTCCACTTCGGCGATCTCGTCTTCGCCGATGTCCGGCAGTGCAAAGGGTAAGAATGGAGCCGACTGTCTGGTCGGAAGGCTCATCCGATCCTCTTCTCCTTGCAGGGGGTGATCTCAGTCACTGATCTCCCCGCTCCGTCTTCACTTAGCGTTTTGGATGACGCTTCGCCATCAGCGTCAGGCGCAGCAGCATCGCCAGTTGAATTCGGCGCAGCGCCCTCCGCAGCAACAGAATCAGGCTGTCCTGATTGCGAAAAAGTTCATCTGACACGGTGCGTCTCCTGTGGAAAGAGCCGGTTTCGCGAAGGGCGCGGATCTCACAGCGACCAGTAGCGTGCGCCTGACGGGATCTGCTTCGGGTCGAGCGCGGACTTCACATCTACAACGATCCCGTCCGGGCGCAGTCCCTCAAACAGGCAGGGAAGGCTCATCTCCAGATAGTGTCTGTGCGAAACCGCCAGCACGATCCCGTCCAGACCGCGCAGACGCTCCCAAGGGGACAGATGGATGCCGTACTCCTCCTCTGCCTCCTGCGGATCCGCCAGCGGGTCGTGCACCAGCGTCGTAACCCCGAACTGCTCCAGCTCCCGCACAATGTCCGGTACCCGGCTGTTGCGCAGGTCGCTGACGTTCTCCTTGAAGGTCAGCCCCAGCACGCCGACGCGCGCCCGTTTGATGGGGATGTCGGCGTTGATCAGCATCTTGACCGCCTGCTGCGCGATAAAGACGCCCATTCCGTCGTTGACGCGGCGACCGGCAAGGATCACCTGCGGATGGTAGCCCAGCCGCTCCGCCAGCGCGGTCAGGTAGTAGGGATCCACGCCGATGCAGTGTCCGCCCACCAGCCCCGGCGAAAAGCGCAGGAAGTTCCACTTCGTTCCCGCCGCCTCCAGGACATCTTTGGTGCGGATGCCCAGCCGGGAGAAGATCAGCGCCAGTTCGTTCATCAGGGCGATATTCAGGTCTCTTTGGGTGTTTTCGATCACCTTCGCCGCCTCCGCCACCTTGATGGAGGGGGCGCGATGGACGCCCGCCGTGATGATCGTCTCGTAGGCGCGGGCGACGCGCTCCAGGGTCTCCTCATCCTCTCCGGAGACCACTTTGACGATCCGGGTCAATGTGTGCTCATGGTCGCCGGGGTTGATTCGCTCCGGCGAGTAGCCCAGCTTGAAATCCACGCCCCGACGCAGACCGGAGACTCGCTCCAGGATCGGTCCGCAAAACTCCTCGGTAACGCCGGGATAGACGGTAGACTCGTAGACAACCACGCTGCCAGGCTGCAGGGCACGCCCGACGATCTCGGAGGCGGAAGCCAGCGGATTTAGATCGGGGCGGTGGTGCATATCTACCGGCGTCGGCACGCAGACGACGAAGAACGTCGCGCCCCGCAGCTCTTCCGGGTCGCTGGTATAACGCAGATAGGGGGGGCGCAGCGTCTCAGCGTCCATCTCGCCGGTATGATCCTCTCCCCGGCGCAGCGCCTCCACGCGGCGCGCATTGATGTCGAAGCCGATGGTCCCTTCGCATCTACGACCGAACTCCACGGCTACGGGCAGTCCGACGTAACCCAGTCCGACAACGGCGATCTTCTCCTGTATGCTCATCTCTTGATACTCCCATCTTTCGATCCCGGCGAAAACAGCTCAGCAGGGCGTAAACGCATATGAAACACGATAAGAACAGCCTATTTCGCGCAGATGACTCAAAAATTTGTACTAATTTTAAAATTTTGCCGATTTTCGGGAACAAACTCTCCCGCAGTTTCGTCAGACACTCGAAGTACGTGGTATAACTCTCCTCGTTACCCGTATTTTCAACCAGCCGTCCACGTGACACAAGCGGCAGGGAGCGATGCGAGCGGCAGGCTCCTGGCGAGTGTAGCGGCTTCATGTAGCGGCGCATAGGGCGTTCTCAGCTTACGTGGGGCTGAGTAGGGGCAACGCCCTATGCGCCGCTACATATCTCTTCGACACGCTCACAATATTCCACTGTTAAGCCGGTATTAGTATGGTGAAAATCTTCAGTGTGCGCCGCGCGCGCTGATCACCGCCGGGATGGTCCTCGGAATAATTGCGATATCTCCCAGAAGCTCATGGTCTCGATATAGAGCAGATCGAGTTCCATCCAGCGGTCGAAGCTGAGATTGCTGCGTCCTGAGATCTGCCACAGGCAGGTCGGTCCCGGCAGGACCGATAGCCGTCTCTTCTCTCTTCCCGTACAGCGCCACTTCATAAGGCACGGGCGGACGCGGTCCAACCAGAGACATATCCCCCTGTAACACACTGATCAGCTGCGGCAGTTCGTCGAGGCTGAATTTGCGCAGGATTCGGCCCGCCGGCGTGATGCGCGGATCGTCTTTCATCTTGAAGACGGGATCGTCCGCCGCGTTCAAGTGCATGAGCGAGGCTTTGCGCGCTTTGGCGTCCGAATACATGGTGCGGAGATGGAAGTGGGAGAGACGAATCAGCAGGGATGAAAGGGCGAACCACGGGGCAGCTACGATGGTAGTACCGTTCAGTGAAAGCAGAATGTCTGGACAGCGCTTCGACGAAAAATAGGATACGTGGTTGGCAGGAATGGTACTTGACAATCCTACTTCGGAAGTCCTCATCACTGCTGCCGTCATGGAGGCATTGAACATCTCTTCTCTGATTGCCATCCCTCTCTCCTGTCGTCATCGTCCAGAGCGTCTATGCAAGGGGCGCAGCATACCTCAAAACTGCGGCGCAGACAGCAGGAGGCTTCTCCCTCCCGAAGCCCTCCACCGGGGGCGGGAGCCTGGCAGGTTCTGAGAGAACCCTCCCTTACCGATATATTGCATAATCTGTGCCAGATTCGTCTGTCCGATTCTCAAACCGTCTTTTTCATCAGCCGGTGGCAGCATCTCCCGGATGGCTTCGCACCGTCAAAAAGGCAGCCCGTCCGCCTCCTCTATAGAAGAGAGGCGGACGGGCTGCCTGACGTGCCGAAACAGCAGGCGTGATGGGAAGTGCGTCAGGAGCGACGCCGGCGCAGGAGCAGTCCGCCTCCGAAAGCCGCCATTCCCGCGAGCATGGCGAAGACTCCCGGCTCCGGCACGGCGGCGATCCGTCCAAACTGCAGATGGTCAATCTCGATCCCGCCAAATTGTTGACTGATCCTGATGGCGGAGATGCCGCCCATGTGCACGACGCCGTAGAAACGGTCCTCATCCGACTGGCCGGTGTATCCGCTAGTAGAGTGGCTCCCATTCAGGACGCCAAGCGAGTTGCCGTTCTCATCAAACGCTTCAAAGAAGATGGGGCTTTCGCCGTCGGTCCAGACCAGCCCCGCATGGGTCGGCAGGGAGCCGAGAACGCTGGCATTAAAAGTGAACTGGATGCCCAGTATGCCGTAGCGGTGGAAGTAGGAGTCGCCGTCCAGACCGCTGCCGTCTATGACCCCATCATCTCCATCCACCGAGTCGTGGTAGCCCGGTCCGAAGATAACGCTGGTAACGCCTCCGGCGCTGGCGCTGACCCCCGGAACGTTCAGCGCATGATCCTCAAAGTCCTCCAGATAGAACCAGGAGAAAGGAAGCCCGAAAAACGGACTGTCAGCAAAGCTCTGATATGAAAGACCTCCGCTCGGATGGGGGCCGATCAGCTGCGCCTTGGCAGCCGTCGAGAGCATTCCCGCAAAGACCAGCAGAGAGAGCGCAAAAAGGGTTCGACGAACGCTTGTGACCATGGAAATACCTTTCATCGTGTACCGCGCTGTACTCTCCTTCGCATGAAACAGCAGTACAGCCAATTGTTTACAATGAAAGGTAGACGCACAACTTGTGCCAGAAGCAGGCGCAACCTAAAGAAACACGGAAAACCGGTGTTTTTACGGGTTCAGCAGGCTTCGCTCTCTACAGATAGACTGCCTGACGGCAGGGAGACGGGCGCAGAGAGGCGTCATCGGGCTAATACGGTTGGAGGAACGGAACCAGAAGCGGGGAGGGCGTCCCGAAGACGCCCTCCCCGTCAGGGTCGCGCAGCAGAAGCAGGAGAGAGACCTGCTTCTGGCCCCTTCTGCGCAGACAGGGAAGGAGCAGACAGCCCGGCGGGAGACGGAATGCCTGCTGGCAAAAGGCGGGTTCAGGAACCGGGACGTTGACAGGATGTACCCGTGAAGGCATCCCCTATCTAAGACTATCGCATATTGTATGCCAGAAATACCGGGTTCTGGGCGAACATGCAAAAACGGTAACTTTTCGGGGAGATCAGAGTCCGGTCGAGTCGAGGCGATGCCAGGAGGGATCGGGATCGGTGAGCCAGGTTCCTCCGTAGACACTGCCTAGATGGTCGCGCCAGTACTGATCGTACCCGATGGGAACATTATAGACGTCGCCGTAGGAGTCGGTCATATCCTGTCTGCCGCGAAAGGCGTTGGACCAGGCGTAGCTCATCCGGTCATACGCCGCTGACCGCTCATAGTAGCTCTGCGTGATCATGTCGGTGGTCTCGCTCAGCGTCCGCGAGATGCCGGCGCGCCTTCGCGCCATGTCCTGCTGCGCCCACAGGGTGTACTGCTGACCGCGCAGCAGCTCCTGCTGTTCCCATGCCCGGTTTGCCTGCACCGAATCGAGGATGCCGGTCAGGATCGTCTCTACCTGCGCCATCGCCATCTCCGCCGCGGGGGCGCGATAGAAGGAGACCAGACTGGCGGACCAGTACCCGCCCATCCCCATTCCCGTATGGTAACGCTGAACGGTAACGGCGGTCTTCTGCTGCAGCCGCGTTCCCTGCTCCTCGTAGCCGGTGATCATCTGCGCCGCGCTCAGCTCCATGCTCTGCGGCGACATGCCGGCGCGGGCGATCTCCGCCGGCTCGCGAAAGGTCTGTTTTTCCATCGGCGTATCGGCTGGAAGGAGGCGAGGATCTTTCCCAGCGTCTCCACGCGGGAGGAGACGACGGAAGCCGGGCACTGGAAGCCGGAGATGATCCCGCATCCTGCCGCGTCGGCGTGGATGGTCAGGCTGCCGACCAGCTGCTGCGCCGCCTGGATCAGCGGCATCTGCGCGGGAAGGCGGATGGGCCACAACAGCGCGCTGCAGTTGCCGGTCACGTCCTCCTGCGCCGTAACAATCCCTTTGAGGCATCGCACCTCCCAGCCGGAAGGATAGTCTAACGCGAGCCCGTTCCACGCATCGCGCCGGCGAAGCCAGACGATGCCGGTCGCGGACGCAGCGGGAGCGGGACCGACAGAAGAGGCGAACGGGGCGGTCCGCGCCGCGCTCGGGGCGGTCTGTTCCGCGATCGCACGACCGCACTGCGAGCAGAAACGCGCATTTGCCGGATTGCCTGCGCCACAGAAAGGATATCGTCTCATCACCCGCTCCATGGAGAGTTTGTTTCAGATTTCATGGCGGGATCGGATTATCCTTTTTCCGGGAGCGAGGGATGCAGGGCGTGCAGAAGCCATAAAAAAAGGCTGTTCCCGGAGGAACAGCCTTTCTCTACATAACTAAAGTTATGCGCCTATCGGCCTGCTAAAACTTAGGACAGGACGATAACGTTGGAGGCTCGCAGCCCCTTGCCGCGCGGATCGTTCTCAACTTCGAACTGAACGCGCTGACCCTCGTAAAGCTCGCGGTAACCGTCCGCCTGAATGGCGCTGAAATGGACGAAAACGTCCTCACCGTTCTCGCGGGCGATAAACCCGAACCCTTTGGCGGCGTTGAACCACTTGACCGTTCCGGTCGTCATGATAGATTCCTTCCTGATGCTTTGGAAATTGTGTCCGTTAATGCAGGGGAAAGACGCAGCAGGTCAGAAAAGCCAACCGGCAGAAGCCGACGGGACGCATCTTCACAGCCTGGACTCTCACTAACATCGAACACGTCCCCTGTCTGGGGAAGCAGATGTATTATACCACGAAATGAAAAAGATATGTGGTTTCGCAAAAAACATTTTTTCGCCTTTCGAACAGGAGCGAAAAAGAGGGGTATAATAGAGATACAGCCGTTCTGCGGCTGCGGAAACGAACTGTTACCAATGCGAGAGAGCGAAGCCTCTTTTTTCAGCGCGTAATAGCGCGTTAGAAAAAGAGGCTTTTTTATTTTCCTCTGCATGGTCAGGAAAGGAAGGTTCTATCCAGATGAGCGTATGCGCTGATTATGCGCGGAAAGGCAGGCTCTTCCATGCCGCCTCCTGAGATCTCTGTCGCCTGTCCCGGCTGCGGGTATGTTCTGCGTCTGCCGATCGCCGCGGTCCGCCGGGACGCCTCCTACTGCTCGCGCTGCGGCGTGCGCGTTCCTCTGAGCGGTCTGTCGTCCCAGAACCCCGAGAAAGGGGAGAGCGATGCCCGCGCCAGACGACGCCCCCTCCGCTCCGCCAGACGACGATAGGGCGCGCGGCATGGCATATCTATCTTAAAGATGCAGGAAAAGACCCCTGTCAGGTCGAATAGTCCCTCGGACACAGCTATGATATGTTCAGGGACCTTCCGCGTGCTTTCTACACACACACCGCCTGTAAGGCGCATGCCTGAGATGTCGCTGTGTTCCTGACGCCTTCACGCCCCCGAATTTCTCAACAGCGTTTTTTGCCGCGCTTGACGAAAACGAAGGGTATCGCGGCTATACTTAAAACGACGAATGTGTTTTCTGGAGTTTCGAATATGACCTCTCAAACGGTTGAAGCGAAGGTGCCGGCGACCCGGTCCGAATGGTACCGGTCTCTGTCAAAATATGAGAAGCCGGATCTTCGCAAAGCCATTGGACAGCTGCTCGACACGATGATCCCCTACTTTGCGCTGTGGGGGCTGATGGTATGGATGATTCGACAGGGCGTCTCCTACTGGCTGGTGCTTCCCCTGATCGTGCTGGCGGCGGGGCTGCTGGTGCGTATCTTTATCTTCTTCCATGACTGCTGTCATGGCTCGTTCTTCGCCTCGCGCCGCGCCAACCGCATTCTGGGACACATCACCGGCGCGCTGACCTTCACGCCCTTTGCCGACTGGCAGCAGGTGCACGCCGAACATCACGCCACCGCTGGAGACCTGGATCGCCGGGGAAGCGGCGACATCTGGACGATGACGGTGGAGGAGTATCGCAACGCCCCGAAGTTGCACCAGATCGCCTACTGGCTCTTCCGCAATCCGCTGGTGCTGTTCATTCTGGCGCCCCCGGTTCTGTTTCTGATCGTGCAGCGGTTCCCGCATCGCGGCGCCAATGCGCGTATGCGCCGGAGCGTGCATATCACCAACCTGATGATTCTGGGCATCTTTCTCGCCGCCGGGTTCACGATCGGCTGGAAGACCTATCTGATGATCCAGCTGCCGGTGATGATGGTTGCCGGAGCCGCAGGCGTCTGGCTCTTCTATGTGCAGCATCAGTATGAGGGGGTCTTCTGGGGACGCCACGACGAGTGGGATCCGGTGCGCGCCGCGCTGGAGGACAGCTCCTACTACAAGCTGCCGAAGGTGCTGCAGTGGTTCACCGGAAATATCGGGCTGCATCATATCCACCATCTGCGCCCCCGCATTCCCAACTACAACCTGCAGCGGTGCTACGATGAGGTTCCCGAACTGCAGGCGGTGGAGCCGCTGACCCTGCGCAAGAGCCTGAAGTCGCTCACCCTCAATCTATGGGATGAGCCAAACGGAAGACTGGTCAGCTTTCGCTCACTGCGCTCCCTGCCGAAGCAGAACAGAGTGTAGGTGACGCGCTGCGGAAAGCCGCCGCGTCTTCGTGTCGCCATGGCGCGCCGTCAACGGGCAGGGAGAGACTTCACGCTCCCTGCCCGTTTTTGCCGGTCCGTGAGGGAGCGTCTGGGCGAAGAGTATGTCGCGGTAACGCCGTCGCAGTTATCCGCCCTCTGCCGTAAGCAGAGACGCAGCCGGTGAATTCCTCAGTCGTCCGCGTCCTACCCTCTCCCTTCGACCGGTGCAGCTCCTCTTCCATGAGACGCACTCTCGCCGACAGTTCAGCGTGCCTCCGAGCCTCCTCCTGCGCACGTTGTATCGCCTCCTCCTCGCGCATCCGCATCTGTTGCAGCTGCTCCCTGAAGACAAACAACGTACCCGCTGTCCTCCGCCTGTACCGTCACGTGCTATCCTAGCAGCTCGCTCGTCGCCCGCCATTCGCGATCGCCGCGGCGCTCGTTCGGCGCCTGCTGATACTTGCGACCGATCAGCCGGTACAGGGTCACCGGCTCAAGCTGATCCAGCCGGTACTTCCGATCCATATCCTCCCCGGCGGTAGGGCGCGCGGTTATAAGGTAGATCATCGCCTCCAGACGCTGCGGCATCTCCGCCATCGGTTTCCCATCCGAATGAGGATAGCGTACGACACGTCCCGCCCGCGTTATAGACATGTCCATCACCTCTCCTGTATTATAACCCTGTCCTGACGGGAAGAGGAAGAGACGGTACACAGATGTCCGACCGGAACCGATACTTACCGTGAAAGGGAGGCTCAAGTTTCATGCCGATCACATCACTTCTGCGCCGTCTGCCCGAACCGACCCGCCTGCGCCTGCACGGGGCGTACGCCATTCTGCGCCATGCCCGCGCCTGCCTGCGCCTCCCCGTTCGAGAGATCACGGGATGCGGTCCCGACGGCGCGCCGGTCCGCGCGCTGGCATACGGCTGGATGGAAGGCATGGACTACCTGCTGGAGATGCTGTTCGGCGAGGGCTTTCAGGCGTCGAGGCGGGGACGAGAGCGGCTGCCGACGATCCTCCGCGCTCCCTCCGCGTCTGCCTGTGAGCCGTATGATCTGATCGTCTGTCCGGCGAACCCCTGGATGCTTCCGCTCTTCCGTCACCGCGGGTGGCGCATCCATGCGGCGTGGGTGGACTGCGTCGTCCCAGTGCAGCCTTCGGCGGAGGAGACACTGAAGCGGATCAGCCGGACGCTGCGGCAGGAGATACGCGCCGCGCAGGAGAGCGGGCTGCGGATCGAGGTGAACCGCGACCCGCAGCGTCTCCCGTTTTTCTTTGAGGAGATGCTCAAACCGACCATACAGGCGCGTCATGCGCGGCACGGGTTTGAGCCGCACTATCACGAAGTGGAGGCGATCCTGAAAAACGGCAGTCTGCTGTGTGCCTTTCGGGGCGAGGAGTGGGTGGCGGGAGGCGTCGTCGGGTTTCGACCGCAGGAGGCATGGTTTGCGAAGATGGGATGGTTGCAGGGCGAACCGGCGATCCTGCAGTCGAAAGTCGTCAATCTGATGTTTCGCGCGGTGATCGAGATGGCAGGCGAGCGCGGACTGGCGCGTGTCAATTTTGGCGGCTCTCGCGGATTTACGGAGGACGGCGTCCTGCGGTACAAGATGAAGTGGCGCGCCGTGCCGGAGGTGCGGCGGTTTCAGTACAGCGGCGGAGGACTCTGGGGACCGATGTACGATCTGCTGGCGGTGCGTCTGGACTCGGACCGTCCGGCGATACAGGGTCTGCTGCATCGTCAGCCGATCCTGACGGTTGGCGGCGGGGGACTGGAGGCGCTCTGCTGGAATCGTCCGCGCCCGCCGATCTTCGACCATCTGCCGGAGAGCCTGCAATGGACGGACCTGGCGGCTCCTAGCGGCGCAGACGATGCAGTAGACGGCGCGCCAGCTTCCAGACCCCGCGATGGTAACGCCCGCTGAGACCGTCCTTCAGCGCGCGCTCCAGAGCCGGGTCTCTCCTGTCGCGCTTCTGAAGCTCCTCCAGATTCTCCTGCGTGCAGATCCGCAGCCACTCCGTCTCCGGCGTTGTCAGACGGACATCCCACATCCGCAGCCCGCCGGGGAAGGTTCTGCATCGCTCCAGCCCGCCAACGATCCGCAGCGCGACCATGGTGCGCACGCACTTCTCACAGCGGCAGCAGTTGTACGCGCCGCCGCGGTTCTTCCAGCAGACCCGCAGATGATCCATCGCCACGTCCCAGCCGGCGATCTCCTCCACCTTGTGCAGGCGGCGTGTGTAGAAGCCGTCGTGCACGATCTCGACCTCTTCCGTGCTCCAGAGCGGATCGGTGAACGGATGGCTCCCGAACGCGGAGAAGTCCGGATAGGAGTTGGAGGCGGCGATGTAGACGCGGTGAAACTGCGGCGCAAAGAGGAGGGCGACCGCGGCTAGCGCGGCTCCGTGCGCGTGCTCGGGCCAGGAGAGGTGCGCGTCTATGATCTCGCGCAGGTTGGTCTCGACCTCTACCAGGGGAATCTGCACATGGTCGGCGACGGCGCGCAGTTCGGCGGAGATCTGCTGGCGCAGCCCGGTATTCTTCAGCGGGATGTCGAAGCCGTGCACGAAGATCAGCCCGGTCAGCTCGGAAAGGCGCTGGCGCAGCGTGTAGAAGGAGTCGACGCCTCCCGTGAAAAAGGCGGCGACGCCCTCCGCTTTCGGCATCTGCTCCTGCGGGGCGCGCGGAACCGTCCTGATCTCAACCGGGTGGAACGCGGGATACCACTCGCAGAATATCTGGCGAAACTCCTCCAGCCCCTCCATCATCTTCAGGGAGATCGCCTGCGGGACGCACAGCCGCATATTCGTCTTCATCGCTAGCAGGTAGCAGGCGGCAACGAACGGCTCGATCCGATGGGCGATCCTGCCGTTTTGTACGCGGAACCACAGTTCGTGCTCCTGCAGTCCGATCCAGATTCTGGCGGAGAGGGTCTGCCGACCGAACCGCTCGGTCAGCGTCGGCTCCCCGATGGCGATCTCCTGCCTGTTCATTGAGTGGCGCTCATCCGGAACCAGGGGCGCGGAAGGTTGAGCATTCAGAACGCCTGGCTTCCCAGCAGAACTCTGCAATCTCCAGTTCCTCCTGCAATGGATGCCGGGTTATTCCATCAGAGGAGGCAAATCATACTATAGCATATCACTGTCCGTTCGAATTGTCACCTGACAGGGCAACGTGTTGTTTCAGAGAGCCGGCTACAGCAGCAAGGCTCCCTCAGTCCGAGCGGAGGGAGCCTTGCGCGACGAAAGCGGGCGGGCTTATCAGCGGCGGGGACCGCGTCCCTGTCTGCCGGGTCCGCCGAAGCCGGGGCAGGGCAGTCCGGCGGCGCATCGCTCAAATGCTGGCAGGTGATGGTAGAGCGATGCGTCTCGCAGATAGGTGAAGGTCTGCCGAATATCCTTCTCTTTGACGAAGGTCAGAAAGCCGTTGTACATGGCGATGTTGGCTTTTTCCGCCTCGATCCCCTGTGCGCAGCACTCCGTCAGCAGGTTCGGGAGCGTGAACTCTCTGTCGAGATACGGGTTGGGAGGCACAGGGACGCCGTACTTCTTCATCAGCGCAGCCACCAGGCTTTCATGCCGCTTCTCTGCCTGGATGATGTTCACAAAGGGACGCACCTCGCCAAATCGCTCCAGCACCGCCTGGTAGAGAGCCTGCACCCGTCTCTCATCGTCCAGAGCCGCCAGCAGCGCGTCGCGGGTGCGGGCGTCCAGTCTTCCCGTCTGCCCGAAGGTCAGCAGGGGCATCAGCAGCAGTGCAGCTGCCATCAGCCAGATCAAACCGGCGCGTTTCATGAGCGTGACTCCTTTCTGAAAAGATTGTTCACCTTCAGGACGCCGCCGCCCGGAGGAGGTTCCGGGCAGGAGAAACTTTGCCCGGGGGAAAAGCGTAAGAACTCATGAGATGTAAACATAGATATGTTAATATATTCTATGTCGCGCTGTCTGCCGTTACCGCGGGATGCCGGCTCATAGGCGCGGTTCTGCAGAGCCGGAGACGGGAGGGGAGAGAGATGGACTGGCTGCTGCCGCTTGGAATGATTGCGGCATGGTTTGTGCTGATGCGGTTTGTGCTGCCCCGACTGGGGGTGCCGACCTGAATGTCGCCGCACGGGTGCGCGGTGGAGCCGCGCCCGAAGAAGATGGAGGAGGAGACGGACGGGAAGGCGCGCGAAGAGACGGACGACCGGATTCCTCTGTAGAGCGCAGAGGCCCTCCGCAGAGGCGCGCCGACGGATGACGGCGCGCCTGACAGGTGTTATAATGGGGGAGATGATGGTTTCCGGATAAGGAGGTACGCAGGCGATGCGAGACAACCGCGGTCCAATCGCTGCGCTGATCTGCCTGTTATGCGCCCTCCTGCTCTCCCCGGTGCGGGGGCAGGAGATACGTCCATCCGTCCCCCTGCTCATCCAGTCCGAAAAGGCGACTCCTGCCGCCTTCCTGATCTATAACGAGCGCAGCGAAGCCGTTCAGGCGACGCTGTCCCTCTCCGGCAGAGGCGCAAGCGTCCAGCCTGCATCCGTCTCCATGCATATTCCGCCGCGCGGATGGCAGATCGTTCGCGCCGAAGTCTCCCTGCATGAGGGCGTAGACCGCGCCGAGATCACCGCCGCCTTCCCGCACGCCTCGGCGCGGGTGGCGGTGGCGCGCGGAGTGGATCTCTCGCTACTCACATGGCGGCGCAGCCCGACGCTCTATGCCGCCCCGCCCGACCCCGCGATCTCCTCTCCGCAGGTGGAGGACGATCTCTGGCGCGTCCTGCGCGTTCCCTCGCTCTGGGAAGACCTCGGATTTTCGGTCTGCCGCGTGCATGTAACCATTCCGGAGTCCTGGAAGGGACGCCCGGTGCGCCTGATCATCGGGGCGATAGACGACAACGATATCACCTATCTCAACGGCGCGCAGATCGGACGCACAACCGGCTGGGACCGGCTCCGCGACTATGTTCTGCCGGAGCGCCTGATCCGGTGGGGCGAAGAGAACGTGATTACGGTGGCAGTGGATAATATCAACGCGGGCGGCGGCATCTACAAGCCGCCGTTTCTGCTGCTGCGGGGAGAGGCGCCGCTGCCCGACGTCGAAACCGCCCCGCAGAAGCTCCTCCCGCGCCCGCCCGCCGGACGGATCGGCAAGCCGCTGCCCCTGCGTCCGATGACCGTGCGGCAGGGTGTGCTGCGCTATCCCGACGGCGCGGAGGTCGCTCTCTGGGGCGTCAACTACTATCCGCAGAGCTGGCATCAGTTCGAGAATATGCGGCGGCTGAAGGCGGACTTCAAGGCGGTCATCCGTCAGGACCTCGACCACCTGCAGAAGATGGGGATCGAGGCGATCCGTATCCACGTCTTCGACCGCGAGATCTCCGACGGCAGCGGCAATCTCGTGAACAATATCCATCTCGATCTGCTGGACTATCTGACGGCGGAGTGCAGCCGACGGGGCATCTACCTCTACTTCACGCCAATCGCCTGGTGGGGCGGACCCAACGAACAGAAGGGCGCGTTTTCGGCGGAGACCAGCAAGCCGGGCATGCTCTTCTCGCCGACAGGACGCGCGGCGGCGGCAAACTATCTCAAGAACTTCCTCAACCGCGTCAACCCCTACACCGGACGCGCTTACAGAGATGAGCCTGCGCTCTGTCTGCTGGAGGTGATGAACGAGCCGGCGTATTTTCTCTACGGCGACCTGCACGGCAGGCTCTACACGCCGCAGGGCGAGCGTCCCGATGTGCTGGATCGGGACTACCGGCTGTTTCGAGAGGAGTGGGAGCGGTGGCTGAAAGAGAGGGGGCTGGAGGACGCGCCCGCCCTCTTCCCGCTGTTTCGCTATGAACAGATGCGCCGCTACATTCGGGAGATGGTCGCCGCCATCCGCTCCACCGGCGCAAAGCAGCCGATCGCCATCTCTTACTTCGGGGTCAACGGCGACGACCTGACGCAGGCGATCGCCGACTCGGAGTGCGACGCCATCACGGTCAGCGCCTATCCCGGCGGATGGGCGCGGGTCAACGACGGAACCAATCTTCTGCCGCAGGCGGCTCCGCTGACGCTGGACGCCCGCCTCATCGGGAAGGCGCGGCTGGCGTATGAGTTCGACACGCCCGCCGCCAACGTCAGCGCCTATCTCTTCCCCGCCCTCGCCGCCCACTTCCGCAGCGGCGAAGTGCAGGTCGCCTGCCAGTTCCAGTACGACAGCGTCAGCACCGCCCGATGGAACTCCGACTGGGGGGCGCACTGGCTCAACTGGCTCTACACTCCCTCCAAGACCGTCAGCTTCATGATCGGACGCGAGGCATTTCATGCCCTGCCCCGCGGCGTTCGCTACAACACGCCGGGCGACGAGCTGCGGCTGGGACCGATGGCGACCTCGTTCCGGTACAATCAGAGCCTCTTCGTCACGCCCGATCAGGTTCTGTATGCCCGCACGCTGCGGGACTGGCTGACTCTGCGCCTTCCGCCCGCTCCGAAACGGATCGTCGGGGTCGGCTCCTCGCACTATGTGGAGTACGGCGGCACGGGGCTGTACGTTCTGGAGCAGACCGGACCGAGGACGCTGCGTCTGACCCTCAACCCCGATGCGCGCCTGATCGGCAACAGCCTGACGGGACGGATGGACTCTCCGGCAGGAGAGCTGGAGGAGAACGCCCATCTCTTCCGGCTGCGGCTGTCGGGATGGGAGAGGGCGGAGTGCTGGCGGAGGGAGGGGGGACGGCGCACGAAGGTTCGGAAGCTGCCGGAGGGATGGATCCTCCGACCGGGCGAGTATGAGTTCCGGCGGTAGCGCCTCCCGGTCTGTCCTTGCGAGGGAGGCAAAGCCGACCGAAGCAATCTTATCCCGACACCCGCCCCCGAGGCATCGTCCTGTCACAGCGATCAGTGAAAAATCTGATAGGCGGGCATATCTCCGAAGACCCCGATCAGCGACCAGACCGCTCCGCTCACATAGTCGCCGAGCACCAGCCCCAGAAAGAAGGGAACGGCGCGCCGATAGAGCCGCAGTCCGCCATAGCGCAGGATGAAAAACTTGATCAGCCATGCCAGGAAGAAGGGAAACCAGAGCCAGATCAGTCCCGGTCCGATGCAGTAGCCGAGCGGGTGGAAGGGGAAGCCGGAGAAGCGCGAGCGCATCGCAGAGAGAAACAGAATTCCCGACGCGGCTCCGAGGATCGCGCCCCAGCGTCCGGCTTCCGGCTTGAAGCCGGCGGTCAGTCCGTTGTTCAGCCAGTCGTAGCTCTCAATCCCGGTCCAGACCGCAAATCCCTGACATTTGGCGGCGGCTCCCTCCGTGTAGAAGACGTGCAGACATGCCCACATGCCGCAATAGGTTGCCAGGATGTAGGCGATGATCATCGGCAGAACCAGGCTCCGCAGGCGCATCCGGTGCTCCTGCGCCAGCTTGAACGCCTCCATCTGACTCGGCATGGGGTGGCTGCGATTCAGACGCCAGTACCAGTGGCTCATCGCGGCGGTCGCCAAATTGCCGGGACCGAGCGTGCGCGAGTCGAAGAGCCGGAACAGGCGCATCGGCTCCAGATCCCAGACGGTGTGCTGTCCGCCCGCCTCCGCCCGCACCCGCGTGATGCACATCGCCAGCAGCAGATAGGTCCCCATCACCACGATCACCCAGAGCGGACTCATCCCCGCCGCCCACCAGAATCCCCCGAAGACCAGCATCCCGGCAATCAGCCCGAAGAACGCCAGACGATACGACATCGGCTCTCCAGCGTCCGGGTGCGCTCCCGATCCGCGCGGACGTCCCAGCGCGATGCGCGCCACCCCCAGCAGGTAGCCCCGCATACGGTAGAGCAGGAAGAAGCCGAAGGCGTACCATGCCCCGATCCCCTGTTCGCTCGGATAGGGAAAGTCGGGCGTATTGCCATAGCCGAGATAGTAGCCGATCACCGCCTGCGCCTTGATGAACAGGTAGAAGAACCAGCAGGAGAAGGAGACATCCAGCGGCACCAGAAACGCCAGACCGATGGCGAAGGGGTAGCAGGTCAGAAAGAGGGGCCAGGTGAGATTCCAGGGCGGCGTGGGGAACTGCAGCGGCTGTGCGCGCACCTGAAAATGGGGCAGAGCCGGATACCATTCGTGCAGCCCGTTGATCAGTCCCAGCGCGGCGGCGGCGGCGAACCCCGCCCAGAGCGCGGGCGACTGGATCGTCGGGCGCGGCTCGTCGGACCCTGTCAGGACGAGCGGCAGACGTACGATGGGGAAAGAGAGCCGCGTCTGATCTACCCAGGCTTTTCGCAGGATCACGTTCAGGCAGAGCATGATCCAGCCGATGGAGAAGATGAAGAGCGACCAGAACGCCAGCGGCGGAAGCCACATTCGCCAGATATCCAGGCGGTAGAGATTGCTGCTGCCCTTGAACGCGCCCGCCAGCTTCTCCCGATCCCAGACGAACAGCCATTTCGGGAGATGGGGAAACATGCTGTTCTCCCAGTTGTTGCTGGAGGTGGCGTACCAGCGGGGCCAGCCGATGGTGGACATCAGGTTGATGATAAAGTCGTGCGTGGCGACCGTGCAGGAGAGAACGAGCATCACATAGATGGTTACCAGTTCGGGACCGCGCAGGAGGCAGCGCGGGGCGTATCGGCGCAGAAAGGCGTTCAATCCCGCCAGCAGGAAGAGGTAGAAGATGGGGGTGACGAAGAGCGGGTTGAGGGTCAGAATCGTATACCAGCGCAGCTCCGCCACGATCACCCAGTAGACATTGAAGGGAACCAGCGCCAGCCCGATCAGAAAGGCGCGAAGCGAGACGCCGTGAAGCGCGGGAGAGGTCTCGCCGGGAGACGCTGCGGGGGAGGAGTCTGCGGGCGAGAGCATCGGCGTTACGACCCGCCTTCCGGCAACCCGCTTTCCGGCGGAACGGTGGAGGGGTTGCCGTCGCGCACGCTGGCGTAGAGCGGCGAGAGGATCTCCACTCCGGCGGCGGCAAACTGCTCCTGAATATTCTGGTGCAGATCGGAGTAGAGCGCCGCCATGTTCTTGGGCAGAGTGGTGTAGGCGTTGAGTTCGTAGGAGATATGGTAGTCGTTCAGGGCGGTCTGCTGCACGAAGGGAGAGGGTACGGAAAGAATGCCCTCCGTCCGCTTCGCCGCCTCGATCAGCAGCGCATGCACCTGCCTCCAGGGCACATCGTAGCCGATCGTGACGGTGGTGTGCAGGATCAGTTCGCCGCGCCGCGCCATCTCGCTGAAGTTGAGAATGGTATGCGTCTGCACCTGCGAGTTGGGGATCGTCACGATCACATTCTTGGGGGTGCGAATGCGGATGACCAGCCCGGTCTTCTCCAGTACCGTGCCCTGCACCTCACCGATCCGCACATAGTCGCCGGGCTGGAAGGCGCGCATATAGGTCAGCACGATCCCGGAGATCAGGTTAGCGGACAGCGAGGTGGAGCCGAGGGTGAGCAGTGCGCCGATGAAGACCGACAGCCCCTGAAAGGCGGCGGAGTTGGAGCCGGGGATATAGGGATAGGCGGCGACGAGAGCCATGCCTATCGCCAGCAGCCGAACGATCCGGTAGGTCGGCATCGCCAGCACCGGGTCCAGTATGCCGATCTCGATGGTGCCCCGTTCGATCCCCGTGAACAGCGGTCGGACAATCCGCAGGAGGACCCAGGTGATGAAGAAGATGACCAGGATGAAGACCAGGTCCGGCAGCTTCATCAGAAAGGCGTCCCAGGCGGCATCCATCTGCTGCAGCAGGTAAGCCTGCAGTCTCTGGCTGTAGGTCTGCGTCCAGGGGAAAAGCCCGAAGAGCAGGATCAGGTAGAGGGGGACCAGCGCGGTGGCGATGGTGGAGGTGAACAGCGGGATCAGATAGCGCAGGAGATGGATGCCCGCCGTCACAACCAGATGGCGAATCCCCCGCACTCTGCCGGTCGGCAGCTGGGTCTTCAGCCAGGCAGCGCTGTGACGCGAAAACCAGAGCCGGAAGCGGATCAGCGACAGCAGCGCGACGATCAGCGCCAGGGTGGAGAGCAGGCTGTAGAGGACTGACAGCGCGATGCTGCTCGCGCTGTGACGTTCCTGGTACTCCAGGATCGCCTCCCGGATGATCTGCAGCCGCTGCTCGGCTATCTGCTGCCGGGGGCGTCCCTCCGCGCGCGCGTCGTCGTCGGTGACCGAGGCGATGGAGGTCTCTCCCGCCATGATGTCGGTGCGCCGTTCGCGCTCGATCAGACGCATCGTGTCGGGGTCGAATGCGCGTCCTCGCGCCAGGCGATACATCCGCTCCGCAATGACGACCGCGCGCTCTTTCGGCTGATAGGTCGCCAGCGTCGAGTAGACGCGGAACAGCTCCCGGTTCTCAAAGACGACCGGAATGCCGGGAGGAGCCTCGGGAGCCGGCTCCTGCGCGCAGACCCTGCCGGAAATCAGAAGGAGCGGCAGCGCAATTAGGAAGGTGAAGACGCGGGTTGCAGACACGGAGAAAGGTCGCTTCCTGTTCAGAGAGTGGCGTATCGAGATATCGTCTGCGGGTCGGGGGCGGGGTCGCCGCCCCCTCGGGTTCTGTCTATGGTTTCGACTCGATCGGCTCTTTGCCGGGCGTCGCTCCGTAGACGACCATATGCGCATGTCCGGGCAGTTTGCTCAGCTCCGTCTGGGAGACGACGCGATAGTCGTCCTCCACACGGATCACGTACCAGGAGTGTTCGCTTCGGCGCGCATTCTCTCTTGCGCGCATCTTTGCCTCTTCCAACTGCATGATGCTGCCTCCTCGCAGTGTAGCCGGGAACAACGCAGTTCCCGGGAGCGTTATCATCGCCGCTCCGCTCTGAATATTCGACGCGCAGGCGGATGCACTCCTGCCGGATCTCATCCAGCGCGGGGCGGACAGCCCTCTACCGCCGCGCCTGTCCCAGCGCGTGAATCGGTATCAGCGCGCTTCCGCCGGGCTTGATCGGGAAGGTATGGCGGTAGAACGGCTTTCCTGTGCGCGTGGTCGCGGAGACCCGCACCGAGTCGCGCTGAACGCGGATCGTGAACCGATAGCCGCGCCACTCCACCCCCCGCACCTCGGCGAAGGTCAGCGCCTTCGGCAGGCGGGGAGTGATCCGCAGACCGCCCGGCTCCGCCTCCGCGCCGATCACGCCGTACAGGAAGAAGCAGGGGACCAGCCCGCTCTCCGGGAAGGGCAGGTCCACGCCGACTGCGCCCGGGTTCTCCTGCTGCGGCGTCTCGCCGCGGCAGAGGGGAGGTCCGCCGCAGAGACGATCCGGCAGGCGATACCGCCCCATAATCTCCATGAACCGCCGCCAGGCGTTCTCGATGCCCAGGTAGCGTGTGCGCGCCATCAGGTCGAAGTAGGAGGTGTAGAGGATCGCCCCTCCATCCTGGCACTGGTCGCCGAAAGCCGTTCCCGTCCAGCCGAAGTGCCACCAGGAGGGGGGCTGCCTGTCAGGGGCGGTTGCGCCGTCTGTCTCTTCCGGGTTCCAGGGTGGATTGTGGAGCGTGGTGGCGCGTGGAGCGAAGATCCATCGCGCATAGGTGTCCGGCTTGCCGCTGGAGGTCGGCTCGGTCTCCATCCATCGGTAGATACGCTGCGCCTGTTCGACGTAGCTCAGCCCGTAAGCCATCGCCTCCAGATTGAGGAAGGTGAATCCGTAGTCGTGCCGCCTGCCGTCAATGTCCACGCAGCCGATGTAGCGCCCTTTTGCCGCGTCCCAGAAGACCTGACGGTATCGGTCGCGAACCCTGCGCCGCAGCGCGTCCCAGTCCGCCAGCGGCTCCCGGATGTCCAGCGCGCGTTCGATCTGCTCCATCGCCGTCAGCGAGGCGTAGAAGACGATGTTGGCGTAGGCGTCCAGATGTCCGAAGGGAAGGATGTCCCAGTAGTTGTTGCCGACGCCCTTATGCCGTCCGTTGACGTCTTTGCTGGCGGTGATGATCAGACCCTCCGCTCCCCGCAGGGTCTGCAACTGGTAGCGCATGGCACGGCGCAGGCGGTCCGCCTGGGATCGGAGGAAGGCGCGGTCGCCCGTCCACAGATAGAACCGCCAGCATCCCAGAATGAAGCGGGCGTTGGTGTCGAAGTGGCGCGTATCGTAGGGAGGCGATGCCGGGAAGGGCCAGCCGATCATATCGCCCCAGGTATGAACATATCCCTCTTCGGTGATCGGGTAGCGGCGCAGCTGTTCGATCTCCCCGTCCCGCGCCGGTCCGCCGTGCCAGGCGCGCAGGATCGCCATCCACTCAAACCAGGCGGCGGGACCGGCGGGAGCGGGATAGGTGAAGGCGCGTTCCCAGTAGAAGCGGTTGAGGTCCTCCGTCAGTTTCGGGTCGGAGCAGGCGAAGCGCGGGAAGCTGTCGGGAACGGAATCGCGTCGCGGCAGGGCGGTCAGAACCAGTTCCGAACGATGCAGATCGCCGTTGGCTTTTTGCGGAACGTCGAAGCGCAGAGAGATCTCCTGCGGCTGCATCTCCCAGTGCAGATGCAGCCGGCTGCCGGAGACCCGCAGATCGGCGTCACGGGTTCCCTCCATCTCGATCCACCCGCAGCCGTCGAACGCCAGCCCCGCCTGTTCGCGCCGCTTCAACTGCTCCGCCGGCATATACCGCTGATTGTCGGAGAAGAACCGTTTGAAGACCACGCCCGCCTTCGCGGAGACGTCATATCCCGCCTTCGTCCAGGAGGTCTTCCATCGCCAGGGCGTGACGGCCGGCGGCGCGCCGGAGGCTTGGACTTCGGCAAGAATGTGCAGCGACCGCCCCTGCAGACGATAGCGCAGGCTGCCCTGTCCGACAGAGGCGCGAATGTCCACCACCAGATGACGCTCTCCGTCAATCGGGCTGCCGTTGACCATTGCGCTCCCTTCCGCGTAGAGGTCCCTGCGAATGCTCCACCAGCCGATCTGCCCGACCGGCTCCGACAACTGCACCCGATATTCGCCCGCGCCCTGCGGCGTGTCGGCGCGAAGCTCGACCCAGTCGTTGTCCACGACGTTTTGCAGTCGGCGTTCGGCGATCCTGCGCCCCTCTTTCCACAGAGTCAGGGTCGCGCCGGAGTTCCTGGTATGCCAGGTGGGCAGGTGCGCCCGGAGGCTCAGAAACTCGGAGCCGGGAGGGATGCGGAACGACTGTTCGAAGGTCTGCCCCGGCTGAAGCAGGGCGGCGTAGTCCTCCCCCGTTCCTTCGCGCAGGGAGAGCGGTCGCGCCTGCCAGACGTTGAGCGGACGGCAGACGCGCTCCTGTGCGGAGGGGCGTGAGACGGCGGTCTGCGGCGTCGCCTCCCAGCCCTCCGGCAGCAGTTCGCGGGCGAAGATCTGGCTGGCGCGCCCCCGTCCCGTCGGGTCCGCCTGCAGCCGTTCGATCCGATCCGCCTTCACCTGCAGCCGCCAGAAGCCGTTCTGCAGCGGCGTCTCCTGCGGGGAGGAGAGCAGGGACAGAATCAGAAACAGGTTCACCATGCCTCTGCGCTCCTCTACGCCTCCTCGCGGCTCGTCAACTGCTGCCATGCGAGGAAGACCTGCCGGACGTTCTCCGGCTTTGCGCCCGCGCCGAACTCGCACTGCGCGAAGCACCCCCCGTTCGCCCAGAGGTTCGCATGGACGCGGCGCACCGCCTCGGTGATCTCGTCGGGGGTGGCGTTGGGCAGCAGGTTCTGCCGGTCTATCTCCCCCCAGAAGGTGATCCTGCCGGCGAACGGCTTCAGGTTCTCGATCCCCATGCAGAACAGCTGGGAGTTGAGGGCGTCTATGCCGATCTCGATCAGGTCGGGATAGATGGCGAGGATATGCCCGTCGGAGTGCATGAAGATCCTCTTGCCTGCGCCGTGCGCGATCTGGGCGTAGTCCCGGTAGAGCGGCTTGAAGAGAGCGCGCCACAGCCGTGGACTGATGAGCAGGCTGTTCTGCGATCCCCAGTCGTCCATAAACATCAGCGCGTCCACCTCGGTCTTCGCCCAGGCTTCCAGAAGCTGGCAGTAGAAGGCGTGCATCTCCTTCAGAAAGCGCTGCAGGGCGGGCGGCGGATCGAGCAGATCCATGTAGAGGTTCTCGGTGCCGCGCAGGAACTGAAGCTGCTCGAAGGGGCGCGGGCAGGCTCCCGCCATCGTAAACCGGTCGGTGGCGGCGCAGTCGCGATTGATGGCGTCCAGGTCTATGGTAAGCCATTCGCGGGGGATATGGACTTTATGCAGATCGGCGCTCCAGTCCTGAATCAGCGGGTCTTTCACCTCGCCGATCACGCCGTCCTGAATGTTGGTAAAGACGCATCCCCAGTCGTCCACATAGATGCCGATCCGGGTCGGGTCTCCCTGCGTGCGGGGAAGCTCGCGCAGATGTCCGCCGATCCCCTGAATATCGTCGGGGAACTCAGCGCGGATCGCCTGCAGCGCGTCCGGGTGATGTACCTGCGCCCAGGGCAGCGTCCATAGCTGGCGCGGCGCGCGGGCGGGGTCTTCAAAGTTGAGGGTCTGATAGACCAGTTCACGGGGTGTTGCGCTCATTCTCCTGCCTCCTGATCGTAGGTTCGACCTGCCAAGCCGGGTTTCCCTGCGAAAGCGGAGGCGATCCCGACCGTAAAACACAGACCAGGGAGCCTGATCCAGGGAGCTTCTCCGGGCGATGTCCGGGACGCGCCGACTGCCTTTCGCCGGCGCAGATGACGGCTTCGCGGAGAGGGACGCTGCAATGGCGGCAGGAAAAAGGCGCGCCGGCAGGAAACTGGGAGTATTAACAGTTCTGTGGAACGTTACTATATAGGCAGGCATCGCCAGAATCGGGACGGGTCTGTCCATCCACAGCGATTCCGCACAAAAGTAAGGAGAGACGATGAAATCACTGTCAACCTTTCTGCGCCTTGCGGCGGCATTGACGCTGTTCGCTCTGGCTCCCTTCCTCATGGGCTGCGGCAGCGGCGTCAGCGCGGTCATCGGACGCAACTCGGCGGCGGAGGTCTCCATCACCTCTATCCATGTCAACGATCTCGATCTGATTATCTCACCGAAGGAGGGGGCTGCGACCGATCCGGGAGCCTGTCGGGACGATCAGGAGGCGTTTGGCTGCGTCCGGGTCTTCATCACTGATAAAACAACGATCACCTTTACCACCAACTCGGAGGCCTCCTCCAGTCCCTACTATGTCTACATTCGCAATCAGGGAGCCTCCGCGCGCACCGTGACGCTGGAGATACGCATGGACGGCGACCGCAAGGTCTTCAAAACGCTGGATGTGCCTGCCGGAGTCGCCGTCCGCTATGCCCGTATCTTCCGCAACAACGCCGACGACCAGTAGGGGCAGATTTCGACCGCCCGAACAATCCGGCGATGTCTCTCGTCCTTCTCTCGGAGAGGGAGGATCGCCGCTCTGCCCCTCTCTCGCAAGGAGGCTTTTAGAATGCGTAGCTATGCTCTGGCGTCTCTGGCGCTGATCGGACTGCTCTGCGCGCCTGCGCGACACGCGAACGCGGACGATCTTCAGGGGCGCTGGAAGGTGCAGTCCCTGACAACGGAGACCTACATCCTCAACAGCAGTCGGAGGATCAAGGGACCGACCGTTATCAAACCGAAAAGCATGTTCATTTAGGCTGACGGCGGACAGTATACGGTCATCAGCGACGGCAAAGAGACCCGATACCGTATGACGGGGAGCATGGGACGCTATATCCTGACCCGCCGCACGGCGGAGGGAACCGTTATCATCTACCTGTCGCGAGTGAGGCGCACCCCGGAAGGGTTGACCTTTACGACCACCCGCAGCAACACGCCGCGCAGGGAGCGCACGGTAACGCGGATGGTCTGCGTTCCGGCAGAGCGGTCTGCCGCAGATCCGCTGTCGGGAACGAAGTGGGCGCTGGAGGAGATCGTCTACAACGACGATAAGGTTCTCAAGCCCTATCAGAACGAGAAGCTGACGGTAGAGTTCGGCGCGGATGGAACGATCGCCGGCAACGCCGGAATCAATCGTTTTCGAGGCTCCTACTCTGCGGGAAAAGACGGCTCCTTCTCTGCCGGGAGGCTGGCGATGACCCGCGCCATGAATCCGCCGGGTTCCATCGCCGATTCGTATGCTCGGGAGCTTCAGCGCGCCAGCCGTTTTCTGCTGCAGGACGGGAAGCTGATCCTGCTGCTCCCGGTGGATACGGGGTCGGTGATCTTCCGCCGTCTGCCCTGATGCCGGAGGCGCGCCTGCGCTTCAGATGTTTCTGTCACGTTCACAGTGTCGCAACGTCCAGACAGGACGATAACAGAGAGATACGGCATCAATATGACAGCCGTCTCGAACTTGGAGGATAGAGGATGAAGGTCGGGAGATGGATGCTGCCAGTCGTCTGCGCGTTCCTGCTGATGGGGGCAGCGGCGGCACAGACGGAGCGTCCGCCGTCGTGGGCGGTGGGGACGTTTCGGGGTTACAACGATAAGTACGGTCTGGATGTATGGCTACGCATCTCTCGGGACGGTCGGGTGGAGCGCGCCGTTCGCAAAGGCAGAGGCGACGCGGAGTTGAGCGAAGGCTCCTGGGGGGATGGCAGGATCATCTTTGGCAGAGACCGCTTCGATGTGGAGCGGCGACGCTCCGGGATCGTAACCGTCAAGGTCTCTGACCGGGGCGATGTAACGACGTTCCGTGCCACAGGCAGTAACGACTGGCCCGTGACCGACGGAGACTTCGGGGTCCGACCTCCTGGCTGGGCGGTCGGGACGTTTCACGGCTACAGCGACTACTATGACGGCGATGTGGAGGTGAAAATAGACAGCAACGGGCGCGTGGAGCGCACCATCCTTCTGCGCAGCAGCCGCAGGGGGCAGACCGGCTCCTTCCGCAACGGACGTATCCATATTGCCGGAGAGGTCTATCAGGTCTCCCGTATCTCGGACGGCATTCGCATGACCAACGTCAACACCTCCCGCGACACGACCGAACTGCGCCAGGGCTACTGGGAGAACCGACCGCCCCGCGACCCGTATCTTCGCATCACCGAGCCGGACCCCGATGAGGAGATACGCAGCATCCGTACCGGCATTATGGGCGAAACCAACGCCACCCGGGTGCGTATTCGCGTCTTCCTCAACGGGCGTCAGATCGAGGATCGGATCGTGGACACGCGCCGAAACGCCTTCAGCAGCAGCTTCTCGCTGTCACCGGGGGACTACGAGACGGCGGTAGATGCGCTTCACGGTCGGGAGATCCTTGCCACCTCCCGCGTACGTTTCACCGTGCGACGCCCGCGTTAAGGGGGCGGCTGGCTCATAGATAACGGGGAAGATCGGCGGATCTGCCCCGTTGTCTTTCATCGCTGCAGGACGGCTTCGTACCGATCCGGCTGCGCGCTCGCTCCCCGAAAGCCCTCCAGGTTCAGCCCCTCGACGCTCTCCGCCAGCAGCGCATGTCGGAACTCCTCTGCCCGACTCTTTCCCCAAACGACGGAGCAGTTGCGCACGGTGACATCCCGCGCGTTCTTCAGCAGGAAACCGTTGGTGGGAGATGCCGGCATCTGCTCGCCGGGATTGGGACGCAGGTCGAGCCTGCCTCCCTCCCACTTCGACCATCGGTCCAGTTCCACGCGCACATTTTCGAACAGAAGCTCCTCGATGTTGCGCGAATCCGTCCCGACGACCACCACGCCGTTTTCGGAGCGCGCCAGCACGTTCACGAAGCGGACGCGGCGCACATGTCCGACGGTATGCTCCGCCGTCCAGGGCAGCGCAACCACATAGATCGGCTCGCCCCGCCCCCACCATCCTTCATGGAAAAGCCGCGTCTCGACGATCATGTTGGAGAAGAGGACGTTCTCCACATCGCACTCTTCGCTCAGGTGGATCGCCAGCCCGCGATGGCTCGCCTGCACCACACAGGAGTCGAAGATGACGTTGCGCATCGGAGCGCGGCACTCGCACCCGACCATCAGCGCGGAGGAGGTGGAGATCAGGGTGCAGCCGGTGACGGTGATGTTCTCGCACGCGCCCATTCCCTCCGACTCCTGACAGGCTTTGAGCGCGATGCAGTCGTCGCCGCAGACGATATGGCAGTCGCTGATACGCACATAGCGGCAGCGATCCAGATCAATTCCATCGTTGTTGGGTAACTTCAGGTCGTTCTGAATGCGGACGCCGTGGATCACGGCGTCCTCGCATCCGGTCAATCGGATCGTCCAGAGCGCGCCGTCCCGCAATGTAACATCGTTGATCGTGATGTTGCGGCTGCCGATCAGATAGAGGGTGAACGGGCGGTTCGGCTTCATCCGGTAGATGTAGCCCGTATCCTCCTCGACGTAGTAGCGTCCCGCGCCGTCAATCACGCCCCCGCCGGTGACGGCGATATTCTCGGCGCGGTCGGCGGTGATCAGGGCGAAGGCTGGGAAGGCGTCCGGTCGTCCGCCGGAGAGCGCGGTGGAGAGCAGCGCATGGTCGTAGTCCGCCGGGTTCCAGCTTGCCTGCAGGGTCGCGCCCCGTTCGATCCGCAGTTCGACATGGGATTTGAGCGCGATGGTTCCGGAGAGGTAGGTGCGTCCTGCCGGAAGAAGCACCTGCCCCCCGCCGTTGGCATGGCAGGTATCAATGGCGCGTTGAATGGAGGGACCGTCGTTGAAGCGTCCGTCTCCGGTCGCCCCGAACGCCTGCACCTTGTAGATATTCATGGGGAGTTCCCCTCTCCTGTCTGGTTCTGGTCAGTGTGCTGTTCGCGAAAGAGCCGGCGGTCTCCTTCCCCGTGAAATTATTGCGTCTGCCCCTGCGCCCGCAGCAGCCTGGCGTTCGCCATGGACGAGTCGAAGACCGCCTGCGCCAGCGCGGCGCGCGCCTGCGTCAATGCCGCCAGCGCATCCAATTGTTCAACCAGAATGCTCTTCTGATTGGCGACCCGCAGCGCAATCACCTCATAGGAGGATTCCGCTGCCCGCACGCCTGCCTGCGCCGTCCGGTAGTTTTGCGCAGCCGTCTCCATATCCAGCCATGCCTGACGCACCTGCAGAGCGACCCGCTGCTCCGCCTCGCGCAGCTGCGCTTCGGCGCGGGTCTGCATCGCGCGCGCTCCGGCGATCTCCGCCCGGCGCATTCCGCCGTCAAACAGCGGAAGATTGAGCGTGATTCCCACCGTATAGCCCGTGCCGCCTTTCATCTCTTGCGAGGCAAAGGCGTCCGCCATCACCGCGGCGTAGACCTGCGGCTGAAGCGATCCACGGGCGGCTTCGGTCTGCGCTCTCGCAGCCTGCAGTCGGGAACGTGCCGCCAGAATCTCCGGGCGGGAGCGCAGGGCTTGCGCCAGCGATCCGTTCAGATCCCCCTGCGGCGTGGAGAAGGTCATCGTATCGGTCAGCGTGATCTGCGAGTCGAGACGGATGCCCATCGCGTTCTTCAATTCCAGGAGAGCCTTCTCTCGATCGTTGCGCGCCATCGTGCGCTCCTGCTGCGCGCTGGCGACCTCCGCCTGCACGCGAAGCATTGCCGCTTCGATGGTCTTTCCCGCCTCCGCCTGCGCACGAGTCGTCTCCAGAAGAGCCTGTGCGGCGTCCAGACGCGCCTGCGCCGCCTTCGCCAGTTCGTCCGCCAGCAGCGCCCGCAGATAGGCTTCCCGAATTTGCAGCGCGACCTCCGCCTGCATCTCGCGGATATCGGTGACAGCCGCCTGTTCGCGGGCAGCCGCGGCGCGTACTCGATTCTGCAGGCGTCCTCCGGTGTAGAGCGGAACCATCAGCGACAGGCTCTGGGCGGCGTAGCCCTTCGGCGGAACCATCTGGCTGCCGGTCGGCATCCCGTCAGGCGCACCTGAGAGGATACGGTCCATATCTCCGGCGCTGAGATAGGCGCTGGCGTAGACCTGAGGGCGGGTCTGGCTGCGTGCGGCGCGGGTCTCGGCGGAGGCTGCGCCTGCCTCCTCCCGCACCGCGCGCAGGAGGAGGCTCTCCTTCAGTCCGATCTCGACCGCCTGCCGCATCGTCAGGGAGCCGGAGACGTCGGGGCGCCCGGCAGGCAGGCTCTCCTGTGCTCGTCCGTCGCCGGAGGCGAGCAGCAGAGGGATCAGCCACAGTATGCTGCGAAACAGCGGGGCGGTCCGCACGGACGACCGGAAACGGCTGGTGTTGTCTTTCTGCATGACCTTTTCTCCTATTCGACAGGGGGCAGGGAGGCGGGATCGCGCCGTAGCACTTTCACCTGCCACCAGCGTATGACGTCGTCCACCATCGTGTGCATCAGCGGGATGTCCAGCAGGCTCAGGAACGTCCCGACGATCAGCCCGCCGATCACCACCGTGCCCAGCGGCTGATAGGCGTCAATGCCGGTCTTCGGGGCGAACGCCACCGGAGAGAGGGTGATGATAGTGATCAGGGAGGTCATCAGGATCGGACGCAGCCGCTGCGGACACGCCTCGATCACCGCCCGGTTACGCGGCACGCCCTGCTCGCGATACTTCATGATCAAGTCTATCAGCAGAATGGCAGTGGTGATGTCCATGCCGGTCAGGACGATCACTGCCATCACCGAGACGGAACTGAACGACTGTCCGGCGAGCCAGAGGGCGATGAAGACGCCCGACAGCTCCAGAGGCAGCGAGAAGAGCATTTGCGCCGGTTGGATAAAGCCCTTGAACTGCGCGACCAGCACCAGAAAGATGAAAAGCATGGCGAATCCCAGTCCGGCAAGAAGCCGTCGGAAGCTGTCCATCATCTGCGTCATGTCGCCCCGCACTTCGATGCCGTAACCGGGGGGCCAATTCAACTGAGTCTGCGCCCGCATCATCAGATCCATCGAGACATCCATCGAGGGACGGTTGAAGACAGGAGCATGCGGATCCGCCCAGGGAGGATGGTAATCGGCTTTGCGATAGTAGCCCATCACGCTGACGACCCGGCGGAAGTTGTCATGTTCGATCAGGGTCGGCGACTCGCGGTACTGCAGCGAGGCGACCGACTTGAGCGGAACCTGTCTTCCGTCCGGGGCGGTGAGGGTCATCTGCTCCAGATCGGCGGGGGTGGCGCGGTCGGACTCTTCATAGCGCACCAGCACAGTGGACTGACGGCGGTTTTCGAGACGGAAGAACTCTGCCGTGAATCCCCCGCGCATCGCATAGTAAGCCTGGTCGGCGATCTCCGCCACGGTCAAGCCGTGCTCCATGGCGCGGCGCGGGTCTATCTTCAACGTGTAACCGGGTTGCTGCATGCCCCAGGAGGTTGCGACCTGATAGATGTCGGGAACCTGCCGGCGAGCGATCTCGGCAACCTGCTCCGCCAGCATCGAGACGATCTTCAGGTCGGGACCGTAGACCAGCAGTTGAATGGGCGCGGCGGAGGATGCCATCACGTCCGATCCCATCTCCTTGATCTGAAGGCGGCGGATGCCGGGAATGGTCTGTGTCGCCTCATGGACGATCCCGTCCATGATCGTCCAGATGTCCCGACGGCGGGTGTCCTTGTCGCTGAAGGTCAGCATCGCCGACGCGCCGTTCACCAGGCTCATCGAGTAGCCGTTGAAGTAGGCGCCGGACGTGTAGCCCGGTCCGCCTTCGAAGCCGATCTCGATGGAGGCGGAACGCAGTTCGGGATACTTCTGCAGGATCGTCTCCAGTTTGCGCACGGCGTCTTCGGTGGCAGCGTAGGAGCTTCCCGGCTGCATCTCCAGCGACAGGTACGCCTGTCCCACATCCGCCAGCGGCATCATCTCGGAGCCGATGAAGTAGTAGAAGCCGAACCCGATCAGGATCGTCGCCAGAATGCGCGCCATGTTGGCGAAACGGTTGCGCAGCATCCAGCGGATCAGACGGGCGTAGCCCGCCTCCGTATGATCCAGAATCCGCTGAAAGGGAAGGATCACGAAGCGATAGAACGGCGACTGCCTCTCGCGGATCACGCGCGGGTCGTCATGCGGCTTGAGCAGGTGCGCCGCCATCAGCGCGGTGAGCGTCAGCGACTCAAAAAACGAGGCGAGCAGCGCGATGATGAGGGGCCAGACAAGCCCTACAAACATCTCCTCCACGATCCCGCCGCAGAAGAGCAGGGGTGTCAGCGCAAGGCAGAGCATGAAGGTGGAGGCGGCGACCGCCGTGCGCACCTCGGTGATGCCGTCTACCGCCGCCGTGCGCGAGTCCTTGCCCATCCGCAGGTGACGCTCGACCGCGTGAATGTCTATGATGCTGTCATCTACCAGACGCCCGATCGCCAGCAGCAGACCGATCAGGGTGCTGGAGTTGAGGGTCATGCCCATCGGGATCAGGAAGAGGAGCGCAATGGCGAGCGAGACCGGGATGTCCACCATGGCGATGATGGTGCTGCGCCAGTTGCCCAGAAACATCAGGATCGCGATCCCGGTCAGCAGGACCGCCATCCCCAGCTCCTCAACCATGTTTTTCATCAGGACGCCGACGAACAAACTGTTATCATAGGCGATGCGCAGCCGAACGCCCGGGTAGTCCTTCTCGATCTTTGCAACCTCCGTCATCACCGATTGAATCACCTCCGGCGAAGAGGCGTCCGGGCTTTGCAGTACGCTGATTCCGATCGCCTGATCCGAACGGGGAACGCCCCCGTTCGGATCGCCCTCCCGGTAGTAGTGGCGGTATCCGCTGCGCCGCTCGTAGTAGCCGTCCTCGACACGCGCCACATCCCGGAGATAGATGGTGCGTCCGTCCACGTCGGCGATCGGGTAGTTCAGAAGGGTCTGCGGGTCGCGTCCCAGCGTGTCCACGCGGACGATGGTCTCATGGTCTCCGGAGGTGAGCGCACCCGCCGGTCTGGCGATGTTCTGCCGATCCAGCGCATCGCGCACCTGCAGGATTGAGATGCCGAAAGCCGCCAGCTTCTTGCGATCCACGATCACCTGCATCTGCCGCCGGTAGCCGCCCCACACCTGCACGGCGAAGACGTTTTTGCCTGCGGTCTTCAGGCGGTTGCTGATCTCATTGTCCGCCAGTTCGCGCAGCCGCTTCATATCCCAGCGGCTGTCTCCGGTCAGCGACAGTCCCAGCACCGGCAGGTTCAGCGGGTCTATCTTCAGCACCCATGAGGGTTTGAGGTTGGCTCCGGTCATAGGCAGGTCCGCCTGAATCACATTCAGCAGCGCCTGCACATCCACCACCGCCCGATCCATGTCTGTGCCGTAGGGGAACTCCAGCGAGACGATGCTGAAGCCCTCCTGCGAGGTCGAGCGGATGAAGCGTACATGTGGAATGTTGATCATCCGCTCTTCAATTGGCTTGGAGATGTAGGTCTCCATCTCCTCAGCGCTCCAGCCGGGCATCATGGAGACGACGCCGATCATCGGGCTTTCGACGTACGGCATGAAGCGGCGAGGCATATACTGCCAGACGGCGATCACCGCCAGCACGATCACCGCCAGATAGAAGGAGATGACCGCGTAGGGGTGGTCTATGGACCAGCGGATGATGTTGAAGCCGCCGGAGGGAGGAGGTTCGCGCTCTGTCATCGGGCGTTACCTCCTCTCCGGGGAGTGCGTGTGTTCCGGAGCAGGCTTTTGCGGCTCCAGGTCCATCTTGCACTCCGGGCATGTGCCGGGGCGATCCGACCGCACGTGCGGGTGCATCGGGCAGACGTAGACTGTCTGACCGGGCGGGGCGTCCGCAGAGGGAGGCGCATTCCGGGAACCCCCGTGCGTATGCGCATCGTTCTTCGGCGCGGAGGGCGTCTCTCCATCCGGATCCGGCAGCCGGCGCGGTCCTTCCACGCCCCATTCGGTCGGGGCGACCGCTGTGCCTTCCTGCAGGAACTCGTGCCCGCGATAGATCACCTCGTCGCCCTCCTGCAGTCCGCTCTCCACCACCACGCGCCTGCCGTCGGAGGCTCCCAGTCGTACCTCGACACGCCTCGCCACGAACTTACCGCCCCGCCGTGAGGGCGTCAGGTCCATTTTGCACTTCGGGCAGGTTCCCGGTTTGTCGGATCGCACTTCCGGATGCATGACGCAGGTGTACTCCGTCTTTGCCTCCAGCGTCCCGACTGCCACCGTCCAGACATAGGGCTTCTGGTCCGCGTCGCGCCGGAGGGCTTCCAGCGGAACGGTCAGCGCGGAGCGGGGCGTCTCCCGGGCGATCTCCATCACCATGTATTGACCGGGCAGCAGCCTTCCGTCTGGATTGGGCGTCTGCGCCTCTACCGTGACGGTGCGGGTGCGGGAGTCCGCGGAATAGAAGAGAGCAGTTATACGGGCACGGAGCCGCAGCTGCGGATCACGAGGCGTTGTCACCACTACCGGGCTGCCGACTCGAATGCCGCGCAGATCGGTCTCGGCGACGTTTGCCTGCAGGCGAACCCGGTCTATCTGCTGGATACGAAGAAGGGGCATTCCCGGCTGAACAAGCGTTCCGGGACTGACGAGCCGCTCCGTCACCACGCCCCCCTGCTGAGCACGGATCTCGGTATAGCCGCGCACGATCTCCGCCGTTCTCTTTTGAGCTGCCGCCTGCTCGGTCAGGGCGCGTCGGCGCAAAATCTGCTGCTGAGAGATCCGCGCGTTGGCGGCTGCGGAGCGCAGTTCCGCTTCCGCGCCCGACACAGCCGCCTGTGCCTGCTCCACACGCGCCTGCGCGCTGCGAATGCCCGCCTCCGCCTGTCGGATTTTCGACTGTGCGGCAGCCTCCATTGCCCGCTTCTCTCGCACGGACGCCTGCGCCTGAGCGACCTTTGTAAAAGCGGTCTGCGCCTGCGCCCGGTCGCGTTCGTACTCGGCGCGGGAGAGGGCTTTCGCCTGATAGAGCCGCTCCTGACGCTCCAGTTCGCTTCGCCAGTAGTCGGCGTCTGCCTGCATGGCGACGACATTCGCCTCCGCGTCTGCCACCGCCGCCTGCGCCGCTTCCCGTTCGCGCTCCGCCTGTTCGCGCATTGCATGCGCCGCGCGAAGCTGCTCCTGCGCCTCCTGCGCCGCTGAACGCGCCTCCCGGATCCTGGCGCGCGCCGCATTCTCCTGCGCCTGCGCCTGCCGACGTTCTTCAGAAGAGATGCTGTATTCCAGGAACGCGGCTTGACGCGCCGCCTCCGCCTCCTGTGAACGAGAGGATAGTTCCAGACTGTCCAGCCGCGCCACCGCCTGACCGGCTTGAACGCGGTCTCCAGGGTAGACATAGACGTCGGTCAGCGTTCCCGTAACGCGGGGATAGACGGCGACATCCTGATAGGCGACGACCGAACCGGTATAGATGACGGTCGGGGCGAACGTTCGGCGCGACACCTTTTCGACGGCAACCGGCATCGCGCCGACCGGCGTGCCGTTGACCGTCATATCCATCGCCTGCGCCTCCACCACCGTCATCGCTCCCGGAGGGCGGAACCGGATCACGACATAGCGCACAGCGAAGAAAACGACCGCCAGCAGAAGGATCCCGAAGACGACGCTTCGGATAGATTTGCTGTGTTTCATGGGTGAACTCTCCCTGTAGTGATTCCCGGCAGACGCAGACGGGCGCGCTGCCGGACGTGCGCGAAGGCGCGGGAAGACCCGCCGCCATCGTTACACGCGAGACGGAATCAGAACAGGAGAGAGGGAGGAGCGCGGCTGCCGCAGGGCGCAGGGATGCGCTGCGGGGGAGATCGGGGAGGGACGCAGGGGAACGATCGGTCCGCCGCAGTCAGCGGGTCAAAGGAGAAGACCGTCGGGATGTCCGCATCGGCTATAGGAAGATGAGCGCGATCCTGCAGCGAAGACGCCGGCGGCTCGTTCTGGGTGAAAAGACACCGGGAGGCGTCGGAGAGGGCAAGGGTCTCTCTGGAGCCGGAAAGACGCAGGGAGACCTGTCTGGAGGGACAGCGGGAGCAGGCGCGCTCTGGCGATGGAGGATGAGTAGAAACCGGACGCGCTCTGCCATGCGGCATCGGACACCCGGGAGGGCAGAGCGTGCCATCCTGACAGCGCCAGGAGCCGGAAGATACGGTCGTCATCAGCAGCATGGCGACGGTCATCATCCAGCCGATCGCTCTTCGGTTTTTTCGGAAAAGCGCGTGCATGGTGATCGTGTCCCGTATATTGTGCATACGGCTGATCAGAACAGATCGTTTCGTCCTGTTCGCAGGAACAGTATAGGCTTTCGAACTTTTCCGAACATCCTCCAAACGGCGTATTACTTATATTTGCGAATGGTTTGCGCTTTTCACCGGATCGGCAGGGCTTTGCGGGGTCCGACGCGAATGAGAGGGGCAGAGACGGCTGGACGGACGACTACGGCGCAGGAGGATGGACGATGAGCGCGCAGAAGATCAGCTATACCGTTTTTACCAAGCCCTGGAAGACGATGCCGCTGCCGCAGCTGGGTCGGTTTGTGCACGGTCTGGGTTTTCACGGGATCGAGCTTCCGGTGCGTCCCGGGTTTCAGGTCGAGCCGGAGAGGGTGAGCCGGGAGCTGCCGGAGGCGGCGAAGACGCTGGCGGATTTCGGCGTGAAGATCGCCAGCATCGCCGGACCGACCGATGAGCCGACCATCGCCGCCTGCGCGCAGGCGGGCGTCCCGGTCATCCGCATCTGCGTGGGCATTCGCCGGGACGAGAGCTACCTGCAGGGCGAGGCGCGTCTGCAGCGTGAGTTCGACGCCCTCGTGCCGATCCTTGCGCGCTGCGGCGTTACGCTGGGCATCCAGAACCACTGCGGACGCGATGTCTGCCACGCGATGGGGCTGCGCAGCCTGATCGGCAGGTACGACCCGAAGCATATCGCCGCCGTCTGGGACGCCGCGCACAACGCTCTGCAGGGCGAAGAGCCGGAACTGGCGCTGGATATCATCTGGTCGCACCTGCGCATGGTGAACCTCAAAAACGCCGTCTGGCAGCGGCGCAACACGCCGAAGGACGGACCGGCGGAGTGGCGTCCGCACTGGGTGAGCGGGCGCGAGGGGCTGGCTTCCTGGACGCGCGTGGCGGCGGATCTGAAGCGGCGCGGCTATCAGGGCGTCGTCTGCCTGACCGCCGAATACGACGATCATGAGGCGGTGGATCGGCTGATCGCAGAGGATCTTGCCTTCGCGAAGTCGCTCTTTGAGGCGTAAGGGAGAGCGGCATGGACAGGGTGCGCGTCGCGATGATCGGCGCGGGATGCATGGCGAATACGGTACACTACCCCTCGCTTGCCGCGTTTGACGACGTGGAGTTTGCAGGGATCTGCGATCTGGACGCGCAGCGGCTGCATGCGACCGCCGACCGGTACCGGATCGAGCGGCGCTACCGCGACTATCAGAAGATGATCGAGGAGACGGCGCCGGACGCCGTCTACGCCATCGGTCCGCCCCACATCCTGTACGATGTCTGGATATGGTGCCTTCAGCGCGGGCTGAACCTCTGCATCGAAAAGCCGATGGGGATCACGCTCCATCAGGCGCGGATGCTGGCATGGCTGGCGGAGCAGCGCGGCTGTATCACGCAGGTGAGCTTTCAGCGCAGAAGCTGCCCGATGGTGGTCCGCCTGCGGGAGGAGTGTCTGCGGCGCGGCCCGATCACGCACGCTGTCTGCGAGTTCTACAAGTGCAGCCCGCAGCCGCATCTGCAGGCGCGCGATCACATGATGGATGACGGCGTGCATGCCATAGATACCCTGCGCTGGATGTGCGGGGGCGAGGTGACGCAGGCGCAGAGCCTGACCCGCCGGGTCGGCGCGCCGGATATCAACTTTATCGCGGCGCTGCTGCGATTCGATAACGGCGCGACCGGGATGCTCCTCAACAGCTGGACGAGCGGCAGGCGCATCTTCCGGGTGCAGATGCACGCGCCGGGCGTCTGCGCGGAGGCGGAGCACGAGGGCGCGGGACGGCTCTACGCCGACGGGGACACGCAGGGCGTCGCGTACGATACGCGCCTGGTCGCCGGCAGCGACGAGCTGTACGTTTACGGGGGATTTCAGGCGAAGAACCGCGAATTCATAGACGCTGTTCGGGAGAGGCGCCTGCCGCCCTCACATTTTGGAGACGCCGTGAAGACAATGGAGGTCGCCGAGACGATTCTGGCGCAGGTGCTGCTGCAGGGAACGTAGAACGGAACAGAGGACCACTTCTCACCTACCGATAGGAGATACTGTAGATGTCTGTAACACGCCGGGAGTTTATTCGTGAGACGGCTGCTGTCGCCGGGGGACTAGCGGCAGCTCCGCTGCTGCTGGAGGAGAGCCTTGCCGATCCGGTTCCCGCCGCGATGCCGGAGCGGGTTCTGGGGCGGATCGGGAAGAGGGTTCCGCTGATCGGGTACGGAACCGCGCCGCTGGGCAGCGACAACACGCCGCCGGAGGCGGTAACGCGAATCCTCAATGCCGCCTTCGACATGGGGATCACCTTCTTCGACACTGCGCCGGTCTATGGCAGCCGGAATACGAAGTATGGAACCGCCGAGATGAAGATGAAGGGGTTCCTGAAGACGCACCGCGATAAGATCTTCCTGGTGACGAAGGTCAACGTGGGCTGCGGGCAGACCCGCGACGGCGCGATCAGGATGCTGCAGGAGTCGCTGAGAGACCTGGGAACCGACCACGCCGATCTGGTGCATATCCACAACCTGGGCGATTTCGATATGCAGCGTCTGATGGCGGACGACGGCGTGCTGGCGGGGCTGGAGGAGGCGAAGCGGCGGGGACTGCTGCGCTATATCGGCGTGAGCGGACACATGCGCCCGGCGCGCTTCGTGCGCCTGATCGAGACCGGGAAGATAGACCTGACGATGGTCGCCCTCAACTTCGCCGACCGGAACAACTACGACTTTGAGGGGCTGGTGCTGCCGGCGGCGAAGAGGCAGAACACGGCGGTCGTGGCGATGAAGGTGCTCGGCGGAAGCCGGCAGTGGAGCTACGACGGGCGGACGCAGGCGACCCTGGGCGAGTACCATGAGCGCGCCATCCGCTACGCGCTGGGACTTCCGGTCGCCTGCGCGGTGATCGGCTTCAACAACGAAGCGGAGGCGCGGCAGGCGGTCGAGGTCGCCCGACGCTACAAGCCGCTGACCGCGCAGGAGCGAGACGCGCTGCTGGAGGAGGGCAGGCGGATTGCGAAGGAGCGGGGTCTCTACTACGGTCCGGTTACCGGGTAGTCCGCTCCCGCTTTTTCGCGCAGAGACGCGCACGCTCATCACAATCACATAGAGGAAAGGAGATACCGGATGTTTGCGAAAAATGACAGCGGCGTCTGGACGCCGGTCTTTGCGAAATACGATCTGGGAACCGCCTTCGCCGCGGGTATCTGGAACGTGGGACCGGGGGGAGGACGCTTCGCGCCCGTGATGCGCCCCGTCCTCTCGCTGGAGGAGACGCTCAGCGAACTGAAGAAGGCGGGCTGCACCCACGTGGAGTTTCACGATACCGAGGCGGAGCCGGAGGACGCCGAAAAGATCATGGCGGCGGTAAATAACGCCGGGATGCAGGTCTGGATGTGCACCGCCAACCTGTTCAAGCGCGGTCCGGAGTTTGCCAGCGGCAACTTCGGCTCGCCGGTCGCGCAGTCGCGCGCGGAGGCGGTTCGCCGCACCAAAGACTACATCCGCACCGGCATCGAGGTGTTCCACGCCAGCGTCTACGTCTACTGGAACGGCAGCAACGGCTACGGCGGACCGATGCAGGTCAACTACCGCGACATGTACCGCTGGACGGCGGAGGGGTTGAGCGAGGTGGTCGCCTGGATGCTGGAGGAGTACGGTCCGGAGCGCGCGCTGCCTATCGCCATCGAACCCAAGCCCAATGAGCCGGTCAACTGGGGCGCGCCCGGCGACTGCGGCGAGACCCTGGCGATCATCAGCCTTATGCCGCAGGAGTACCGCCCGTTCGTCGGGACCAACCTGGAGACCTGCCACGCCCACATGGCGGGCAAACGCTTCGCGGCGGAACTAGGGCTGGCGGCGGCGGCGGACAAACTCTTCTACGTGCACCTCAACAGCGGAACCGGTCTGAAGTACGACGAAGACCTGGCGTTCGGGGATAACGACTTCGGCGTCGCGGTCGAGACGGTCTACGCCCTGATGGAGTACGGCTACAGCGGCGTGGTCGGCATAGACGTGCAGCCGCTCAATACCGATACCCCTGATCAGCAGGCGGAGTCGGTGGCGCGCTCCATCCGCAACTTCCGCCGCGCGCTGACGATCTGCCGCGAACGGGTCAACCCCGACGAACTGAACGCGCTGCGCTCCGCCGCCAACCGCGCGGGGCTCTCCGACTGGTTTGCGCGGATCACCTCGGGGATGTCGTAGGGCAAAGATTCAGAGGGAGCGGGAACGATGCGCCGATGGAACACGCGCCTTCTGGTGCGTCTGTGCGGGACGGGCGCGCTGCTGATCCTGATCGGATCTGCCGCGCCGGCTCAGGCGCAGATGGTGACCGGAGAGGAGATGCCCGGCTACGCCGGGGCGTTTGGCTTGCGAGAGGTGCAGAGGTCGCGCGCCGTCTCCGTGCAGCAGATCGCCGTTCGCGCGGGAAACAGCGAGGGCGCGAACGTCCTCTGGAGCGGAGAGCGGGCGACCTTCACCTTTCGTTTCGTCAACCGGACGAATCAGCCGCTGGAGGCGGAGGGCTTCTTTGAACTGATCGCCTATCAGACAAGCGTTCCTGTCGGCGACGTCTGGGTTCCCCGCGTAACACGACTGAAAACGGAGGGACGGGAGCCGCTGCGCCTGCGCCTGCCCCCCGGAGGATCGGCGGATCTCTCCGTAACGCCGAAGGTCCCGGAGCGGTTTGGCGGCTACGCCCTGATCGCCGATCTGGGCAGACATGGTCGCACCTTCGCGGCGGCGCTGGTGCGCGTGCCGAAGCCTGATCCGGGACGGGTGCAGTATCCGACCTACGCGCTGGACCTGCCCTGGCCCTTCGAGATGTCGGAGGCGGTCGCGACACTGTTTGAGCGTCTGGGCGTGAAGGGCTGCCGGATGGGAGCCGGCTACTATCCGACGACCTTCCCGGACTTCGAGGCGCGCCATCGCGAACTGAGGCAGCATCTGCAGTGGGCGTGGAAGCATCAGATCACCGTGCTGCTGACCGTTGGGGAGGGGGGCGCGCCGATGCCTCTGGGGCGTCCGCGCCCCTGGCTGGCGGACGACGGCAGGATGCTGGACACGAAATCCGACTACGCCTGGCTGCCGGAGTATGACGCCGACTTCGAACGCTGGTCGCAGTGGATCGCCCAGACCTATGGCTGGCCCCGCGGACCGGTCAACGCGGTAGAACTCTGGAATGAGCCGTGGGAGGGGATCTCTATCTCGGGGTGGGGGGCGGATATGATTCGCTACCGAGACCTCTACCGCCGGATGGCGCGTGGGATCGTCCGGGCGCGTCAGGCGAGCGGCGTGCAGGTGCTGATCGGGGGAGCCAGCTCCTCCACCAATACCCGCGATAAGCTGTTCCCCGACGGCTCCGACGAGTTTCTCCCGTGGCTCGACTTCGTCAGCATTCACTACCAGCCGCTGTCGGCGGATCCGGCGCTGGAGCGCAGGTGGGTGCAGCGAAAATCTCCCTATGGACCGGTGCGGGTCTGGGACACCGAGTCGTGGGTTGCCAACTCGGAGGATCGTGTCGCCGCCGTCATCGCCTCGATGCGGGCGCAGGGGCAGAGCCGCACCGCCGGCATCTATCACGGCAACGTCTATACGCCGCAGGTGATCTCCGACCAGCCCCGCGTGGGGATCGCGCAGGCGTGGTCGCCCGCCGCCGCCGTCGCCGCCGCGCAGAAGTTCATCGGACAGCGCCCCTTCCGGGAGATCCTGTTCCGCAACGGTCTGCCCTGGATCTTTGTCTTCGACGGCGTGAAGGGTCCGGACGACGGCACGGTCGTCGTGGTGGGCGATCTGGGGATGATCTACGACCGCAACCGCTCGCTCTTCCGCTCGATCACCGGACTGGCGAATGCGCCGAAGATCGCCGAAGCGCGGCGGCGTCTGAGCGCGCTGCCTCCCGACGCGAAGGAGGAGCAGCGTCAGCCGCTCCTGCAGTCGCTCGCCGCCGCACAGGTTACCGAGGGCGCCGCGATGACCCTGCAGAACCGGCAGGGACGATTCTTTCTGACCGACTTCTACGGCAACCGTCTGCCGGACGCCGGCGGGCGGATCGTGGTTCCGCTCAACGGACGGGGCTACTTCCTGCGCACCGACGGCTCGCCCGGCTCCTTCTCCGCGCTGCTGAACGCCCTGCGAACCGCCTCCATCCGGGGCTATACGCCGGTGGAGATCGTCTCGCACGACCTGCTGACTCCCGTCTCACAGCGTCCGACGCTTCGCCTGACCCTCACCAATATCCTCAACCGCCCCGTTCGGGGCACTCTGCAGGTCGCCATGAGCGGACTGAGGCTGCAGCCCGCCGCCCTCGCGCTGTCGCTGCGTCCGCACGAGACCCGGCGGATCGCCCTGCGCGTGACGGGGGGCAGGGCGTCGCCGGACAACTCCTATCGGCTGACCGCCCGCTTCGACGCGGGGCGCGACGGCATCTCGACCCATCAGGAGCGGATGCGCGTCAACCTGATCGCCCGGCGAACGATCCGGGTGGACGGCGACCTGAGCGACTGGCGTGGCGCGCTGCCGCAGATCGTCAGCGCGGCGGAGGGGCTGGGCGTCAGCATGACGGAGCGGGCGTACCTGCCCTTTGTGGAGCGGATGGAGGCGGCTCCGGCAGGGACGGCGACTGCCTGGCTCGCCTGCGACGATCGGGCGTTCTACTTTGCGGCGCGGATCGCCGACCCGACTCCCTGGGAGGGAGGCGTCCGCTATGAGACGCGGGACGACGATCACTACTTCTATCCGCCGCAGGTCTACGCCGTCGAAAAGGACGGCGCCAGGACGGTGCTGACCTGGCCCAAAGGTGTGCGCCGCTTCTCCTATCGCAAGGACCCGGATCTGCCCTCCGGCAACGGCACCGACAGCGTGCAGATCGCTTTCAATGTGCTGCCGCCGGAGCGCAAGTCGTGGCTGTCCCATCCGCCGGGAACCATGCCCCGCTTCATGGTCTACGAGGATACCGACTACGAGTTTGCGCTCAACCCGGTGGCGGAGCGATGGGGCGGCGGCACGGAGATATGGCGGCTGCAGTCGCCCGGCGCGCCCCGAAAGCACTTCTATCCCCGCCAGCCTCGCGCGCCGGTAGACGGCGGACCGGTGAAGAGCGGGCAGCTTGTGATCCGGCGGGAGGGGGCGGTGCGGCTGGTGGAGGCGGCGATCCCCTGGTCGGAGATCCCGGAGGCGTATCAGCGGATGCGGCGGGGAGAGACGATCCGCTTCTCCTTCCGCGTCAACGACAACGCCGGACCGGCGTATGAGCTGGCGGTCGGGCGCAGCGTCTCCAAAGACAACCCCCGCGCCTTCCATAACGACTGGACTACCCACTGGGCAAACGAGATCGAGTTCGCCTTCGAGCGCAGCGGGCGACCGCAAGCCGGCGGAAGAGACCGATGAACCGACGCGCGTCTTTTAAGTAAAAGAGAGTTTGATGGAGATTCGCTTTCTGCCGCCGGAGCCGGAGACAGAGGTCTTCGGGATCGCGGAGGCGACGATCTGTACGGGGGAGCCGATCGAGGACCCGTTCCGCTGCGTGACGGTGCAGGGCGAGTGCGACGGCAGAGCGGTGCGCGGCTTCTGCGACGCGCAGGATGGCAGCGTCTACCGGATACGTTTCATGCCGATGCGGGAGGGCGAGCACGCCTTCTCGGTCGTCTTCCGGTATGGCGAGACGGAGGCGTCGCACACCGGACGCTTTACGGCGCGGGACGCCGGCAGACCGGGTCTGCTGCAGGCGGACCCGGACTATCCGTTTCATTTCCGCTGGTCGGCGAGCGGGGAGCATTTTTTCTGGAACGCGACCACCGCCTACATGATGGCGGGCTGCTCTGAGCCGGTGATCGAAGAGTCGCTGGCGCGGCTGGCGTCGCTGGGGATCAACCGGGTGCGCGTCTCGCTCTGCCCGTCGCGTCAGAGGGACGGCGGACGCTGGTACGAGCCGCAGGTCAAGCCCGGTCCGGACTTCCACTATCTCTACGGTCCCTGGCTGCAGGCGCGCCCCGACAGCCAGAGCGATCCCGGCTGGGACGTAACCCGCTTCGACGTGGCGTACTGGCAGAAGTATGAGCGGCTGCTGCGCTGCGCCCGCTGGCATGACATACTGGTGCAGGTGATCTTCTTCACCGACGCGCAGGAGCCGTACAACTATCCGTTCGACCGGGAGCGGGTTGGAGACGATCCCGACGAGCGGCGCTACTACGCCTACGCGGCGGCGCGTCTGGCGGCGTTCGATAACGTGGAGTGGTGCCTGACCAACGAGTGGGCGCTGTTTCGACCGGACGAGTGGGCGGAGGCGGTCGGTCCGTGGCTGTCGGAGTGCGATCCCTACGGACACCTGACCTCCATTCACGGGCACGGACACTTCCCCTTCCGCACTTCCGGGTGGGCGGACTTCGCCCTCTTTCAGTCGTGGGATGAGCACGGGGGCTACGCCTTCATGCAGAAGAACCGGCAGGAGCAGATCGCCGCCGGTCGCCCGATGCCGCAGATCAACGAGGAGTATGGCTACGAGGACAGCTATCCGCAGGTGTGGGGCGGAGGGCGCGTCGCCCCGGCGCGCAATGCCGACAGCCGCCGCCGGCTTGCCTGGGAGATCACGATGGCGGGGGGCTATCAGACGACCGGAGAGTCGGCGGTCAACGGTCTGGGCGGCTGGATCAACGGGCGGGGCGACGCCAGCATGACCATGCTGGAGGGTTACCGCCGCCTGAAGGAGTTCTTCACCGCCTTCGCGTGGTGGAGACTGGAGCCGCGCCCCGATCTGGCGGAGGGCGCGATGTGCCTGGCGGAGCCGGGCGCGCGGTATGTGCTCTATCTGCCGGATGGCAGCCAGACACCGCCCTCCGTGATCCTGGAGGGCGGTTCGGACAGCTATGAGATGCGCTGGTACAACCCGCGCGCCGGGCGTTTCGTCCCGGAGCCGGACCCGGACGGGGATATGGTTCTGCTGATCGAGCGGCGGTAACGCTCCCGCGAGCTACCTAACCGCCTCCGGTCAACTCGGGCGGGAGCTTCTTATCCACCTTCGGGCGGCTCTTCGCCTGCGCCAGTTCCCACAGGGTGCGGAAGATCGTGCGGGCGATCTTCTCCATCCGCGCATAGTCTATCTTCTGCGGCTCGTCGCCGACCCCGTGATAGTCCTCATGCACGCCGTTGAAGTAGAAGAGCGCGGGGATACCCTTCTGCGCGTAGTAGAAGTGGTCGCTGCGGAAGAAGAACCGCTCCGGGTCTTTCGGGTCATCGTATCGGTAGTTGTACCGGAGTTTCAGATAGCCGTCGTTGACGCTCTTGCAGAGCCTCTCCAGTTCGCTGCTCATCAGCGTTGCGCCGATCACATAGACCTCATCGGGTCCGCTCAGGTCGCGGTTGCGGGGATTGTTGTCGTCGGGCTTTCGGCTGCGCCCGATCATGTCTATGTTGATTAGCGCAGTGATCTTGTCCAGCGGCACGGTCGGATAGCGGGTAAAGTACTGCGATCCCCACAGCCCCTTCTCTTCGCCGGTGTGCCAGATGAAGAGGAAGGAGCGTTTGGGGCGTTTTTTCGCCTTCGCCATCGCCTCCGCGACGGCAAGCAGCGTGACTGTGCCGGAGCCGTTGTCGTCCGCGCCGTTGAAGATGCGGTCGCTGGCGGTCTGCCGGCGGCTGACGCCGACGTGATCGTAGTGGCAGCTCAGGGCGACATACTCCGACTTCAACTTCGGGTCGCTGCCCTCCACAATGGCGATCACATTGCTGGTCGGCGTGCGCTCAATGCGCAGCGCGGCGTTGAACGAGAGACGCTTGTCTGCGGAGAGCGCGAAGCCCTCCGGCGGGTTCTCCTGCAGGATGGAGTCGGCGTCGGCTCTCTCGCCGGCAAAGAGGGCGCGCGCCATCGCCTCGTTGATCAGGATCGCCGGCAGGCGGGGACGGTCTTCCGGCTCTCGACTGCCGCTCAGCCTTTCCGGGCGCGGGACAGGCGATCCCTGCAGGCTTCTTCGCAGCCGATCCCACTCCCGCATCTCCTCGCGGGAGAGAAGAAAGACGATCCCGACGGCTCCCCGCTTGCGAGCGTACTCCGCCGGACGCTCCCAGTCTTCGCCCTCTTTTCCCTGACGCAGCGTCTCTTCGGAGACGCCCTTCGGCAGGCGGGAGCCGTAGTTGCGGATGACGACGATCTTCCCCTGCACATCCAGCCCCTTCAGGGCGTCTCTCCCCTGCGATTTCAGGAGCCAGCCGTCCCCGGCATAGACGACCGGCGCGTTGACGCTGCCGCCGCCCGCGCCCAGCCCCGCCGGAACGAAGTAGTCCTGCCCGTAGGCGAACTTCTGGTCGTTGAGCGCGGCGGAGCACTCCTCCGGGGTCAGGCGGTCGGCGCGGAGCATGATCTTCTGGAAGTAGGTTCCCTCCTCGCCGCCGGGCTTGACCCCCCAGCGGGAGAGCAGGGTGGCGAGGAACTTCGCCGTCGTGTCCAGCCCGCGCGAGGGCGTGTCGCGCCCCTCCATCTCATCGGAGGCGACAAAGTAGAGATAGTCCCGAAGCTGCGCGGCGGTGATCTCTTTCGCGATGCCGGTATCGGCGAGGAGGGGAGCGGCGGAAGGCGGCACGCTCAGCAGCAGCGCGGTCAGACAGAGAAAGAGGCGGATTCGCAGACGAAATCCGGGCAGTGACAGCAAGGGCATGCGGGAGACTCCTCCAAAGGGATAGAATGCAGACCGGCGCGCAGGCTCATAGAGCGGCTCCTGCGCGCCGGCGCGAAGGATGGGACGGTCTGTACGAGGATAGAGGCGCGTTCTATGCCTCGTTACGGGCGAGGCGTTCTATGCCTCGTCATAGGCTTTCATCGGGCGATACCAGATGTTGCGGAAGCGCACCAGGTCGCCGTGATCCTGCAGGCGCAGCGGTCCGACCGGCGGGTGCGGCGTGTAGGAAGCCAGCTGCCGGTGCTGCGTGGGTCCCATAAGCGGGGTCGCATGATGCAGCGCCACGCCGTTGAGCAGGACGGTGACCAGCGCCGGAGAGACGGTTGCGCCCTGGAATCGCGGGGCGACCCAGAGAATGTCGTAGGTCTGCCACTCGCCGGGCTTGCGGCAGGCGTTGACCAGCGGCGGATACTGTCCGTAGATGGCGCCGGTGGTTCCGTCGGCATAGGTGGGGTTGTCGTAGCAGTCCAGCACCTGGATCTCGTACAGACCCATCAGGAAGATGCCGCTGTTGCCCCGTCCCTGGCTCTCGCCCTTCACGACCGCCGGAGCCGCCCACTCCAGATGAAGCTGACAGTCGCCGAGAAGCGCTTTTGTCTGGATGTCGCCCGTTCCCGGCACGACCTCCATGTAGCCGTTCTCCACCTTCCAGCCCGCCTCTCCGCCTCTCGCCGACTCCCATCCCGACAGGTCGGTTCCGTCGAACAGGATCACGGCGTCGGAGGGGGTCGCGCCGGGCTGATCCGGTAGGCTGGGCGTGCCGGGCGTCACGATGCGCGGCTGCGGACGCTCGCCATCGTGCACCCGGTAGCCGGACGGCAGCACCGGGGTGTCGCTATAACCGAGGTTTCCCATAGAGGAAGCTCCTTGTGTTGAGTTCGTAGAGCGCGGCGGCGTCGCCGCTCCCACGGGAATCTTTTACGCGACCGCTCTCTATTCTCCCTGCACCAGCGCGATCTTCAGCACCTCGTCCATATGCCGCACATGCATGAACTGCATCTCGGCGCGCACCGCCTCCGGCACATCCTCCAGGTCCTTGCGGTTCTCCTCCGGCAGGATGACGGTGCGGATGCCGGCGCGATGGGCGGCAAGCGTCTTCTCCTTGATGCCGCCGACCGGCAGCACGCGCCCGCGCAGGGTGATCTCGCCGGTCATCGCCACATCCTTGCGAACCGGGCGGCGAGTCAGCGCGGAGGCGAGGGCGGTCGCGATGGTGATCCCGGCGGAGGGACCGTCTTTGGGAACCGCGCCTGCCGGGACGTGGATGTGCAGGTCCAGATGGCGAAACGCCTCCTCATCCAGTTTCAGTTCGGCGGCGCGGGAGCGCACATAGGTCAACGCCGCCTGCGCCGACTCCTTCATCACGTCGCCTAGCTGCCCGGTGAGAACCAGCCGCGCCTCCGGTCCGTGCAGCAGGCTGACCTCGACCGTGACGATGTCGCCTCCGTACTCGGTATAGACCAGTCCGGTCGCCGCTGCAATCTCGTCGTTCTCCTCCATCGTCCCATAGTGGAAACGACGCTGTCCCAGATAGGTCTCCACATCTTTGGCGTCTATCTTTGTCGGTCGCGTCTGCCCGCCCGCCACTTTCCGGGCGACTTTGCGGCAGATCGCGGCGATCTCGCGCTCCAGATTGCGAACGCCCGCCTCCCGCGTATATTCGCGGGTGACCCTGCGCAGCGCGTCCTGCGTGATCGTCAACTGCTTCGGCTCCAGACCGTGCTCTTTGCGCTGTTTGGGCACCAGAAACTGCTCTGCGATGGCGAGCTTCTCCTCCTCCGTGTAGCCGGAGAAGCTGATTACCTCCATACGGTCGCGCAGCGCGGGCGGGATGGGGTCGAGCAGATTGGCGGTCGTGATGAACATCACGTTGCGCAGATTGAACGGAACCTCCAGATAGTGATCGCTGAACTCGCTGTTCTGCTCCGGGTCGAGCGCCTCCAGCAGGGCGGAGGAGGGGTCGCCGCGAAAGTCCACGCCCAGCTTATCAATCTCATCGAGCATGAAGACCGGGTTGTTGGAGCCTGCCTGTTTGATCCCCTGAATAATCCGTCCCGGCAGCGCGCCGACGTAGGTGCGTCGGTGTCCGCGAATCTCCGCCTCGTCCCGCACGCCTCCCAGCGAGATGCGGATGAATTTGCGCCCCAGCGCGCGGGCGATGGACTTGCCCAGCGAGGTCTTCCCGACGCCGGGCGGTCCCACAAAGCAGAGGATCGGTCCCTTCATCTCGCTGCCGACCAGCTGCCGCACCGCCAGAAACTCTAGGATCCGCTCCTTGACCCTCTTCAGTCCGTAGTGATCCTCCTCCAGCACGGCCGCCGCCTCCTCGATGTCCACCCGGTCTTCCGTCGCCCGGTTCCAGGGCAGAGAGGTGAGCAGGTCGAGGTAGTTGCGGATCACGACGCCTTCTGGAGCTGCCAACGGCATCTTCTCCAGCCGGTCCACCTCTTTCAGGGCGCGCTCCTCCACGCTGGAGGGCATCTCCGCCCCCAGAATTCGGGCGCGAAACTCCTCGATCTCACCGGTGCGCTCGTCGCGCTCGCCCAGCTCCTGCTGAATGGCTTTCAACTGTTCGCGCAGGATCATCTCGCGCTGCGTGTCGCCCATCTCCTTTTCGACGCGCCCGCGTATCGTGCGCTGAATCTCCAGGATCTCCCACTCTTTCTTCAGGACGACCGCCAGCTTCTCCAGACGCTCGCGCACGTCCAGCGTCTCCAGGATCTCCTGCTTGACCTCGACGCGCAGCTGGTGCAGGTAGGGCGTGATGGCGTCGGCGAGGCGTCCCGGCTCATCGGTATTGATGACGTTGATCAGGGTCTCCGGGGCGATATTGCGGCTGGCGTTGACGATCTGCTCGAACTGGCTGACGACCCCGCGCATCATCGCCTCGATCTCCAGATCGCGCCGCTCTTCGGTGGGAAGCGGCTGCGCGACCACCTGAAAACAGGGCGACTCCTGCAGGAACCGCACGATCTTCACCCGCTCGATCCCCTCCAGCATCACGCGCACCGTGCCGTCCGGAACGCGCAGAATCTGGATCACCTCGGCGGTGATGCCGATGCTGTAGAGATCTTCGGGCGAGGGGTCTTCGGTGTTGACGTGCCGCTGCGCCACCAGCACGATATGTCGCTCGTCGGCGATCGCCTCTTCCAGCGCTCGCACCGACTTCTCGCGACCGACCAGCAGCGGGAAGATCATATGTGGGAAGTAGACCTGATCACGGATGGGCAGCAGCGGCAGCGCCTGCGTGCGAAAGGCGGCTCCCGACGCGCTTCTGGACCGGCTCTTCGGCAGCGCGGCTTTCGCGTTTTCGCTCTTCGGGGGGAGACTCACATCCGTCGGTTCTACTTTCGATTTACGGCTGGTACGCGGCATGGGATGCACTCCAGGGGGCGAGAGTAGGGGAGAAGACCGGCATGGCGGGCGGATGTCAGGCGGAGAGGGAGGCGCAGCAGGCTGCCTCTCCCTCTCCGACGGCTTCTCCGCCTTCCGGTTCCGCTTCCCTGTCAGGATGCTTGCCGGAGATCGTTGACGGTGATGATCTGCGGCTCTTCACGTTTCAGAACGGTATCGGCGCTGATGATGCACCGCTTCACATCCTTGAGCGAGGGTATCTCGTACATGACGTTCATCATCACCTCTTCCAGGATGGTACGAAGGGCGCGCGCCCCGGTGCTGCGTTTCATCGCTTCGCGCGCGATGGCGCGCAGCGCCTCGTCTTCAAAGACCAGTTCTACGCCGTCATAGTCGAAGAACTTGGCGTACTGCTTGGTCAGCGCGTTTTTCGGCTCGACCAGTATCTTGACCAGCGCATCCTCATCCAGCGAGTTGAGGGTCGCCAGAATCGGCAGACGCCCGATAAACTCCGGGATCAAGCCGAACTTGAGCAGGTCTTCCGGCATCACCTGCGCCAGCAGCTCGCCGACAGAGTCGGAGCGGTCGGCTTTGCTCTCCGGGCTGGCGCGGAAACCCATCTGCCGGTGGCTGAGGCGTCGCCCGATGATCTGATCGAGTCCCTCAAACGCGCCGCCGCAGATAAAGAGGATATTGGTGGTATCCAGCTGCAGGTACTCCTGCTGGGGATGCTTGCGTCCGCCCTGCGGGGGAACATTGGCGACCGTGCCCTCCAGGATCTTGAGCAGCGCCTGCTGAACGCCCTCGCCGGAGACATCGCGGGTGATGGAGGGGTTCTCCGCCTTGCGCGCGATCTTGTCTATCTCGTCAATATAGATGATGCCCCGCTGCGCGTTCTTGACCGCCTCCAGCGGACCGTTGCCGGTATCCGCCGCCTGAAGCAGCTTGAGCAGGATGTTCTCCACATCCTCGCCCACATAGCCCGCCTCCGTCAGCGAGGTGGCGTCGGCAATGGCGAAGGGCACGTTGAGGATCCGCGCCAGGGTCTGCGCCAGCAGGGTCTTGCCGCTGCCGGTAGGCCCGATGAGCAGGATGTTCGATTTCTGCAGCTCGACCTCGGCGTTGGGCGCGTTGATTCGCTTGAAGTGGTTATAGACCGCGACGGAGAGGGTGCGCTTGGCGCGCTCCTGTCCGACGACGTACTGACTGAGGATGCGGTAGATCTCTTTCGGCTTCGGGGTGGAGCCGATATACGCCAGGCTCTCCGTCTGCTGGGGTTCGCTGCGAACGATGTCGTTGCACAGGTCTATGCACTCCAGGCACACGCCCCCGTGCATTCCGATAATCAGCTTTTTGACCTGTTCACGGCTCTTGCCGCACAGCACGCACCGTTTATCGTTATAGTCTAGCATTTTCCGCAACGTCTTACCCTTCATAAAAGATTGGGAGGCGGGAGGAGGGGACTACGGGGCGTCGCGCCCGCCGACAGCAGACGGCGGGCTGTCTCAAACTCCGAACTCCCAATCTCTCATTGTCGGTTTACCGGTCGCCCTTCTCCATCACCTTGTCAATAATTCCGTAGTCTCTGGCTTCGTGGGCGGAGAGCCAGTAGTCGCGGTCACAGTCGCGGCGCACTTTCTCGATGTCCTTGCCGGTGTGGTGGGCGATGATCTGCATCAGGGTCTCCTGAGCGCGGTTCATCTCTTCGAGCCGGATGCGGGCGTCGGAGACGGTTCCCTCATAGCCTCCGGCGACCTGATGCAGCATGACACGGGAGTTGGGCAGGGCGTAGCGTTTTCCCGCGCTGCCTCCGCACAGGAGCACGGCTCCCATGGAGGCAGCCATGCCGACGCAGATGGTCGCTACGTCGGGCTTGATGATCTGCATGGTGTCGTAGATCGCCAGTCCGGCGGAGACGCTGCCTCCGGGGCTGTTGATATAGACATCTATATCGGAGTCGGGGTCTTCGCGCTCCAGGAAGAGAAGCTCGGCGATCACCAGATTGGCGATATGATCATCTATCGGGTCGCCGATAAAGATCACGCGGTCTTTGAGCAGGCGCGAATAGATGTCGAAGGCGCGTTCGCCGCGCGCGCTCTGCTCCACGACCATCGGAATCACGTTCTGAACGGGGCGGTCTGCCCGAACGGGGCGGTCTGCCATGCTGCTATACTCCTACTCTACGGGTTGTCCGGTCGGTTCGGCAGTCTGCGCCGATACGGGGACGTCGGTGATCGTTGCGATGTCCAGCAGGCACTGTCGCAGCTTGCGCTGTATCAGCGTGTCGGCGACCTGCCTTCTGCGCCGGTCGCTCTTCTCAATCCGCTTGCGGCTCTCATCGTTGGGATCCGTGCCGGAGAAGATGCGTTCGAACTCGGCGTCTATCTCGGCGGGGGTCACCTGTACATTCTCTCTCTTCGCCAGCTCCAGCACAACCAGGCGGCTCTTCACATTCATCTCCGCCCGCTGAAGCAGCTGCGCCCGGTGCTGATCCTCCGTCATGCCGCTGAGCGACAGGTACTGCGCATAGTCCATACGCCGCTTTTCAAGATCCTCCAGCAGCTCTTCCAGCAGCTCCTGCGCCTCCTGCTGTACCATGACGCCCGGAAACTCGATGGCGGCGCGCTGGATAAGCTGCTCCAGCACCCGGCTCTCGACGACCTGAGTCGCCAGCTCATCCATGCGCGAGCGCAGGAAGCGGCGGATGTCCTCCCGCCACTCCTCCACCGAGGAGAAGGGAGTCACGCTCCGTACCCATTCGTCGGTCACCTCTGGCAGGACGCGCTCGTTAATCGAGAGGACTTTGACGGTGAAGGTCGCCTGCTTGCCTGCCCGCTCCGGAACCTGATAGTCGTCCGGGTAGGTGAGGGTGAAGACGCGCTCCTCGTCAATCTGCATGCCCATCACCGCCTCATCGAAGCCGGGGATGTTCTCTCCGATACGAATCAGCGAGCGGCGCGGTTCCTCCGGAGCCTCTTCTCCTTCGACGGCGATCAGGGTGTCGGCGATCAGCCAGTCGCCCTGCTGAACGGGACGATCCTCCACCTTCACCATACGGGCGAACTCGCGGCGGGTCTCCTCGACCTGCCGGTCAACGTCCGCCTCTTCGACCGGATAGACGGGACGCTCCACGGTGATGTCGGAGTAGTCGCCCAGCGTGATCTTCGGCGGGGTGGTCACGATGGCTTTGAACTGCCAGCTCTCTCCCTCTTTCAGGTCGGCGAACTCCACGTCGGGATCGCCGTAGGGCGTGATGTTCTCTTCGCGCAAAGCCCCCTGATAGGCGGGCAGCGCAAGAAGCTCCATGACGCGCTCGCGCAGGCGCTCTTCGTTCACATACTTCTGCAGCATGGAGCGGGGAGCTTTGCCGGGACGGAAGCCCGGCACGTGGGTGAACTGCGCGAACTCGCGGTAGGCGCGGTCGAACGCCTTGTTGACGACGGCGGATTCGATCTGAAAATCGAGAGCGATGGTGCAGGGGTCAATCTGTTCCCTGGTATGCTGCATTGCAAATCCCTGTGCTGTAGGATGGAGTGATGGTATCTCGTCTGCGGCGGCGAACGCTTGAAGCGGGGGATGCGCCGGCTTTCCTGCCCTCAACGAGCCTTGAAAAACAGAGGATACGAGGCGCACGCCCGAATGCAGTGCCTGCCGCCTGTATCCCCGGATTCCGCTCAGTACCCTGATTAAACCTGAATATTCTATCATCTGTCAACCGCCGGAGTCAAGAGTGCGGCGCGCCTGCCGGAGAGAGCGGGAGCCGCCGGCACGAGACAGGAGGATAGAAAAACGGCGCGTTCTGCACAGAACGCGCCGCGTGCGTCTATGTCCATCCTTACGGAATCTGGCGGATGATCGTCGTGAAGGGAGCTTCCAGCGTTACTCCCGGCAGCGCGATCCGGATCCGGCTGCTGAACTTGTTGTTCACCTGGAAGACGCCCGGACTGCGCTGAACGGTCCAGGTAGTGCGGTAGAACTCGCCCGATCCCTGAAGCAGGCTGCCCAGATTCCGGTAGTAGGAGATCATCTGACTGGTGTCGGTCGTCCACATGACGCTGCCCCCGGTGCGCAGCGCCAGTTCCGACAGGACTTCGGTCTTCGTCTTGCCGCCGACGCCCACCGTGAAGACGCGCACCCCGGCGCTGTTCGCCTCAGCGACCGCCTGTTCCAGGGTTTTGGAGTCGGCGCTCGACTCCGCATCCGTAAAGATCACGACCGCCTTGTTCTGGTTGACCCCCTCCGCCTTCGTCACCTGCACCGCCTGGATCGTTGCATTGAACAACGGCGTGCCCAGGAAGGTGTTGCCCGCCAGACCATCTATCAGCGGGAAGTAGGGCGTTCCGTCGGTGACGAACCGCAGACCGGGGAAGGTCGCCATGTTGCGGCTGTTATTGCTCGCCGGGAAGTAGCCGACCATCGCCTCATCGCCCTGTCCGAGCGCCTGCAGGAACGCCTTCGCCGCCTGCAGCCGCGTGTCGTTGGGATCGTTCTGAAGGACGCTGCCGCTCTGGTCAATCAGCAGGAAGGTCGAGTAGGCTCCCTGATAGGTATGGGATTCGCGCGTGACGGCTCCCTGGGTCACCGTGTAGTTAATGGTGGCGCTGCCGGACGTCTGCGTGAAGTTGGGGAGGGTGAAAGCCGATTCGCTCAGGTTCGTAATCGGATTACCCTCGCCGTCTATCACGGAGATGTCCGCCTCAAACACCACCGTATTGCCGTTCACGCTGACGACGCGGGTCGCGATCAGGGCGGCGCTGGGGAGGGAGAGCCACTCCATATCCATCGTCACCACCGGGGTCTGCAAGCCGTCAATCATCACGCTCTTCTGTCCGGTCTTGAAGCCCCCTTTCGTAACCCGCACCTCCGTCATACCGACCGGAACATTGCTGAGGGTTTCGGAACCCGTCGCGGACTGGTTGACGGTGCGCACGACGACGTTGTTCTGGAGCAGTTCGATCTTCGCGTTTTTCAGGGGAGCCTGGAAGGGATCGCGCACATGGACGGTGACGGACCCTTCCACGGGCAGGACATTGACATCCGTGTTCGCGCTGGTCTTGCCGTCTACGGTCGCGCGGACGGAGGCGAGACCGATCGCCAGTCCCTCCGCCTGCCCGTCGGCGCTGACGCGCAGTCTGTCCGCTCCGTTGACCACCTGCCACTGCGCCGAGCCGGGGGTAACCGCCACCAGCGCGCCCGAGGCGTCACGAGTCGCAAACGTCAGATCCTTCTTCTCGCCCAGCTTCACGAACTGCCCGGCGGGAACCTCGACCGTCTGGATCGTGCCGGTCACCGTCAGGCTGCCGATGCCGGTTCCATCGGAGGCGAGGGTAACGTTCGCTCCGGCGGCGCCGACCAGCGCGCCGGCTCCATTGGGATCGGCGTACAGGCGCACCTGAAGCTCCCACGTTCCGACTTTCGCGACGTTGGGCGACGTGTAGTTCTGTTCCGTCGCGGCGGAACTGGCGGGGCGGTTGATGTTCCAGACGAAATCGGAGCCGTCCTGCGCGGCGTTCTTCAGCGTCACCACCACCGACTGCGCGGAGGTGAGCGCCTGCAGGTTGCGGCTGCGCTCGGGCCACTGGATGGTGAACTTCACCCGCGTGACCGCCGGCGGGGGCGGATTGCCGCCTCCGCCGCCTCCGCCGCCTCCGCCGCCTCCGCCGCCTCCGCCGCCTCCCCCGCACCCGGTCAGAAGCAGGGCGAACAGAATGAGAAGGCAGCCCGCCGCTGCACGTAGAGAGCCTTTATCTGTCATTCCAGCAAACCTTCCTTGCCATAAGCATCAGGCTGTACATGTACACTATCCATAATAACACACCCTGCCGTATTTTGTCCTGTGAAGTAAAACGGCTTTCCGAGATCCACCTCTCTGACCCGTAGAAGCCGGGGATTGTTCCCCGCAGGCTGACGCGCCGGAGAAGAGCGGCGATCCGCCCGCGGACGCTTTCCTTGACGGATACGGTAGTCGGCAGTATACTATATCGAGGCTGAGAAAAGCGACGCGACCCGGAATTTTACCGGATTTTCAGGATAGAAGGAGACGGATCATGCCTGTTGAGGAGACACGCCGCATGGCGCGCGAACTGCGCGACCGAATTCAGACTCTCGGAGACCATCTTTGACCTCGCCGGACGCCGCGCGGAGATAGAGAAGCTCGAACAGAAAGCCGCCGATCCGAACCTCTGGCAGGACCCGGAGACCGGACAGGCGACCCTGCAGCGCCTGTCGCAGGCGCGTGAATCGCTGGCTCCCATCCTGTCGCTGCAGCAGCGCGCCGCCGATCTGGCGGACCTGGCGGAGATGGCGGCGGAGGAGGGAGAGGCGGGCGAGACGCTGGAGGCGGAGCTTGCCGCCGAAGCCAGACAGCTGGAGGAGGCGCTTGCCCGTCTGGAACTGGAAACGCTGCTCAGCGGTGAATACGATTCGCGCAGCGCAATCGTAGAAATAAATGCAGGGGCGGGCGGAACCGAGTCGTGCGACTGGGTGCAGATGCTCCTGCGGATGTACCTGCGGTGGGCGCAGGAGCGCGGCTACGCCACCGAGATCATTGACGAGACGCCGGGCGAAGTCGCCGGTTTCAAGAGCGTGACCTTTGTCATTCATGGTCTGAACGCCTACGGATATATGCGGTCTGAGCGAGGCGTCCACCGGCTGGTGCGCATCTCGCCTTTTGACGCCAATAAACGCCGTCATACCTCTTTCGCGTCGGTAGATGTGCTGCCGGAGGTCGAGGAGGAGGACGCGATAGATATCAAGCCGGACGAGATCCGGGTGGACACCTACCGCGCCAGCGGCGCGGGCGGACAGCATGTCAACAAGACCGACTCCGCCGTCCGGATCACGCATCTGCCGACCGGGATCGTCGTAACGTGTCAGAACGAACGTTCACAGCATAAGAACCGCGCGATGGCACTGAAAGTGCTTCAGGCGCGGCTGATGGAGCGACAGCGCAGCGAGGCGGAAGCCCGCATGGCGGACCTTCGAGGAGAGGTCCAGTCCATCGAGTGGGGCAACCAGATTCGCTCCTATGTCTTCCAGCCCTATACGCTCATCAAGGATCACCGCACCGGCTATGAGACGGGCGATGTGATCCGGGTGATGGATGGGGCGATTGATCCCTTCATGCAGGCGTACCTGCAGTGGCAGGGGAGAAAGAGCCAGGAAAACTGATGTGGCGTCGGTTCCCGTTTGATCGGGGCGTCAGACGTTCGAGCCGCCGATGGCAGCCCGCCCTGGCGTTGGTTCTGTGTATGCTGGCGGGGGCTGCGCTCGCGCTCCCCGTCGGGGCGCAGACGATTCAGATCCACTCCGATCTCACCACCCGCAATGTCCGCACGGAAGAGAGCAGCCTCGCCAACGTCATCGCCGACGCCCTGCGCGATTCTGTGAAGGCGGATATCGCCTTCATGACCGCCTCTTCGTTTGCCGAGGTAACGATCAATCGGGGCAGCGCGACCCCCGGAGATATTCTGCGCGCGCTGGAGTATCTGGACGATACGGTGGTGGTGGTGAAGCTGACCGGCGCGCAGGTAAAGCAGGCGCTGGAGCACGGCGTCGCCATCTATCCTCAGCGTAATCCCGCCTTTCTTCAGGTCTCCGGCGTTACCGTCACGATTGACCCTGCGCAGGAGCGGGGCAGCCGGGTCGTCTCCGTGCGGGTCGGGCGCGCCCCGCTGGAGGAGAGCAGAACCTATCAGGTCGCGATGCCCTCCCCGCTTGCCAACGGCGCGCTGGCATACTATAAGGTCTGGAGCAAGTCGGATATCGTGCGGAATACGGAGAGGACGCTGGAGCAGGTCGTCTCCGACTATCTGACGGGGGTGCGCTCTCTGGGCGGTCGCAGCGAGGAGCGTCTGATCTTCAGGAAGTAGCCCGGCAGGAGAGGAGCGGCGGATGATGTGGTCTATCGGGAGAAGGGGAGCGTTGGCGGCGTCAGCGTTGCTGGCGGCAGCATCTATTTTGCTGCTGGCGGGCTGTCAGTCCGGTGCGGTGCGGGAGGAGCGCGCGAACGCGGCGCCCATGCAGGCGCAGTCTCCGGCAGCTCCCGCCGAACCCCGCGCCCGACGCCCGGAGTTCGACGGCGCGAAAGCCTTCGAGATGCTGAAACGCCAGTGCGAGTTCGGACCGCGTCCCTCCGGCTCGGAAGCCGCCCGCAAAACCCGCGCCTTCCTCCTCGCCGAACTGAGCCGGTATGCCGATCAGGTGGAGACGCAGGAGTTCACCTACCGGGATCGGGTCTACTCCAACCGGGAGATCAGCCTCTCCAATATCATCGGGATCTTCAACCCCGAGGCGAAGCGGCGGGTGCTGCTGTGCGCTCACTGGGATACCCGTCCGGTTGCCGATATGGAGATTGACGCCGATAAGCGGCGCAGGCCCATTCTCGGCGCCAACGACGGGGCGTCGGGGGTGGCGGTTCTGCTGGAGCTTGCCCGACTGTTCAAGCAGCAGAAGCCGCAGATCGGCGTGGTGATGGTCTTTCTGGACGGCGAGGACTACGGCGACTGGGATCGCATGGAGGGCGTGCTGCTCGGCGCGAAGCACTTCGCCCGAAACATGAAAAAATATCGCCTCGAATACGGAATCCTGCTGGATATGATCGGTGATAAGAATCTGCAGGTCTATCGAGAGGTCAACTCGGAGCGGTACGCCCCGCGCGTCAACGACCGCGTGTTCCGGATTGCCAGAGAGCTGGGTTTTGAAAAAAATGTGATAGATCAACTAAAGACAGAGGTGATAGATGACCATATACCAATTAATGAAGCCGGTTTGCCGACCATTGATCTGATAGATTTCGACTACGCTTACTGGCATACGCTGGAGGATACGGTAGACAAGTGCAGCCCGCAGTCGCTGGCGATTATCGGCAGCCTGGTGGCGGAGACGGTCTATCGGGAGAAGGATGGCACAGGAGGGCGGTAGGCGTCGGTCACCGACACGGAAGTCTTTTACGTTTTTGAAGGATCAGGAAGATGTTGTGGCGTCAGACGGGACCTGCAGAGGCAGGTCGCTTCCACGAGAAGGAACTCAAAATCTGTCATCTGTGCGGTGCGCTGAACCTTGCCCGGAACCGGGAGTGTTTCGTCTGCGGATGGCACGGCTCGTTCGACCGGCGTCCGGAGGCGATCCGGCTGGCGATGGAGACGATCACGCGCAAACACGGCGGTCTGGCGTTGGACATGCTGACCGATACCTCCGTTCACTCTCCCGCGATGCACGTCCCTCTGCTCCTGCGTCTGCGCAGTCTCTTCCTGCGCGGATGGCGCTGGCTGTTCGGCTAACCGCACCGCAGATCCGCCTGTCGGTATGCACGCCGGATATGGCGCGTCAGGAGCCGGCG
>CALLMM010000001.1 GCA_938005745.1 uncultured Chthonomonadales bacterium | reverse complement strand
ACCGAAAACCGCCGCGGCTGGAGCGGCGGTCAGGCGGCGTTTTGCATCAGGGCGACGGCGGCGTCGAGCAGTCGGTCGGCGACTTCGCGCTTGGACATCTTCGGGAGCGGCTCGACGCGCCCGTCGGCAAAGAGCAGCGTGACGATGTTGGTCTCAGTTTCGAAGCCGGCTCCCTCCGCCGTCACATCGTTGGCGACGATCAGATCCAGACGCTTACGCGCCAGCTTCTCGGCGGCGTGCGCCAGCAGGTTTTCGGTCTCCGCCGCAAAGCCCACCACGATCTGACGGCTCTTTCCGGCAGCCAGCGTCGCGACGATGTCGGGCGTCTCGCGCAGGCGAAGGGTCAGTGTCTCCCCCTTTCCTCCCTTTTTTATCTTCTGTCGGGCGACCCGTTCCGGCGTGTAGTCGGCGGGCGCGGCGGCGGCGATGAACAGGTCGCAGGCGTCAAAGCGCGCTTGCGCGGCGCGCAGCATCTCTTCCGTCGTCTCCACGCGCACCACCTCGACCCCCGCCGGCGGCGGGATCGCGACGGCTCCGCTGAGGAGCGTAACCTGCGCCCCGCGCGCCTTCGCCGCCTCCGCCACCGCGTAGCCCATTCTGCCGGAGGAGCGGTTTGTCAGAAAGCGCACCGGATCAAGCGGCTCGCGGGTCGCCCCGGCGGTTACCAGCACGCGCCTCCCCTCCAGATCGCGCGCGGCGGTCAGCTGCGCGACCACCGCCTGCACGATGGTCTGCACATCGGCGAGTTTGCCGTACCCTTCCGTGCGGCAGGCGAGCACCCCGAACCCCGGTTCGATAAAGCGGACGCCCCGCGACTGAAGCAGGGCGATATTCGCCTGCGTCGCCGGATGCGCCAGCATGACGGAGTTCATGGCGGGAGCCGCCAGCACCGGCGCGGTGGTCGCCAGCAGAAGCGTGGAGAGCAGATCATCGGCGATGCCGTGCGCCATCTTCGCCAGAAGGTTGGCGGTGGCGGGAGCGATCAGGACGAGGTCCGCCTGCTGGGCGATATGGATGTGGGCGATTTTGCCCTCGTAGGGTTCGTCGAAGACGCCGCTCAAGACCGGATTGCCGGTGAGGGCGTAGAAGGTGACCGGACCGATGAATTCGGCGGCATGGGCAGTCAGAGCGACATGCACCTGCGCCCCCAGGTGCCTGAGCTGACTGGCGACGTCGGCGGCGCGGTAGGCGGCGATGCTGCCGGATACGCCCAGCAGGATGACACGGTCATGCAGGGGGAGGCGGGACATGGGCATCTCCATGAACAATACGGCAGCGTTCCGCCAGGATGATCTGCCGCAGCGTCTCGACGGCGCGCTCCAGATCGTCATTGACAACCAGATAGTCGTAGCGGGGAGCCGTCTCCAGTTCCCGGCGGGCAGTCTGCAGACGCCGCTGGATCGCCTCTTCGTCGTCGGTCTGGCGCGCGCGCAGCCGTCTCTCCAGCTCCTCCCATGAGGGCGGAGCCAGAAAGATCAGGATGGCTTCAGGCATCGCCTGTTTGACCATCAGCGCGCCCTGCACCTCGATCTTGAGGATCACATCGTTGTTGCGCGCGCGCTCCCGCTCCACGAAGTCGCGGGGTGTGCCGTAGAGACGCTCACCATAGGGGGCGTACTCCAGGAAGAAGTTTTCGGCGATGCGCGCCTCAAACTCCTCGCGGGAGAAGAAGTAGTAGTCCACGGCGTAGGTCTCGCCGGCGCGGGGCGGGCGGGTGGTGGCGGTGACGCAGCGGACCAGGTTCGGCGGACGCTGCGCCGGGTCCAGCAGCCGCTCCAGCACGGTGTCTTTGCCGACGCCGCTCGGACCGGAGACGACCAGCAGGCGTCCCTGTTGGGGGAGTATCTCTTCCAGCATGCCTCTCTGTTCGTCGTCGCCCGGGCGTTTCCCTGCGTGTGTCTGGCGAACCGGAGTAGGACGGAGGAAAAGGCCGCCCCATCGGGCAGCCTTTTCGCGCAAAAGCGAGATGATGGAGGGCGTTGCTAGATCACGATCACGTTCGAGGCACGCAGTCCCTTGCCGCGCGGGTCCTGGATCACATCGAATTGAACGCGTTGTCCCTCCTGCAGGGACTTGTAGCCGTTCATCTGGATGGCGCTGTAGTGCACAAAGACATCCTCCCCGTTGTCCTGTGCAATAAAGCCATATCCCTTGGCGGCGTTGAACCATTTGACGGTTCCAGTTGTCGACATGTCTGTCTCCTTTAGTCAATGAAGAAAATACGTGTTCGGCGTCTAGCAAGATCGAAGCAGTCAGACAGACGACCGACCGAAGCAGGCGGCGGAAGTTCCGAACGGCTGCGGCTCTCGCGAACGACTCGACACACTCGCCCGGGCGGGCGAACGCGCCAATTGTAACATAAGCCTCTGGATAAAGCAACCCCCGCTTATATATTTTTGCCTGTTTAATTTTGCCCTTGCGACACCCTCTTTTTCGATCCGTTTGAGCGTAAAACAGCTCTGAAAAACGCGAGAGAGTTACCTTCGTAATGGATCGTCAGACCGCCGCCGCGCGTCATACTCCGCGCTGTCTGTGATCCGTCAGAACCTCCTCGATGACCCGACGGGCTTCTGCCGCCTTTGCGGGATCCGTGTGAAGATGAGCCTCCAGGGTGATCAGCGCTTTCCATAACGCCCAGCCGCGCCCGCGCGCCCAGAGAGACTCATCCGCCTGCAGAGCGGCGCGGAACGCCTCCCGACTCGCTCCAGTCAGGAGCGTCCAGGCGATGGTAGTGTCGCAGGCGGGATCGCCCACGCCGCAGCACCCGAAATCAATCACGCCGCTGAGGAGTCCGTCGCGGACGAGCAGGTTCCCCGCGGCGACATCGCCATGAAACCAGACCGGCGGACCCTGCCACGGTGCCTGAAGGGCGGCTTCCCACACGGTGCGGGCGGCTTCGGCGTCCATCGCGTTTCTCAGGGACTCGAGCGCGCGGCGTGTCTCAGCGTCATAGACGATCAAGGGCGCGCCCCGGAAGAAGCAGTGCGGTCCGGCGGCGGGACCGTCGGCGGGATCTATGCGCTGCAGGGTGTTGAGGAACTGCGCCAGCGAGACGGCGAATGCGGAGAGATCGGCGATGCGTTCGGGGGCGGCGGTCTCTCCCGGCAGCCAGGCGTAGACGGACCAGCGCCACGGGTAGCCGCAGCAGGGTTCGCCTTCTGCGATCGGGACGGGGATCGGCAGCGGCAGGAGGGGGGCGAGTTTCGGCAGCCACCGGCGCTCCTTCTCCACCTGCGGGACATACCGCTCCGCGCCGGGCAGGCGCACGCTCATCCGGTCGCCCAGGCGGAAGGTTCGGTTGTCCCATCCGCCCGGCTCCACCGCCGTGACGGGCAGGTTCGCCCATTGCGGGAACTGTGCGGCGACCATCCGCCGCACAAGCTCCGCGTGAATCTCCGGCTGCTCCACTGACATCCTACCTGCATGCTCGCGCCGGCGCGCCGCTCCGCTGCGAGAGGACTATCGGGGCATATTGCGGGTCGCCGGTTTACGGGGAGTCGTCTCGACTTTCGGCTTTCCTCTGGCGGGGTGAATCGTGATGCGGGTGACGATCCGCTCACCCTCCTCATCGCGTTTCAGGTGGAGGGTAACGCTCTGACCGGCGCGGACGCTGGCGAGCGGGACATCGCGGGAGGAGAGGCGCGCCACGCAGTCGGGGGCGATGGAGAAGTCTCTCTCATCCCCGGCGGCGGAGCGCAGGGAGAGGGTGCGTTTCGCCGGATCGCAGGCTTTCACTGTGCCGGAGACGGTCGGGCGTGTCCGCTCCTTGAGCCGCGCCGTCATGTCGGAGGCGTCGGAGACGGCCGCCGCCATCAGTCCGCCTCCGGGCAGCAGACGGGGCGCGACATGGACGCTTTCTCCGGTCTTGAAATCGGCGGCGGAGGCGGGCTGTCCTCCCCGTGACCAGAGCGTCTTTTCGGTGATGCGATACTCGAGCGGGGTGTTGTCGGCGCCTTCCGATGCCCGCAGCGAGTCGTCGGTGATCTCCAGAATGGTCACGCGGGTGGTTTCACGGCGCACGCGGGTCAGCCAGTCCCAGCTCACTCGATCCGCGACATCGTAGAGGCTTGCCGGTCCGACGCTGCTTTTCCGAAATCGCACGACGACCGTCTCGCCAGGCTGGAAGTCGGCGGCGGTCGCCGCCCGCTTTGCGCGCAGAAAGTGCGTTTTCTCGGTGAAGCGATAGAGGATCTCTGCGCCGGCGCGCGGCTTGAGGGCGAGCGTCGCCGCCCCCGTATCTATGGCGACGAGGGTTCCCGTCTGAACGTTGGCGGGTCTAGCGGGAGCGCGAGTCGTCTGAGCCTCCCCGGGGATCAGAGCGGCATAGGAGAAGCAGAGCATCCACAGAGCGATTCTGTGCTTCATGGAAAGCCTCCCGTGATCGAAGCGTGAGATGACACGAACTGCTCCGAAGCGGTCACGGTATAACAGAAATGTGATCGCCAGGCGGTCCGTTTGTGCAGGAGTTATTGATCGGTTGTCTGTCTGCTATATGCCGTAGTAGTCCCGGCACTTCGGGTTCATGGGGTGACCGGGAATCCACCAGCGTCTATAGGGGTGTCCTGTCCAGGGGTGCGGCACATGGTCGTCTTTCGCAGCGTAGCAGACGTCGCAAGTCGGTTCCAGATTGGCAATCTCTTCCGTGCCACCCTCTTCTGGCGGGAGGTAGTGGATCAATTTAGTTGCAGGCGAACCACAGTAGCGGCAGACACATCCTTTGATTTGAAACACCGTGTCGTGTTGAGAGTCACTGTTCTCCGTCATAGACGGTCTCCTTGAGTCATTCGAACGGCAAGGGGTGTCCGAATGCATGACCGATGGTGTTTCCGATCTGCATGGCGCGCAGCCTGAAAGATGCCGTCAGAACCCGTCAGCAGAGGCATATTCAGTCGGTTGTCACGTAGCGAGCGGAAATGTATTAGTTACCTTGCAGCATTCTGACGTTTTTCAGCGATCCTGTCTCCTCGGAACAGAGAGGCGCGGGCGAATAGCGGCGCGTCCGCAGGCTTCTGTATCCCGGACCGCTAAAGGGAAACGCAGTGAGATAGGGCTTGTACAGTTTACGTTCCGAATAGACGCTCAGAAGTCGAGCAGTTCCTGATCCATATTCGGGTATCCGCTGCGCAATCCCTTCTAAAATTATAAGAGCTTTTTTGATTTATCTGTTACAAAAAATATCAGTCATATCTACTAGTTTTTTCGGAAGACCGGGAGGTCGGGGAGAGCAGCCCGTCCGGACGGACGCGGCATGTGTCCGGCGAAGGAGACGCGGCGGGATAATCACGGAGCGTCGGGTGAGGAGCGTTCGGGGATCGGGAGGAGTTCTCTATTCCGGGCGGGAGAAAAACCTGCGCCAGAGACCGCGTTTGCGCGCCTCATGCTCACGGTGACCTTTGCGCAGTTGATCGCGGTGGAAACGCGCCGTGATTTCGCGCTGCTCTTCGCCATCGGCGGAGGACGCTTCCGCGCTCTGGGCGGCGGAGATCACCTGCTCCGCTGTCGCCTGGATCATCTCGTCCATGCCGGGGATCGGGGAGATCAGGGCGGAGAGAGGGATCAGCGGACGCTCCTGCGTCGGGGAGCCGGCTTGCTCCGTCTCTTCCGACAGAGCCGATGAGACGGGAGGCTCCGGGTGAGCCGATGAGACGGGAGGCTCCGGGGCGACTGCCTGCGGGTGTGCGGGGAGCGGGGAGGACGGAGGGGCTGGCGGCGCGCTTTGCTTCGCCGGCAGAGGAGGATGCGCAGCTGTCGGCGCACTGTGCGCCGTGTTCTCCCTGCCCAGCAGATACTCCAGCAGACGCTGCTGCTCCTCCAGACGCAGATTTGCCTCTTTGAGCAGCGTCTCCAGATTGGCGATTCGCTCATCCTTGCGCGTGAGCTGTTCGCGCAGAATCCGAACCAGTTCTGTGAGGGCGTCGGGGCGCGTTTCGGTCATCCGATAAACTCTAGGTGGTAACAAAAAGAAAAAAATCCCGGTAATGTCTACAGGCGGAACATTTGGCACGGTATATGCAATATAAGTGAACTGAGGAGATTGGGAAGGCATCACTCCTGTTTTGACGTGCTGCTAAGAGTAACACTGAGATGGCGATGGTTCCGGAAGCGCCCTGTTACTCTTCGCCTATCGCAGGGGGAGTGATGCACGAACGGACCTCTGAAAAAGCTACAGGGCGTCACTTGTTCCCGAGTAGTATCGTTTCACGAGTCACTGGGCTGATCCGAGAAAGATGATCGGCTTCTGGGAGAGTCGCTAGTCCTTGTTAGCAGGCGGCGGCAGCAGGCGTCTCTGACTGCCGCCGCTTCTTTATTGTGGCGCTATTCGCGCCGGATCGCCAGGATCTCGTAGCGCGCCTTCCCCGAGGGCACCTGAATCTCGACAATCTCTCCCACTTTTCTGTTCAGCAGCGCCTGCCCGACCGGCGACTGCACCGAGATGCGGTCGTTGATCGGATCCGCCTGAACCCTGTCCACCAGCGTGTACTCCCACTCGTCATCCGAGTCCAGATCGCGCACCATCACCACCGAGCCGAGCGCCGCACCGCCGTCTCCCGATTCCGTGTCGTCGGGAACCACCCGGGCGACCTCCAGCGTGTGTTCCATCTCGGCGATGCGTCCGTTGAGAATGCCCTGATCGCGCCGCGCCGCCTGATACTCGAAGTTTTCGGAAAGATCGCCATACGCGCGCGCTTTTCGCAGCGCCTCGGCGATCTCTGCGCGCTTCACCGTTTTGAGGTACTCCAACTCCTGCTGCAATTGACGGTAACTGCTCTCCGTCAGGATAATCTCCTCCGGCATCCGGCGTGTTCACTCCTTTGAAGGTCTATCGGCAGCGCGGGTCGGCGCGGTCCGCGCCGGCGCACTCCTTCGCTAACTCATCCGCATACCATACCACAGCGCCATTCGCCCTGTCAACGCCGGGATCGGCGTTTCCCGCGCAATAGATCGGTATTTTCCCTGCAGAGAGACCCGCTCCTGTCATTCGGCGGCGCAACGGGTATACTCATCATAACCGGCGCATCTGCTGGGCGTCGGGAACAAAAGGAGCGCGTTCCGCCGCGAGCGGACAGAGAGAGAAGAGTATGGCTGACGGAGACTACGTCAGACTGGCGACGCTGCCGGATGTCGCCGCCTTTCGCGACTATCTGGAGACTCTGGGGATCGCGATGCCGTGCGATGAGACGCTGCTCAGCGCGCCGCAATCCCCTCTGAGCCGTCCCTGCAGCCTGCTGGGGCGGACGACGGGAAACCGCTTTGCGGTGCAGCCGATGGAGGGATGGGACGCCACCCCGGACGGCAGACCGACGGAGAGCCTGCTGCGCCGATGGCGGCGCTTCGGGGAGAGCGGCGCAAAGCTGATCTGGGGAGGCGAGGCGTTCGCCGTGCGCCATGCGGGGCGCGCCAACCCCAACCAGCTCTTTCTGCACGACCACAGCCTCGAAGACCTGTCGCTTCTGCGCGAGACGCTGATACAGGCGCATCGCGACGCGATGGGAGGCGCGGAGGATCTGCTGATCGGGCTGCAGTTGACCCACTCCGGGCGGTTCTGTCGTCCCAACGGACCGAAGATGGAGCCGGTGATCCTCTATCATCATCCGATCCTGGATCGGAAGTTCGGTATTCCGCCGGACTATCCGACGCTGGACGACGGGGAGATACGCGCCCTGATCGCCGACTTCGCCCGCGCCGCAAAGACCGCGCAGGCGGCGGGCTTCGACTTCGTGGACCTCAAGCACTGTCACGGCTATCTAGGACATGAGTTTCTGAGCGCGTACACCCGCGAGGGGGAGTTTGGCGGCTCGCTGGAGAATCGGACGCGGTTTCTGCGGGAGACGACGGCTGCCATTCGCGCCGAAGCCCCGGGACTGCCCGTTGCGGTGCGCCTGAGCGCGTTCGACCTGGTGCCCTATCGCCCCGACCCCGAGCAGTCGCTGCCCGGCAGGCCCGGTCCCGGCATCTACGAGAACTACTGCGACTGTATGCCATATCGCTACGCCTTCGGCGTCAATCCCGATCAGCCGACCGATCTCGATCTGACGGAGACGATTCAGTTTCTGGAGATACTGCAGAGCCTGGATATTACGCTCGTCAACCTGACGGCGGGCAGTCCCTACTACAATCCGCACATTCAGCGTCCCGCGCTCTATCCTCCGTCGGACGGCTACCTTCCGCCGGAGGACCCGCTGGTCGGCGTAGCGCGGCAGGTCTTCGTCACCTGGTATCTCAAGCAGATGTTCCCCGAAATGACGTTTGTCGGAACCGCCTACTCCTACCTGCAGGAGTTTCTGCCGCATGTGGCGCAGGGGGTGGTGCGCGAGGGGTGGGCGGATTTTGTGGGGCTGGGACGGGTGATCCTCTCCTATCCCGAGCTGCCCCGCGATATCCTGCAGGGCAGTCCGATCCAGACGAAACGTCTCTGCCGCACCTTCAGCGACTGTACCACCGCGCCGCGCAACGGACTGCCTTCCGGCTGCTACCCGCTCGATCCCTACTATAAACGCAGCGACCATGCGAAGCGTCTGGCGCAGATCAAACGCGCCGCCCGCGAGTAAAGGAGACATCCATGAAACATATCTGGCTCTATATTTCGAAGACCGATCTGGAGACGGAGCGGCAGCAGTGCGAGGAGGAGGGACGCGATCTCGCTTCCGTGCAGGAGGAGTTTGATCGGGTCGGCGCGCTCGATCTGGAGGATCTGTCGAATCAGCCGCAGGCGCAGGCGCTGCTGGATCGCACGATCACGCTGCCGATCCGGGAGGACTATCCCTATCATGAGCCTTCCGATCTGGAGGGAATTCGGGCGGCGCGCCCGCAGAACCGCCCGAAACTGCCCGGCTGGACGGGCGGCGACGCGCTGCTGGAGGAGAAGGTCTACGGCGCGTGGCTCGGTCGCTGCTGCGGCTGTCTGCTGGGCAAGCCGGTCGAGGGCTGGCGGCGCGAGCGGATGTGGGGCTATCTGAAGGAGTCCGATCGCTGGCCCCTGAGCGACTACTTCAGCCGCAGCGTGCCGGAGGCGGTGCGCCAGAAGTACAACCTGCGCCCCTGGGCGTTTAAGGAGGACGTCTCTTTCATGCCGGAGGACGACGACACCAACTACACTACCAGCGGTCTGGTGATCCTGAAACGGCACGGGCGCGACTTCACCCCGACCGACGTCGCCAACTTCTGGATGAGCGACATCCCGATCCTGCACACCTGCACGGCGGAGCGCGTCGCCTACCGCAACTTCTGCAATCTGATCCCGCCCCCGCTGTCGGCATCGTTCCGCAACCCGTATCGCGAGTGGATCGGGGCGCAGATACGGGCAGACTTCTTCGGTTGGGCGGCTCCAGGCGATCCGCAGCTTGCAGCAGAGTTCGCTTGGCGGGACGCCTGCATCAGTCATGTCAAAAACGGCATCTACGGAGAGATGTGGGTCGCGGCGATGCTGGCGGCTGCCTACGTGACGGACGACATCCCGACGATCATTCAGGCGGGACTGGGAGAGATCCCGGAGCGGTGCCGTCTGGCGGAGGACGTGCGCGCCGTGCTGGCGTGGCATGCGGAGGGGATCTCCTACGACGAGGCACTGGAGCGTCTGCACGGCAAATGGAACGAGAACCGCGCGCACGACTGGTGCCATACCATCTCCAACGCGATGCTGGTCGCTATCGGACTGCTGTGGGGCGAACTGGACTACGGGCGATCTATCTGCCGGGCGGTGCAGGGCTGCTTCGATACCGACTGCAACGGGGCGACCGTCGGCAGCGTGGTCGGGGTCGTGCTGGGCAAAAGGGCGCTGCCCGCCTTCTGGACGGAGCATATTCACGATACCCTCAAGACCGGCGTCGTCGGCTATCACGAGGTGAAGCTTGCCGACCTGACCCGCGACTCGCTGGCGGTCATCGAGAAGGTTCACGCTTAGAGGAGACGGCGGGCTGACCGGTAGAAGTGAGATTACTTCGCTGACGCTCGCAATGACGGACTGGGGGCAGGTTGCGCGTGACTGCAGCGGTCGAGCCTCCCGGTCTGTCCTTGCGAGGGAGGCGGCAGGCGACCCCTTGTCTGTCCTTGCGAGGGAGGCAGCAGGCGACCCCTTGTCTGTCCTTGCGAGGGAGGCAGCAGGCGACCCCTTGTCTGTCCTTGCGAGGGAGCGCAGCGACCGAAGCAATCTTATGACGGAAACGCTCTCAGAAAGCATCTTTTCGGAAGATCGCGCATGATCGCACGGACATCGAGGTTTGCGCTGTTCGGGATGGGGCATCGGCGAAAGCTGCTCTATCAGAATTTCGCGCTGCGGGACGCGCTGACGGGCGAATGTCTGCGCCGCTGGGAGGCTTGCGCCGAACGGTTCGAGCCGGGCGAGTATCGGGTTACGCTGGAGACGCCTGCCGGAGAGGCGCGGATCGAGGAGGATGAAGCCGGCGTCTGGCTGGCAGAGCGGGGGGACCGTATCCCGCTGACCCGCAGTCCGGTGCGTCTGCCGCGTTTCGAGGGGCATCCTCACGCCCCGCTGCTGCGGGCGCTGCACGGCGAACTGCTGGTCAACGTGATGCCGTTCGGTCCGGTGCCGAATCTGTGGGTCTATCCGCGTCCCTGGTATCGCGACGCCGCGATGATGCTGATCTGCCTGGAGAAGACGGGAAATCTGGGGCTGGCGGAGGCGTGGATTCGGGGATTGAGTCGTGTGTTCGATCGGAATAATGCTGGGATGAGCGAGGCGGACAATTTAGGGCAGGCGCTCTATATCCTCTCGCGGGTCTGCGACCATCATCACCCGCTGGTGCCGGAGATCCTGAAAGCGGCGCAGGCGTTTCGGAAAGAGGACTATCTGCAGGGCAAGAGCGACTACGCCGACCATCCGGTCTATCAGACGAAGTGGATGAAGTTCGGGCTGCGCGCGCTGGGGCTGGACGATCCCTATCGGATACCGGAGGTCTACGACTCCTACAGCGCGCTCTTCTGGATGGATTTCCGGGATTCGCACGTTCCCGGACCGAAATTTAACCGGGAGGAGTGTCGTCTCTATCCCTACCTTGCCTGGGCGGAGGCGCACTTCTACGGCGACCCGCCCCCCATGTCCGCCTGTGTGGACGACTTCCCGCTAACCTGGGAGGGCGGGGCGTCGGAGGCGGAGTACTGGCGGATGGAGCCGGTTTCGCCGGAGGCGGCGCGTCAGCGCGTGGCTTTTCCGCACACCTGGCACGCCGCCGAGATGTTTCTATACTACGCCTGACTCCTCCGGGAAAGCCATCTCCTCGACGTAGGTGTCCTGAAACGCCGGGTCGGTATGCAGGGAGAAGTGTTCGATCCGCCGGCGCAGGTCCGCATAGGCGCGGGCTTCGGGGTCGGGATGGAAGAGGGCGATCTTTGCGCCCAGCAGGGCGGTGTTGCCGACCGGATGCACCCGCTCGATCGGGAATGCCAGCAGACCGATCCGGGCGGCGCTGATCAGGCTGACGTAGTTGCCGAACGCGCCCGCCAGATAGACCGTGGTAATGTCTTCGTGGGTCGCATCCAGCCGCCTCAGCAGAATGCGCACTCCGGCGGCGATGGCTCCTTTGGCAAGCTGAAGCTGGCGGATATCGGTCTGGGTGAGATGCACCGGCTCCTGCAGCACCAGGTCTCCCCGGCTGGCGATGCGTCCGGTGGGGCGCAGCAGACCGATATTCAGCGCGGCGGCGGCGGCATCCACCAGCCCGCTGCCGCAGATGCCCGTCGGAGGGGCTCCCCCCAGCGTCTCGCAGACCAGCCGATGATCCTGCGCGCTCACCTTATAGATGGCGCCGGTGGCGGCGCGCATTCCCATCGTGATCCGCGCCCCCTCGAAGGCGGGACCGGCTGCCGTGGAGGCGCAGAGCAGGCGGCGGCGGTTGCCGAGAACGATCTCGCCGTTGGTTCCTAGATCAATCAGCCCGACCATCTCTTCGCTCTCGTGCAGCCCGGTGGCGAGGATCCCCGCCAGAATGTCGCTCCCCACAAAGCCGCCTAGACAGGGCAGAAACTCCACGACGGTTGTCTCGGGAAGCTCCGTCCAGTTCAGTTCAGCCGGCGAAAAGGACTTCAAGCCGTCCTCTACCGGCTCAAAAGGCACATGCGACATCGGCTCCAGATCAATGCCGCAAAAGAGATGGTGCATGATGGTGTTGCCGACGATCACCACGCGGATCACACGGCTACCGTCGAGGCTGGCGGTGGCAAGGAGGCGGTGGATCAGCCTGCCGATCTCGTGGCGGATCAGCTCGGTCAGCAGCGGCGCGCCCTGTTCGGCGACCGCGTACTCGATCCGGCTCATCACGTCCGCGCCGTGATGCGCCTGCGGGTTGAGCGCGGTCTTCACCGCCAGAACGTGCCCGGTCGTCAGATCGAGAAGCTGCGCTACCAGCGTGGTGGTTCCGAGGTCTACCGCGATGCCATAGCCCTCCTGCGGAGTGAAGGCGAACGCCGCGTCGTTGGCGAGGATGGCGGCGTCCCACTGGCGCAGCTCGATCACCAGATCGTCCTCCACCAGGCACTGACAGGAGAGCCGCCAGCCGTCCGCGATCTCTTTCGGCGAAAGATGCTCCCGCTGCGCGGCATTCACGCGGACGCTGCCGGACAGCACCCGCACCTTGCAGCCCCGGCAGCGTCCGCGCCCGCCGCAGGGGAACTCGACGCCCTGTTCAAACAGCAGGTCGCGCAGCGGCGTGCCGGCGGGGGCGCGCATCTCGGTGCCCATCGGCTTCAAAACGATCGTGTGCTCCATCGCTTCTGAGTCTCTTCTCCCCGGTGATGTGATGATAGTATACCTGCCTCTCCGGGTTGCGGACGGGGTGCGGAGCGATCAGGGCTGGTGCGTCTTCGCATAGGCGACCAGCGCGCGGAGGTTGTCTTGCGGCGTGTCGCGGGGCGTTTCGCAGCCCGGACCGACGATGAAGCGCGGCGCGGCTTGCTGATGGCAGGCGGCGACCGCACCGGTTACCTCCTCCGGCGAGCCGTTGCGCAGGACGCGCACCGGGTCAATGTTGCCCAGAAGAACCTGATCCGGTCCCATGGCGGCGCGTCCCTCGTCCATCGGCGAGAGAAAGTCCAGGTCTACGATGTCGCAGCCCAGTTCTCCCATCCCCTTCAGGATCCGCCGGGTGTTGCCGCAGATATGCAGGCGCGACCGAACGCCCATCTCCCGGAGTCCGTCCACCATCTGCTTTTCGTAACCCCAGACGAACTCGTGGTAGAACTTCGGACCGATCAGCGAGGCGGCGGCGTCGCCGATGCCGATGATCTCCGCCCCCGCCTTCGCCTGCTCTTTCGCAAAGCGCAGCTCCATCTCGACCACGAACGCGAACAGGTCGCGCACGAAAGCCGGGTCATCGAAGAAGTCGAGCATCAGCCGGTTGATGCCCCGCAGGTCCGCCGCCTCCGCGCACGGTCCCTCGATCCAGCCTTCGATCAGCTTCTCGCCTCCCACGCGCTCCCGTAACAGCTCCAGCGCCTTCAGCCGGTTGTTCATGCGTCCCGGCGCGGTCGGATCGGGGATCTTCAGGGTCGCCAGCTTCGCTTTGTCCTCCAGAAGCGGTCGAGACTCGTCCATCGCAGGCGGCGCGTTTTCGGTATAGACCAGCGCGGCGCCGCAGTCGGACGCCTCGCAGCCCGGATCGGACATCGTGTTCACGTAGTCCAGATCGAACTGCTCCGCCACGCGGATCTGTCCCTCGACCAGCACGCGGTAGTCGGTGGCGTAGTCGTAGTACTTCGCGCCGATCAGATCGCAGGCGAACTGCATGGTGATCGGCATACAGGGCAGGCAGTCTACCGGTCTGCCCTCCAGAAAGGCAAGAACTCGTTCCCGTCCGTTCATCACAGAGCCTCCGAATGTCGGAAGTCGGCCACAGAGGACGGGCGGCGGGATGCCGCCCGCTAGCCGCAGTCGCAGTGCAGAAAGGCGGCGACCTTCTCTTTGATGGTCGTTTCGCTTCCCGGCACGCTCAGAACGTCGCACTCGCTGCCCAGAATAAACGGATGCCCGACCTCTCGCATGCGCCGGATCAGTTCGCACGCCATCGCCGGAACCTGATCGCGCGGAACCAGATCGTCCGAATAGAACTTCTTGGTCGGCAGGTTGCCGTAGAGAACGATATGCTTGGGGACTCGCGCGGCATCCTCCCACAGCGTGCGCGAGCTGCCCAGACTCAGGATCACCGGGTCCAGCGTCGCCAGGTCGGAGACCATCTTATCGGTCAGTTCGCCGCAGTCGTGCAGGATCAGGTCTACGCCCGCCTCGTCCAGCAGCGCTTTGATTTTGCGGTTGGGAGCCATCACAAAGCGTTCGAAGATGTCGGAGCCTTTCTGCAGCTGCCGGGGCGACAGATAGGCGATGTTGGCGGCTGGCTCGCAGATGAAGACCGCCTGCGCGCCCGCCGCACACTGGGCTTTCAGTGAGCTGAGGATGACCTTCACCGACAGGTCAATCATCTGCTCCACCAGACGCACGCCCGCATCCTCCTCGCCGGTAACGCCGGAGCCTGCCAGATAGATCGGGGCGATCGGGTCGGCGATCAGTTTGGTCATCAGGGAGAAGGGACCGATGCTCATGCCGACCGCAATCCGATCCGATTCGGCGATGACGGTGCGCAGAGAGTCCACGTTTGCCTGCATCTTCGGGGTGAGAGGCGAGTCCAGTCCTGCCTCCAGTCGGGTGATCTGCTCCTCCGTCAGGCACTGGTGGAAGTGGTAGGAGGGCGAGTCGGCGTCCGGGATCCCCAGAATCGTGGTGATACGCTCCTTCTCGACCGTCAGGTCCATCAGGGGAAAGGCAAGCGGCGTATTGTAACGGCGGGCGGCTTCGATGACGACGCGCCCCAGCTGTGGACCGTCGCACCGGACTTTTTCCGCCTCCGGTTGCTCCTGCAGCACAAGGTCCGCGCCGACGGGCATACGCAGTCCCGCCTTCGCCAGTTCGTGATAGTACTCTCGTTTCATGATGATCTACTCGCTTTGTGTGTGTTAACTCTGGCGCCGCGTCCAGCGGGAGACCAGCCGGAGCAGTGCGTCCGCCTCCTCGATAGAGGAAGCCCAGGTGTTCAGCATGACGCCCTCCGGATTCAGTCCCTCCATAAACGCGGGGATGTCCTGCGGGCGGACGGCGACATGGATATTCTTTCCTCCCTGCTGAATGCGCTGGAAGACCGGCATCCAGTTCACCGCCGGCTCATGTCCCGCCCCGCAGACGAACTGAATCGCGTCCAGTTTCTCGATCTGCAGCAGGGTGTCCAGATGGTGCAGCGCGTTGGGTCCGTCCAGATGGAAGATGGATCGGTCCAGCCACTCCACCTCCGCCAGAATGTGAGGCAGGCAGTAGGCGTTGAACTGCCGCTTCGAGATCATGCAGGCGAGATCGCAGGAGGGGATATAGTAGCGTCCCTGCGCGATCAGCGGGAGCCAGGAGGTGGTGATCGTCTGCCCGGCTTGCAGCATCAGATCGTACTGCAGGGTGTAGAAGTCGTAGAAGCAGGGGCGTATCTGATCCATCAGTGCCTGAACGCTGTCCGGCTCGGTGGCGAGGTCCAGGCAGAACTGCTGCGGGTCGCGCAGCGAAGCTGCCAGGTCGCCGCCGGGGTGCAGGTCGGTGATGCCGACGAGGAACTTTCCGCTTCCCGCCTCCAACGCCAGACGGGTCATCTGCAGGATGGCTTGCACATACTCATTCTGCGGGTCCACGCGCAGTTTCGGAATGTCGTTCCAGTCGGTGAGGATCGGCTTCGACCAGGAGGTTTCCTCGCTGAAGACCAGCTCCGCGCCGAGCGACGCCGTCAGAACCTCCGGACCGAGATTGGGGAAGTAGGAGGGCATCAGTTCGCCGCCCCAGTATGTGTTGGAGAGGTGAATGTCGGCGCACTCCACGTTATACTCCGCGTCCATCCAGCGGTCGCGCAGGGTCGCGTGCTGTTTTTGCGGAAGGGGGCGCGGATCGGGACGAGGCGCGGAGACCTGCAGGGTCGGTCTGTCCAAGATCGCGCCTTCCCACCAGGCTTGCATGCGGTCAAACGCCTGCGCCGCATCCGGTTTATATCTCAGCTCCAGCGTCATAGTCTCTTCTTCCTGTCATATCAGGCGGCGTGAGCCGCAGGCGCAAGATCGCCTTCCGGCGTGTAGACACCCCGTCGGACGAACGCCTCCGCCATCGTCCGGATCTTCTCCGGCGTATGCCCGACGGCTTCCGGCGAGGGGTACCATTTGGCGATAAAGCCGCCCCGGTAGCAGCCGAACGCCTCGATCAGGCGGCAGGCATAGTCGGAGACCTCCTGCTCCGTTCCCCGCACCATCGTCTGCTGAATATCTACCGGACACCAGAAGCAGACCCGCCCTCCGAACCGGCGGGCAAGCTCCTCCACGCCCATATTCTCCTGCTGATCCATCTGGATCACCTGCACGCCCGCCTCGATCATGTCGTCCAGGAGGCTGGAGATATGTCCGCAGCTATGCAGGAAGCAGAGCAGTCCCAGGCTGCGGGCGTGGCGGTAGACGCGGGCGTAGTGCGGCTTGAAGTGGGCGCGGAAGACCTTCGGGGAGACCATCGGGCGATCCTGCAGCCCCCAGTCGTCGGCGGAGATGATCCCCTCCGCACCGATCCGCGCAAAGTGGTTGAGAGAGGCGATGGCGATGTCGGTGATGCGGGTCAGCAGGGCGTTCAGCTCCTCCGGATGGTCGAAGGGGTCGGTCCAGGCGGCTTCATGTCCGCGCAGATACTCCAGGCGATGAATGAAGCTGATCGGCGCGCCCGCCAGCACAAATCGGCGTTCCCGGTTCTGCGCGATCTGCGCCGCCGCTCTGGCGTATCGCTCCGGCACGTCGTAGTTGGGAAAGCGATGAGAGGAGAGGCGGGAGTAGTCGGCAAGCGGGTGATACTTCACCTGCCCCATCGTCTTGCCGGCGGGATCACGCTCCCAGCCGCAGCCCCACTCATCCTCTCCGGGGAAAGAGGGCTTCCAGTCCGGCTCCGCATCCGCCCATACCCATAAGAAGTCGCTGCCCCAGGGTTCGGGCAGCTCGCGGGGGACCCGCTCCGGCTTCTGAAACAGCACGGCGCGGCGCACCAGTTCGCTTCCGGTCACTCTGTTCACCTCCAGCCTTCACGGCGCCTCAGGAGTCTGCTCCGTCGGCACGGCGGTTACCACCTCATCCTCGTAGGTCGCGCTGACCATATATCCGGGCGGGATGGTCAGGAACTCCTGCGCGTTCCAGGGACCGTTTATCAGCCGCTCCAGCATCCCCATATCGCCCTGCAGCTTCGCGTATCGCCATCCGCGCTGCCTCGCCTCCTCCTCGACCTGCTTCTCAAAGCGGTCATCCGGTTCGACCCCCATCTCGATAAAGGTGAACTGGCTGTAGTTATGGGTGTACTGGCAGAGCGTCTCGTAGATGTACCGTGCATTCTCTTCGCCGTATTTGGCGATCAACTCCTCCAGGGTCTGATCCATGCCGGTCTGTCTCTGGATGGACAACTGGCTCAACTCTCCGGGATTTTCTCCGCGCTCCATCCATCCGGTCGTCTTGAAATAGACCCCCGGGTGGCTGTGGAAATAGTCCAGGTAGCGCTGTCGGCTGCCGAGGAAGAGGGTGATGCAGTCGTGCGCGCGGGGCAGGATCATCGGGATGTCGCGCGCCTGCAGTCCGGCGAGACCGTTGTTGCACAGACCATACCCGAGCAGGATCGCCTCGTACTTCGAGCCGTCCACCCGATCCACCACCGCCTGAAGACGCTCCCGCATCGGCTTTGCGCCGATGTCATGCAGCCCCTTCGGCAGAAACTCCACGTCCACCATGTTGGGGGATCGGGAGACCACGTAGAGCAGTTCGCGATACAGCACCTCGCAGCTGATAAGTTTCAGACGCATGCTGACCTCGCAGAGAGTGAGAGTGTGTTTCCCATGTTACCGGCGTATAGATTCGTCGCATCGGCGAACGGGCGACGAGTGGACCGGAAAGGGACCGGCGAACAGATCGCGCAGGAGCCGGCGGCTGTGAGCGCAGGTCTCAGGCATAGACGCACTCCCGCGCCGATTCTGCGTAAGCCCGGAGGCTCTCCGGCGGGACATGGAAGAAGTGGTCGCTAGGACTCATGATGTAGCCGCCACCCGCGCCGTAGGCGGCAAACATCGCATGCACATGACGGCGAATCTCCTCCGGAGTGCCGACCTCCAGCACGGAGTTCTGATCCAGCCCCCCGATCAGAGCGACCTTATCGCCGATACGCGCCTTCAGCTCCTGCGGGCGGGCGTCTCCGCCCATGCTCGGGGGAGTCAGCGTCTCGCTGGCGTCGCAGCCGTTGGCGACGATCTTCTCCAGGATCGGCATCATGCCGCCGCAGGTGTGGTAGACGACGCGGTGCCCCAGACGGTGCAGGGCGTCGTGCATCCTGCGATCGAACGGCAGGCAGAACTTCTCGAAATAGCGGGGCGAGATGACCGTAGAAGAGGCGGCTCCCCCGCCAGTTTCGATCAGGTCATAGGCGGCTCCGTCCAGGCTCTCCTCGATAAACCGCTCCTTTTTGCGCCAGAGCGTCTCCAAAAACGCCATGACCCAGTCCGGGTGATCCGCCGCCTCCATGATCAGTTCGACGGTTCCCATGAGGCAGGTCGCGTGCTGCCAGCAGCCGCCCTGATCGCCCCAGACGAAGCCGCGCATGATGCCGTCATCGCCCAGCAGGTCATACTCCCTCTGCAGCGCGCTGCGATCCAGTTTCGGCACCGGCATATACCGCTCGATCAGTTCCAGGTCTTCGTGCCGCTTGACCAGATGGGTGATATTCCAGGTGGTGATCGGGTTCTGTCCGACCTGGTTCTCCAGCGTTCCGCCCGGTGTGGAGATGGTAACCTGCCAGCGACGCTCGCCGGGAGGCGCGTCCAGTTCGCGGGTCTCGACGATCCAGCGAGGGTCCTGCAGGGGCAGGAGCGGGAAGCGCGTCAGAGAGGCGTCCAGCCCGAAGAGCCGGAACGCCTCCAGATCACTGATGCCGTGCAGGTAGGTCTGCAGATGATAGGGCTGCCACTGGTGAACCGTCGCCGGAACGCGATCCGGCACGCCCCGCGCCAGCGCGGTGAGCATGCGCTCTTTCGATGTCATCCCTCTTCCCTCTCCTGTGCGGCGCGGCGCGTCAGATCAGTCCTCTGCACCAGACGCGCCGCGCCTCGCGCAGATAGAACAGGTAGTTCTCAAACGGCACATCCGGCGGAACCCGATGGTCGGGGGTCGGGATATAGCCGCCCTCTTCGACCAGCGTAGCCAGCCGCTCCACCTCGCGGGTGATTCCCTCTTTCGGACCTGCCAGAATATACTTGCTCACGCCGCCGATCATCAACGCCTCTTTTCCGTACCGGCGGCGAATGGCGACCGGGTCCTGTCCCCAGGTTCCCACCTCGATGGGGAACATCACGTTAACGCCCGCCTCCAGCCAGAGCGGGATCAGCAGGGAGATGTCGCCGTCGCAGTCCACCACCACCACATCCACGCCGTACCGGCGTAATAGGTCGGTGATCCGCCGGTAGTGCGGAACGAGAATCTGCCGGAACAGCTTGGGCGAGAGCAGCGGTCCAGCCCGGTAGCACATATCCTCCCACATCGCGGCGTACTCGAACGATATTCCCGATTCCAGCGCGGGGGTGATCGCGGCGAGGATGCAGTCGGCGACGGTCTCGACCATCTCCTCAAAGAGCGCGCGGTCATCGTAGATCAGCATGGAGAGGTTCTCCACGCCCATCCAGTTGCGTATCCAGCCGTAGAGCGAGCCGGCGGGCAGGCTGATCGGATAGTCGCGTCCCGGATCGGTGAAGCGGGCGACGATCTCCTGCCAGTTAGCGGGATACCGCCGCGGGTCGGAGCCGTTGAGGCGCGGGACGAACTCCCTTCGCCAGCTGGCGCGGTCTGTGAGCGAATGACCGAGATAGCGGGGGATGGAGGCGCTGCCCTTGCTGACCTCCTGAATGACCCCGTCCCCGTCGCGGACGATCCGGGTCGTCTCGCGCTCTTCCAGCACCTCGTAGGCGAAGCCCGGCAGCAGTCCGACATTGATCGGCGCGCCGATCCACTGCGGGTCCATGCCGAAGTACTCGTCAGGGTTCGCGCCCTTCGGATAGCCCTGCGCCTCCCACGTCGGCAGGGTCTCCGCCCAGAAGCCGAAGTCCATCAGCGGGCAGCGGTCGCGCGGCTGGTAGTGCATGACGGCGATGAAGCGTTCTCGGGCGTTCATAGACCTTCTCCGGGAAGTTTCATAACGGATGGTACGCGCCACTGTTACGCGCAGCCCGCCCCCAATCCGTCATTGCGAGCGGTAGCGAAGCAATCTTCCACGTTTCGCAACGCAGGAGATTGCTTCGGTCGGCTTCGCCTCCCTCGCAATGACATTTCGGGACGTTCGACCGTTTCAGTAACAGGCGACACGCCCCAGTCTGTCATTGCGATCGCTCAGCGGCGCCAGCCTGCTCGCATGGCGTCGAAATAGACCAGCGCGTTATCTACCGGCACATTGCTGGGAATATGGTTCCCGACGGCAAAGACAAATCCGGGACAGCCTTTCGCTCGCTCCAGAGTCGCCTTCACCTCGGCGCGGATCTGCTCCGGCGTTCCGAACGTCAGGGTGCGGCAGTCCACATAGCTGCCCATGATCACATGGGTCTGACCGTAGCGGTCAATCATCTGGTCGAAGTCGGTCAGAGGCTCAAAGATGAAGCCGTCCGCGCCCGCGTCCGCGATGTCCGTGATGAAAGGCGTCCAGTTGCCGTCGGAGCAGTAGAGAACGAGCTTGCCCGCCTCATGCAGGATCTCCCAGAGCTTTCTGTAGCGCGGGAAGATGGCGGAGCGATAGAAGGAGGGGTGCATGAAGGGACCGTTCGCCCAGACCATGTCGTCATGCTGGATAAAGACCTCGACGGAGGTCTCCGCCCACGCCTCCACATGATGGCGGGTCAGGCGGTAGATGCTCTCCAGCACCCGGTCGAACCGCTCCCGGTCGCTGGCTGCCAGCAGCAGCATGTCCCATCCAAAGGCGTCTATCGCCCCCGAGACGATGGTCTTGTAGTAGCCCCCGGTATAGATCTGGTTCGGGTAGCTCTCCTGTCCCCGGCGGTAGGCGTTTTCGTAGTAGGCGATCAGTTCGCGTTTTTCGGGCAGCCCGTACTCCTCCACCGCATCGAAGCAGAGCACCTCCTCCACATCGGTAAAGGGGCAGTAGACGTGATCGCGGCGGTCGGCTCCATGCTCCAGGAACTCCGCGTGTCCCATGTCCGTAACGCGCCCGCGCTGCCCCCAGGGAACCGGTCCGTCGTCGGTTACCCAGAGAAAGTCCATCTCCCAGGCGTCGTAGAAGGCTCTCCAGGCTCCGCCGTCAGTCGCGGGATCGCGTCCGGTCACGGCGCGTACCAGCGCATAGTTGCTGCAGTACTCCGTATGCCCGACGCGCTCCGCCCACTCTCGGCGCATCGCCTTCATGCCGATCTCGTAGCTCATCGCACACTCTCCGCCAGCGCGGCAATGAATTCCGGGCTGGTTCCGCAGCAGCCGCCGATGAAGTTTGCGCCTGCGCCGATGAACTGCCGGACGATGTCGGCGAACGCTTCGGGCGTCGTCTGGTAGACCGCCCTGCCGTCTTCGATCACCGGCAGTCCGGCGTTGGGCTTGACCCAGACGGGCAGGTCGGAGGCGGCGCGCAGACGCGCGCAGAGCGGGAGCATCGCCTCGGGACCGATCCCGCAGTTGGTTCCCAGCGCATCGGCTCCCGCCTCCGCCAGCGCGGCGGCGGCTCGCTCCGGAGTGACCCCCATGATCGTGCGGTCGCCCTGCTTCCCGGCGCCGAAGGTCATACTGGCGATCACCGGCAGCCCGGCGGTCTTCGCCGCCGCGACCGCGATCCGCGCCTCATCCAGATCGGACATGGTCTCGACCACCAGCCCCTCCGCCCCGCCCTCCCGCAGCGCCTGCGCCTGCTCTTCAAAGGCGGACTGCAGTTCGGAGGCGGTCACTTCGCCGGTCGCCAGCATCCGCCCCGACGGTCCGATGGAGCCGAATACATGCGCCCGGTCTCCCGCCGCCTGACGGGAGATCTGCGCCCCCCGCCGGTTGATCGGCGCCGCCTGCTCCGCCAGAGCGTGCCGTGAGAGCGTCAGGCGGTTTGCGCCGAAGGTGTTGGTCAGGATCACGCGGCTGCCCGCCGCGACATAGGCGGCGGCGACCTCCGCGACCCGGTCGGGGTGCGTGAGATTCCAGGCGTCGGGACAGCCGCCTATCGGCAGACCGCGCGCCTGCATCTGCGTGCCCCAGGCTCCGTCGGTCAGCACCGGTCCGGAGCGGATCAGTTCGGAGAGAAACCGGTTCACAGGCGTTGCGCCTCCTCGCGCGCGATCTGCACCCAGCGCGTAACGCGTTGCGGGGCGTTGCGAATCGTATGACAGTCCTTCATGATCACCTCCACGCGGCAGCCGCGCGTGATCTCCATGCCCTCCCGCAGTATCCTGCGCACTGCCTCCTCCTCGAACGTCTCCATCGCCAGATACGACGGATTGGGCTTCCAGGAGAAGATGTACCGATCCTGCAGGTTCTCCGCCATCCGGCGCAGGTCCGACCAGGGCGAGACCGAGACGCGGCGCAGGCGCGGAATGGTCTGCACATAGCGCCAGCGGGTGTCCAGCGGCTCGCAGCAGCCGTAGCAGTTGAGACCGAAGCGCTCCAGCAGCGGAATCTGATAGGGCAGGACGAACTCGGCGAACATGCGGGGGGAGACGCCGACCGTCTCCTGACTCTCCGCAAAGCCCCAGAGGTCGCGGCAGCGAACCGCGCCGTCGAAGTCGGGCGCAGGCAGCTCCCGCGTCCAGCCGAAGCCGCCGGAGCCGACATAGGTCCCGTCGTTATTGAGGGAGAAGAGGGCGTTCTGCTCCAGGAAGTCCAGCCGCGCCATCGTTCCGTCCCGCAGAAACGCCATCAGCCGATGCAGATCGTCGGGGCGGTCTACCATATCAAGCATGATCTGCTCCAGACCGCGCAGGTTGACCAGCGTCCAGGTCATCCCGACCGTCCAGAACCAGGAGGTCTTCAGGCGCGGGGGCAGCAGATCGCCGAACGTCTCGTTTGCCAGCGCGAGGTGGCGCAGCGTGGCTTCGTAGTCAACGGTGATGCGGGGAAAGCGCAGCCGCGGCATATCGGCGTAGTCCTTCAGCGGCGACTCCCAGACATAGGAGCCGCCCTGCTCTCCGCCGATCTTGATCTCATGCATGCCCCAGTCGGTCTCGGAGTAGACGTAGCCGATTGGGAAGAAGGGCTGTATGACGCGGTCATCGCGCATCTCCCGCCCCCAGAAGATCTCGCGGCGCAGGTGCCACTCCCAGCCGCGCGCCAGATCGCCCTCACAGGTCAGGCAGTCGGGCGGGAGGATCTCGCGCCAGCTGTTCTCCGGATCGCAGAAGATGAGCGGGCGGGTCGGCTCCAGGGCGTTATGCCGATACCAGAGATCGCGCTTCTCCTGTTCCGCCGGCCGCGCCGCCAGTTCGGCGACTTCGGCTGCCAGCCGGCGCAGTCTTTCGCGGTCTGCCGCGCCGATACGCGGCGTGCGCGCCGCCGGATGAGTCTGTGCGGTCATGATCTCACCTCTGGTTTCAGTCCATACTCCCGCGCCGCCCGATACATGGCTTCAGTGTTCTCCAGGGGCGTGCCGGGCGCAAGGTTATTGCCCTCGCGCAGAATAAACCTGCCGCCCTCCAGAATGCCGGACTGAAGAATGCGGCGCGTCTCTTCGACGACCTGTTCCGGCGTGCCGGTGCGCAGCAGCTCGATATGAGGACCGCCCTGTATCGTTACCTCTGGACCCAGTTCGCGGCGAAGCCGGGCGAAGTCTATGGGAAAGCCGGTGTCGAAGGCGGAGATCCCCAGTTCATCTCGCAGGATAACGAAGTGCCGCTGCGCGTTGCCGCACAGGTGGATGCCCCGTCCTGTCGGGGTGGCGAAGGCGTCGTAGATGCGGCGCAGGCAGGGCAGGATGAACTCCCGGAACATCCGGGTGGAGATGAGCGCGATGCTGTCGTCCGCCATCCAGAACCCGTCCTGCGGGATGGCGATCTGAAATCGCGCGCGGTAAGCGCGCATCTTGGCGATCAGCGCGTCGGTAATGAAGTTCAGCAGCGAGCGCAGGCGATCCGGCTCGTCCGCCATCGCCGTGCAGACAAAGACGGGACCGAACAGGTTGCAGGCGCAGGTCATCACGCCGTCGGTGCCGATGCCGAACCAGGGAGGATGGATCGAGACGGGGCGATCCAGAAAGGAGTCTCGCTCGGCGCGGGCGCAGAAGTGCTCGTAAAACTCCAGTCCCCTGCCCAGAACGCCGCCAAACGGATCGGGGATGCCCTGCTCCATGACGCGCTCCGGCTGCTCCACATAGGCGGGGGTGGTGTCGGGAACCTCGCCCTCCCGGTACTCAATCGGGCAGCCGAACCAGGCGGCGTCGTAGTAGTTCTGAAGGTCTACGTGAATCTGCCATGTCTCCGGCAGTCCCAGTTCCCAGTCCTGCAGGACGTTGAATCGGCTCCAGCGCTGAAAGCGGAGCTGCGCCTCATACATGGCGTCCGGGTCCTGGCTGTACCGGCGCTGATCGAGACCGAGGGGATTGGCGTCGGGATGGTTCAGAAAGTAGCGTGTCGCCAGTCCCAGAATAACGGGGGTGCGGTAGGGCGTTCCGGCATGGAACGCCGCCCACATCGCGCGCACCTCCGCATTGTGAGCCTGAAAATCGAACTTTGACAGGCGGTCTTCGGTGACGGCAGGGATGTCGGTCATCGTCAGTTCCCTCACGGCGTCGTCCATCCCAGACGCTCCAGCAGCGCGCGCGCCTCCGTTTCGGTCTGCGTCTGGGTGATGATAAACATGCCATCCGGTCCGACGGCTTCTATCAGCGGCTCCACCTCCTCCGGCGCGACGCCGATCGCCTGCACGGCTTTGCCGCCGGCTTTTATCCGCCGATAGAGGTCGTACCAGACCGGAGAGCCTCCACCGGGCAGCCCGGCTTGCGGAGTCCACTCAATGGCGCGCAGGCTCTCGATGCTCAGCAGGTTATCCAGCTGCGGGATCGCCTGCGTGCCGTCCAGATGATACATCGCATAATCGAGCCAGGAGCACTGCTCTTCCAACGCCGGTTGGACGAATCGCCGAAACATCTTCGGACTGATCATGCAGCAGAAGTCGCACTGCACTTTGGCGGTTCTGCCCGGACCCCATAGTTGAAAGGCGTGGAAGGCGATGCCGCCCCAGGGGTCTTGCAGGATCTGCCACAGCGCGTCGTAACAGTCAAAGAATGCCTGATTGATCTCCCGGATCCGCCGCTCCACCCATTCGGGACGCTCCACCAGATCCATCAGGGTCTGTTCCGGTCCGCGAAGCTGCGCCAGCGTATCCAGGTTTTCGATTAGATCGGGAAGCCCGACCAGATAGCGTCCCCGCGCGTGGCGCAGCGCGTCCTCGATCAGGGCGAGATGGCGTTTCCACCAGATATTATCGGTATCGAAGCGCAGCGGCGGATGGTTGTCCGGGTCGGCGATGTTCGGCTCATACCAGACGGTCTCTTCGGAGAGGCGTCCCTCGCATCCGAGAAAGAGACCGAGACTGCCGGGACCGATGTTGCAGTTGAAGAGGGGAGCGGCAACGCCGCCGAAGAAGGTGTGCGAGAGAGAGTACAGCTGTGAGTGTGTGCGGTAGCCGGGATCGAGCCAGCGGGTTGGCAGATCAGGGGCGGGCGGCGGGGGAGGGATCTCCTCATGCGGAGCGTCCGCCGGAGCCGTCACATGCAGTGCCAGCCCGCGCCCCTCCCACCACTCGGTCAGGGCGCGCCGCGCCCGGGACCAGTCCGATTTCCAGAACGATTCCATCCGGCAAGCCTGTCATCGGGTCTGAGAGATACCCTTGCTTGAGAAGGGGCAGACGGACGCGCCTGCCCCGGAAAGAGAGTGTACGCAGGACTCCCCGCCTCTTCCGCGGAAAGAGCGCACCGGAAGAGGCGGGGCAGAGAGCCAGCCTAAAGCCCGTACTCCTGCGGGAGATAGGGGGCATCCTTCAGCGCGTCCATCCTCTCCGCCACAAAGTCGGACTCGGATTCGGGAAGCGCATCCGCCTGTCTCGCCAGACGATCCAGCCAGCGGGTCTCATTGACCGGTATTTTGAGCGTCCCGTCGGCATGCGCGGCGCGTATCATCTCCAGAGCGGTCTGCACGCCCCGGCGCGTTCGCCGGTAGGCGGAGGTCTCCTGCACGATCTCCCCGGCGATCTTCAGGACAACCTCGGGATGTAAAACAAACGCCTGCGGGTCGAGGGCGGCATCTGACTCGACCAGCCAGTCGCGCAGACGCCGGGCGTCTTCCGGCGACTTTGCGGCGGCGATGTTCAGCAGCCGGCAGTCATACGCCAGCTGCTCCACCGAGACCACCGGAGCCTGCGCAGAGAGCAGGCGCACGTTCTGCACCGATTCATTCGACCAGCAGTCGCAGACCGCCTGCGCGATGTTGCCCATCGCGCTCAGGTGGGCGCAGGCGGCGGAGCGTCCCTCCATCGAGATGGGAACGCCGGCGATGGCTTTCATGTAGGGACCTTCGTAGGCGCAGTCCTTGCTCGGTCCGACCGCCCCCAACTCATACGCCGTCAGGCTGCGGGGCACCGACGCCACGCGCACCAGCGCGGCGAAGGTGCGGGGCAGCAGCTTCTGCTCCGCCAGCGCCATCGCGGTATTAGCAAAACCGCAGGCGGTGTCGCCGGACGGAATGATCCCGCCGGCGCTGCAGGCGTTGACGATCTCCGTCCAGAGAAACTCCATGTCGCGCGGAGCCAGCACGCCCAGCGCAAAGACCATCGTTCTCAGATCGGCATCCATCAGCGCTGCGTCGCAGATCTCTTTTCCGCCGGTAGATTCGATGGCGAGCATATCGGCGCCCGCGCCGGTGGCGGCATGGAACAGTTCGACCATGCCGTCCCAGTAGAATCCTCCGCGCATCTGCGGGGGGCGGATGTGGTCGCGGCTGTCGTTGGGGGTGAGACGGAGCGCGCTCTTGAGTCCCTGTTTGTCGTAGAAGGTTTGCAGGGTGTCGGCGAGTATCCGGGTGATCTCCGCGCCCCAGACGGGATGTACCGTCATTGGGGGCAGCGTCTCAAACTCGACCACCAGCGCAGGAACCTCTAACTCGACGGCGCGGCGGCAGACCCCCTCGATCATCTCGGCGTACTGACGGCGCACCTCGGACCAGGTGTCCGGGTTGATGTCCATCGGCGGAAGCGTGAAGTTGATCTCGGGGATTACGACTCCCGCGCCGATCTCGACCCCCCGCCCGGTGCGTACCGGATGGGGCGCATGTCCGTAGATGAGAGATTCAACAGACGTGATAGAGAGACGGTCAAACGTCCGGCGCGCGCAGGGCGCCGGAGCGGGCTGGCTGTTCATGGTTGCTCCAAGGAGATGCGTTTATCCGGCTCCGACCAGCGTGCGCGCCACGCGCACGGCTCCGCTGGCGTTATCGCTGAAGCCGTCGGCTCCGATGGAATCGGCGTAGGTCTGGGTAACCGGCGCGCCGCCGATCATGACCTTCACCTGATCCTTCAGTCCGGCTTCTTTAATCGCTTCAATGGTGGTCTTCATCCCCGGCATGGTGGTGGTCAACAGCGCAGACATCGCGACCACCTGCGCGCCCTTCTCCTTGACGGCTTCGATGAACTTCTCCGGCGGCACATCCACGCCCAGATCAATCACCTCAAAACCGCCGCCTTCGAGCATCGCCGCCACCAGGTTTTTGCCGATGTCGTGCAGGTCGCCGCGCACCGTTCCGATCACGACCTTGCCGACCGGTTTGACGCCGCTGCCTACCAATTGCGGGCGCAGCACCTCCAGAGCGGCTTTCATGGCGCGGGCGGAGATAAGCAGCTCTGGCACAAAGTACTCATTCTCCTCAAACAGGCGTCCGACCTCATCCATCGCCGGAATCATGTACTCGCTCAGGAGAGACTGGGCATCTACCCCTTCCGCAACAGCCTGCTCTGCCATAGATCTCGCGGTCGGAGCGTCGCCTTCGAGAATGGCGGTATACAGGGGTTTGAGATCCATCGTAAATCCTCTTTCTGGAGTAGGGTGTATAGCGCGTTTCGCGCCGGTTCTACCCTGTTCCTCCTATTGTACTGAGCTAAATAGACATAAAAATCCCCTAAACGGCGGATTGTGCTGTCAGGAGACGCCCGACGGGAGCGGAGGAGAGGAGTTTCGGGCTTTTCGCCGAATTGGTATCTCATGCTGAGGGGGGCATGTGCGATGGCGCAGTATATTCTGGCGCTGGATCAGGGGACGACCAGTTCCCGCGCCATTCTGTTTGATCGGTCGGGGCGGGTGCGCGGCGCGGCGCAGCAGGAGTTTCCGCAGATCTACCCGCAAGCCGCTTGGGTGGAACACAATCCGGAAGATATATGGCACAGCCAGTTGAGCGTGACGCAGCGCGTGCTGCGCGAACAGGGACTGACGGCGGCGCAGGTGGCGGGGATCGGCATCGCCAATCAGCGCGAGACGACCATCCTCTGGGATCGGCGCACCGGTCAGCCGGTTGCCAACGCCATCGTCTGGCAGGACCGGCGCACCGCCGCGCTGTGTGAGCGGCTGAAGGCGGAGGGGCTGTCCGCGCTGTTCCGGCAGAAGACCGGGCTGCCTCTCGACCCCTACTTCTCTGGCACGAAGATCCTCTGGATGCTGGAGAATATCTCCGGGCTGCGCGCCCGGGCGGAGCGCGGGGAGATCGCCTTCGGGACGGTGGACAGCTTCCTGCTCTGGCGGCTGACGGACGGGCGCGTCCATGCGACCGACGTCTCCAACGCCGCGCGCACGCTCCTCTTCAACATCCATACCGGCGACTGGGATCAGGAGCTGCTGGCGGCGCTGAAGATACCGCGCGTTCTGCTGCCGGAGGTACGCCCCTGCAGCGCGCTCTACGGCGATACGGAGGCGGCGCATCTGGGGGCGTCGGTCCCCATCGGAGGGATGGCGGGAGATCAGCAGGCGGCTGCCTTCGGGCAGGCGTGCCTTCAGCCCGGAATGGCGAAAAACACGTACGGGACGGGCGCGTTTGTACTGATGAACACCGGCGCGACGGCGCGCGCCTCGGAAAACGGTTTGCTGACCACCGTCGCCTGGAATCTGCGCGGTCAGACGACCTATGCGCTGGAGGGCAGCGTCTTTGTGGCGGGGGCGGCGGTGCAGTGGCTGCGGGACGCGCTGCAGATCATCGGCGCTGCGGCGGAGGTGGAGGCGCTGGCGGGGTCGGTGGAGGACAGCGGAGGCATCTACTTCGTGCCGGCGTTTGTCGGGCTGGGCACGCCCCACTGGGACGCCTATGCGCGCGGAACGATCCTCGGATTGACGCGGGGCGCGGGGCGGGCGCACCTGGCGCGGGCGACGCTGGAGGCGGTCTGCTTCCAGAGCCGGGATGTGCTGGAGGCGATGCAGGCGGACGGCGGGGTCGCCGTCTCCGAACTGCGCGTGGACGGCGGCATGACGCGCAACGATCTGCTGATGCAGATTCAGGCGGATATTCTGGGCGCGCCGGTGGTGCGTCCCGCCGTGACGGAGACGACAGCGCTGGGCGCGGCGTATCTGGCGGGGCTGGCGACCGGCTACTGGGACAGCCCGGAGGAGATCGCGGCGCAGTGGCAGGTGGAGCGGGTCTTCACCCCGCAGATATCGGAGGATGCGCGGCAGGCGCGTATTGCGGGCTGGCGTCGGGCGGTGGAGCGGGCGCGCTCCTGGGCGGCGGATTGACGGCGGAGAGGAGCATGTCGGAATCGCTGCGCTCTCTGGCGTCGCAGGAGTACGATCTGCTGATTATCGGCGGGGGGATTCTGGGCTGCGCGACGGCGCGGGATGCCGCGCTCAGGGGGCTGCGAGTCGCGCTGTTCGAGAAGGAGGATTTCGGTTACGGAACCTCTTCGCGCTCCACGCGGCTGATTCACGGCGGACTGCGCTATCTGGAGATATACGACTTCGGGTTGGTGCGGCAGGACCTGCAGGAGCGGGAGATCCTGCTGAAGACGGCTCCCCATCGCGTGCAGCCGCTCCCCTTTCTAATCCCCTTCTATGCCCGCTCCCCCGCCTATCGCCTGAAGATACGCCTCGGCATGTGGCTCTACGATCTCCTCTCATGGAACAAGAGCCTTCCCCGTCATCGTATGCTGAGCCGCGCCGAGACGCTGGCGATCGAGCCGGGACTGGAGCCGCAGGGGCTGCAGGGAGCCGTGCTCTACTACGACGCGCAGGCTCCCCTGCCCGAGCGAATCTGTCTGGACTGCGTGTGCGAGGCGGCGGAGCACGGGGCGGCGGTGCGCAATCACACGCGGGTGATCGGTCTGCTGCGCGACGGCGCGCGGGTCGTCGGTCTGCAGGCGCAGGATACGCAGACGCTGGAGACGGCGCAGGTGCGCGGCAGGCGGACGATCAACGCCGCCGGTCCCTGGGCGGATCATCTGGCGGGCGGCTGGACGCAGGGGCGCGAGCCGTCCCGGCTGCGCCTGACCAGGGGCATCCACTTCGCCATGCGCGCCGCGTCGAAACATGCGCTGGTTCTCTTCTCGCCGGAGGACGGGCGGCTCCTCTTCGTGGTTCCCTGGCTGAACTACTCCTGGGTCGGCACGACCGACACCGACTTCTCCGGCGATCTGGACAGCGTGCACGCGATTCGTCGGGAGGTGCGCTATCTGCGCGACGCGATCCGTCCCGCCCTTCCCCGCGCCGACTGGGAGGCGGTCTACTACACCTGCGCGGGCGTTCGCGCGCTGGTGCGCTCCGGGGCGGAAGATGCGCCGGCATCGTCGGTCTCCCGCAGACACCGGATCGAGAGCGGCGCGGCGGAGGAGGGGCTGCAGGGACTGATGACGATTCTGGGCGGGAAGCTGACCGCGCATCGGGGAATCGCGGAGGAGGCAATAGACCTGCTCTGTCGGGAGGAGGGCTGGAGCGTCCGCCCCTGCGAAACCGCTCATCGTCCTCTGCCGGGCGGCGACTTCGAATCGCGGGAGGCTCTGCGTATCGAGGCAGCGCGCCGCTGCGCGGAACAGGGGCTTCAGGAGGAGCAGGCGGAGAACCTGCTTCTGCTGTACGGAAGCCGCTATACCCGTCTGCTCGATCTGGCGCGGGAGATGCCGGAACTGGCGCGACGCATCGCCGATCCCTACCCCGATATTCGCGCGCAGATCGTCTACGCCTGCCGGGAGGAGTTTGCCGGGTCGCTGTGCGATTTTATGCTCCGGCGGACGACGCTGGGCTATACGCCCGATCAGGGCGTCCGCGCGCTGACCCCGGCGCTGGAGGAGATGGCGCGGCTGCAAGGATGGTCAGCGGAGCGGAAGGAGCAGGAGGAGGAGGCGTATCGGCGGCATCTGGTTCTCACCCGCGCCTATCGCGCCCCCGATCTGGACTGAAGAAACTGCAGAGAAACCGCATGGCGCGCCCTCCTCTTTCACGTAAAAATAGCGATACTTCCCTGTCCCTCGTTCTCTGCCGGCATCCGCTTCGGGTATACTGGTAGACAAATCTCGATAACGCCCCGCCGCGTTGTCTTTCCTCTCTCGCATCTGCGTTTCCGGAAAACCCGACGCCAGTCTATATTATAACGACGAGAGACCATTCCTCGACGATGCCGGTATACTCTCTTCTGTCTTCGTCCCGATGATGGCTGCGGACGGAACAGAGTCCTCCAAACCTATCCCTGGAGAGGTCCGTGAAACTCATTCTCCCGCTGATCATCCTGTTATGCCTGTCTGTCTGCTTGCGGTCAGAGGCATCTGATCTGCCGGAACTTGTCAGCAAACGCCCTTTAAACGCCGTGAAAACGGACAGACCGCCGACCATTGACGGCGATCCGTCGGAGGAGGTCTGGAAATCCGCCCCGAAAGCGGAGACCTTCTTTGACCGCCGCAACGGCAACCGGGTAGAGGATCAGACGATCGCCTACCTGCTGTACGACGCGCAGTATATCTATGTTGCTTTCTATGCCCGGGACAGCCAGCCCGACGAGATCACAGCGCGCGAGACGGTGCGCGACAGCAAATATTCCGGCGGCGACGACTCCCGTGAGACGGAAGATAATGTGGAGGTCGTCTTCGACCCGTTTCTCACCTACCGCTGGAGCGACCTGACCCGCTTTTCGGTCAACGCCATCGGGACGCGCTCGGCGCGTCTGGGCGGCGGACGCGCCGGAAAGGCGGAGTGGAAAGGCGACTGGGAGGCGGCGGCAAAACGGATGCCCGACGGCTGGGCGGCGGAGATGCGCATCCCCTGGGCGATCCTCAACTACCCGTCCGGCAGCAAGCCGGTGACAATGGGGATCAACTTCCGACGCTTTCAGTACCGCACGAAGATCGAATCGATCTGGAGCTATACGGGACCGCAGGGGTTCGATGAGCTGCAGGGACGCTGGACGAACGTAGAGGTTCCGGCGGACGCCTTTCGCCCGAAGCTCTCCCTGCTGCCCTATATCCTGCCCGGCTTGCAGCGATCCGATCCCGGGTTTCGCTCCGGTCTGGATGCGCGGTATACCGTGACGCCGGAGTTAACCGTCGTCAGCAGCCTGAACCCGGACTTCGCAACCATTGAAGGGGCGGTCGAGGGGATTCAGTTTTCGCGCAGCGAGCGGTTTGTGGAGGAGAAGCGTCCCTTCTTTCTGGAAGGCGGCGACTACTTTAGCGCTGGGGACTTCTATGTATTTGGACCCTACTTCTACTCCCGGCGGATCGAGGCATTCGACTTCGGGACGAAGGTCTTCGGCAAGGTGACGCCCCAAGATTCCCTGGGGGTGTTCGCCGCATGGGATGTCAGCCGCCGCTCCGATGTGGTGGCGCGTTATCGGCGCGACCTCTCTCCGACCGCCAGCGTCGGTCTCTTTTTCAGCCAGAAAAGCGCGTTTGACGACAACAACACCGTCGGGGTGCTGGATCAGCGGGCGCGCTGGGGGAAGCTGGGGCTGGGGTCGCAGTGGGGCTTCACTAGCGGGCGCGACTCGGGGGGGCATGCCCAGCAGGTCAACCTGACCTACGAGGATAAGAACAACTTCACCTCGATCCAGCTGAAAAATATCATGCCCCGGTTTCGTGCAGCCAACGGTCTGATCTTCTTCGACGACTATCGCGGCGTGAGCATCTATCACAACTGGAACGCGGAGTGGCGCAAGGGGGCGTTTCGCTCCTTCAGTCTGGACGTGACTCCCCGATGGAACTGGCGCACCAGCGGCAAGCCGTTCCAGCGGGGCATCGGGTTCGATTTCAACCTGGAGACCCGTTCGGACTGGCGTTTCAGCGTGGAGGGGGAGTATGCGCGCTTTGAGGATCAGACCGACAGTCAGATCGAGCTGTCCATACGTCAGGGCGTCTCCAATCGCTTCCGGCAGTGGGGCATTCGGGTCTCGACTGGTCTGGCGGCGGATCGCCCCTCGACGTTTATCGGTCCGCGCTTCAGTCTGCGCACCCTCCGCAAGTTGGACATCGCCTACGGCGGCGCGATCCTGAACCTGGACGGTCAGACGCAGCAGCATATCGTAACGCTCGGCTATGAGCTGTCGCCGACCCGCTCTTTCGGCGGGCGGGTCGTCGTCCGCAACGCCAATACCAACTGGTATCTCTCGTACCGCAACTCGGGCGAGAAGGGGATGGAGACCTACTTTATCTTGGGCGATCCGAACGCGGAGCGTTTTGTGGAGCGGGTGGCGGTGAAGTTTGTCTTCGCGCTGTAAGCGGCTCCCATAAAAATGACGGCCGGAGGAGTTCTCCTCCGGTCGTTTTGCTGTGTCCGCACGCTAGTTGGGGTAGTGGCACTGCTTGTACTTTTTGCCGCTTCCACACCAGCAGGGATCGTTGCGTCCCGGTTTTCGCGAGCCGGCGCCTTTTCGGGCGGAGGCGCCGCCTGACGCGCGCGCCTCGCCGGTCGCGTCGGGGGCGGAGGCGTCCGACCACTCGGCATACTGCCGGCGCGGGGGCGGCGGCTCGTTGACCAGCTGGAAGTGGAACATAAAGCGGGCGATCTCATCCTGAATGGCGTGCTGCATCTCCTCGAACATGTTGAAGGCTTCCTTCTGGTACATCAGCAGCGGGTCTTTCTGGGCGTAGCCCTGCAAGCCGATGTTTTCGCGCAGGTAGTCTATGTTCGCCAGATGCTCGGTCCATTTGCGGTTGATCACGTCCAGGGCGACGCGCCGCTCCAGTTCCCGCATCGCCTCCATATCGCCGGCGACCGCCGCCACCTCCGCCTCCCGGTCGCAGTAGGCGCGTTCAATGGTCTCCGACAGGAACGACTCCAGCTCCGCATACGATTTGCCCGGAAGCTCCTCCAGCGCGGCATATTTGTGCAGCGGGAAGTACTGATCGAGACCGCGATACAGCCCGTCCAGATCCCATTCCGGCGGATTGTCCGCAGGACAGAACATCGCGACGGCGTCGGTAACGGTCTGGCGCAGGAACGAGATGATCGTCTCGCGCAGGTCCATCCCCTCCAGAATGCGCCGACGCTGCGAGTAGATCAGGTCGCGCTGCTTGTTCATCACGTCGTCGTAGTTGAGAACGTTTTTGCGCGCCTCGAAGTGGTACTCTTCGACCTTCTTCTGCGCCCGTTCGATCAGACGCGAGAAGATCTTGACATCCATCGCCTGGTCTTCGGGCCAGCCGCGCAGCAGGGGATGCTGGCTGCGATCTCCGAACAGGCGCCACAGTTCGTCTTCCAGCGAGACATAGAACCGGCTCTCGCCCGGATCTCCCTGCCGCCCGGCGCGTCCGCGCAGCTGGTTGTCAATGCGGCGGCTCTCATGGCGTTCCGTTCCCAGAATGAACAGCCCGCCCAGGGCGCGCACCTCGTCGGCGGCTTTGCGATGCTCCTCCGGCGTCAGGGTGACGACCGACTCCAGCACGGTTCCCTTGCGCCCTCCGCGGCGGAACGAGCGGATCCGCTCCTCCTCCGCGTTCGCCTCCGCCGATCCCTCTCCCTCGCCGGTCTTCGCTGCGTCCGCCGGGTGAAGCGTGTCGTCCTGCCCCGGGGGCAGTTCCATATCTTCCGGCTTGCCGCCCAGCAGGATATCCACGCCCCGCCCCGCCATGTTGGTGGCGATGGTTACTGCGCCCTTGCGTCCCGCCTCCGCAATGATGATCGCCTCCTTCTCGTGGAATTTGGCGTTGAGGACATTGTGCGGAATCCCGTGCTCCAGCGCCTCCTGAAGATGGTCGAGGGCTTCGTCGGTGACGGCAAGCCCCATCATCTCGATCAGCTTACGCATATTCTCTTCGTGCAGCGGATCGGGGTTGAGACCAAGCTCGCGGGCGATCGGCTGAAGCCGGTGCAGGGTGAGCGGCTCCTGAATCGCCCTCTTACCCCGCTCCTCCTCCTCTTCCGGCGGCGTCTTCTGGGATCGGATGTCGAGCGGAGTGTTGAGGATCTGGCTGTACTTCTCCTTTTTCGCCTTGTCGAGTTTGCTGGCTTCGAGGACGGGGCGGATAAGTGAGATCATCGCCAGCACCTGCAGGCGATCCATCGTCAGCCGTTCGGAGACCAGTTCTGAGATCTCGATGGAGCGGGTGCCGACCAGAACGGGCTGCTGTTTGGTGTAGAGACGCAGGATCTCCTGGGTGATGCCCCGGTACTTGTGCTCCGCCACCTTGTAGATCACATCCGGATGGTCTTTGCGGATCATCGGCTTGTTGGTCGGGACGACGACCACATCCAGCCCGTAGATTTTGCGGAACTCATCCTCTTCGGTTTTGGCAGTTCCGGTCATGCCCGCCAGTTTCAGGTAGATGCGGAACAGGTTCTGGAAAGTGATGGTGGCGAGGGTCTGCGACTCGTTCTTGATCTGCACGCCCTCTTTGGCTTCGATCGCCTGATGGAGACCGTCGGAGTAGCGGCGTCCGAACATCAGGCGTCCGGTGAACTCGTCCACGATGATGATTTCGCCGTCCTTGACGATATACTCCACGTCCTTTTTGAAGAGGGCGTGCGCCTTCATGGAAGCGATGATGTAGTGCATCATGCGCGGATCTTCGGAGAGGTTGGGGATGCCCAGCATGGCTTCCGCTTTGGCGACGCCCGCGTCGGTGAGAGAGACGGTCTTCTGCTTCTCGTCTACCAGATAGTGGATATTGGGGTTGTTTCGGTCGGAGTTGGGATCGTCCTTCTCCTGCTGGGTCTTCGGCTCCTTGCCGGCGCGCATGGTGCGCACCACGCGGTCTACGGCGTAGTAGAGGCTGGTGTCCTGCTGGATCATGCCGGAGATGATAAGCGGGGTGCGCGCCTCGTCAATCAGGATGCTGTCCACCTCGTCCACAATGGCGAAGTGCAGGTCGCGCATGGACAGCTCCTCCGCCACCATGGTCATGTTGTCGCGGAGGTAGTCGAATCCAAACTCGTTATTCGTGCCGTAGGTGATGTCGCAGTAGTAGGCTTCGCGCCGGGTGATGGGGCGGCAGTAGGTGTAGCGCGGATCGGGATCAATGTAGTCGGGATCGTACTGATAGGAGCCGCCGAGGTCGCCGGTTTCGGGACTCTGTCCCTGAATGATGCCGACGGTCATCCCCAGCAGGTGATAGATTGGTCCCATCCAGACCGCGCCGACTTTGGAGAGGTAGTCGTTGGCGGTAACCAGATGCGCGCCCCGTCCGGCGAGAGCGTTGAGGAAGAGCGGCAGGGTCGCCATCAGGGTCTTGCCCTCGCCGGTCTTCAGTTCGGCGATGCGCCCGTCGTGGGTGACCATCCCTCCGATGAGCTGTACGTCGTAGTGGCGCTGTCCGAGAGTCCGCTTTGCCGCTTCGCGCACGAGCGCGAAGGCGTCCGGCAGAATGGAGTCGAGCACCTGATCCAGCAGCTTGCGCGTTCTATTTTTCCGCTCGGATTCGAGCACGCCCTCGCGCTCCATCTGCTCCAGCTTTTTCTGCCATTCGCTCTGGACATAGGCGCGGAACTCGTCGGTCTTCGCCCGCAGTTCGGCGTTGCTCATCTTCTCATACTGGGGTTCGAGCGCATTGATCTTCGCGACCACGCTCTTATACCGCGCCAGGTCGCGTTCGTTGCTGTCGAATAGCTTTCGGAGAAACTGTGCCATCGAATGCCGCCTCATTCCGGAGAGCGCGACGGGAAGGGCGGGGGCAGGCGCGCCTGCCGCTCTCTTTCGCGGTCTCCCTCTTCATGCATAACGCAAGCCGCCGTTCGCCCCGGCATCAGGGGGATCGGCGGCTCCGATTGTCGGGTTAGTATACCACCTCGCTCATAGCGTGTCAAACCGACCCGCTGTCGCGGTTCTCCTCTTCCTCCGTGGATGTCGGCGTGTGCGAGGGGTTCTGGATGACGCGCACGCGCTGGATCCGCCGTCCGTCGGTCGCCTCCACGCAGAACTCCAGCCCGTTCCAGCGGGCGGTTTCGCCCTGTGCGGGCTGATGTCCCAGCAGTCCGAAGACAAATCCGCCCAGGGTGTCCGCCTCTTCCACCGGCAGTTCCGCTCCCATCCGGTCGTTGAAGTCCGCCAGGTTCATGCGGGCGTCCACAATGCAGGTGTTGGGGTCCACCTGTCGAACGGTAGGCTCTTCCTGATCGTACTCGTCCTGAATTTCGCCGACGATCTCCTCCAGCAGGTCTTCAATGGTGACCACGCCGGTAACCGTGCCGTACTCATCTCTTACGACGGCAAACTGAAGCTTGTTCCGGCGAAACTCCTGCAGCAGATCGTCCACCCGCTTATTTTCGGGAATGAAGTAGGGCTGCCGCAGGATATCCCGGATGCGGGTCGTCTCCGCCTGTGCGTACATGGCTTTGAGGACATCCTTGACGTGCACCACGCCGATGATGTTATCGAGGTTGTCGTCATAGACGGGCAGCCGCGAGTGTCCCGATTCGGAGGCGACCCGGATCAGCTCCCCGAAGCTGACATCGGCTTCGACGGCGGTGATGTCGAGGCGGGGGGTCATGACGCGGCGCACGACCGTATCGGCGAAGTCGAAGACCTTGTGGATCATCTCCTTCTCTTCCGGCTCGATGACGCCATGCTCTTCGCTCTGCTCGACCATGATCTTCAGCTCATCCTCGCTGAGGGCGGTCGGGGAGAAGCTGGCGGTTCCGCCGAAGGGTCTGACGAAGAGGTTGGAGACATAGGTAACGAACCCGACCAGCGGCGTGATCAGGGTCTGCAGCCCGCGGATGGGGTAGGCGCAGAGCAGGGCGATGGTCTCCGGGTGTCGGACGGCGATGCTTTTGGGAGTGATCTCCCCGATGACCAGCGTGACGAGGGTCAGGGAGAAGATGACGGTGAAAAAGGCGATGGGAGCCGCGCTCGATCCCAGAAACGGCAGCGTCTCCCGCAGGAAGCTGCCGAACGGCTGAACCGCGCTCTCCGCCGCCGCGCCCGCGCTGAAGAGGCTGATGAGAGTAACGCCGACCTGCAGGGTGGAGAGCATGCGGGTCGGGTCGTTGAGCATCTGCGCGACGATCTTTGCGCGGCGATTGCCCTCCTCCACCAGCTGCTCGATGCGTGTGCGGCGCACGGTGAGCAGCGCCGCCTCCGCCATGGCGAAGAGTCCGTTAATGATCACCAGCGCGCCGACGATGAGCAGATCGCGCGCGATGGCGGACTGCCGGGCTGCGTTTTGCGGCGAAGCGCCGTTCTGAGCCAGAACATCGGTTTCGAGCAGCAGGAAGCCGGGGATCATCAGCGCGGCCGCCAGCAGAACCCAGCCGCTGCTTCGGAGGACGCGCGTACCCTCCTGTGGCGGCTCCGGCTTCCGGAGGCGTGTGCCGCGCGAGCGCCGGTGTCGGAGAGAGAGGACGCGCTGACGTTCCGGCACGCCGTCCGGGCGTTCAGGAACGTCGTCGGTGTCGGTATGGTGTTTTGGACGCATAGATGAAAGGCACTTCCTTCTCAACCCGAGTCGCTGTGGGCGTGGGTGGGGAGGGGCGCAGGATATGCGCGCGCACATACGGCATCAGCCAGTAGACGGAGGCGGTGAGGAAGATGGCGATGACGGCTCCCAGCACAACCTCCTGAATGGTATGCACTCCCGCTTCCACGCGGCTCTGCGCGATGATGACCGCCATCAGCAGCGCCAGCAGCGCCACAAAGCGATTTCCGGAGGTGAAGATGATGGTAACCGCCAGAAAAAAGCCGATGGCGCTGTGCCCGCTGATGACACCACCGTGCCACAGCCCGGGGTTGGAACGCCCGGTCAACAGTTTGGAGATGATGACGGTGACGGTCAATACCAGGATGCCGACCACCAGCACCACCATCACATCCGGGCTGAACTCCTTCTGAACCGCTCCCTGTATGTTCTGCAGTCTGTCGCTGCCGAAAAAGATCAGCACGCCGGCGATGGCAGCGTTCGCCGACGCGATCAGCACCGCCCCCGCCGCCACATCTTTGGCGAGCTTTGCCAGCGGGTGATAGGTCTGCGTGATCATGTCCACGACGGTCTCGACCGCCGTGTTGACCATCTCGGTCGCGATCACCAGACTGATGCAGAAGAGCAGGATCAGCATATCCCGCGTATCCAGCCCCAGCAGCAGTCCGGACGCCAGCACCAGCACGAGCATGATGAAGTGAAACTGCATATGCCGCTGCGTGCGAAAGCAGTGCAGTATTCCTTCGGCGGCGTACTTAAAACTATCTTGCGGGCGCTTGCGCCGCAATGTGCCTGCTCCTGTCTGACCGGCGAGAGATCGCGCTGTATCCGAATGAGCTATACCGGGTAAACGCACGGATAAGTGCCATTATACTCGGTAACTTCCCACAAATTCTCCTCCTTGCCTCCCCAAATAATCGTCTTTCGACCCGCGATGCGGTCGCTTTCAGCGCGCTAGACGCCCGCTTCCCGCTCTCGCGGCAGCGGCGGCAGCATCTGCATGACCCGCTCTTCGCGGCGGCGCATCTCCTCCGCGCCCGCCTCGGTCTCGTCCTCATAGCCCAGCAGGTGCAGGATGCCGTGTACGGCGAGGTGCGCCAGCTCCTCCTCCAGAGGGACTCCCCGCGCGCGCGCCTGTCGTTCGGCGGTCTCCACCGAGATCACCACGTCGCCGAGGATCTCTGCGGGGAAGAGGCGCGAGGGGATCGGGGGGGCGTCCGGCTGCTGGTCGCGCTGCGCGAAGGAGAGCACATCGGTCGGGCGGTCCTTGCCGCGATAGTCGCGATTGAGCGCATGGATGGCGGCGTCGTCGGTCAACAGCAGGCTGACTTCGGCGCGGGGCGCGCCCTCAATGCGCAGGGTCGTCTGTGCGGCTTGCCGTAAGCGGGTCGTTCTCATGCGCCGCTTGAGCGCTCTGGCGATAGTAATCGGCATCGGGACCTTCCTGGTCTGGCTCTTTCAGGTTCAGCATCGGGACCCGGGCGGGATTCGCCATCGTCGTTTCGGCGCGCGGCAGTTCCGGGTAGTCCTTGCGCCCGTGCAGCATGCCGGAGAGGATGCGCACGAACGCCGCCTGAATCTTCTGAATATCCTTGAGCGTCAGGTCGCAGTCGTCCAGTTGACCGTCCGTCAGCTTCTCGTGTATCAGCGACTCCACCAGGCTCTGAATGCGCGCCAGGGTCGGCTTGTTCAGGCAGCGCGCCGCCGCCTCGACGGTGTCCGCCAGCATGATGATGCCGCTTTCGCGGGTCTGCGGGCGCGGTCCCTCGTAGCGGAAGTGCTGTTCGAGGATGCGATCCGGCTCCATCGAGCCGCTCTCGACCAACGCCAGATGGTAGAAGTAGCGGATCAGGCTGGTTCCGTGGTGTTCGGCGATGATATCCTTGATCTGTCGGGGCAGCTGGTACTCGTCCGCCATCTCCAGCCCGTCGCGGACATGGGAGGCGATAATGAGGGCGGAGAGGGAGGGGTTGAGGCGGTCATGAATATTTTCGCCGCGCTGATTCTCGATGAAGCAGTGGGGGCGGCGCATCTTCCCGATGTCGTGATAGTAGCTGGCGACCCGGCAGAAGAGCGAGTCGGCGCCGATGGCGTCGGCAGCCGCCTCCGCCAGATTGCCGACCGCGATGCTGTGCGCGTAGGTGCCGGGGGCGGTCACGCACAGTTTCCGGAGCAGGGGTCTCTCGGAAGCCGAAAGCTCCAGCAGCCAGATATGGGTCAGGATGCCGAAAGGCTTCTCCAGCACGGTTACGCCGAAGAAGAAGATGGGAACCGCCAGCGTCGCCGCCAGCGCCGCCCATGCCGACCCGGTGATCATCTCCTGCAGGGTGTCGCCGAGCAGCCCCCCGACCACCCAGACCAGCGCCAGGTTCGCCGCGCTGAGGGCGATCCATGCCCGCAGCAGGTGTCCGCGATCCCGGATGTTGGAGACGCTGTAGATTCCGACCAGGCTGCTGAACAGGGTCATCACCGGGAAGCGAATCTCGTGGTTCATGATCAGCCCGGAGATGACCGCCAGCAGCGCGGTCACCAGCACGGCGAGGGAGGCGTCCAGCAGCACCGCGATCATCATGCCCGCCGCCACCACCGTCATCATCCCCAGGTACCCGAACTGCACGCCCGACAGCGACAGCCCCAGCATGTTGCCGAAGATCTTCAAGCCGAAGACGCTGGAGATCACCAGCACGGCGAGCAGGAAGAGGCGGCGCGGGTTGTGGTAGATGGCGGGGCGCGCGCGGCGGATGAAGACGCCGACTACCGACACCATCGCCGCCGCCAGCAGGAACAGCGAGAAGCCGGTTACCGGCGTGATGCGCGGGTTGACCAGCCCCAGCGCGGCGCACTTGTCCAGATGAAGCTGGGTGAAGACCTCGCCCTGCCGGATGATGACGTCGTGCATCCGGATCGCGCCGGTGACCGCGGGCGTGCTGCGCCGCAGGAGCTCCGCGCGGTTTTCGGTTTTGCGCCGATTGAAGATGTGGGTGGGGCGCAGCGCCTGCGCCCCGATCGCCTGCAGGATCGAAAAATCGGCTTTTGTGCCGGCGATCTGCTGCGCGTTTTCGTCGTAGGCGGCTTTGGCGTGCTTCAGGTCTTCGGTGTTGTTGCGTATCTCCTTCTCCATCGCGTCTTCCACCAGCCGCCGGGCGTTGAGTTCCAGCCGCTCCAGCGTGGCGGTAGGAGCCGACAGGAGATAGCGAAGCTGAGCGGGCGTGTAGACGGCGCCGAACTCGGCGGAGAGACGCTCGACCTTGCGGTCCATGGAGGGGAGAGAGCGGTCTTCGCGGACGTAGGCTACCCGGTCGAAGAGCTGCGACAGCGCGTGGGTCGCCTGCGCGAGGGCGGTGGGGTCGAAGTCGTAGACCTTCTCGACGCGCGCGGCGACGGTCTCCCGCAGGCGCGCGGTGGCTTCCGTGTCGGTGTAGGTGACGCTGCGAGGGGCGCGTATCTCGGTCGGGCTGCGGTCGCCGAGGGTGAGCGTGACGCGGTCGGGCAGGAAATGGATGGACATCAGGAATGTCAGGGTGATTACCGTGACAATGCCCAGCGCCAGACGACGCGCATCGAACGGCAGCCTGACCGCCGGTCGCGGTCCGCTCCGTTTTTTACGCTTTCTGATTCTGAACGAACGAAGGAGATGACTGGTCATTGGGTTTGTTGACGCAAAAACATTCCGCCGATCTCACTCGGCAAAAAGACGCGGATAGAGCGGTTGCGCCGTGCGTTGTCCCGCGTTTCGCCGGTTGCCTGCAGACGATGAGTCCGCGTTGTCTCCCTCGATCCCTGCAACCATTTTACGAAATATAGCCGACTCTGCAATTATAAACAGAAGAGAGGCGGGCTGTCAAGGAGAAGGCCGGCAAACTCATCAAAGCTCTCCTGTTTACGGGGAGGCTATGGTATAATCTCCGTAATCCCGCGCGGGCCGCTCCGCCGCGCCGGAGAAAGGAAGCATATGATTCAAGCCGCGCTACCCTCTCTACTTCAGCGTCGAGGCGTCCGGCAGTTTGTCAAATTCTGTATGATCGGCTTTACCAGCATGCTCATAGATGTAGGGCTGTTCAACCTGCTGGTAAAGCTGGCTGGATGGCACTGGATGGCTGCGCAGGTCGTCTCGTTTATGATGGCGGTGACGAACGGCTTTATCTGGAACAGCCTCTGGACGTTTCGCGGACTGGGCAGCGGCCGGCGGCACGAGCAGTACGCCAAATTTGTCGCCGTGAATATTGTCGGTCTTGTGCTCAACTTCCTTATCATGAAAACGATGCTGTTTTTGATGACCGGCGACCTCTATCATCGCGAAAATCCCTCGCTGTTGCATCTGAATATCGCCAAGCTGGTTGCCGTGGTCTTCGTGGCGTTCTGGAACTTTCTCGCCAACAAGTACTGGACTTTCCATCACAAGCGGGAGGAGCCGCAGGAGAGCACCTCCTGCCGTCCGTAGGCGCCGGCGGGAGACCCTCGCGTCCTCCGCCGCTCTCTCGCCCGATCATCCCGACGACACATTCCGCCATGACTCTCTCCGCCTCCCGCGCGCTCCATGTTAAGCTGACCGCGTTTGAAGGACCGCTGGACCTGCTGCTTCACCTGATTCGCAAGAATCAGGTGGATATCTACGACATCCCGATCGCCCAGATCGCGCAGCAGTATCTGGACTATCTGGCGTTGTGGGAGTCGCTGGACCTGACGATCGCGGGTGAGTATATCGTGATGGCGGCGACGCTGCTGGAGATCAAATCGCGGATGCTTCTGCCTGCGCCGCCCGCGCCGGAGGGCGAGGAGGAGGCGGAGGATCCGCGCGCGGAGCTGGTACAGCGGCTGCTGGACTACCAGAAGTACCAGGGCACGGTGGAGACCCTGCGCGAATGGGAGGAGTACCGGCGTCTGCTCTACTTTCGCGCCGCGCAGGAGAACCCGGACGACTACCTGCTGCCGGTGGAGGAGGGCGCGCTGCAGGCGGCTCAGCTTCTGGCGGCGCTGCGGCGCGTGCTGACGGCGGCGGGAGTCGATTCAGAGCCGGTGACGGCGGTGGTGCCCCGGCGCCGCGTCGGTCTGCGGCTGAAGATGGCGGAGGTGCTCAAGCGGGTGCGGATGCATCCGGACGGGATCGGATTTGACGCGCTTTTCACGCTTCCCTGCGAACGCTATGAGATTGTGCTGATCTTCCTGTCGCTGCTGGAGCTGCTGCGGCAGGGACGGGTGCGCGTGGAGCAGGCACAGATGCTGGGCGAGATCACGATCTATCCGCAGGAGGCGGCGGAATGAACCGGGCGGCTGCCATCGAGTGTCTGCTGTTTGTCGCTGGAGAGCCGCTGTCGCTGGCGGAGATGGCTCGCTCGCTGCAGTGCGCGGAGATCGAGGCGGAGGAGGGGCTGCGCGAACTGCAGCTCCGGCTGGGAGAGAGGCAGAGCGGTCTGCAGGTGATCGCAATCGCCGGGGGGTATCAACTGGCGACCCGCCCGGACTATGCGGAGGCGGTCGGGCGGCTGTTTGCGCGCGGGAGCGCGAAGCTCTCCCGCGCCGCGCTGGAGACGGTCGCGATCATCGCCTACCGGCAGCCGGTGACGCAGCCGGAGATCGAGGCGGTGCGCGGGGTCGCCTGCGGGGGCGTGCTGAAGACGCTGATGGAGCGGCGTCTGGTGATGGAGGCGGGGCGCAAGCAGACGGTCGGACGCCCGATCCTCTATGCCACCACGCCGGAGTTTTTGCACTACTTCGCCCTGCGCGACCTTTCGGAGCTTCCGCCGCTGGAGTAGTCGCTCTCCGGCGGAAGGCGCGCTGAAGGTTCGCGCCGTCCGACAACCCTGTTTCAGGGATAGAAGAGATCGCTGAACGCGAAAGGAGAGTAGTTCTGATGATATTTCGACCGCGCGCGGCAGTCTGCGCGCTGCTGGCTGCGCTGACTCTAACCGCGCTCGTGGCGGAGCCGGTCTGCGCGCAAAAGAGACGCGCATCAAGCGGCACGGGTCGCCCTTCCGGCGCCACCGATCGCGCAGCGGCGATCGGATCGCGCGTCATTGCGACCGTCAACGGGGAGAAGATCACGCTGGCGCAGGTGGTGGACGGGCTGCTGACCGATCAGACAGCGCGTCTGGAGGCGCGCGACGCCCGATTTGCCGACCGCAATCGTCCGGTGGCGGCGGCGGTGGGCGCGCTGGCGCTGCGGCGGATGAGCGCCTCCGGAGGCGCGTCCGTCACCCTGACCCGCGCCGACATCTACGCCTGGTTCCTGCAGGATAAGCCCCAGGTGTTTCTGGAGGCGGTGCAGAACAAGATCAGCGAGCTTGCCATTCAGCAGGCGATTCGCCGGTTGAACATCACGGTAACCCGCGCCGAGATTGACCGCGAGGTCGCCACTGCCATCGAGCGCGTCCGGCAGCAGATGCGGCTGACGGGCAAGAGCGATGCGGAGATCCTGGCAGCCTTCGGAACGCGGCGGGACACGCTGACCCGTCTGACCGCCGTGCAGATCGGACTGCAGAAGATTATTCGCAGGGAGCTGGATCAGCGTCTGGGGCATCCGCTCGGACAGAACGACTATCTGGAGGCGAGTCACGTTCTGGTGCAGGTGAACCCGAATGCGCCGGTCGCGTCTCCGGGAGGCGGTCCGCCCGCGACCGATCCGGCGGATCGCGAGAAGGCGTTTGCGGAGGCGAAGAAGCGGATCGAGGAGATTGCGGAGGAGATCCGCAGCGGCAAAAAGACCTTCGAGGACGCCGCGCGCGAATACAACACCGACGCCACGAAGTTTCGCGGGGGCAGCGTGGGCATCTTCATTCATCGCAGCGGGACGATGGTTCCCGCCTTCGAGGAGGCGGCGTTCAAGCTGGAGAAGGGGAAGATCAGCGAGCCGGTGCGCACCGATTTCGGCTGGCATCTGATCCGGCTGGAGCGGCGGGGCGACGAGATGACGGCTCCGGAGCGCGATCAGGTGCTGCAGAACTATCTGCGCAGCCGCCTGCAGATCAAGGTGCAGGAGCTTGTCGCGCAGGCGAAAGTGACCAACACGCTTCCCCTGCCCGCGCCTCCTCCGGGCATGATGCCGCAGGAGTAGAGAGCCGACGGGGGCTGGCTTTCTGCCAGCCCCGCTCTCTTTGTCCGCCGTCAGGAGGACTGCCGGAGCCAGCGCAGGGTCTCGATGAGCGTGGGGCGCTTGCCGTAGATCAGCAGTCCGAACCGGAACAGACGGGCGGAGAGCCTCAGCACCAGCCAGATCGCTGCCAGCGTGATCAGGGCGGAGAGCAGAATGTCGGCGGGCGGAACCTCGGCGGTCGTCATGCGGATCACCATGGTGGTGGGCGCGGTCAGGGGTATCCAGGAGAGGATGCGCGCCAGCGCGCCGTTGGGAAACTCGACCAGCGCCAGGATCAGAATGATCGGGAAGAAGGCTCCGAAAGAGACCAGTCCCGCTATCTGCTGGCTCTCCCGATACGAGGTTCCGAGCGCGCCCAGCCCCGCCAGGATCGTCGCATACAGTCCGAAACCCAGCGCGAAGAAGAGAAGAACGCCCGCCAGCGCGGACGGCGAAAGCTGAATGTAGCCGGAGAACTGGATCAGCGCCGGCACGCCCCCCAGCGTCGCCCAGATGCCCACCTGCGTCAATCCCACCCCCGCCAGTCCGATCAGCTTGCCGCGCAGAAGCGTCTCCGGCGTGATGGAGGAGAGTATCACCTCGATCACCCGGTTCTCCTTCTCCTCCGCAATCCCGCGCAGCAGATAGTTGGCGGAGATGAAGATCGAGGTAGTGAGGAGGATCGCGAACAGGTAGGGCAGGATCAGCCGCGCCGCCTCCCGTCCCGGATGAAGCGGAACAAAGGCTCCGGAGCGGTCCTGCACCAACACGCGCGCGCCGCTCTCTCCCACCGGCGCGTAGATGCGCTCACGGATCGGCTTCTCCAGCCCCTGCTTCGCCATCAGTCCGCGCATCAGGATCGCGCCGACCGGAACGCGCTCCCGCTGATTGAACAGCCCCCGGCTCTGCCGGTAGACCGTTACGTTTCCGGTCGCCAGATAGTCCGCCGGAACGACCATCAGCGCGATGATCCTGCCCGCCCGCACATCCTGCAGTCCGGCGTTCTCATCGGCGTAGGAGCGTATCCGGATATCCGGGATCGCCGGCTCGACCTCGCTCAGATCGAGCGCGCCGCTGCGATCCACGATCCCGGTCTCCAGCGTGACCCGGGCGGCGAACGTCCCGACCGCCGCGGTCGTGCCCAGAACGCTCAGTCCCCCGAAGAAGAGCATCAGCACCGGCAGACCGAGCGTCAGCAGGATAAACTCCTTCCGGCGCACATTGGTGATGTACTCATGCCAGGCGACCACGCGCACATTCCGACTCATAGGTCCGTGAGCCTCTCTTGGGTCTCTGTCTGGCGCAGCGCCTGCTCCCCCTCCGCCCCGACTACACGAATAAAGATATCCTCCAGGGTCGGCACGACCGGCTCGAAGCGGAGAATATCGGCGCCGCTCTCCACCAGCGCCCTGAGGATGGCGCGCCGGCAGGCTCCGTCCTGCGGATAGAACCGCGCCGTCGTCGCGTTCACCGGCTCCATACGGGCGCACGCGATCTGCGGAAGCGTCCCGGCATACTCTACCTGCAGCGAATCGTCGGCGAAGCGCGTCTTGATCTCCTCGATGGAGCCGTAGAGACGCTGCTGTCCGCGGTGCAGCATCAGCAGACGGTCGCACAGCGCCTCCGCCAGCGCCATATTGTGCGTGGAGAGCAGAATGGCGCGCCCGGCTCTGCGCTGATCCTGCAGCACCCTCTGAAGATCGCGCGCGCTGACCGGATCGAGTCCCGAAAAGGGCTCATCTAGCAGCAGCAGGCGGGGAGCGTGCGCCAACGTCGCCGCAAACTGCACCCGCTGCGCCATCCCCTTGGAGAGTTCGCTCATCTTCCGCCGGGCGTGCGCGCTCATCTGCACCGCCTCCAGCGCGCTCTCCGCCGCCTGCCGCGCCGCGCGACGACCCAGCCCCTTCAACTGCGCGAAGTACGCCACCACCTCCAGCGGGCACAGGTGTCTGTAGAGTCCGCGCTCCTCCGGCATATATCCGATCTGCGGCAGCGCGTCGCTGACTTTCGTCTGTCCGAACAGGCGCAGCGTGCCGGAATCGGGGCGCAGGATGTCGGTCAGAATCCGCATCAGCGTGGTCTTGCCCGCGCCGTTGGGACCGACCAGCGCAAAGACCTCGCCCTCCTCCACCGAAAACCGGATCCGATCCAGGGCGCGAACCTCGGCATACTGTTTGACGATATCCTCCGCCTCAATCACCGGCATGACGCTTCTGCTCTCTCGCGGATCGCCTGTCACAGGGAGCCGCTGCCGCCTCGCCTGCAGAGGTGGACTTCTCGTCCATTCTATCAGAGGCTCTCCGCCCTGTAAAGAGAGAGCCGGGCGGGGCGTTCCTGGCGGGCATCCCCGCGATCTCTGTTGAAACCTGTTTCTAAATGATGTACAATATTCCAGCTTTCAGGAGGGCTTTTGCGGTGAGAGTGGCGATCGGATCGGACCATGCCGGATTTCATCTGAAGAACTATCTGCGCGACAGGTTGAAAAATGAGGGGCATGAGGTGATTGATGTCGGAGCCAACACCCCCGAGTCGAGCGACTACCCCGACTATGCGGCGCGTGTGGGAAGACTGGTCGTCTCCGGCGAAGCCGAGCGCGGCGTTCTGGTCTGCGGCACGGGCGCGGGCATCTGCATTGCCGCCAACAAGATACCCGGCGTGCGCGCCGCCGCCGTCTCCGAACCGGTGACGGCGCGTCTGGCGCGTCTGCATAACGATGCCAATATCATCTGCTTGGGGGAGCGAATCGTCGGACCGGAACTGGCCGCCGACATTGTGCGCGTCTTTCTGGAGACCCCCTTTTCCGAAGGGGAGCGGCATATCCGCCGCATCCGCAAAGTAGCCGATCTGGAAAACAACTGTTAAGGAGCAACCGCATGAGCCTGCTTGAGCGGGGGGAGGCTGCGCCGCGCGCCGCATCCCTCGCCGAGACCGATCCCGAAATCGCTGCCGCCATCCGTCACGAAGCCGACCGCCTCAACAGCCATATTGAACTGATCGCCTCGGAGAACGTGGTCTCCCGCGCGGTGCTGGAGGCGATGGGATCGGTGCTGACCAACAAGTACGCCGAAGGCTATCCGGCAAAGCGTTACTACGGCGGCTGCGAGAATGTGGATGTGGTGGAGAGCCTAGCGATCGAGCGCGTCAAGAGGCTGTTCGGCGCAGATCACGCCAATGTGCAGCCTCACTCCGGCGCCTCCGCCAACATCGCCGTCTTCACCGCCCTGCTTCAGCCGGGAGATACGATCCTGGGGATGCGCCTGGATCAGGGAGGACATCTCACGCACGGCAGCCCGGTCAACTTCTCCGGCAAGTTCTACAACGCGCAGTTCTACGGCGTGCACCCGGAGACCGGACAGATTGACTACGAGGAGTGCGCCCGGATCGCCCGCGAGGTGCGCCCGAAGATGATCACCTCCGGCGCCTCCGCCTATCCGCGCATCATAGACTTTGCCCGCCTGCGCGCCATCGCGGATGAGGTCGGGGCGATCCTGCTGGCGGACATCGCCCATATCGCCGGACTGATCGCTGCCGGCGAACATCCCTCCCCCGTCGGCTACGCCCAGATCATCACCTCCACCACCCACAAGACCCTGCGCGGACCGCGCGGCGGCATCATCCTGTGCGATGCGGAGTACGCCCGAGCCATCGACTCCGCCGTCTTTCCCGGAACGCAGGGCGGTCCGCTGATGCATATCATCGCGGCGAAGGCGGTCGCCTTCCACGAGGCGCTGCAGCCGGGCTTCAAAGCCTATCAGCAGCAGATACGCAAAAACGCGGCGGCGCTGGCGGACGGACTGATCCGGCGCGGCTTCAAACTGGTCTCCGGCGGAACCGATAACCATCTGATGCTGGTAGACCTTCGCCCGAAGCGACTGACCGGGCGCGACGCGCAGGTGATGCTCGATAAGGTAAAGATCACCACCAACAAAAACGCCATTCCCTACGATACCGAAAAGCCCTGGATCACCAGCGGACTGCGCCTGGGGTCGCCCGCCGTCACCACGCGAGGCTTCCGGGAGCCGGAGATGGAGATCGTGGCGGACCTGCTCGACCGCGCCCTGTCCCATCCCGGCGACGAAGCCACGCAGGAGGCGGTTCGCCAGGAGGTGCAGGCGTTGACGGCGCGATTCCCGCTGACCGACGGCATTGCCTGAAAGGATAGATGTGATGGAACGCAGGAGTTTCGGAAAGACCGGCATGCAGGTGAGCGTGCTGGGATTCGGCGGCGCAGAGATCGGGTTTCAGGGCGCGGATCCGCAGACCGTCTCCCGGCTGCTCAACAGCGCGCTGGACGCCGGGCTGAACGTAATTGACACGGCGGAGTGCTACGCCAACAGCGAGGAGCTGATCGGACAGGCGGTCAGCCATCGCCGTCAGGACTACTACCTCTTCACCAAGTGCGGACACGCCGCCGGTTTTGACCTGCCCGACTGGAGCCCGTCGCTGCTGGAGCAGAGCATCGATCGCAGCCTGCGTCTTCTGAAGACCGACTGTCTCGACCTGGTGCAGCTTCATAGCTGTTCGGAGGAGACCCTGCGGCAGGGTGACGCGATCGCCGCGCTTCAGCGGGCGCGGGATGCCGGAAAGACCCGCTTTATCGGCTACAGCGGCGATCGAACCGACGCCCTCTACGCCGTCGAGTGCGGCGCTTTCGACTCGCTGCAGATCTCCATCAATATCGCCGATCAGCAGGCGATAGACCTGGTCCTTCCGAGGGTGCGGGAGCGGCAGATGGGCGTCATCGTCAAACGCCCGATCGCCAACGCGGTCTGGCGCGGCAGCGAGCGTCCCTCCGGCGAGTACTATCAGCCCTACTGGGACCGCCTGCAGGCGCTGCAGTACGATTTCCTGAAGGGCGACCTGCGCGACTCGATCGGCATTGCGCTGCGCTTCACCGCCTTCCTGCCCGGCGTCCATACGCTCATCGTCGGCACCACGCAGCCGGAACGCTGGCAGCAGAACGCCGCGCTGCTGGAGGCGGGACCGCTCCCCGCGGAACTGTACGCCGCCATACGCCAGCGATGGCAGGCGGTCGCGGGGCAGGACTGGGTCGGACAGACCTGAGAAAGATTAAACGAGTCGCCGCACAGAGCAGTATAAGGAATCGTGCGGCGACGGGTCGGGGGAGAGTGGTGGAGCGTCCTAGCTGGGACGAATACTTTATGATGATCGCGCGGGATGTGGCGACCCGCGCCACCTGCCCGCGCCGTTCGGTGGGCGCGGTGGTCGTCTTTGAGCGGCGGATCCTGACGACCGGCTACAACGGCGCGCCGCGCGGGCTGGAGCACTGCCGCGATCAGTATAAGGAGTGGCCAGAAGGCTGTCTGCAGGGCGGACACTGCGTCCGCACGGTGCATGCCGAACAGAACGCCATTCTGCAGGCGGCTCTGAACGGCGTCTCGACGCGGGGCGCGACCATCTATGTGACCTGTCAGCCCTGCAACGCCTGCGCCAAGATGCTGATCAACGCCGGCATCGTGAAGGTCGTCTTTGACGGCGACTACCCCGATGCCTTTGCGATGGAGCTGTTCCGCGAATCGGGGATGGAGGTGATGCGCCTGCGTCCTGAGAGCGGAGGAATCGGAGAGAGGCTGCTGTGAGCAGTCGGGGCGCGTCTTGTGCGCTGAGAGGATCCGGGCGACGGTGATCGGAGTAACGGTCGCTTTTCTGATGGCGATGGGAATCACCTGGGGACTGACGCCCTGGGTGGTTCGGCTGGCGAATCGGTGCGGCGCGATTGCCGTTCCGCGCGACCGCGACGTGCATAAGTCGCCGGTTCCGCGCTGGGGCGGCATTGCCATCTATCTGGGGGTACTCGCCGCCGTGCTGGTGACGGTCACCTACCGCCACTTCATCACGCGGGGAGCCAACGGCTGGTCGTGGCAGCTGGTCGGCGTGCTGGTCGCCGCTACCTTTCTCTGCCTGGTCGGGATGCTGGACGACCTGCGCGATCTGCGCGCCCTCTGGCAGGCGCTGGCGATCGTGGGCGGCGGAGCGATCCTGATTGCATTCGGCGTTCGCATTGACGGCATCACCAACCCCTTCATTGCGCAGAAGCCGGGAGCCTACAACCCGGCGCGCTGGGTCGAGCTGGCGCCGGTCGTCAGCGTCTTCGCCACGCTCTTCTGGGTCTTTCTGGTCACCAAGACGGTGGACGCCATAGACGGGCTGGACGGGCTGGCGGCAGGCGTCTGCGCGATCTCCGCCGCGACGCTGGCGCTGCTGGCGGCGGCATCCAATCAGCCGCAGGGACCGAGCATCGCGCTGCTGGCGGCGGCGGTCGCCGGCTCCTGCATCGGCTTCCTGCGCCACAACTATAATCCGGCGCGCATCTTCATGAGCACCGTCGGGGCGTGGTTTCTGGGCTTTACGCTGGCTGCCATCTCCATCATGGGAACCTTCAAGATCGCGGCGGCGATCTCGGTGATGATCCCGCTGCTGGTGCTTGGCGTTCCGATCTTTGACTACGCCGTCGTGCTGGCAAAACGCGCCCGCAGCGGCGCGCCGCTGACCGCCGCCGACCGCAGGCATCTGCATCATCGCCTGCTGGATCGCGGACTCTCCCAGCGGCAGGCGGTCTGGGTCATCTACGGCTGTACGGTGATGCTTTGCGCCGCAGCCCTCATTCTTTTTCAATTCTCCCGGTAGTCTGCGGGCAGAGCGATGGTATGCGCGTTTCGGATGAGACCAACTCCCCGGAGAACTGGGTGCGCGCGGTGGCGCGCGGCATCTGGCGCTTTCTCCTGATCGTCGGCGTCTCCGCCGGGCTGCTCTACGCCCTCTGGCGGCTGAAGCCGGTCGTCATCTCGCTGATCATCGCCGCGATCTTCGCCTATATCATGCGCCCCCTCGCAGCATGGATGCTTGCCCGCCGGGGATTCACCGCCTTCCACAACGCCTGCGCCACGCTGCTGGCGCGAGGTCTGCTCCTCTTTCGTCCCTCCCGCGCTTCCGCGCCGCAGACGACGCTTCCGATCCGTCTCTCCCTGCATGCGCGCCGGATGATCGCCACCTTCTACGTGCTGATCCTGCTGTTTGTGGTGGGCGGCTACGGGGGCAAGCTGATGGTCGCACCGTTTGTCGCGGAGATCACCCATGTCGCGACCAACTGGGATCGCGAGTATCGCGGACGGTTTCAGGCGTATGTGCGGGACGCCAATCGCTGGTACGAGACCCGTATCAGCCCGGAGTGGCGCGCCTGGATCGCGCAGCAGTGGGAGCAGGCGCAGCAGGAGGACGGACTGCGCCCGCGCATGACGGAGTGGTTCAGCTACGCGATTCAGCATACGGGGCAGGCGATCCACTATGTCGTGGAGCTGGTGCTGCTGCCGGTGATCGCCTTCTACTTCGCGCTGGACAGCAGGCGGCTGAAACGCGAGTTCGTGGGGACGGTTCCGGCGCGCTACCGACGCGAGGTGCTGCGCTCGATGCGCGACTTCAACCAGATCATGTACAGCTTTGTGGTCGGGCAGGCGATCCTCTGCGCGCTGGCAGGGATTATCGTGGGGCTGATCCTGGCGCTGTGCGGCGTGCCCTATGCGCTGACCCTGGGGCTGCTGGCGGGCGCTACCCGCGCCATTCCGATCATCGGACCGATCGTCGGAGGCATTCCGATCGTGGTTCTGGCGCTGGTAACCAGAGGTCCGGCTGTGGCGGCGCTGGTGCTGACCGCCTTTACCATCATGCATTTTGCCGAAAGCAAGTTTATCATGCCCTATCTGATCGGGGATCGGATGGAACTGCATCCGGTAATAGTCATTGTCGTCCTGCTGATCGGGCAGGAGTTCGGCGGGCTGCTGGGAATGTTCTTCGCGGCTCCCATTGCCGCCCTGATCCGCGTCCTGATCCGCCGTTACTGGCTGAAAGACAGCCGGGCGAAGGGCGGCAAGCCGAAGAAACGACGGGCTGTGAAAGCCGCGAGCAGTGCCGGCTGACGGCGCAACGGAGACACTACCGATATGGCGCATGATGTCTTCATCAGCTACTCCACAAAAGATAAAGAGGTGGCGGACGCGGTCTGCTCCACGCTGGAGGCGCGCGGCGTGCGCTGCTGGATCGCCCCCCGCGACATCGTGGCGGGCATGGAGTGGAGCGAGGCGATCATAGACGCCCTCTCGACCGCCCGGATCATGGTGCTGGTCTTCTCCGGCAACGCCAACGAATCGCCGCAGGTGAAGCGGGAGGTTCAGCGCGCCTTTGAGAAGGGCGTCACGGTCATTCCGTTCCGGGTGGAGAACGTCGCTCCCTCGAAGGCGCTGGAGTACTACATCGGTCCGGTGCACTGGCTGGATGCCTTTCCCCCTCCGATGGAGCAGCACTTTCAGCGTCTGTTCGATACGACGCGCCTGATCCTCTCTGCTCCGGAGCAGCCCGCCTCCGGTAAGACGGGCGGTCTGGAGACCAGCCTCTTCAGCGCCTGTCCGCAGTGCCGCCGTCCCGTCTCGAAAGCCGATCTCTTCTGCCCGAACTGCCGGTATCCGCTCTCCGGCGCAAAGCCGGAGACCTCCGCCTCCTTTTCGCCGCGCGCAGGCGCCTCCCCGGTCGTTCCGGGCGCGCCTCCCGTCCAGCCGCCGTCGAGACCGGCGCAGCCCGCCGGCTCCGTTGCTGCGGGCGTCAGCGGCGGCGCGGCAGGAGGCGCGGCTCCTCCCCCCGTACAGACGCCCTCTCCCTCCGCCGTTCCGCCGAAGCAGCCTCCGACGCTCTCTCCGCCAGCGCAGGGCAGGGGCTCCCCGCCCGTCTCCGGCGCGCCGTCTCCTTCGCCGGCAGGCGCCGCCTGGCGTCCCGCCGCCGCGCCCACGCCGACCGCTCCGCCGAAACGATCCGGCGCAACCGGCTGGGTGCTGGGCTGTATTATCGGGGCGGTGCTGATGGCGATCCTGGGGTTTTCCGGGCTGCTTATTCTGGGGCTGATGCTGCAGGACAGCGAGCCGACGGACGGCAGTCAGAACCCGCCGATCACGCAGGAGCAGAGTTCCGGGACGCCGACCCCGCCCTCTACCCTGAACCTGGCGAACGGGCGGATGCAGGAAGCCTACCGGCTTCTGATCCAGGATAGGCTTGCGGAGGCGCAGGAGAGGGCGCAGGAGGCGGTGCAGGAGGAGGAGAGCGCCGACTCGCATGCGCTGCTCGGTATCGTGCTGATGGAGCAGTACTGGAAGAGCCGCAGCGACAGCGTGCGCGCGCAGGCGAAGGCAGCCATCGAGAAGGCGCAGCAGCTGGATCCGGGTACGGCGTTATCGCTGGCGGCGCAGGGGAATCTCGCTCTGGGGGAGAAGGATTTCGTCCGGGCAGAGGCGCAGTTTAAACGCGCCATCGAAAAGGACACCAATCTGGCGTATGCGCACAGCCAGCTCGGCTTTGCGCTGGCGGAGCAGAGCCGCTACGACGAGGCGGAGAGCAGCCTGCAAGCCGCCGTCCAGCTCGATCCCGGTCTGGTGCAGGCGCACTATCTGCTGGGAGCGGTCTATAACGCGCTTCAGAGGTGGTCAGAGGCGGAGAGCAGTCTGCGGACGGCGATAGGCTTCGATCCGCAGAACGGGCACTACCATGCGGCTCTGGCGGTCGCGCTGGCGCGTCAGGGACGCACGGAGGAGGCGCGCGCGGAGGCGGAACAGGCGCGGTCGCTCGGCAGCAGCGATCCGGCGCTAGAAGAGCTGCTGAAGTAGGCGGACAGGAGCGTATCTGCCGTTATGCAGTCTCCGAAGAGACAACCGGACATAACCGTGCGCTGCGGGCGCGTCGTCGGGGTAACCGGACATCGCGATCTGATCGCCGGGGATATTGCGCGGCTGGAGCGGGAGGTTCTGGCGGCTCTGGAGCGGGAGCGGCGCAGGTCGCCCGACGGCGCGCTGACGGTGGTCTCGGCGCTGGCGGAGGGGGCGGACCGTCTGGTGGCGCGGGTCGCGCTGGATCGTCTGGGAGCGGCGCTCTTCGTTCCGCTGCCCCTGCCGCTGGAGGAGTACCTGCAGGATTTCCCGGAGGCGTCGTCCCGGGCGGAGTTCTCTGCGCTCCTGGAGCGGTCGGCGCGATGGTATGCGCTGCCGCCGCTCTCGGAACTGGTTCCGGCGGCGCTGATCCCGCCGGATCAGGACGCACGCGATCTGCAGTACGCGCTGGTCGGAGCCTATATCGCTGCGCACTGCCATCTGCTGCTGGCGCTGTGGGACGGGAGGGCGCTGGAGCGACTGGGCGGAACCTCGCACGTCGTGCGCCTGCGGCAGGAGGGGATCGGGGAGCCGTATCGGACGGCGATCCCCGCGCTGTGCCGGAGGGTGCGCTGCCCGCTGGATGCGATCGCAGCGGAGGAGGCGCGCGTTTCGGAGGATTCCCTGCCTCCGGCGGAAGGCGCGCCCGCGCATGAAGGCGCGCCCGCGCATGAAGGCGCGCGGCTGCATCATATCCCGACGCCCCGCGCCCGCGATCACTCCGACCCGCCGCCGACCGCATGTTGACTGACGCGCACCCGCGCCGATAAGGAGACCAGACCTGTCCTACCTACCGTCCCGAGCCGATAGACACATCCGGCGTAACGCTTCCCGCCGACCTGCTTCCGCTGATCGAGGAGCTTGCGCGCAGTGCGCACGACCTCTGGGCGCAGCTGCGCATCGCGGAGGGAGGGACGTTCGGACTGCGCCGGGATGAGACCCGCAAGCAGACCCCGCTGCTGGTTCCCTATGAACAGCTTCCCGAGACGGAGAAGGAGTACGACCGGCAGATAGCGCGGGAGAGGATCAAGTCGTTGATCGCGCCGGGCTATCGCGTCGAACGCCGATGAGAGGAGCGGCGCGTAAGTCTCTCCGCCGGAGACCGCCCGGCGCATCCTGAGGAGATGAAGGCATGGATTCCCCGCGCGCGCACCTGTACTCCGACGCGGCCGGTAACGCCCCTGCGCCTCCCTCCCTGTGGAGGCGGATAAAGCAGTTCTACCGGAATAACAAGTGGTATATCTTTATTCTGTCGGCGCTGCTGATGTTCTGGCTGGGCTGCGTGGGCTTCTATCAGCTTGCGCTGGATCATCCGCATCTGTTTGAGGGGCAGAGCCGTCCCAGCTGGACCGCCCTGATGTACGCCTCTCTCTCCCTCTTCCCCATTCAGTCTGGCTTGATGGCGGACCTGAAGCATACGAACCTCTCTCTGGAGGTGTCCCGGTTCGGCGCGCCCTTTGTGGCGACCTTCACCGCCATTGAGGCGCTGGCGCTGGTCTTCAACGAGCAGATACAGGCGTTTCGCCTGCGTCGGATCCGCGATCACGTCGTTCTGTGCGGTCTCGGACAGAAGGGCTACCTGATGGCGAAGCAGTTTCATCAGGCGGGCTATCGCACATTGGCGATCGAGTCGGATGAGGGTAACGCCGCGATCCCGCTCTGCCGGGAACTGGGCATCTATGTGCTGGCGGGCGACGCCACGCAGCGAGACACGCTGCGGCGGGCAGGGGCGCATCGGGCGCGCTACCTGATCGCCTTCTGCGGCAACGACGCCACCAACGCCGAGATCGCTATGCACGCCCGCGATCTGGTGAAGCGGTATGCCTCCTCGCCCGGCGCCGCCCGGCAGGAGGGGCGCGTCCTGACCTGCATTCTGCATATCGTTTCGCCGCAGCTTTCCGAGCTTTTGCGCGAGCGCGAACTCAAGGAAGCCAGTGCGCGCTTCCGCCTGCAGATTTTCAACGTCTTCGACAGCGGCGCGCGCGCCATGCTCAATGCGTTTCCGGCGTTTGAGGTCGAGAAAGAGCAGGAGAGTCCGCACACGCATCTGATCGTGATCGGCGCGGGGCGCATGGGACGGAGCCTGATCATTCAGGCGGTGCGCGGCTGGTACAGACGCCATAAGGACTCCGAAACGGGCGAGGCGGCAGCCGGGGCTGTCGTCGGAGGAGACGACACAACCCTGAAGGTGACCATCATAGACCGCGAAGCCTCCCATGTCTACGATCTGATCTGCCTGCGGTATCCGAAGATCACCCGCTACTGCGACCTGCAGGCGCTGCAGATGGATGTGAACTCCGCCGAGTTTCAGCGCGCGACGTTTCTGCACAACGCCCTCAAGAGCCGCGAGCGCGTGCGGGTCTACATCTGCCTGAGAGACGACTCGCTCAGCCTCTCCGCCGCGCTTTCGCTCTATCAGCATATCCGCGCGATCGAGCAGCCTCTTTTCGTGCGGATGTCGCAGGGGGCGGGGCTGGCGCAGCTTCTGAGCGGGGCGGAGCGAAGAGACGATGCCTACGACCGGCTGCGAGTCTTCGAGTTGATGGAGAACACCTGCACGCTGGAGCTGCTGTTAAACGGAACCAACGAGGTGATCGCCCGCGCCATCTACGCCGTCTACCGCAAGGGCGAGGAGCAGCGAGGCAGGGTGCTCGCACCCTGGGAGCGTCTCTCCGACAGCGAGAAGGAGCCGAATCGCAAAGCCGCCATTCGCATGACCGCCACGCTCGACGAGATGCAGTACGATGTCATCAACCTGACGGACTTTGACGCCGATTCCTACACGTTCAGCCCGGAGGAGATCGAGCGGATGGCGCGCAAGGAGCATGAGGGCTGGATGCAGGAGAAGCTGGCGGAGGGCTGGCAGTGGGGCGAGGTTCGCAGCGACGCGAAGAGGCGGCATAACCTGCTGTTGGAGTGGGAGAAGCTGGATGATGCGACCCGCGAGAAGAACCGGAGGCTGGTGCGCGAATGGCCCGCAACACTGGCAGAGGCGGGGATGCAGCTTCGCAAGCGCGCCGTGTAGATTTTCAGCGGCACGAGCGATAGCGAAGCAATCTTCCACCTGCCGGAAAGAATGGACGGGTACAGGATAGATACTACAGCGACGGACTGAAGTCCATCGCTGTAATCCCCGCTGCTGACTGTGAGATTGCTTCGGTCGCTCACGCTCCCTCGCAATGACAGAAGGGGGTCGCCTGCGCTCCCTTGCAAGAACAGAGGACGGGGGAGCCGCTCCCTTGCAAGAACAGAGGACGGGGGAGCCGCTCCCTTGCAAGAACAGAGGACGGGGGAGCCGCTCCCCTGCAGGGACAGAAGAGGTTGATCAGGAGGATTTTCACGCGCGGCGTAACAATCGTCTATAAATCAAGGACAGGGAGGAGAGATGGATCCACAGGTCTATGCCAGACAGCGATTCGCGCAGACAACGCCTGAGATGGCATGGAAGCTGGGCACGCCGGAGGAGATGCGGCGGAGGCAGAGCGCGCTGCGAAGCCGCATTCGCGCGCTGGTCGGCGGCATTCTCCGGGAGCGTCCGCCGCTCAAGCCCGTCGTCCATGAGAGCCGCCAGTTTCCGCGCTACCGCCGCGACACCGTGCGTTTCGAGAGCCGTCCCGATATGGAGGTCTTCGGCTACTATCTGGTTCCGGCGGACTGCCCGCCGGGACGCCCCGCGATCCTCTGCCTGCCAGGACATGGTCGCGGGGTGGACAGCATCGTGGGGATCGCTGAGGACGGCAGCCAGCGCGATCTGGAGAAGCCGGACGAGTACCAGATGGACTTTGCGCTGCAGTGCGTGGCGCACGGGTATCCGACGTTCGCGCTGGAGCAGGTCAGCTTCGGGCATCGCCGCGATCAGCAGGCGCAGCGCGCCGGGAGCGGAGCCTCCTCCTGCACCCGCGACAGTATGGCGGCGTTGATGCTGGGCGAGACGATGACCGGCTGGAGGATATGGGACGCCATGCGGGGGCTGGACTTCCTCGCCACGCGACCGGAGGCAGACCCCCGACGGCTGGCGACGATGGGCATCTCCGGCGGCGGCTTGACCTCGTTCTGGACCGCCTGTCTGGATACGCGGGTCCGGGTCGCCGTGGTCAGCGGCTACTTCAACACCTTCCGCGATTCGATCCTGGCGATGGATCACTGCGTGGATAACTATGTGCCGGGCATCCTGCCGCTGACCGAGATGCCGGACATGGCGGGGCTGATTGCGCCGCGCGCGCTCTTCGTGGAGAGCGGCACGAAAGACCCGATCTTCCCGCTTCCCGCCTTTCAGCGCGCCGTCGCCCGCGCACAGGAGATCTATGCCGCCTGGGGCGCGGCGGAGAAGTTCGGATCGGAGGTTTTCGAGGGCGATCACCAGTTCTACGGCAAAGGTGCCTTTCGCTTCCTAGAGCGGCATCTGTAGCGGGAAGGGGGCGAGGCGCGGGAGAGACATGAGAACGATTATTCTGGAGGAGCCGGGACGTTTTGTGCTGAGGGAGACGCCGGAGCCGGGGCGGATCGCCTCCGGTGAGGCGCGGGTGCGGGTGCGCCGCGTGGGAATCTGCGGCACCGACCTGCACGCCTTTCGCGGACGCCAGCCCTACTTCACCTATCCGCGCATTCTGGGGCATGAACTGGGCGTGGAGGTCGTGGAGATCGGCGAGAATTCCGCCGGGCTGAAGATCGGGGATCGCTGCGCCGTCGAGCCGTACCTGAACTGCGGAACGTGCATCGCCTGCCGGAGGGGCAGGACCAACTGCTGCGTCCATCTGCAGGTGCTGGGCGTACATACCGACGGCGGCATGCGCGCGTACATAAACGTCCCGGTGAACAAGCTGCACCGCTCGGAGATACTGACGCTCGAGCAACTGGCGCTGGTCGAGACGCTCGGAATCGGCGCGCACGCGGCGGATCGGGCGCAGACGCAGGCGGGAGAGTTTGCGCTGGTGATCGGGGCGGGACCGATCGGCCTGTCAGTGATACAGTTTGCGAAGGCGGCGGGGGCGGTGGTGATCGTGATGGATATCAGCGCGGCGCGTCTGGAGTTCTCTCGCCGGCAGATGGGCGCGGACTATACGGTAGACGCCGGAGAGGGCGACCCGCTGGAGACGGTACGGCAGATAACGGGGGGCGATCTGCCCACGCTCGTTTTCGATGCGACCGGCAGCCCCGCCTCCATGCAGCGCGCCTTCGACTATGTGGCGCACGGCGGGCGGCTGGTATTTGTGGGGCTGGCGCAGGCGGACATTCCCCTGCACGACCCGGAGTTTCATCGCCGCGAGATCACGCTGCTGGCGACCCGCAACTCCACCGCCGCGGACTTCCGGCGCGTGATCGGCTTGCTAGAGAGCGGCGCTATAGATCCGACACCCTGGATCACGCACCGCGCCGACGCCGCCGCGATGATCGCGCAGTTTCCCGCATGGCTGAAGCCGGAGACCGGCGTTATTAAGGCGATGACGATGTTCTAGGGGCAGAAGAAGCGCGCCGGCTCGGCGAAGGGAGCGCATTCGCCGAGCCGGCTGCTGGATGGTCCGCTGCCGACCTGTTCGCAGTTCGCGCGCGAGCGATCAGGCGAGGTCGAAGCGGTCGAGGTTCATCACCTTGTTCCACGCCGCCACAAAGTCGTGCACGAACTTCTCGCGGGCGTCATCGCAGGCGTAGACCTCCGCAATCGCCCGAAGCTGCGAGTTGGAGCCGAAGATCAGGTCCACGCGGGTGCCGGTCCACTTCAGTTCGCCCGTCTTGCGGTCGTACCCCTCGAACGTCTCTCTCTCCTCCGAGACCGGCTTCCATTCGGTGCTCATGTCGAGCAGGTTCACGAAGAAGTCGTTGGTGAGGGTCTCGGGCTGATGGGTGAAGACGCCGTGCGGGGACTGCTTGTAGTTGGCGTTCAGAACGCGCAGCCCGCCGATGAGCACCGTCATCTCCGGGGCGGTCAGCGTCAGAAGCTGCGCCCGATCCACCAGCAGCTCCTCCGCAGGCACGGAGAACCGGGTCTTGAGGTAGTTTCGGAACCCGTCCGCAACCGGCTCGAGGACGGCGAACGACTCCACATCGGTCTGCTCCTGCGAGGCGTCCATCCGTCCCGGCGTGAAGGGAACCGTCACCTCGAAGCCCGCCCGCTTCGCCGCCTGCTCGACGCCGGCGCAGCCCGCCAGCACGATCAGATCCGCGAGAGAGACCCGCTTGCCGTCCGTGCGGGCGTTGTTGAACTCGCTCTGAATGCCCTCCAGAACCTTGAGCGTATGCGCCAGCTGCTCCGGCTGATTGACCTCCCAGTCCTTCTGCGGGGCGAGGCGGATGCGCGCGCCGTTGGCGCCTCCGCGCTTGTCAGAGCCGCGGAAGGTGGAGGCGGATGCCCAGGCGGTCGAAACCAGCTGCGAGATCGGCAGCCCTGACTCCAGAATGCGGCTCTTGAGCGCGGCGATGTCCACCTCGTCAATCAGCACGTGATTGACCGCCGGGATGGGATCCTGCCAGATAAGCTCTTCGGCGGGCACCTCCGGACCGAGGTAGCGGGCGCGCGGACCCATGTCGCGGTGCGTCAGTTTGAACCATGCCCGGGCGAAGGCGTCCGCGAACTGATCCGGGTTCTCCAGGAAGCGCCGCGCGATCTTCTCGTATTCGGGGTCGTACCGCAGCGCGAGGTCGGTGGTCAGCATGGCGGGCGCGTGGCGTTTGGACGGGTCATGCGCGTCCGGAACCGTGCCCTCGCCCATGCCGTGCTTGGGCTTCCACTGATGCGCGCCCGCCGGACTCTTCGTCAGTTCCCATTCGTAACCGAACAGGTTCCACAGGTAGTTGTTGCTCCACTTCGTCGGCGTCGTCGTCCAAGTAACTTCCAGTCCGCTGGTGATCGTATCGGCGCCCTTGCCCGTGCCAAAGCTGCTCTTCCAGCCGAGTCCCTGCTCCTCGATGGGCGCGGCTTCCGGCTCCGGTCCCACATGAGTCGCCGGACCGGCTCCATGGGTCTTGCCGAAGGTGTGTCCTCCCGCGATCAGCGCGACGGTCTCCTCGTCGTTCATCGCCATGCGGGCAAACGTCTCGCGAATATCGCGCGCCGCCGCCAGCGGGTCCGGGTTGCCGTTGGGACCCTCCGGGTTGACGTAGATCAAGCCCATCTGTACGGCAGCGAGCGGGTTCTCAAGCTCCCGGTCGCCGGAGTAGCGTCTGTCCTCCAGCCACTTGTTCTCAGGTCCCCAGTAGACATCCTCTTCCGGCTCCCAGACATCCTCGCGTCCCCCGGCGAAGCCGAAGGTCTTGAAGCCCATCGACTCCAGGGCGACATTGCCGGCGAGGATCATCAGGTCCGCCCAGGAGATTTTGCGTCCGTACTTCTTCTTGATGGGCCAGAGCAGCCGGCGCGCCTTATCGAGATTGGCGTTGTCGGGCCAGCTGTTGAGGGGCGCAAACCGCTGCTGTCCGGTTCCGGCTCCGCCGCGCCCGTCGCCGATGCGGTAGGTGCCCGCGCTGTGCCATGCCATGCGAATAAACAGAGGACCGTAGTGCCCGAAGTCGGCGGGCCACCAGTCCTGCGAATCGGTCATCAACGCCTGCAGGTCCTTCTTCACAGCAGCCAAGTCGAGGCTCTTGAACTCTTCAGCGTAGTTGAAGTCCTTTCCCATTGGGTTCGACAGCGGGGAGTGCTGATGCAGAATCTTGAGGTTTAGCTGATTGGGCCACCAGTCCTGGTTCGACGGTCCTCTGTGACCTGCCTGGGTGTGTATCGGACACTTGCTCTCGTTATCCACCTCTGTTCTCCTTTTCCTCACAGGTACGGATATCCGCGGCTAACGGAATAGATCAAGGGGGACAGCGGCGCGGCGGGTGGAAGAGTCCGTGCCGCGCACTGACACATGGTGCCGCTGATCCGATGCGTTCCCGTCTGCCGACAGGATCGGCAGCGATATCCTGAATGATACTGGAAATGTTATCTTATAGATACGCTTGGAAGATGGCAAAATTTACCCGGTTCTACCATCTATCGCGCGGAAATATTTCACGCCAGAGTCGAAGGATGAGAACGGGGCACCGGAACGTCGGGGGGACCGCTCTTCCTTCCCGTCTCTTATCATTGGAAATTGGTCGCGAAGGTTACAGATTGGAGTCTATCTCTCCGAATATATTACAAGCTATTTCATGCCTAAAGGAGGTCTTGTGCCAGATGGAGAGTGAGCAAAAGCGTATGCTGGAACAGGAGGACCGGCGTGAAGCCCTACGTCAGCCTACCGGAACTCACATCGTCCTGATGGAGCACCCGGAAGAGGGAACGCATGAGGCGGTTTTGGTCAATATCAGCCGAACAGGGATGCTGCTGACCTCGAATCACAGTTTCCCGGAAGGCTGCACGATGACCGTCCATCCCCCGGAGGGCGCCGCGGGTCTTCTGTCAGTTCGCATGCGTATTCAGCGACGGCGAGAGCATGTGCGCGCAGACGAGCGGTGGTTTGAGTACGGTCTCTCTTTTGTAGATGCGGAGGACAGCCAGAGACACACCTGGTACCTCAACCTGCGTCTGGACTGATAGTCCGCCGCGTCCGCTCTGCGATCCGGGTCCTCCGTTCTCTCCTGTGAAGACCGGACAGGCAAACGCCTGCCCGGACTATGGCTGCGCCAGTTCCGAGGCTACTTCTGGCGGCGGCGGGCCTCCTCCAGCCCGCGGCGGGCCTCCTCCAGCGTTCCGTCGCGCTCCAGCGCAAGCTGGAACAGCTTCTCCGCAACCGGGTAGTTCTGCTCCTGCATCGCTTTGCGCCCGCGCGCCAGGAGCGCCTGCGGCGTATCCCGGAAGGAGGCGGCGGCATAGAGGCTGCGGGTCTGCTCGCGTCCTTTCGCAAAGAGGTCTTTGAACTTCGCTTTGTGCGCCTCCGCCTCCTGCAGCCGCCCCAGCCGCCGAAAGGTCTCGTACAGCTTGTAGTGGGCGTTCATGTCGTTCGGATTGAGGCGGATCATCTTCTGGAATATCTCCAGCGCCTCCTCCAGGTCCTTCTGTTCGCCGTAGCGGGTCAATCCCATCCCGTAGGAGTAGAGCGCCTTGGGATTGTTGGGATCGAGCTGCAGCGCCTTCTTATAGAGATCTCTTGCCTTCGCAAAGTGGTCCGGCTCCGAGTCATCGAACAGGTAGGAGTCGCCCAGCGCCCAGTAGAAGTGCGGTTCATCCGGCTGCAGGGTGATGGCGCGCTGAAGCGGCTCGCGCGCCTGTTTGTAGCGGGTCAGGTTGATATGGTAGAGACCGATCCGTCCCCACGCCTCCGCATTCATCGGGTCGAGGCGAACCGTCTCCTGCATATGCTTGATCGCCGTCTCCACATGCAGATCGCGCTCGTAGGCGTCTCCGAGCAGATAGTGAAGATCGGGGCGGTTCTGCGCCTGTTTGAGGATCGGCTCGATGGTGTTGATCGCCAGGCGCGGCTTGTTGAGGATCAGGTAGAGGTTTCCGAGCGCGGTGCGCACCTCCACATCCTTCGGGTTCTTCTTCATTCCCTCTTCCAGAACCGCCTGCGCCTCCTTGAAACGCCGCTGGAGGATCAGCATCTGCCCGCGTCCGCGATAGATGAACGGGTTGTCCGGGTCCATCTTGCGCGCCCGGTCGTAAGCCTGCTGCGCGGTTGGGAATTTGCCGGCGAGCGAGGCGGCGTCTCCGAGCGCGATCCACGCCAGAACCTTATCCGGCGAGAGCTTCACCGCCTCCTGCAGGTGCGGAACCGCCTCCGCGTAGCGCCCGATCTTCATGTAGAACTCCGCCGCCTGCATGCGCAGGTTGTGGTTTTTCGGGTCTGCCGCGATGGTGTCGTCAATCTGCTTCTTTGCCATCGCAAAGTTGGCGGTGATGTCCGGTCCGGTCGGCTGGCTGTTGCCGGACGTCTGACCGCCGGGAGGCGGGGCGGACGTCCCGCCCGTTGCCGGGGCGGGCGCGGGAGGCGGGCTGCCGGTCTCAGAGGGAGCCGGAGTCGCACCCTGCGAGGACGCACCGGAGGCGGTCTGCGGCGGCTGCCCCGGAGGAGCCGCCTGTCTGGGCGGCGCGGACTGGCATCCGCCGATCAGGATCGCCAGGGAAGACAGAATCATAAGGGCTTTCAGATGTCGCATCATTTCGCTATAATCCCCTCTCCCGTATGCATGGGAGAGGGCAGAGTATCTCTCTGCAAGAGATGGGCGCCGCTGCCGAAGGCGCAACGGCTGCCGAAGGCGCAACGGCTGCCGAAAGCGTTACGGCTCCCGAATGGTAACGTAGCGGTCCAGCTGCGGGGTCAGGCTCTGCGTCTTCCCGCTGGGCCAGCGTATCTGTAGAGAGAGACCTTCGGGAGAGGCGACGCTGCCGATGTTGAACAGGATACGCAGATCGCCCTGCGACAGGTAGCTGCCGCCGCTGCGCACCTCGCGCACCTGCACGCCCCCCGGTCCTCGAAGCTCCACGCGCGCGCCGATCGCGCTGCGATTGCTCTTCGTCCCGATCAGTTTCAACCCGATCCAGTGAACGGGGACGGATCGTCGGTTCTCCAGCAGGCGAACCGGGCGGTTGACGCTGTTGATCAGGATGTCGGTCGCGCCGTCGTTATTGAAGTCTCCGGCGGCGACCCCGCGCGCCACCGACGGTTTCGTCGGAAACGCCTTCGACTCCGGCAGAAGCTCCTGAAACCTTCCCCCTACATTGAGAAATACCTGATCTCTCTGCTCAAAGGTTGCCGTGTCGTCAAAAAGATGGACATTATCGTAGACATGCCCGTTGCCGACATAGAGATCCGGTCTGCCGTCCCCGTTCAGGTCGGCAAAGGTGACGCCGAAGGCGAGGAAGCCCAGACAGGGCGCGCCGGTTCCATCCTCGAAGGAGGCGTCCTGGAAGAGACCGCCCCCGAGGTTGCGATAGAGGGAGTTCGGCTCGTGCTGGAAGTTGGTCACGGTCAGGTCCATGCGTCCGTCGCCGTTATAGTCGGCGGCGTCGGTTCCCATGCCGGCGCGCATGATGCCGCTCTCGCCGAAGGCGACGCCGGACGACTGCCCGATGTTCTCAAACCGTCCGTTGCGATTGTGCAGGAGGGCGTTGGGCGTGCCGTCATTGGCGACGAAGATGTCGGGCCAGCCGTCGTTATCGTAGTCGAAGACCACCATACCCAGCCCGGCTCCGTCCGGATCCTCTGCGCCCAGTTCGCGGGTTCTGTCGGCGAACCTGCCGCCCCCCAGATTGATATAGAGTTCATTGCGCTGGGTCTTATACTGGTTGGGAGTGCAGCCGTGCATCACGTTGGCGGACATGCAGAGCGGGATTTGGGGGTCGTAGAGGATGTAGTTCGCCACATAGAGATCGAGCCGTCCGTCGCGGTTCACATCCACGAAGGCGCAGCCCATTCCCCAGGCTCCGGGACGCTGCGGGATGCCTGCCGCCCGGGTTACGTCGCGAAAGACGCCTCCTCCCAGATTGCGAAAGAGCCAGTTGCGCCCGTACCCGCTGACGAACAGATCGTCGCGCCCGTCGTTGTCGTAATCGCCGATGCAGCAGCCCATCGCATAGCCGTCAATCACGATCTGCGAGCGTTCGGTAACATCCTCAAAGTTGCCGTTGCCCAGGTTTCGGAACAGTTTGCTGCCGGGCTTCTGGACGGGCTGCATGAAGTCCTGTCCGGCGTTGACCATGAACACATCGAGCCAGCCGTCTGCGTCGAAATCGAAGAAGGCGCAGCCGCTGCCCATTGTGTCCACGATGGTCATCGGTTCGCGCGTGCCGTAGGTGTGCTGGAAGTTCAGCCCGCGCTGCGCCGCGACCTCCACCAGTTCAAAGCCGGGCGGGGAGGATATCCCGACCGGGGCGGAGGGCGCGGGCGTGTTGGGCGCGGAGTTTCCGGAGGGAGGGGAGGCGGCACGGCAGCCTCCCAGCAGCGCAAGGAGTGCCAGGCTGAGGACGACGCCCGGCAGCGACGACAAGGAGTTGATTATCCGCATTCAGGGCCTGCTGTCTGGAGTGTTTTGCTGCGCCTGCATGGCGTCGAGCGCCCGTTGCAGTTCTGGCAGCGCCGGGTGCTGCGGAGCCTCCTGCTGCATGCGTCGAACGATCAGCATCGCCAGTCCCCGCTTCCCGGAAAGAGTGTACAACTGCGCCAGTTTCGCCTGCGAGTCCCAGTCGTTGGGCGTGCGTCCCACCGTCTCTTCGAGGCGCATCTCCTCGCGCTCCCGCAGGGCGCGCTCCCGCATGACGCGCGACACGCGATCCGCCTCTGCCTTACGTCCGGCAAGACGCAGGGCGCGCTCGATCTGCTGCATCGCTCCCATATGCTGGGGAGAGAGGATAAGTGCCTTCTTCAGGTGTTCGATCGCCTCCGTCGGCTTATTCTGCCGCAGGCTGATCCGTCCCAGATCGTACCAGATCTCCGGATTCCGGTCGTCTGCCTTCAGGGCGCGCTGCAGATACTCCTGCGCCTCGCGCAGGTCGGCGTCGGACGCGCCCGGCTTGTCCAGCCGGATCCGCGCCAGCGTCATCAGGGCGACGGAGGATTCCGGGTCTATTGTCAACGCCTTGCGAGTCATCTCCTCGGCGTCAGCAAGACGTCCCCGGCTGTAGTAGGTCTTTCCCAGCCCGATATACGCGGGGGCGTGTCGGTCGTTGATCGCCAGCGCCCGCTTGTAGGCGTCCTCCGCCTGCTGCAGGTTCAGCGTCTGCTGTCCGGCTTCTCCCAGATCGCACAGGGTATCCAGGTTGCGCGGATCCAGTTCGATGGCGCGCTGCAGCGACCGGTTGGCGGAGAAGGGCATCTTGGTCGCCAGATAGAGCCGCCCCAGATTGGCATGGGCGGTAGCGTAGTCCGGCTTGATCTGGAGCGCGCCCTGATAGGCGACCAGCGCCTCATAGTAGCGCTCCATGAGCATATAGGTTACGCCGAGATCGTTGAGGACGTCGGCGCGGGTCGGCTCCTTCTCCAGCGCCGCCAGAAAGGCGCGCACGGCGTCGGGATAGCGTCCCTCGCGTCCGTAGACGACGCCCAGACGATAGAGCGCCTCCGTATTGCCTGGTTGATTTTTCGTCAACTGCTCCAGCTCGGGCAGGGACAGCCTTTGAAGCTGCCCCCGCCGATAGGAGTCCATCCACATCGGAACGTAGACAAAGGCGGCGGCGACCAGCAGCAGCAGCAGAACCAGGCTCAGGATGCGCCGGAAGGAGCGGCTCTTCTCCGGCATCTTCTCCTGTGAAGCCTCTGTCATGGACGACCACCCTGTGAGCCGGGCGCCTTCGGCGCCTCTTTCGGCGTGTCAGAGGCGGGCGCGGCGGCGCGGGGCTTGCCCGCCAGTATCTCCATCACTTTCCACTCCCCGTCCACGATCTCCACGCGGTACTTAACCGGCTTTCCCGTGCTGTCCGGGACGCGCACTTCGGCATGCCCTTTTCCGATTGTGAAGAACTCGGTCTCCTGCGCCTTGATCTCGCCTGCAGGAGCCAGGTCATCCATGTAGAAGTCCAGCGTGCCGGCTTGCGTTACCATGAAGAGTCCGCGCCACTTGCCCTGCTCATCCACCAGATCTTTGTAGTCCTGCGTCCCGAGCAGACGCCGGACGGTCTGTTGATCGCCGTTCCTGCCCGCCGTCAGCATCTGCTCGACGGCGCGTCCCGGAGCCGCCTGATCCCACATCCTCAGGCGGACATAGGCGGAGAGCTGCTCCTGATACATTGCCGCCAGCACCACCACCGCCAGCACCACCACCACCGCCAGGTACTCAACAATGCGCGAACGCTTTTTCTTTTCAACCGGAGTTGTGCTATTCGTCATTATGCCTTCTCCCACAGGTAGTGAACCTCCCCGAAAGCCGGCGTTCGGGGAGGAGGATAGATCAGAACCCCGCTGTTCGATGCCGAACCACCGTCACGCCGTCGTCCTCGATGATCGGGCGGTGGTAGTGATAGGGCGGCTCCAGCACGGCACGCTGCGCCTCCGTCAGTTCGTTGACCCACTCGGGGAAAGTGGTCTGGTGGTAGCCGCCGGCGTAGTGCAGATAGTGCGGCGAGTAGCGATAGAAGAGGGCGCGTCGCTCGTTATTGGAGCGCCAGGGCAGCGTCCCGTGCGTCGTCGCCTCGTCGAAGATCAGCATGTCGCCCTTCTTCATTGCCGGATTGAGCACCAGATCCTGATTGGCTTCCCACTCCAGAATATCTTTCGGGCAGGGGAAGTTGGACTTATGGCTGCCCGGAATGCAGCAGAAGCCGCCGTCTCCCTCGTTCTGATCCGCAAGCTGGTACTGCACCACGATCATGCCGGTGCGAATCTGACCGTTTTTAAAGTGGTAGGCAGCCAGACCGAAGTAGTTGTGTCCCGGTCCGTGCAGAATAAGACCCTCCGCGCCTTGGGTGCAGAAGAGGGCGAAGGGAGAGTGATCCATGCGCCAGCCGCGCCCGTGCAGCGTGTTGAGATAGGGGATCAGTTTCGGATAGACCAGCAGATCGCGAAACGGATCGCACCAGGGGTGGTCCCAGGTCAGCATGCCGCTGAAGAAGCCGCGCTTGTGTCCTTTGAGCGTTTGCGAGTCGCCGGTGTTGGAGTTGCCGTCCTCGCCCATCTTGTCGCGGTTGGCGTCGAACGCAGCGTTCAGGCGGTCAACCTCCTCCGGGGAGAGAAAGTTGCGGACGATCAGGTAGCCCTGAATGTCATATAGGTACTTCTCACGATCCGTCATGGTTCCCGTTCTCCTGTGGTATATGGATCTGTCCCATTGCGGACAGGCATCCTCTCTTCTCTGGCGGGTCTGATGAGAGTTTCTGTCTCTCCGGTTCGGCTACCTTCTTCGAGGCGGCTTCACGCAGGACTATTTTCGCAGTCTATCGAATCTAACTTTCAACCAGCGGCGTTTCGTTTTCAGCAGAGAGGCTCATTATCGTGCATCCGTTCCCTTCATCATCACCTCCCCCGTCTCCCGCAACCGCTCCCGCCCCGCAGCCCGCCTATCAGCCGGTAACATGGCGCGCCGTCGCGCTGGGGCTGTTCGGCGCGGTACATGTCTGTATACTGCAGGTCGTGTCCAAGGTGGTTCCCCGGAACGTGATGATCCCCTACTCCAGCGTGCTGACGCTGATGACCGGGGCGATCTTCTGGCTCTTTGTGCTGCTGGTGATCAACACGCTCGTGCGCCAGCGCTGGCCCCGCTTCGCGCTGCGCTCCGGCGAGTTCGTTGTCATCTACGCGATCACCACTGTCGCCGCCGCCATCGGCTCGCAGGATCAGGTGATGCAGGTCTTTCCCATGTTCGTCTATCCGTTCCGCGCCACGCAGGACGAGACGATGGGCAAGTTTCGCGGATTCATCCCGGAGTGGCTGGCTCCCCGCGATCCGAATGTGGTCGAACCCTACTACACCGGCAACGTCTCCTTCTGGCAGCCGCATCTGCTCTCCGCCTGGGCGATCCCCTTCCTCTCCTGGATGGTCTGGCTGACCGCGCTGGGCGTGACGATGTGGTCCTGGAACGTTCTGCTGCGCCGCCGCTGGATGGATCATGACCGCCTGGCGTTCCCCTGCGTGCAGCTTCCGCTGGAGATGTGCCGGGAGGGCGGCTTCAGCGGCATGCTCTCCGGCAGGCTGTTCTGGGGCGGGCTGTGTCTCGCCGGCGCGCTCGAATCGCTGGCGCAGATCAGCGCGCGGTTCCCGGACGTGCCCTCCATTCCGCTCGGCTACGCCGCGACCCCGATGCTCAACGCCGCGCCCGCCCCCTGGAACGCCCTCTCCCCGATGTACCTGGCATGGAATACCCTGCATATCGGCATCTGCTACTTTATCCCGATGGACATCCTCTTCAGCGGGTGGTTCTTCTACCTGTTGCGCAAGGCGATGGAGGTCTTCGGCTTTGCCATGGGCTGGCGCGAACTGGGCTGGGACGCCTCCGGCTTTCCCTATACCCGTTCACAGGCGGCGGGCGCCTGGATCGCGCTCTTTCTGATCCTCATCTGGGCGGATCGTAAGAACCTGGGCTACATCCTGAGCAGCGCGTTCCGACGCTGCGCCCATCTTGACGACGCCGGCGAACCCGGCTCCTATGTCTGGGCGAGTCGCTATCTGATCGCGGGAACCCTCTTCCTGATCGCCTTCAGCGTGGCGAGCGGGATGTCGCTGTGGTGGGCGGTGATCTTCTACGCCTTCTTCTGGATGCTCAACGTCACCATGACCCGCATCTACGCGCAGGTCGGTCCGCCGATCCTCGAACTCTACTACCTCGATCCGCAGAAGACCCTGACTACCCTCTTCGGGACGCGCCTGCAGAACTCGTCCACGCTCACCATGTTTTCGCTCATGTACTGGTTCAACCGCACTGACCGGGGGCAGCCGATGGCGCATCAACTCTCCGCCTTCTATATCGGCTCCACGCTGAAGGTCGCCCCCCGCCCGCTGGGACGCTGGGTCTTCCTCGCCTTTGTCGTCGGCTGCTTCGTCTGTCTGGTCACCTACCTGCACTGGGCGTACCGGGTCGGCGAAGATCAGTTTGTCGAGGGCGGCTGGCGCGAGACCTTCTCCCCGCTGGCGGTGGCGCGCATCAACGACTGGGTCAACACCCCCAAGGGTCCCAACTGGACCGAGGTGGGCTTTATGTCCATCGGCTTCTTCTTCACGCTGACGCTGGCGAAGATCAACTACACCTTCATCGGGTTTCCGCTGCATCCGGTCGGCTTCGCGCTGGCGATGTGCTTCACGCTGGAGTACAACTGGCCCGCCTACATGGGCATCTGGATTTTCAAGGGGCTGCTGCTGCGCTACGGCGGACGGGGGCTGTACCTTCGTCTGGCGCCCCTCTTCCTCGGCGTCATCCTGGGCGGGTTCGTGGTGCCGCCCTGCTGGGGATTTCTCGCCTGGCTCTTCGGGTGGTACGCGAACTAGCGCGCAGAGCGTTCAAAAAGATCGGACACCTCCGCGGCGAGGACACCCGTATTCTCTATCAGACAGGTTTCATCTATGTTTGCGCGATCCTCTTTCATCTTGCGGCTGTCCGCCTCTTCGCTGCTGGCTCTGCTGGCGCTCACGCTCATCGGCTGCCACTCCCCGAAGCCGACCGGCGGCTCGGGCGCGCCTCCCGGTCAGCCTGCCGCGCCTGAAGCGTTTGTAGATGTCGCCGAAACGAGCGGGCTGGCTGCCTTCACCCATACCGACGGCGGCAGCGGGCGAAAATACTTCATGGAGCAGATGGGCAGCGGACTCGCTCTGTTCGACTACGACAACGACGGCTGGCTGGATGTCTACTTCTGCTCCGGTTCGCCTCTTCCCGGCTACAAAGGTCCTCCGCCCAGCAACCGGCTGTTCCGCAACCGGCAGGACGGCACCTTCGAGGATGTTACCGAGAAAGCCGGCGTCGCCCGCCGCAATCAGTACAGCATCGGCGTCGCGGTCGGCGATATCAACAACGACGGCTTCCTCGACCTGTTCATTTGCGGCTACAAGGGCAACACCCTCTACCGCAACAACGGCGACGGAACCTTCACCGATATTACCGCGAAAGCCGGAGTCGCCGGCGGAAGGCTGAGCAGCAGCGCCGCCTTCGGCGACTTCAACGGCGACGGCTACCTCGATCTGTATGTCTGCAACTACGTCGTCTGGACGCTGGAGACCGACAAGTTCTGCAGCAAGATCCCCGGACATAAGAGCTACTGCGGTCCCAACCTCTACGACCCGGATCGGGACTTCCTCTATCAGAACAACGGCGACGGAACCTTCACCGATGTCTCCGCAAAAGCGGGCATCTCCGCGAAGAGGGGCAACGGTCTGGGCGTGGTCTGGTGCGACTACAACAACGATGACCGCCCGGATATCGTCGTCGCCAACGATCAGTCGCCCAACTTTCTCTGGCACAACAACGGCGACGGAACCTTTACCGATGTCGCAGAAGAGAAGGGACTTGCCTACGGCGAGCAGGGCAACGCGCAGGCGGGCATGGGCATAGACGCCGGTGACTTCGACAACGACGGCAAGATGGATATCCTCATCACCTACTTCAGCGAGGAGAGCAACGGACTCTACCATAACGAGCCGACCGGCTTCCGCGACATCTCCTTTGTAACCGGCATGGGATCCCGAACGCTGATGTATCTGGGCTTCGGAACCGGGTTCATTGACTATGATCGAGACGGCTGGCTCGACATGTTCTTCGCCAACGGGCATGTGCTCGACGACATCGAGATGTACTCCGACTCGGTCACCTGGGCGCAGCCCAATCAGCTCTTCCGCCGCTCCGGAGAGCGCAAGTACGAAGATGTCTCCGTTGTGACCGGGATCGCGAAGGGCAAGCGGGTCTCGCGCGGAGCCGCCTTCGGCGATCTGTTCAATCGCGGGCGCACCGACATCGTGGTGAGCGTGCTGCGGGGCAAGCCGCTCGTCCTGCGTAACGACTGCGCCCCCAGCGCCCGGTGGATCGGTCTGGACCTGCGCGCCTCGCGGGGCAACCCGCACGCCATCGGCGCGAAGGTTTGGCTCACCGCCGGGGGCGTGACGCAGTATCGCGAGGTGAAGACCGCAGGCAGCTACGCCTCTGCCAGCGACTCACGGCTGCTGTTCGGACTGGGGCAGAATACACGCGTGGACGAGCTGAAAATCCGCTGGACCGACGGTCAGATCACCACCCTGAAGGAGCCGCCGCTCGATCGCTACCATCGCATCGAGGAGCCGCCGCGCTCGCAGTAGGGCGCAGACAAGCCGCCGCCCGGATAAGCAAATCCCCCTTCTCGGATGGGAAGGGGGATTGGTGTTGGATACCCTGTCTAGCGGGGAGGAGGCTGCAGGTTGTACATGCCGCCCCCGCCGCCCTGTCCAGCTCCGCCTCCCTGCTGCGGCGGGCGGGGAACCGGCGCGTCGGCGGGAGGCTGATACATCGGCTGTCCCTCCTGCACTCTCTTGATGGTCTCCTCGCTGCCCTTGGTGTCCGGCTTAAAGCCCGGCGAGCCGACGTAGCGGTAGCCGACGGCAACGACGACAATCAAAACCAGCGCCAGCGCAACCCAGAAGACGACCGGGTTTACTTCTTTCTTCATTGCAAAACATCTCCTTGGAATCACAGTTATCGAAGTCGCTGCGGTCAGGATGCCGCCGCGGACCTCGCGGTCAGGATGCCGCCGCGGACCTCAGCAAAGTCCCGCAGGACTGGCGGATCACCAGTCGGGTCGGGAGCAGGATCCGTCGCGGCTCTCCGGTATAGCTTCCCATGAGGCGACTGAGCAGCAGATGGGCGGCCGCCTCCCCCAGATCGCTGAACGGCTGTTCAATGGTGGTCAGGGGAGGAGAGATCAGCCCCGCAGCGCGTTGGTTATCAAATCCGACCACCGCCACCTCGTCCGGCACGCATCGCCCCTGCGCCTGCAGCGCCTGTATGACGGTCAACGCCAGTTCGTCGTTCACAGCGAAGATCGCGGTCGGCGGGTTGGAAGAGGAGAGCCATCGGTAAATGATACGGCTCAACTCCGAGTGCGGGTTTCGCTGCACGTTGTAATGGGCGACCAGATCGTGGGAGGAGGCGCGCAGACCATGCGCGCGCAGCGAAGCGCGGTATCCCTGCAGCCTCTCCTGACAGGTCGAAGGCTCCGGCTTCATGGAGAGGAAGGCGATGCGGCGATGCCCTCGTGCAATCAGGTGGTCTGTCATCTCCTCCGCTGCCGCGGCGTTGTCCACCCCGACATAGTCGCAGGGAAGGCCCGGCAGGTAGCGGTCTATCTGCACCACCTGAACCCCTCGATCGAGCGCCTGCTCCAGCAGAGAGCGGTTCTGATCGGTCGGTTCGGCATAGATAATGATGCCCCGTATTCCTTTGTCAAGCAGCGATTGCAGTTGAGCCGCTTCATCCAGCAGCCTCTGCCGTACACTGATGGCGGTTTCGGCAACCACCAGGTGAAAGTTTGCGCGCTGCATCGCCAGCGCGCACCCCTGAAAGATCGCCGCGGAGCCTTCGCGCGACATTCCGTAGATGACGAGGGCGGCAAAGCTGCGCTCGTCGCACTCCTGTCGCGAGACGACGGCGGTCTGCGGCAGGACGATCCGCGTTCCGCGCCCCTGCTCAGGCAGCAGCAGTCCCTCCTGACGCAGAAGCTCGATCGCCAGTCGAACGGTCTGGCGGCTGACTTTCAACTCGGCGGCAAGCGCGCGCTCCGGAGGCAGAAACTCCCCCTCCTGGTGCGACCCCTGCGTGATGCGCTCCCGCAGCACGTGAGCCACGCGGCGGTAGGCAGGCGCCCAGTTTTGAGATTGCATGTTCAGGTCAGGCATATTCGCTGCTTACCATGCCATTCCATAGCCAGTATAAACCAATCCCAGACCAGCTGTCAATAACGTTTCGGAGGAAACACGGGGCGGATCTTCAGGTGTCAGGCGAAGAGGCGTCCGCTTGTAATGAACGAAATCCCCCCTCCGGTTACAGGAAGGGGGATAGTTCGCGAACCGGCAGTCCCTGCGGTTTACAGATCGGAGTCGTCGTTCAGGTTGCTTCCGCTGCCAATCAGGAACCAGTTCATGTCGTGGTTGGGGTTCCAGCTCGGCTGCCGGTAGTTCAGACGGAACACCTTCACGTGACCATCCGCAAACGCCGCGTTGAACTGGCGTCCATCGGGCGGACGGGTCGGGGTCGCGGACGGATGCACGCCGCCGAACAGGGGCAGCTTCTCCTGATGGAACGCCGCCGCCTCGAAGATCATGATCTGCTGTGCGGGCTTGCCGATCTGGGCGTCTTTGGTGCCGGACCAGTAGGTGGGAGTAGGCATCGCAAAGATGCGGTTGTGCTCATCCGCGCCGGCACAGTCGAAGACGTGGCGGAACATATAGGAGGAGGGCTTGCCCCACCACTCCGCGTTGTTCCAGGGCCAGCCGGTGCTGCTGCGTCCCCAGTAGTTCTCTCCCGTGTCGCTCGGGCAGCGGAAGATCTGGTCGTTCTTAATGTAGGGGCGCAGGAACCAGTTGAAGCCGCCGCCCATCAGGCGCACCAGGTTCTGCCCGTCCGGTCGGCGGTTGTTCCAGTTGGGGTCGCCGGGAGCCGGAAGGTTGCCGGAGGAACACATCGTCTCGTCATAGTCCTGCTGGTACATCTTCAGAGCCAGAGCAATCTGCTTGAGGTTGCTGACGCAGCTGGCACTGCGAGCCTGCTCCCTTGCCCGAGCGAAGACGGGGAAGAGAATGGCGGCCAGAATCGCGATAATAGCGATGACCACGAGGAGTTCGATCAGAGTAAACGCGGAAATCCGCTTTCTCATGGTGGCTTTCTCCTTTGCTCCCCTGCTGCCACGCAAGGGGCATTTCCTGAACATTAAAACGGCTGTGTTTTCCTGATAGCGACGGGCGAAGCGGTTCATAAAGTACTCAACTACTTATGATTTATCGAAGTATAGATAAACCGTTCCCGTCACCTTAGCCAATATAAACCAATCCCGTACCAGCTGTCAAGGGGATGGGGCAAAAAAATTAAGATTTTTTAAGCCTCCGCCGTGTACCCCCTCAATCCGCCCAATCCATGCGTGCAAGCGAGCGGCGGAAGTCGTCCAGCCACGCCTGCGCGGAGAGGGGAAGCGGAAGCGGGGGCGAAGGATGGGGACGTATGCCGGCAGCCAGCCGCTGCGCGCCGGCGCGGTCCAGCGTGCAGGGAAGGTGCGGCAGGCGTCCGTCGGGAGGCATCTGCCGCTCCCAATAGCTCTGGTTCTCCATCCACGTCAGCGCCTCCGCCAGCTTCTCCGCGTCGTCACGATGGGCGATCAGGCGGGCAAAGTCGTGCAGGATCGCCTGCGGCTCCCGGTCGGGGTTCTCCAGCAGCCGCCCGAAGGCGAAGGTATTGGGAAGCTGAAGCATGGGCAGATAGAGATTGCCGATCACCTGATCTATTCTCGCCGCGCGCAGCGACTTCAGCAGCGCCTGCAGATAGCGCGTCTCGCTGTGAACGATCCCCCAGGCTTGCGGACGGTAGGCGTCGTCGTCCATCACGAAATGGGTCCAGGCGAGCAGCGGACGTTGCGCGCGGCGCAGCGGTTGAAGATCGGCTTCAGTCGGGAAGACCGGCGTCTGCGCCTTCGATCCGTAGGAGCTGAAGGCGAGCGGGCGGTATAGATGGTGGCAGGGCAGCCCCAGCCCCACATTGTCGGGCAGCGCGGGCAGCGCCTCGATCACCTCCCGCGAGCCGGCGATCTCCCGATCGAACACGGCTTTCCAGCCCTGCGGCATCAGGTCTCTGCCCCAATAAGAGATGCACCAGGTGTTGGCGTAGAGGGTCGCCCGGGGATTCAGCCTCTTCAGGCGGTCCGCCAAAACGCGCACATAGCGCAGGTACTCCGGGACGCCGCACGCACCGCAGGCGCATCCGCCCCAGTCGGCGGCGAACTGCTCGAAGAAGTCCGCCTCCCGGTAGGTCTCCATGAAGTAGATCGGCACGGCGATCGTCCTCTCGAAGTTGCCGGGCTGACGGGGACAGAGCGTGACGGCGCGATTCAGAAGCTGATGACCCGGCTCCTCTTCTGGCGGAACGGCGCTGAGGACGGTGTTGGTCAGCAGGTAGCCGAACTTCATCCCTAGTGAACGGGCGAAGTCGAGTATCTTCAACCGGTCCGCGATCTTCTGCCGCTCCATGGGCGTGGACGGGATGCGGTTGAACTCCAGCATGGTCGCAAACTCGATCGCGTTGATCCCGCAGGCGTGCAGCCAGCGGATCTGTCGCTGCCAGGCAGCAAAGTCCCAGTAGAGCGGCGCATGATGCCTCTCCTCGCAGGTAAATCCGTCGTGAAAGTAGATGCCCCGCGTGCGAAACGGCGCGCCAGCGGCTCCGGCGGTTTCCGCGTTTATCGCCGGCATCGCTGCACTGCCTATCAGCCCTTCCAGAAACTGGCGTCTTGTCATGGTCCGCTTCCTGCTCATCGAGAGTGTCTGCCTCGACTGTTCTGCGCGGGCGCGGGCAGGGCTCCCGCGCCTCGGTGTCGAATATCCCGTGATGAAACAGAGATGCACAGCAGTTATGCAGACGCGCAGGCGTCTCCTGCGCCTGTGCGCGCTTTTTTCCGTCAGCATCGCGGTTTGTCTAGAGGGAGATGACCATGACTATGACACGAAGCGCCTGGTGGAGGCAGGGCGTTGATTTCCAGCAGGTTCCCCGTATGCTCACCGACAGCCCCGGTCCAGAGTCGCTGCAGATGCATGCGCGCGCCTCGCAGATCATTCGCGGGCTGTCATCGCAGGTCAAGCTGCATCCCGTCTGCTTCCGGGAAGGCTTCGGCGTGGTGATGAAGGATGTGGACGGGAACACCTATCTCGATTTCTCCTCCGGCATCTATGTAACCACGCTCGGACACTGCCATCCGAAGGTCTCCGAAGCGGTTGCCAAAGCGGCGAACACCCTGATGAACTGCCACGACTTCACGACGCCGGTGAAGACCGAGCTTCTGGAGAAGCTGGTGGAGATTCTGCCGCCGGGGATCAACGGCGTGCAGCTCTACGATTCCGGGACGACCGCCGTAGAAGCCGCCCTGCGCGCCGCCCGCGCCTATACCGGCAGGCACGAGTTTTTGAGCTGCTACATGGACTTTCACGGCAAGAGCGGTCACGCCGTGAGCCTGGCGAAGATGAATAAGGTCAACGGAGCCAGCCGCGCCGAAGGGTTCTTTCTGGTTCCGCGCCCCTATCCCTATCGCGCCCTCTTCCGCAAGCCCGACGGCGAGATTGACACCGACGCCTACATCGCCTTCTATGAGGATTTCGTCTCCAATGTGACGACCGGGCAGCTCGCCGCGTTTGTCGTCGAGCCGATCCAGGGCTGGGCAGGCTCCATCATGCCGCCGGACGACTTCTTCCCCAAACTGCGCGCCTTCTGCGACCGCCACGGGATGCTGCTGATCGCCGACGAGGTGCTCACCTGTATGGGGCGCACCGGCAAGTGGCTGGCGATGGAGCACTGGAACACGGTCGCCGACATCTCCACGCTCGGAAAGGGGTTTGGCAACGGCTTTCCAGTGACGGCGATGGTCGCCCGGGAGGAGATCAAAGGGGCGTTCGATCTGATCTCCGCCTCGACCAGCTACGGGGGCAATCCAATGGCGTGCGCGGCGGCGCTGGCTTCCATCCAGGTGATCGAGGAGGAGGGGCTGCTGGAGAACGCGCTGCGGCTGGAGCGGTTCTTCCTGCGCCGCATGGAGCAGATGATGCGTGAGCATCCGATCATCGGGGAGATTCGCGCAAAGGGCTGCCTGCTGGGGATCGAACTGGTCAAAGACCGCGCCACAAAGGAGCCGTTCGACGAAGCGGGCAAGCGGGTCTATCAGAAGGCGTTTCGGAAGGGGCTGGCGTGGATCCCCGCCGGACATATCCTGCGCCTCTCCCCGCCGATCATCATGGACGAGGAGATCGCCGCGAAGGGGATGGATATCGTGGACGAAGCCCTCTTCGAGACCGAGAGGGAACTGGGCTATTGAGGCGTCGGACAGAGACCGGGACGTTCGGGAAATCGTGTAGACTGGACGGAAGGGGGCTTTCGTCCGGATCAATTGCTGAATCACGGGAGCCTGCGGTGGATAAAGTGAATTGGACGCTGGATTTCGAGCTAACCGGCGAGGCGCGGGAGCGCGTGCTGGCGGAGGCGGCGCGTATTATCGAGGGCTGGGGGCTGACGATGCCCCCCTGCCAGCCGCTGCCCCTGCACTTCGGACTGCACGATTTTGAGCGGATCGGCGAGATCGAGTACTGGATCGTCAACGACACCGAGAACCGCTACTGCGGCAAGTTCCTCTTCCTGTTCGAGGATCAGCGCTGTCCGCTGCACCGTCATCAGATGAAGGATGAGACCTTCTACATCGTGCGCGGCACGGTCGAGATGGAGGTAGACGGGGAGGTCCTGCTGCTGAAGCCGGGCGATGTCTTCAAGATGGCTCCTGGCATGAACCACACTTTTGCCGCGAAGGACGGACCCGCGCTGGTGCTGGAGGTCTCGCTGCCCTCCGTGCCGGGCGACAACCTCTTTGCGGATACGCGGATCGGCAGGGGAGGCGTGCTGTGAAGACCTATCGGATCGGCATTCTGGGCGCGGGTTTTATGGGACGCACGCACGCCTGGTGCTGGCGGTCGCTTCCCTACTTCTATGCGGACCTGCCCTTTCGCTGCGAACTGAAAGCTGTCTGCACCTCGCGCCCGGAGACGGCGGAGAAAGCGAAGGAGGAGTTGGGCTTCGAGCGCGCATATGCGGATGCGCGCGCCCTGATCCACGACCCGGAGATAGATCTGATAGATATCGCCTCCCCCAACAGGTTCCACCGGGAGGCGCTGCGGGAGGCGGCTGCCGCCGGAAAGCCGGTCTACTGCGACAAGCCCCTGACCGGCAATCTGGAGGAGGCGCTGCAGCTGGAGCAGGAGATCGCCGACCCGGCTCGGCTCGGACAGATGGTCTTCAACTACCGCTTCTTCCCCGCCACCATGCGCGCCCGGCAGATGATCGAAGCCGGGAGGCTGGGGGAGATCATCTGCTTCCGCGTTGAGTATCTGCACTCCGGCAACGTCACGCCCGGCAAGCGGATCGCCTGGAAGGACCGGCGCGACTATGGCGCGGGCGTCCTCTACGATCTCGGCTCCCACGCGGTAGACCTGCTGACATGGCTCTGCGGTCAGCCGCTGTCCGATGTCTTCGCCCGGCAGAAGACCCTGCATCGCCTGCGTCCCTCGCTGGAAGACCCGCAGAGGATGGCGGAGCAGGATTCGGACGACCTGACGCTGATGTCGGTAACGCTCAGAGGCGGGGCGATCGGACATATCGAAGCCAGCAAGATCGCGACCGGCGCGCAGGACGAGCTGCGTTTCGCGATGCACGGCACGCAGGGGGCGGTTCGCTTCAGCCTGATGGATCCCAACTACCTGGACTACTTCGATCAGGCGGACCCGGAGACCCCTCTGGGAGGCGAGTCGGGCTTCAAGCGAATCCACTGCGTCCAGCGCTACGAACCCCCCGCCTGCTTCCCCGCTCCGAAGGCGACGGTCGGATGGCTGCGCGGTCATCTGCACTGCCTCTACCACTTCATCGCCTCCGTGCATGCCGGTCAGCCGTTCGAACCCTCCATCGCGCGCGGCATCGAGATCGAGAAGATGCTGGCGGCGGCGGCGCGTTCGGCGGAGACGGGAGCGCGGGTAACGCTCTGACATGGCAGCCGACTGCATCCTTGCGCTCGATCTGGGCACGACCGCCTTCAAGGCGGCTCCCGCAGACCCCGACGGCATCCGCGGGCGGGTTACCGTCGTGTCCTACGCCCTGGACTACGCCGGAGACGGGGTGACCTGCGATCCCGAACGCTATGTGCGCTGCGCCCGCCGCGCGCTCCGGGGAGCGGCGCAAACTGCCCGCGAATTGGGGCTGGCGGTGCGCGGCATCGGGCTGACCTCGCAGGCGCAGACCTGCATCGCGCTGGACGATGCGGGCAGACCGCTCCAGCCCGCCATCGTCTGGACCGACTCCCGCGCTGTCGAGGAGGCGGAGGAGGCGGCGCGCGCGCTTCCCGACTTCGCCCGAACCGCCGGCTTTGTGCGTCCCAGCCCGCTTCAGTTTCTACCGAAGGTGATGCGGATGCGCCGATGCGGCGCATCACCCGGGCATCATCTGCTGCTCAACGAGTGGATCGCCTTCCGCCTGACCGGACAGATGTTCGGAGATGACGTCAATCAGGGGATGGGCGGCTTCTACGACATCTCACGGCAGGCGTGGAACGACCGCGCGCTGTCGCTGGCGGGCATCGGGGCAGATCGGCTTGCCGCCGTCGCGCCCGCCGCCGCGCTCTGCGCGCCGTTGACCGCCGCGTGGAGGCGCGCGCTCGATCTGCCGGCGGTTCCGGTCTACTCCTGCGGCAACGACCAGAGCTGCGCCGCCGTCGGCGCGGGACTGGAGCGGACAGGCGACCTCTTCTGCAACTTCGGGACGGCGATGGTGGTCTACGCGCTGCATGACCGTCCCGCGGCTCCCGTCTCCCCCGAACAGATCGCCGGGATCAGCCCGCTTCCCGAACGCTGGTTTCTGCTGGGCGTCGAGTCGGAGTGCGGCAACGTGCTCGAATGGATGGCGGACCTGCTCTATCCGCGCCGGGGCGTCAGCCGCATGATCCGGGAGGCGCTCGCCGCCGATCCCGACCCGCAAACGCTGCCGCGCATTACGCCGACCGGAAGCGGACAGCTTGAGATCCGCCGCCTTCTGGTCGGAAGCCGGCGGGAGGAGATAGCGCGCGCGCTGCTGGAGTACTACGCGGAGCGTTTCGAGGCGCTGGCGGAGGGCGTGCGCGAACCCGGCGCGTCCCCCCGCCGTCTGTTCGCCGGCGGAGGGCTGTCGCGCAGCGCGGAGTGGCTGGCGTCTCTGCAGAGAAGGTACGGACGACCGCTGACGCCGACTGCCGGAGAGCATCCGGGGCTGGTCGGCGCGGCGAAGATCATCGCGGCGCGGCACGCCACGCAGCGCGGAGGAAGGCTCTGATGGGGATCGCGGAACAGTATCATCGGGACGGCTATGTGATTGTGAGGGGGGGGACGCGGAGCCGGTCGCGCAGGCGCTGCAGCCCGGCGATGTCTCGATCCATCATCCCAACATCGTGCACGGCTCCAATGCCAATAACTCGGCGGATCAGTGGCGCATCCATCTCGTCATCCGGGTCATCTTCTCGCATACGCGGGTTACCGACCCGGACTGGAAGGGCGTCTACCATCTGCGGGGAGCCCGACGCGAAGACCTGAACCGTTATCTGCCCGTCCCCGTCGCACAGACACCATCATCTTAACGAAGAGAGCCAACGAGAGAGCGCAGGTTTCAGCATGGAACATCGTTTCGAATACCTCACCTCCGAACAACTCAAGCCCTACATCGAGAAGAGAGCCCTGCTCATCATGGGGATCGGAACCATCGAGGAGCACGGCAGACATCTGCCGACCGGAACCGACTGGTTCATCACGCAGCGGTTTATGGACGACCTCTGCGCCTATCTGAAGGAGAACAGCCGCATTCCGTTTCTCGCGCTGCCCGCCATCTGGACGGGCTACTCCGCCGTCGAGATGCAGCGCTGGCCCGGGACCATCCGCATGCGAACCCGCACCGTCATGAATATGATGCAGGAGATCATCGGCTCGCTCTGCGAAATGGGGTTTAACAAAATCCTGATTCTCAACGGGCACGGGCATCACACCGAACTGCTGCGAGTGGTCGCGCGCGAGGTCGCGGACCTGTACAACGTCTATCCAGCGGTCTCCAACTTCCTCTATCTCGGCGCGAAGGAGTATAACGCCGTGCGAAAAGGAGAGGCGGGCGGCAGCATTCACGGCGGCGAGGATGAGACCTCCGTCATGCTTCACTACGGCTATCCGGTGGATGTCGAGCAGTACACGGCGGAGGATCACGTCACCTATCACACCGACTTTGTCGCCGGAGACAACTTTATCGGCTCGACCCGCGTCTTCTGGTCTACCTGGAACTACCATCCCAGTAAGACCGGACTGCTCGGCGATCCAACGCCCTCCTCGGCGGAGACCGGACGGGTGCTGATCGAGGCGTGCGTGCGTCATCTCGCCGCGTTTATCGAGGAGTACTACCATCACGGGCGCGAGGGAAGCCCGTAGCGTCTACGGCTGCCCGCTCTCGCTGTCTGTGTCGTTTTACCGAAGGAGCTGCCATGAAACGGGGGAACGTTTGCCGTCTGTTTGCCGGGCTGATCGCGACCGGGCTGATCCTGACGGGAGGGTGCAGCAATGAGCCGCCGAAGGCGCCCCCGCCGTCTTCCGGGGGAGCCGGAACCTCCGCTGCGCTGACAAATGCCTTTAAGATCGCCGGGGTCGGCTTCCAGAACGATCAGTTTTTCAAGCTGATTGAGATCGGGATGAAGGATGCCGCCGCAAAGAACGGCGTGGACCTCTCGCTGGGCAACAGCGCGGGATCGCTCGATAAGGAGATTTCGCTGATAGACACCTACATCGCCGAGAAGAAGCAGGCGCTGGTGATCGCCCCCTTCAATCAGAAGGCTTCGATCCCGGCGCTGCAGCGCGCGCACGAGAGCGGCATCAAGGTGATTACCTACGACAGCTACGTCGAGGCGGACTTTCCGGTCAGCGTCATTCGCAGCGATCAGGTCTCTCTGGGCAGACAGACGGGCGAAGAGGCGGTGAAGTATATTCAGGAGAAGATGGGCGGCAGGGCGAACGTGGCGATCATCACCTACATCTCGCTGCTGCCGGAGCCGGCAAGCCAGCGCACCGGCGGCTTCGAGGAGGAGATCAAGAAGCTGCCCGGCGTGAAGATCGTGGCAAAGCAGGACGCCTGGCTGGCGGAGAAGGCGGTGAGCGTGGTGGAGGCGATCCTGACCGCGCACCCGGAGGTAGACCTGATCTGGGCGGCGAACGAGGGGGGAACCGTCGGGGCGGTTACCGCCGTGCGCAATGCCGGCAAGGCGGGAAAGATCGTGGTCTTCGGAACCGATATCAGCGAGCAGATGTGCGACTTCCTGCTGGCGGAGGACAATATCCTGCAGGCGGTTACCGGACAGAAGCCGCTGGAGATCGGGGCGCAGGCGATTGAGACCGCCGTCCGGGCGTTGAAGGGCGAGACGGTCGAGAAGCTAGTCGCGCTGCCCGGCATCCTGTTCACGCGCCGCCAGCCCGAAGAGGTGAAGAAGCAGAAAGAGTATCTGCGCGGAGTGAGCAGCGGGGGATGAGACTGCGGACGGCGCTCTCGAAGCTGGTAACGGCGATCCGGATGGAGTACATCCTGATTGTTCTGTGTATCGCGCTGGCGCTGCGAGCGCCCAACTTCTTCACGACCGACAACCTGCTGACGGTGCTGCGTTCGGTCTCGATGCAGGGACTGATCGCCTTCGGCATGACGCTGGTGATCATCGTCGGCGAGATTGACCTGAGCGTGGGAGCCGCCGCCTCCTTTTCGGGCTGTCTGATCGCCTGGCTGACCCAGCGGGGCGTGCCGATCCCGCTGGGCGCGCTGCTGACCGTCACTTCGGGCTATCTGATGGGCGCGTTCACCGGACTGATGCGTTCGCGCTTTCTGGTTCCCTCCTTCATCACCACCCTTGCGCTGCTGACCGGGTTGAAGGGAGCCGCGCTGATGCTCACGGGAGGCTTTTCCATCACCTCCTTTCCTCCCTGGTACGCGTTTCTGAGCAGCGGCTATGTGCAGGGAGTTCCATTCCCGACAATTGTGCTGCTGAGCGCGTTCGTCCTGTTTCACCTGCTGACGAAGTCTACCGCGTTCGGGCGAAAGGTCTACGCGGTCGGCGGCAATCCGGAGGCGGCGCGGCTGAGCGGGATCAATGTTTCGATGGTGCGAACGCAGACGCTGGCGATCACCGGCGCGCTTGCCGCCATCAGCGGCATCATGCTCTCCGCGCGCATCAACTCCGGCACGCCCGACGCCGCGCAGGGCTGGGAACTGGACATCATCGCCGCCGTCATCATCGGCGGAACCAGCCTCTCCGGAGGCGTCGGAACGATCTGGGGGACGCTGGTCGGGGTGCTCTTCACAGGGGTCATCGCCAACGGCATGATCCTGCTGGGCATCCCGATCTACACGCAGTATGTGGTCAAAGGCTTGCTGATCTTCGCGGCGGTGCTGCTCAACCGCGCCCGCGCCGTGTAGAAGGGAGAGACGCATGGGGAGACGGCTCTCTGCGACCGGCATGCTGACGCTGTTTCTGCTGGTCCTTACGCTGTCTGTCGGCATAACTCAGGAGAAGAAGAGGGAGCGGATGATCGGACTCTATGTGCACCAGCACTGGCCCTACAATCACCCCTACGCGGCGCGCACCTGGACGCTGAAGGACTGGCGGGGCTGGGCGGACGGACTCAAACGGCTCGGCTACAACACGATCCTGATCTGGCCCATGCTGGAGACGATGCCGGATCCGCTGACCCCGAGCGACCGCGCCTACCTGACCCGGCTGAGCAAAGTGGTGGATATGCTCCACAACGACTTCCAGATGCGCGTCTACTTCGCCCTCTGCCCCAATGTCGGCGCCCGTAACGAGGACGCCGCAAAGTTTACCTTCGAGACGCGCCACTTCTACTACTGCGACAGACTGGTCAATCCCGGCGATCCGGTGGCGCTCGATAAGCTCATTCGCTGGCGCGAGAAGCTGCTCAAACCGCTGGCAAAAGTGGACGGCATCTCGATCATAGACAGCGATCCGGGATGCTATCCCGGATCAACCAACGCCGAGTTCGTTCACCTGCTGGCGGAGCATCGCAAAATGCTCAACCGCATCCGCCCGGAGATCGAACTGATCTACTGGATGCATGCGGGATGGCGCGGCTGGAGCCGCTTCTATGAGACCGGCAAGCTGATCCTGGGCACGGAAGAGGAGCAGATGGACGTCCTGACCCGCCTGAAGGAGGCGGACCCGGAACCCTGGGGGCTGGCGAACGGCTTGCCGTATGCCGAGAGGCTGGGCATCGCCGAGAAGGTCATCAGCTTCAACTATGGTCGGATTGAGGGCGAACCCTCCTTCCCGATGACCCACTTCTCCGGGCAGTCCGCCTACGAGGGCGGGGCGCAGCCGGGACCGCGCGGCGTCATGGGCAACGCGCAGACCCACTGCGTACAGCTTCCCAACATCTTCGCCTTTGCGCGGGGCGCGACCGGCAGGAGCCTGACGGATGAGGACTATGTGCAGTTTGCCAACGATCTGCTGCCGGGGCTGGGACCGACCATCGTCGAGGGATGGAAGACGCTGCACAGTCAGGATGCGCCGGTGATGCGCGCCGTCGCCGCCCGGCTAGAGCAGGCGGCGTCCGGCAAGCCGAAGACCGGACCGCTGAAGGGCTTGCTGTTCGGGGATCCGGTCCGCTTCCTGACGGATCTGGTCATGATGCTGCGTATGCGCGCCGGGCTGGAGGAACTGATCGCCGCGCAGGAGAGCGGACAGGGCGTGAAGGCGGCGTTTCAGACCTTTGTGGAGGCGGCGGAGGCGTGGCAGAAGCGGCACGGATACAGGAATAACTGGTACGATCCGCGTATGCATCAGGCGCTTCGCAAGCTGAACTCCCCGGCGATCAACGCCGTGCTGAACGTCACCTATGAGGCGCAGGAGCCGTTCGAGCCGGGCGTCAAAACGGCGGCGGAGCAGGTGAGCCGCAACTTCGCCCGCATCGAGACCTACACGCCGCGCCTGCTGGCGGCGATGCGGCAGGCGTTGGCGGAGATGAAGTAGAGCGGGGCGGGAGCGGCGGGCGCGATCCCGCAGGTAGGCGCACGCCCAGTCGGTGAAGAGATCGGTGGCGTGTCCCTGCGGATCAATCGTCTGACGGTTGCGGCGCATGAAGTTCTGACCGCCCCGCAGGTGCGTCCAGTAGTCGTCCATCATGTCGCCGAGAAAGCCGTGAAAGAGGTCGAAGCCGCGCTCCATCGGGGTGTTGGGGGAGGTCAGCCCCAGATGCCATTTGCCGATGTGCGCGGTGTGGTAGCCCGCCTGCCGGAGCGCCTGCGGAAGCAGGACGGCGGAGGGATCGAGGTAGCCCCACGAGTCCTCCGGGATATGCCGGATGACGCCCGGAACGCCGACGCGGTCGGGATAGCATCCCGTCAGCAGCGCGTCGCGCGTCGGCGAGCAGACTGGGCTGTTGGCGTAGAAGTTCTCGCAGGAGACGCCCTCCTGAAACAGCCGGTCTATATGCGGCGTGCGGATGTCCTGTGTGCCGAATGCGCTGTAGTCTGCGCGTCCCTGATCGTCCGTGAGGATCATCCGCAGGTTGGGGCGTTCAGCCGGCTGCGCGGGTGCGGACATGGCGGAGTTCTCCTGAAGGATAGAGCCAGCCGTCAGCAGCATGCCCTGAAGGAACTGACGGCGATTGATCTCAACGGTCATCGCTGGAAACCCTGTTTTGAGCATTGTAGCATGAAGAGGGCGTCATGAGCCGCCCTCCTGAAAAAAAGGATAGAATGCCATGCGAAACCGATTCGATCTCTCCGCGCTCGACTGGCGGCTGTCGGGCTGGACGCCGCATCTGTGGCGGCTGATGCAGACGATGGAGTTGGGCGAGACCCCCAATGCCGAGGTTACCGGCATCCCCGCGAAGGTTCCCGGCTCCGTGCAGCAGGCGCTGCGCGACGCCGGGCTGCTCCCCGACTGGAACGTCGGTCTCAACTCCCGCGCATGCGAGTGGGTGGAGAACCGGCACTGGATCTACGAGACGACCCTGCCGGACGAGTGGTTCGCCGCCGGAAAGGCGTTCCAGCTGGTCTGCATGGGGCTGGACTATCAGGGGACGGTCTACCTGAACGGACGCTCTCTGGGCGACTTCTGCGGCACGCATGTTCCGCACCGCTTCGACCTGACGCCGCATCTTCAGCCGGAGAAGAACTCCCTGCGCATCCTCTTCGATCTGTCACCCCGATGGCTGGGGCAGTTCGGCTACACCTCGCAGGTGAGGGAGTGGAAGGCGCGCTTCAACTATACGTGGGACTGGATCCCGCGTCTGGTGCAGATCGGCATCTGGGAGGAGATCTTTATCGAGGCGACGGACGGACAGCGGATCGAGGCGTTTCGCTGCACGACGGATGCCGACGTGGAGAGCGGAACCGGGATTCTGCGTGTGTGGGGGCAGGCGGAGGCGAAGGAGGGCGCGAATCTGCGCGTGACGCTGCAGCGCGAGGGGCAGGTGATCCGCTCCGAAGAGATCCCGGTGGAGCAGTTCAACGCCTCCGGGATGCTGTGGCGCGATCTTCCGGTGGAGCTGTGGTGGACCAATCTGGCAGGAGGGCAGCCGCTCTATCAGGTTCATGGGACGCTCCTCGACGCGCAGGGGCGGGAGATAGATCGGGAGTCGCGGCGGGTCGGTTTCCGAAATATCGTCTGGCGATCCTGCGAAGGCGCGCCGGAGGGGGCAGACCCCTGGCTGTGCGTGGTGAACGGAAAGCCGATCTTCCTGCAGGGCGTCAACTTCGTGCCGCTGCTGCCCAACTTCGCCGAGGCGTCGCCGGAACGCTATCGGACGCTGCTGACCCTCTATCGCGATCTGGGCGTCAACACCTTTCGCGTCAACGGCGTCGGCTATCTGGAGAAGGAGCCGTTCTACGACCTGTGCGATGAGTTCGGTCTGCTGGTCTGGCAGGATGTTCCGCTCTCCTCCTCCGGCGTGGACAACGTTCCGCCCGACGATGAGAACGCGCTCTGTCAGGTCGCCGCGATCCTCCACTCCTTTATTCCGCGCCGTCAGCACCACCCCAGCCTGCTGCTCTGGAGCGGCGGGAATGAGCTGCATGAGCGCAAAGAGGGCTACGGCGCGCCGTGCGACACCTCGCACCCGCTGCTGAAGCGTCTGGAGGAGGTTGTCCGGGCGGAAGACCCCGGACGCCGGTTCCTGCCTACCTCCGCCACCGGTCCGCGCTTCAACGCCGACCCGAAAGAGTTCGGCAAGGGACTGCACTGGAACGTGCACGGTCCCTGGAAGCCCTGGGACGATCTGACCGGCTGGGAGGAGTACTGGAGAGACGACGACGCGCTCTTCCGGGCGGAGTCGGGCGCGCCGGGAGCCTGCTCCGCCGACATCATCCGCCAGTATGCGGGCGATCTCGACCCGATGCCGGTTGCGGCGGACAACCCGGTCTGGCGCAGACCGCTGACCTGGTGGATCGAGGCGGAGCAGTTTGAAGCCGAGCATGGACGCCCGCCGCAGACGCTGGAGGAGTATGTCGCATGGAGCCAGCAGCGGCAGGCGCGCGCGCTCTCTATCGCCGTCGGAGCCTGCAAAGCCCGCTTCCCCCGCTGCGGGGGCGTCCTGCTCTGGTGCGGACACGACTGCTATCCCTGCCCGGCGAACACCTCTCTGATAGACTTCCACTGCCAGCCCAAGCCGGCGGCGCTGGCGCTTCAGAAGATCTGGCGGGGAGAGCCGCAGCCCTAGCCGTCGTGCCAGGGATGGAAGCAGATCTTGATCGCCTCCTGCCGCTCCAGCAGGTCTATGCCCTCCGCATACCGCTCGAGCGGCAGGTGGTGCGTGATGAGCAGGTTCAGGTCGAGAAGACCCTGCTCCAGCAGTCCGACCGCATACTCGGCGGCGGCGCGGCTGTGTCCCGGGTAGCCGCACAGCCTCAGGCGGTGGTAGTGACGAGGCGCGAAGAGATACTCCTCGCGCTGAACGCCGAAGAGCGCGAGCGTATCGAGCGTTCGATCCATCGTAAACGCGACGGAGGCTCTCGCGCCGACGCAGTCTATGGCGGTCTCCAGTTTCGGGGCGGCGGGACGCGCCGGAAAGCGGTCAGAGAGGTCCTCCTGCGGATCGAAGGCGGCATCCGCCACATTGGCGGCGGCATACGCTCTTCGCTGCGGCGACAGATCGAACCCGAAGACCTCCGCCGCGCCCTCCGCGCGCGCCATCTGCGCGGCGATCAGCCCGGCGGGTCCTAGTCCGGTGATCCCGACGCGCCGTCCCGCCAAGACATCCATCTCCTTCAGCACCAGAAACGTCGCGCCGACGCACATCGCCAGCTCCACCGGCGCGGTCGCCTCCGCCGGCAGATGGGAGGGGACGCGGATCACGTTCTCCGCATCCAGGATGGCGAACTGCGCGTAGCAGCCGGGGCGGTCGTGTCCCTGATCCCGCCAGGCGCTGACCCGCTCGCCGACCGCCAGACCCGTCACGCCTTCCCCGACCGCTGCGATCACTCCCGACGCCTCATGTCCCGGCTGACCGGGCGTATAGGGATAGTGAAACCGATGCCCCACAAACATCGGCTCGTTGTGGCGCAGGTGCAGATCCCACTGCGGGCAGGTCGTCACGGCGTCCACCCGCATCAGCACCTGCCCCGGTCCGGGCTGCGGCGTGGGAGAGTCCAGCAGCGTAAATGCGCCCTCCGCGCCTACCTGTAACACCTTCATATCGTCGTTCTCCTGCTGCCGCCTGCGGCAGAAAGGCGGCGGTTTACCAGTCCAGAATGACGCCCAGGACCGACTCCCGGCGCGACAGAATCAGGTCGAACGCCTCTCCGGCGCGCTCCGCGGGAAAGCGGTGCGTGATCAGGGGCAGGGTCTGAAGCGCGCCCTGCACCAGCAGCGTCAGCGTGGCGTCCATCCGCTCTTTCGACCAGCCCGCCGGAGTGTGCAGCGTGATCTCCCCCTGGCGCAGCTTCTGAATATCTATCCGCCCGTGATGACCATAGAAGCCGGCGGAGGAGATCTGTCCGTTGTGGCGCATGATCGGCAGCAGCGTCTCGAGCGCGGCGATGGAGCCGACCGTGTCCGCGACGACCTGAATCCCCTCCGGCGCAAAGGCGCGCGCCGCCTCCAGTAGGTCTTCGCGAGTAACGTTGACGACCCGGTCGGAGGCGCGCGGTTGAAAGCGCGCCAGCCGCTCGTCGTGTCTGCCTGCCAGCAGGACGCGCGCGCCGCGATGCTGAAGCGTCTGCGCCGTCCAATGTCCGACCATCCCGTCTCCGATCACCACCGCCGCGTCGCCCGCCGCCATCGTTGGGCGCATCCCGGTGTTGTAGCCGACCTGCGTCAGCACCAGCCCGCTGACCGCCACCGGGTCTATCCCCTCCGGGATCTTCCATATCTGCGAATGGTGCGTGACGGCGGGAGAGATATGCCCGGCGAAGGAGTAGAACATCCCCTCCACCTTCGAGACCGTCGCGAAGACCGTCTCGCCGACCTCTATGCCCTGGACTGCCTCTCCGACATACTCCGCCATCCCGACCTTCTGATAACCGGAGATATGGGGAAACGGAAGCGGATCAGAGTCGCTGCGGGGCGTATCGCCCGCGATCCGCTCGCCGCGAATGAACGAGCCTTCCGTCCCGTTGCTGATCCAGGAGTGCGTCAGCCGCACCACCACATCCTCCGGTCCGGGATCGGGCGCGTTTACCGTTAAAAATGCGATCCGTCCGGGCTGCACGGCAACCGCCGCCTGTGCCTTCATTGCCAGTCTCCTTCTCTATGATCTCCTTCCGCCGGCTCAACGCGGACTGGAGGGCGCGCGTCCCGGAGGCGGCGGGAACGGCGCCTCATCGGTCGCCTCGATGTTGTCACGGATCACCACCCTGCCTTTCGCCCGGTTGACGATGCGCGCCCTGCCGTAGAACTCGTTGCCGGTGATGATCGCGGCGCGCACCTCTCTCTCCAGCGTGATGGGGATCGGGTTGCTGTTGACCCCGGCGGTGTTGCGATTGTTGATAAAGACGCAGCCCTGAATGCTGACCCGTCCCTGCTCCACCAGGATCATGACCGGCGCGTTGCGGCTCTCCGGGTGGATGCAGTAGAAGTGGCAGTTGCTGAAGGAGACGCGCCCGGTTCCCGCCAGCTTCGCCAGCGCGGTTCCCCGCCTGCCGTCTATGCTCCCGAAGAAGCCGCAGCCGGTAAAGCGCACCATGCCGTGATTGGTCGGCTTGATGACCAGATCGCCGAAGATCTGCGAGTTGACGAAGCTGATGCCGGAGTGTCCCTGCGTCTCCTCCACCAGCACCGCCGTCCGGCACAGATCCGCGCCGCTCTGAGTCAGCAGGTAGTTGCCCGCGCCGGCGTGCGGACCGGTTCCCTTGCCGCGGATGAAGCGCATTCCCACATGGTAGCCCAGGGCGAAGCAGTTGGTGACGTACTCCCAGTCGCTGCGCCCGAAGATGAACGCCTCTCCCTGCTCCAGCATGAACTTTGCGACCGGGCTGTCGGCGTCCGCCGCCGTCCAGAAGGGCCAGAAGTGGATGTTCTCCAGCCGTCCTACGTCCAGGCAGAGATCCACGAACAGTCCCCGGCGCAGCGGCTGAGCGTAGAGGTTGCGAATGTAGTGGCGTCCCGCCACCACGCTGCCGAAGTCCACCGCCTGGTAGGGGTTGACCATCAGCACGTCCACCACCGCGCAGTTGTCCGCCCCCGCCGACTGTACCGTCCAGGGGTAGGGGATCGGCGGGTTGGTTCTGGTCTGCTCCGGGTAGAAGATGGTGACGCCCTTGAGCGTGGAGTTGAAGCCCAGCCGAATGAAGGGCGTGCCGTTCTCCTGTCCAGCTCCCTCCACCGCCAGCAGGATGCTTCCCCCCAGTTCCGGACCGCCCTTTGGGTCTTTCGGGTCGTGGTAGCGGTTGACGGTCGCCGGCGCGCGCCACTCCCCTTCCAGCGTTACGGAGGCGGGAATGGTCAGGTGGGTCTTGATCAGATATCTGCCGCTCGGGACCGCCACCACGCCGCCTCCCGCGGCGGCGCGCGCATCCATCGCTCGCTGAAAGGCGGCGGTGTCGTCGGTCTTCCCGTCGCCTTTTGCACCGAAGGCGGTTACGGAGTAGTTCGGGGCGGGAGCCTCCTGCCCCTGCGGCGCGAGAGTCGCTCCTCCGATCAGCAACGTCAGCACAACTGCTAGAAGGCGCATCGCGGTCTCCTCTCAAGACGGCGCGTCAGATGCCCGGCTCCGGATAGCGGCGCGCAGCGTCGTCCAGAACCAGCGCCCAGTCCTGACCGGGTCCGCTGGTCGGCGGGGTGAACTCCTGTGTCTCCGTCCGCTTCCGCTCTCCGGCGGCGATGGACCTGCCCTCGCGCGGGTCGTACCACCAGACGTTGAGCCGTTCGCCGGAGAGCGGCTGCAGGTTCAGGGTGAACGGCTTGCCGGAGGCGGAGTAGACGAAGGCGTAGCTGCCTTTCGCGCACCGGGTCGCCTGTATGTGATCCGTTCCCTTGCCGGCATCGGAGAGCAGCAGGCGCTGATCGGGGATGCGCGTTAGGATCGGCCGCGACTCCAGCAGGCGACGCGCGTGCTGCATCTGTCCGGATCCGGGCAGATGGATGGCGGCGTACCAAGGCGTGCGCGCGGAGGTGACCGGCTGTCGGTCTGGCTGCCACATCTGCCAGATGTCGTGACAGCCGTAGGTGTGCCCGCACGCCCCGGCAAAGAGCGCCCAGTAGGCGAACTTGCGCACATCGTAGGCGTCCAGATAGCCGTTCTTTGGATCGAAGCCGGAGGGATGATCCTCGTAGCCGGGTTCGGCGTCAATGCAGGGGCGGGGAGGTGTTAGCGCGTAGAGTTCGGCGATGCTGCGGTAGTTGTCTCGATCGCGGGTATGTCCCGTCTGATACATATGGAAGTCGAGCCAGTCGTCTTCGTGGAAGTAGAGGGCGGAGCTCTGCTGTCCGACGGGATGGAACGAGATCAGGTGTGCACCGCCGTCGCCCTTTCGCAGCCCCGCCGCCATGGCGCGGATAATTCGGTAGTGGGTCTCGTTCTCCAGCGTACGGTCTCCGCCTAAAATCCAGATGATGTCGCGGTTGCGGTATCGCCGTCCCAGAAACTCCCCATAGATACGCGCGTTCTCCGGCGTGAATATCTCCGGGCCGGCTCCCCACTTCTTATTCCACTTGTCGCCCCAGGTCGGCAGCATCCCGATGGTCAGTCCAAGCGCATTGGCTCTCTGGACGATGTAGTCCACATGCGTGAAGTAGGCTTCGTTGGGGCGAGTCGGGTCGAGGTCGTGCAGCGGGAGGGCGCCGTAGGGGTTGGGATCGGTCAGTCCGGACAGCTCCGCCAGTACCACTGCCTGGATTACCGTGAACCGTTTGGCGGCGCGATCCTTCAGGTAGCGGTCCGCCTCCTGGCGATTGAGGCGGTGAAACAGCTCCCAGGCGGTGTCGCCGAGATAGAAAAACGGCTTCCCGTCCGCGAAGACCAGAAACCGGCGGTTATCGCTCACCTTCAGTCGAGGCATAACGGCTCTTCTCCTTCCGGCAGGCAGTGAACAGGGTACGCCTGCCCTGATTGCGTTATCATAGCACAGATTCTGATCCGCCGCCGATTATCCCTCTGTTGCCGGAAGATACCCTGCGCTTATGAGGCAGGAATTCCCGCGCTTCAGAAGGGATCTATCTTCAGCAGACCTTTTCGGACAGACGCTCCGCCTGTCCTGTGCGAAGGAGTCCGTCATGTTCACGCGAATCGCGCTCTCGCTGTGGATCCTCTCTCTCGCCCTCCACGCTCCTGCGGCGCAGGCGCAGAAGCTCTCCGGTCCCTATATAGACCCGCGCCATCTGACCGCGCTGCCCTTCGGAACCTACTCCCACTGGCTGCAGCCCTGGCGCGCCTATCAGGAGACGATTCCCGCGCACGCCTTTCTGAACGCGATCGGCGTCGGGCTGGACGGCGACGACTCCCACAACTTCGACCTGATCGTGCAGATGCTGGCGAAGTACGGCTTTCGCCGCGCGCGCATCGAGATCGGCTGGAGCAGCCTCGACTTCGACGACCGCCTGCGACCGGATCGGCGGGAGCCGCTGCGCCGCCGCCTGCTCGCCTGCCAACGCTACGGCGTGCGTCCGCTCATTCTGCTCAACGCCCACAGCGGCGCGCCCTGCCCGATCCAGTTCTTCGAGAGAACGCTGGCGGCTCCCGCCCGCAAAGGGGATCGGCGGATAGAGCTGACGGATGTGAGCGATCTGCGGATCGGCTACAGCGGTCTCAACAACCTGACCGAGTACTGGGCGTGCGAGGCGTTCGTCACCGGCATCGAGGGCAATACGGTTACCCTCTCCAAGCCGCTCCCGAAAGACCTGGGCGACGCCGGGACGAAGGTCTCCCTGTCCACCCTCAAGTACCGCCCCTTCTCCGTTCCCGGCAGCGACGACCACCACGCGACCATCGCAGGCTGGCAGCGTTATGTCGGGGAGACGGCGCGGTTCGTTACGGAGACGCTCGGCACGCAGAACAAGCCGGATCGGGGCTTCGATCTGGAGATATGGAATGAGCTGAGTTTCGGCTCCCGGTTTCTCCAGATCAACGCCTACTATGCGGAACGCCCCTATGTCTACCATGAGGATCGGGTCTGGAGTGATGTCGTGCGGGCGACGGCGGACTATGCGGACGCCCAGCCCGATACCTTTCGCGGCGTAACGCTGTGCGACGGCTTCTCCAACACCATCCCCTGGCCCGCCTCCAGCACGCAGCCGCCGCGCATCGGCGCGATGAGCAAACACCCCTACGCGGGGCGCAAAAACTATCCCGGCGATGAGCGGAGAGATCAGGCGTCCATCAACGCGCTGTTTCAGCCGGAGAGACCGCCCGTCTTCCTGCCCGAATATACCGCGCTCTTCCCCGAGTACTACGCCACAGCTCTGCAGACCGAGACCCTCGTGCGCGACATGGGACCGATCACCAACACCTTCTACGCAACCCCGCGAGGACGATACGCCCGGGTCGTCAACGGCAGGATCGTCCCCTGCTGGCTCTGGATCACGGAGGTCGGCTTCGCCCCCGACGAGAACGGGATCAAAGATCGGTCGCGCGCGCTGCGTCTGAAGGCGAAGACGACCGCCCGCTACTACTGCTTCTACGTGAACAAAGGCGTGCAGCGACTCTACCTGTACGCCGCGCTCGCCGGGGATACGTGGCTCGGGGTCGTGCAGGACAACTACATCGCCTTCGCGAAATCCAGTAATACCTATCCGAAAGACGACTCCGCCTATGTCTCGCCCGCCATGCGCACGCTGGGGCGCATCGTGCAGAAGATGCGCGCGGGACTCGATCCGAAGCTGGCAAAGACACGCGATCTGAAGGTGCTCTCGATCCGCGACACGCACGGGCGCTATCAGTTTCGGGGCAGAGGATACCCGGAGCACCCGACCCTCTATAACCGCGAGGTCTTCGCCTTTCTGCCCTATCAGGTCAACGCCCGCCGGTTCGTGATCCCCTACTATGTGATGACGCGGGACGTAACCCGCGACCTGCGCCCGGAGAGGTATGAGGTGCGGATCGGGGGCGTGCGCGGAGAGGGCGCGGCGGTCCTGGCATACGATCCTCTGACGGATCGCTCCGTTCCGGTCACGGTCCGAGCCGCTGACAGAGACTCTCTGACCCTGCTTCTGACAGCGGCGGACTACCCGTATCTGCTGACCATTCAGGAAAAGTTGACCGGTTCCAGAAGATAGAGAACAATCCATTTCATCAAGGAGCGCACGAGCGATGGGACGCTGTCTCCTGCTGCTGTCAGTCTGTATGATGCTCTCGGGAACGCTCCCGGCTTCTGCGCGGGAGAGTAGACCGATGTCTTTTCGTCCCCCTGCCGTACCGCTGGTGACCCACGATCCCTACTTCAGCGTCTGGTCCTTCCGGGATCGCCTGACCGACGACTGGAGCCGGCACTGGACCGGAGCCGTCAACGCCCTCTGCGGCTTGATTCGCATTGACGGCAAGACCTATCGCTACGCCGGTCCCTTTCCCGTCGAGGCTCCCGCGCTGCCGCAGACCGGTCTGACCGTGCTGCCGACCCGCACGATCTACACCTTTGAGGCGGACGGCGTCCGACTGACCCTGACCTTTCTCTCTCCGCTGCTCCCCTCCGATCTCGATCTGCTCAGCCGTCCGGTTACCTACCTGACCTGGGAGGCGCAGGCGACCGACGGCAGATCGCACGCGGTCTCGCTCTACGCCGATCTCTCCGGCGAATGGGTGGTGAACACGCCCGATCAGCCGGTGGTCTGGAGCCGCTACCGGCTGGGCGAACTGACCGCGCTGCGGATGGGTTCGGCGCAGCAGCCGGTTCTGGAGAAGGCGGGCGACAACCTGCGGATAGACTGGGGCTACCTCTATGTGGCGGCGGAGGAGGGCGCGGGCGTGCGGAGCGTGATCGCCACGCATAACGACGCCCGCCAACGGTTCGCCGCCGAAGGGAGGCTGCCGGAGGCGGACGATCTGCGAATGCCCCGTCCGGCGCAGGACAACTGGCCCGTGCTCGCCTTCGCCCTCGATCTGGGAAAGGTGGAGGCGAAGCCGGTCGTCCGCCGGCTGATGCTCGCCTACGACGACCTCTTCTCGCTGGAGTACTTCCATCGCAAAGTGCGCCCCTACTGGCGGCGCAAGGGGATGGAAGCCGATGAGCTGCTGCAGACCGCCCACCGGGAGTACGAGCAGATCCGGGCGCGGTGCGAGCAGTTCGACCGGGAGCTGATGGAGGACCTGACCCGGATCGGCGGAGAGGGCTACGCTCGTCTGGCGGCGCTGGCGTACCGGCAGTGTATCGCGGCGCACAAGCTGGCGGCAGACGCCGACGGTACGATCCTGTTCATGTCCAAAGAGAACTTCAGCAACGGCTGTATCAACACGGTGGACGTAACCTATCCCTCCTCCCCCTTCTTCCTGCTGTTCAACACGAACCTGCTGAAGGGACAGCTTCAGCCGATCCTCGACTACGCCCGCTCGGAACGCTGGCGTTTTCCGTTTGCGCCGCACGATCTGGGGACCTACCCGAAGGCGAACGGGCAGGTCTACGGCGGAGGCGAGCGCAGCGAGGAGAACCAGATGCCGGTGGAGGAGTGCGGCAACATGCTGATCATGGTCGCCGCACTGGCGAAGGTGGAGGGGAACGCCGAGTTCGCCCTGCGCTACTGGGAGACCCTCTCCGGCTGGGCGAACTACCTGCGCGAGAAGGGCTTCGACCCGGAGAACCAGCTGTGCACCGACGACTTCGCCGGGCATCTGGCGCGCAACGCCAATCTGTCGCTGAAGGCGATCGTCGCGCTGGGAGGCTACGCGATGCTGTGCGAGATGGCGGGAAAGCAGGCGGATGCCGCCGCCTACCGCAAAACCGCGCAGGAGATGGCGGCGCAGTGGCGGCAGGCGGCGGCGGACGGCGAACACTACCGGCTGGCGTTCGACCGCGCGGGAAGCTGGAGCCAGAAGTACAATCTGGTCTGGGATCGCCTGCTGAGGCTGAACCTGTTCCCGGAGGAGGTGGCGCGCAAGGAGATGGCGCACTACCGCACAAAGCTCAACGCCTACGGTCTGCCGCTGGACAACCGGGCGACCTACACCAAACTAGACTGGGTGGTCTGGAGCGCGATCCTGACCGGAAAGCGCGAGGATTTCGACGCGCTGATCGCGCCGACGGTGCGGTGGGTGAGCGAGTCTCCCTCGCGCGTTCCCCTGACCGACTGGTACGACACGGTGAACGGCAGGCAGGTCGGATTTCAGGCGCGCTCGGTGGTCGGGGGAGTCTACATACCGCTGCTGCAGGACGCGGGCGTCTGGAAAAAGTGGGCGGAACGGCGGGACGGGCGTTAGGCGATGGAGGCGGCTGCCCTCCTTTGGTCGTTCGTCTTCCTCTTCTGGAACGTCGTCCTGCCGATCCTGTGCATCGCGGCGCTGGGGTATGCGCTTCAGCGCCGCTATCCTCTCGATCTCTCCACGCTCTCCCGCGTGCAGATCTATCTGTTTGTGCCGGTCTTTCTCTTCGTGCGCGTCTCGGGCAGCAATCTCTCGTGGGGGGAGATGGGACTGGTCGCAGGGGCGGTGCTGACGGCGCAGGCGATCCTTGCCCTGCCGGTCTGGGCGGCGATGCGCTGGCGGAGCGTTCCTCCGGCTGCCGCCTCGGTGATCGTCATCTCCAGCGCGGGCTTCAATGCCGGAAACTTCGGCATCCCGCTGGCGGAGCGAGCCTATCCCGGACAGGGAGGCGCAGTGCAGGCGCTGGTGCTGATGGCGTGCAACATCACGGTCTGGGTGCTGGGCTATCTTCTGATCTCCGCCGCCAGCGGCGCGCACAGGAACCCGCTGCTGGTCTTTCTGCGAACACCTCTGTTCTTCGCGCTGGTCATGGCGCTCCTGGCGAAGGCGGCGAACGTAACGCTTCCACCCCCCCTCCAGTACCCGCTGGAGACGATCGCGGGCGGGCTGGTTCCGCTGGCGCTGGTAACGCTCGGGGCGCAGCTGGCGCAGCAGGTCCAGCCCCCCGACTGGCGGCGCGTGCTGCCGGTGATGGGGCTGAAACTGGCGGCGCTGCCGCTGATCATGGCGGGCGTAGTCTGGCTCTTCGGGCTGTGGCCCTGGCCCGGAGCCATGCTCATCGTCGCCTCCGCCGCCCCCAGCGCCGTCAACACCTTCCTGCTGGCGCTGGAACTCAAAGGTGACAGCGAACTGGCTGCCGAATGTATCTTCTGGACGACACTGACCTCCGCGTTGACGGTAACGATCGCTCTGGCGATTGTCAAGGCGATGGGAGGCTACCCTCCCGGATAGAGACCGTTTGCCTGCGCGAACGCCGCGCGCCATAAACAGGAGCCGCCGATGTTTCTGCAACTGCTGCTGGCAGCGATGACCCTGCTGCCCTCTATGGAGAGACCCATGACTCCCATTCATCTTCATCCGGAGAACCCGCGTTACTTCCTGTTTCGCGGCAAGCCGACCCTCCTGATCACCAGCGCCGAACACTACGGCGCGGTCCTCAACGCCGATTTTCAGTTCAAGCCCTACCTGGACACGCTCAGGGCGCACGGCTTCAATCTGACCCGCATCTTCACCGGCGTCTACATGGAAGACCCGCAGTCGTTCGGCATCACCCACAACACGCTCGCCCCCGCGCCCGGGCGGCTCCTCTGTCCCTGGGCGCGCAGCGATACGCCCGGCTACGCCAACGGAGGCAATAAGTTCGACCTGAACCGATGGGACGACGCCTACTTTCGCCGTCTGAAGGAGTTTGTGCGGGAGGCGGGCAGGCGTGGCATTGTCGTGGAGGTCTCGCTCTTCTGTCCCTACTATGAAGACTCGATGTGGAATCTCAGCCCGCTGAATATTCGCAACAACGTCAACGGGATCGGGAATGTGCCGCGAACGGAGGTCAACACGCTCAAACACCCGGCGATTCTGGCGGTGCAGGAGGCGATGGTTCGCAAGATCGTGACGGAGTTGAAGGAGTTTGACAACCTCTACTACGAGATATGCAACGAGCCGTACTTCGGCGGGGTTACGCTGGAGTGGCAGCATCGGATCGCCGATGTCATCATGCAGACCCAAAAAGGCTTTCCGGCTCCCTTCATGATCGCGCAGAACATCGCCAACGGCTCGGCAAAGATCGAGAAGCCGCATCCCGCCGTCTCGCTCTTCAATTTCCACTACGCCAATCCGCCCGACGCCGTCGCCGTCAACGCCCATCTGAAGAAGGCGATCGGCTTCGACGAGACCGGCTTCAAGGGCATCGCCGACACGCCCTACCGCACGGACGGATGGGAGTTCCTTCTAGCGGGGGGCGCGGTCTACAACCATCTCGACTACTCCTTTACCGTCGGGCACGAGGACGGAACCTTCCCGCTGCCGCCCACACAGCCGGGCGGAGGGGGTCCCTCGCTGCGACGTCAGCTGCAGACCCTGCGCGAGTTTATCGCCCGTTTTGATTTCTGGAAGATGCGTCCGGCGAATGAGATCGTGCGCGGGGGCGTTCCGGAGGGGGCGACGGCGCGCGTTCTGATGGAGGAGGGGAGGGCGGTTGCGCTCTACCTGAAGGGCGGGACGCAGGCGCAGCTGAAGCTGACGCTGCCCGCCGGAAACTGGACGGCGGAGTGGGTTCATCCGCGCACCGGCGAGACCGTCAAGCCCCGCTCCTACCGGCATGCGGGAGGCGAACTGACGCTCGCCTCCCCGCCCTACACGGGGGATATCGCCCTGCGGCTGGTGCGAAGACCGTAGCGTATCGGGTCAGGACATCTCCCGGCGCATCCGGCGGTGCCACTCCTCCAGCGGCGACTCCACAAAGTAGAGCCGCAGCCACGCCTCTCCAGTCTGACCCGGAGCGAGCGCGCCCAGGCTAGAGGCGCTGTGGATGCAGGAGTACTCCATGTTCTGAAACAGAAAGAGCGCCGGACGCGAGACGATCGCCGCCAGCCGCTCCGCCTCCGGGCGCGGCGTCCCCATGCGAAACTTTCCCGCCGGGATTCGCACCATCTCCGTAAAGTCGTCCATCGCACACGCCTCCCATGCCGATACTCCCATCAGCAGCCCCGCGCCTGCCGAGGCGATCAGTTCACGACGGGAAAGGCTCATGATTCGGACCTCCTTCGTACCTGCAGGATCACCGCCCAGTCATGACCGTAGCCGGGATCCGCCAACGTCAATTGACCGCGCGAGTCGGTTTTCTGATCGGGCAGGCTTGCAGCCGTTCCCGCTGCCGGGTCGAAGAGGATCGTCCGGTAGTCGGCATCTGCCGCCAGACCGCGCACCCGGATCGGGCGCGCCTCCGCCGCATAGACGATCCGCGTCTCCGCGCCGAGGTCCGCCGCATAGGGAACCCGGTACTCCGACTCGCTGCCGCCGCTCTCCCACTCCGCCCCGTCCGGGCGCGGCTCCATCGCCTGCCAGGCATACTCCTCCAGCAGACGCTTCGCCGCGCCGAGCTGCCCGGAGCCGGGCAGGCGCATCGCCTCGTCCCAGGGAATCGTCCCGTAGTTGCCGCCATGCGGAGAGGCTCCGTGCGCCATCTCCCGGCGGTTGCACTGCCAGATGCCGTTTGCGCCGTAGGTGTGTCCTGCCGCGCCGGAGAGCATGCTCGTCCAGAACATCAGCCGCACGATCTCCGCCGGGATCCGATCCATCAGCGCCTCGTAGCTGACCTCGCTGTTGAGCACCGGCATGCGCGGCTCCGCCGCCCGCGACCGCCGCATCGTCTCCACGGTGGGAGCCAGGGTCTCCCACAGTCCGTGTCCGGTCTGCAGCATATCGAAGTCGAGCAGCGACTCATCATCGGTCGCGCCCCTCGCGGTCAGCCGTCCCAGCCCGGTCGGATGGATGCTGATCGGGCGATGCCAGGGGTCGTTATCGCGCACATAGCGCATCACCTCTGTCCAGCCGTGCACCTGCTCCCGATCATCGAAGGGGAACCCCTCGGTCAGGTAGTAGGGCAGGTTCGCCTCGCCCGCGAGGCACCAGACCACGGGCCACGCGCCGTAACGGGCGATCAGGTAGCGCCAGTGCTGTTTCGCCCGCTCCACCCCCATCCAGGGCAGGAAGTAGCCCCACATGCCCACGATGCAGGGAACGATCCCCGATTCGACCAGATGGTACAGGCGGCGGTCCGCCATGTCGAAGTACTCCGGGCGGATGCGCGCGTAGCCCTCTTCCCAGGGAAAGCCCGCCTCATTCGCGCCGCGCGGATCGAAGGGAGGCATATCGGGATAGAGACCCGCTACGATCTGCACGACGGTGAACCCCTTTCCCACGCGGTCATCGGTCAACTGCGCGAACTCGTCGGGCCAGCGCAGGCGGCGGCACAGTCCCATCCACCAGGTGTCGCCCAGCCAGAAAAACGGCTTGCCGTCCCCGTAGACGAAGTGCCGCCGATCCTCCGATACCCGGATCGGTCCGCGCGCAAACAGCGGATTGCCGCCCTCGTAGGGGGTGATCACGATCTCTCCCTGCGCGCCGTGCAGACCGGCGTCGGTCGGCGCGCTGCACTCGCTGCGGTAGGCGTGCGTTCCCGCCACCGGCGAGGCGTATCGCGCCTTCCAGACCCCGCCCCCCGCCCAGAAAGCGGGGATGCGCCGCGTCGCCCCGGTCGGATCGGTAAACCGCACATAGACTTCGACATCATGAAAGGGGTCCCGATACGACTCTGCCGCCGTCAGGGCGATCTCTGTCGGGACGCAGGTCTTCGTCTCTGTCATTCCACTCTCCCGTATCATCTTCTGGACGCTCAACGGGGCGCATCCCCCGCCGGGCGGTCTACAGGGCGTTCACAAAGACCGGGTAGGCGCAGGAGCGCGTGGCGTCGAGGGGGAGCGGAGGGGCGGACTGCGCGAACAGACCGACCGCCGTCTGGCGCAGGGTCTCCCGCACCCGCGACGGATCGCCGAACGCCTCGAACGCCAGGCTCCACCAGAGCGCGTCGCCGGAGCGTATCTCTGTCAGTTCGAAGTGACAGCCCTCCTGCGGTCGGTCGCTGGCGGCGACCTCCGTCGGCGCGCCGTCATCCCGCGCAAACTTCCGCAGCAGGCGCGTTTTGCCGATCTCGACCCATCCCCGGCTGTCCGCCAGAAGCGCCTGCACCCAGACATCCGCCGGAGGCTGGCTGTAAGACCACTTGACCCAGCAGTCCGCCCGCCCCGTCACCGTATCGGCGTAGCGCACCGACTCGGACGCGCCCCGCAGCGCTTTGATCTCGAAGTTGCCCTGCCGGATCTTCACGCCGACCGTCTCGCAGCCCTCAAAGCGCAGGTAGCGGTCGGTGCGGGTCTCCGGTGCGAGCGTCTGTCCGTTGCAGAACCACGTATAGACGTCCGTCGGGATCGCTCCCGCGTAGAACCAGCGAACCTCTGCGCTGTGCAGCATCCTCTCCTCCCCTCCCTCTATAGATTCGCCGTTTTTCTGCCGATCAGGAGGAAAGTCCTGCTTTTCGCGGAAAACCTCCGTGAGAACCGTATCCTTCGGGTATGATGAGTGCATAAAACGCGCCGGAGACGCTGTCCTCGTCTGCGTGGCGGGCGCGTTGGGAAAGATGGGAGTGATATGGGACCCGCGACCAGATGGACGCTTCTGTGGATTGGTCATCTCAACGTCGTTCTCGGCTTGATCGGGATCTTTCTGCCCCTGATGCCGACAACGCCGTTTCTGCTGCTGGCGACCGCCTGCTACGTGCGCAGTTCGGAGCGGCACTATCGCTGGATTCTTGCCAGTCCGCTCTTCGGTCCCATCATACGCGACTACCAGCAGAAGCGCGGGATCACCCTCAAGAATAAGTTCGTCGCGCTGTCACTGCTCTGGGCGTCGCTTCTGTTCTCCATCTGGCGCACAGACCGGCAGTGGGTGGAGTGGTTCATCGTCTGCGTCGGGATCGCCGCCAGCGGCATGATCCTGCGGATACGCACCATTCGATCTGAGAGGAGCGTGTCCGCTGCGGAGAAGCCTGCGAGCGTGCCGATGCCGGCGGGCGAGACCTCCGGCTCGGATTGACAGGGAGTGACCCTCATGCAGCATCGCGCGAAGGTGGTGGTGGTCGGCAGCAGCAATACTGATATGGTGGTGAAGACCCGGCGCATTCCGTCGCCCGGCGAGACGGTGCTGGGCGGCGACTTCCTGATGACGGCGGGCGGCAAAGGCGCCAATCAGGCGGTGGCGGCGGCGCGGCTGGGAGCGGAGGTTGCCTTTGTGGCGCGGGTCGGCGCGGATATCTTCGGCGAGCGCGCGGTGGAGAATATCGCGGCGGCGGGGGTCCGCACGGAGCATATTTTGCGCGATGAGAGCCATCCGTCCGGCGTCGCGCTGATCTGCGTGGACGAGCGCGGACAGAACTCCATCGTGGTGGCTCCCGGAGCGAACGGTCACCTGACCCCGGAGGATGTGGAGGCGGCGCGCCCGGCGTTTGCCGCCGCGGATGTGGTTGTGATCCAGTTCGAGGTTCCGCTGCGGACGGTCGCTGCCGCCATCGGTCTGGCGAAGGCGCTGGGGAAGATGGCGGTGGTGAATCCGGCGCCCGCGCTGCCGCTGCCGGAGGGCTTTCTGCAGGGCGTGGACGTGCTGACGCCCAATGAGGGCGAGGCGGCGGCGCTGCTGGGGCAGCCGCTGAACGAAGACTTTGACGGCAGGGAGGCGGCGCGCGCGCTGCTGGAGAAGGGGGTGGGCGCGGCGGTGGTCACGCTGGGACCGCTCGGCGTCGCCGCCGCGACGCGAGAGCGCGACTTCTACGCCCCTCCCCGTACCGTGAAGGCGGTGGACACCACCGCCGCCGGAGACTGCTTCACGGGCGCGCTTGCCTGCGCGCTGGGCGAAGGGATGGAACTCGGTCCCGCCATCCACTTCGCCAATGCCGCCGCCGCGCTCTCGATCACCCGTATGGGCGCGCAGCCCTCCATGCCCTCCCGCCAGGAGGTGGAAGCCTTCCTCGCCGAAAGGTAGCGGGCGGCGTCTAAAGGTTGAGCGGGCGGATCCAGATATTGCGATAACGCACCGGGTTGCCGTGATCCTGCAGCAGGATGGGACCGGTCTTCACCGCCGGTCCGGGCAGCCCCGCCACGGTGGGGATATGCTGTATCTCCACGTTGTCGTGAATCTTGACGCCGTTGTGCAGCACCGTGACGCGCGGCTTCTCCGTCAGGTTTCCCGCCGCGTCGAAGCGCGGGGCGCGGAAGGTAATGTCGTAGCTCTGCCACTGTCCGGGAGGAAGGCAGGCGTTGACGCGGGGAGGAGCCTGGCCGTAGATGGCGCCGCAGTCGCCGGCTCCGGGCGTCAGACCGTAGGAGTCGAGCACCTGAATCTCGTATCGCCCGTGCAGATAGACGCCGCTGTTGCCGCGCGCCTGTCCCTGCGCCTCCGGCATCAGAGGAACCATGAACTCCACATGCAGCTGGAAGTCGCCGAACTCCTGTTTCGTATGAATATCTCCGGTTCCCGCCCGGACCTCCATGGCTCCGTCCACCAGCGCCCATTCAAACGGCTTGCCGCTTCCCCGATGCACCCACTGCGAGCCGTCTTTGCCGTCGAACAGCACGATCGCGCCTTTCGGCGGTTTCACCGGCTTCGTGATCCGCTTCGGCGTCTGCTGCGCCAGCGTCAGCGATGCCGCCGCCGCGCTGACCAGCACAAGACTGACGATCTTCATCCAACGTAACCGCATCTGTAGAACCCTCCTTGTCTGTCAGTCCCTGTTATTGTACGATTCGAAGCGGCGACCCGTCAAGAATGGCAAAATAGTGGCGCGGCGGGGCGAGTGTCTGTATAATGTGTGAGTCAGGAGGAGACCGGGAACGGTATGTTTGCGCTGCTTGTGAAGATGCGGATACAGAGTCTGTGGAATGTGGCGGTCTATACCGCCAACCGGCACAGGCTGGTGGCGGCGGGTCTGACGCTGTTCGGCGTTCTGCTGTTTATCGGCGTCTTCTATGGATTCCGGCTGTTTCTGACCCTCTTTCACGGTCCGGGCGGCATGGAGACGCTGATCTACGAGGTCTTCTTCTTCCTCTTTCTCTTTCTGCTGGCGGGCGCGGTTCCCTTTGTCGCCTCCACGCTGCTGCACTCCCACGACTACCTGCTGTTGAGCGCGGCGCCGGTGCGTCCGCGCACCATTGTCGCCGCCAAGCTGCTGGACGCCACGGTGACCAACTCGCTGCAGTTTACAGTGATCGGCGTGCCGGCGATTGTCGCCTGCGGCTCCGCGCTGCACCTGGGGCTGATCGGTTGGGGCGTGCTGTCGCTGGTGGTGGCGCTGTTTGTCCTGCTGCCCGCGCTCATCACCGCCTTTCTGCTGCTGGTCGCGCTGGCGGTGTTCGGGATGCGGCGGGTGCGGGGCGCGATCACGGCGGTCAACGCGCTGATGGCGCTGGCGGTCTGCCTGACGATTGTGGTGCAGACCAGTCAGCTTCAACTCAATCGGGGCATTCATGGACTGCTTGCCAACGCCCGCGCCGCCTCGCCTTCCGCCCTGTACGGACCGTCGGGCTGGTTCGCCGACTGCCTGATCGCCGTCGCGCGGGGCGATCTCTGGTGGAGCCTGCGGAATCTGGTCGGGCTGACCGCGCTGGTAATGCTGCTCTACGCCGCCTGCATGGCGCTGGGCGGGCGGCTGCTGTCGGCGGAGACGCTGGCGATGGATCAGGAGGGTGGCGAGGTGATCGCCTCCGGAGAGCTGCGGGCGCACCGCACCGGGTTCCTCGCGCTCTTCTCCTCGCCCGTCGCCGCGCTGATCGCCAAAGATATGCGCTATCTGGTGCGCGACAGCGTGCTGCTCTCACAGCTTGGAATGCCGGTGATCCTCTTCTTTGTGCCGTTTGTGCTGGCGTTTCAGGAGTCGTTTCAGTCGCTGGGGTCGCCGATGGAACTCTATCCTTTCGCGGCGGCGATGATCGGGATCATCGTCTTCATGCAGACCTCGATCCTCTCCCTCTCCTCCATCGGGCTGGAGAGCCGCAGCTTCTGGCTGATCCTCTCCTCTCCCAACGGGGGAGCCACGCTGGTCTGGGCGAAGTTTGTCATGAGCGCGCTGGTCTCGGCGGGCGTGGGGCTGACGCTGTCGGTGATCGCGGCGATCATCTTCCGCGCGCCGCTGTGGCTGCTGGGGGCGCAGTGCGTGGTGGTGATCTCCAGCGCGGTGGCGTTATGCGGGATGGGGGTGGGAATCTCCGCCGCCCTGCCGCGATTCGTCTATGAGAACCCGGCGCATCGCGTCAGCGCGTGGGCGTTGATTATCGGATTTTTTGTGACGATGGCGTATGTGCTGCTGACCGCCGTCCTGCTCTCCGCCACCTGGGCGCTGGCGGGACAGTCTGCGGAACTGGCGCCGGTCTTCTACGCGCTCGGTCTGCTGCTCCTGCTCATCCTGACGCTCTTCTCCGCGATCCTGCCGATGGCGATCGGCGCGAAGCGGATCGGCGTCTATCAGTGGGAGCATTGAGCGGGCGGCGCGTCCGTTCTTATGCGCGGACGCATGCGGCGGCGCAATGCCGTCGGCTTCAATCCTGCCCCGATCCTCCGCGCGACGGGGCGCGATATTCCGCCAGCCGCCCCGCCAGGTCGCGGGTAATCTCCGCCTCCACCAGAATATACTCCGCCCGGTAGTCCGCCTTCAACACGCGCCCGTACTCGTAGCACTGCCCCACCAGATCGCTGCGGTTGTAGGGTATCCGCAGCACGACCGGCACCAGCAGCGATTTGAGCGTGATGACGATCCGCTCCATCAGGTAGGGGATGCCGTCGGCTTTGAGCGCGGAGAGGTAGCAGGCGTTTTCGGTGTCGGCGACCAGTGCGCGCAGCGCATACTGATCGGTGACCAGATCGCTCTTATTGAACGCCGTGATGATCGGCTTGTCCGCCACCCCCAGCTCCTCCAGCACCTGCAGCACCGAATCGTGCTGCAGATCGCGCTGCGGATGGCTGGCGTCCACCACATGGATCAGGAAGTCGGCTTCGTTGACCTCCTCCAGCGTGGCGCGAAAGGCGGCGACCAGATCGTGGGGCAGGTTGCGGATAAAGCCGACCGTATCGGTCAGGATGATGCCCCATCCGTCCGGGAGCACCACCCGGCGCGTGGTCGGGTCGAGGGTCGCGAACAGTTTGGGGTCGGCATAGACGTTCGCGCCCGCCAGCGTATTGAGCAGCGTGGACTTTCCGGCGCTGGTATAGCCCACGAGCGCGGCGGTCGGGAAGGGCGTGCGGCGGCGCAGACTGCGCTGCTGCGTGCGGCGGGACTGCACCTCCGCCAGCTCTTCCCGCAGGTCGTTGATCCGGTCGCGCACCTTGCGCCGGTCGGTCTCCAGTTTGGTCTCACCCGCGCCGCCCCGCACGCCGATGCCTCCCTGCTGACGCTCAAACTCGGTGTAGACATTCATCAGGCGGGGCAGCATATAGGTCAACTGCGCCAGCTCCACCTGCAGTTTGCCCTCGCGGGTATGCGCCCGTTGCGCGAAGATGTCCAGGATGAGCTGCGTGCGGTCTATCACGCGCGTCCGCACCACCTCCTGCAGGTTGCGCTGCTGGGTCGGCGACAGTTCACAGTCCACAATCACCAGATCGGCTCCGGTGTCGGCGACGCCGGCGGCGATCTCCTCCGCCTTCCCCTTGCCGATGTAGTAGCGCGGATCGGGCTGGCTGCGATGCTGATGGAAGATCTCCACCACCTCCGCGCCGGCGGTTCCGGTCAGAGAGCGAAGCTCCTCCGTCGCATACGCCTCCGCCTCCTCGTCCGTCTCCACGCAGACGAGAATGGCGCGTTCGGTGCGGTCAATCTCCTGAGTCTGTCTTGGCACGGCAGGTTACCTCACTTCTTTTCCGACAGGCGGCGGCTCAGAAAGTCCCACGCCCAGGCTTTGCTTCCGTCCGGCTTGATCAGCCAGAAACCGCGCACATCGTCATTTTTCGTTACCGGCTGCCGGCGCGCCTCGTTGCAGTAGACCTGCCAGTAGATCACGTAGGGGCAGCCCCACTCCAGCGCCGTATCGAGCGCGGTCGTAACGATCTGCTGCACCTTCTCCACGCCCCCGTCGTTCTCCGGGTAGCCGTACTCGCCGATATAGACGCTGCGCCTGCCGAACGCGCCGCCTTCGCGCATATGGGCGGCGATAAAGTCGAGCGCCTTCCGCAGGGTCTCGGCGTCGCCCTGACCGTCCCAGGCGGAGTAGGAGACCAGGTCGAGCTTCACCTTCGGCAGCACCCGGTCGGTTACGCCCGGTTTCCCGTCGCGCATCGCCTGCACGACCAGATTGACCTCGGAGGCGTGAAAGACGCGCACGCCGTCGGGCTTGACCTCGCGACGCGCCCGGTCCACGCCCGCCTGCCGCGCCGCCAGCCAGTCCGCCATTCCCTGCACCGCCACCGGGTCCAGTTCGGCGCTGGCGTCGTAGCTGCCGCGAATTGCCCAGTCTCCCTCCCAGTGCTGCAGTACAAAGGTTTTGCCGGTCTTACGGTAGGTTGTCAGCAGGTGCTTCGTCAGGTCGTAGAACGCCTGCTCCTCGTCGCGCCTCTGCTCCTCGGAGACGCCGCGCCGCCAGTAGTGTTCATCGCGTCCGGGCGCATACGCCACCAGCACGAAGGTCGTGAAGGGGCGGGCGAAGAGCGCGCGATAGCCGGGCGTCTGCGCGATCTCGACCAGGCTGCGGGTCTCGGACCACTGAGAGTTAAAGGGGTAGTCCCGCTCCGGACGCATCATCCAGAGCTTGATCACCTTCGCGCCGAGTCGTTCGATGGCGTCCGCCCCCTCCGCGAGGAATTCGCGGTCGGTCAGATGGTACTTTCCGGCGACGTGGGTCACGCCGATACGCTGCCGGATATCCTGCGGCAGACGCTCCTCTAAGGCAGAAGAGCCTGCCGTTACGCCCTCGCTGCCATTCGCCATTCCCGCCCCCATGCAGAGAAAGAGGGTAACCAGTATCCGCCATCGCAGATGCTTCATTGCAGCCGTTCCTGTCCTCTACCCGCGCAGTCCCATCTTCGCGATGCGCTCCACCGCTTCGGCGCAGCGTTCGCCGTTCCGGTCGCCGGCGACGGTGAGCGACATGCGCACGTAGCCCTCCCCGTATTCGCCGTAGCCGACGCCGGGGATCACCAGCACGCCCGCCTCTTCGAGCAGTCGTTTCGCAAAACTGATGCTGGTCTCGCCTTCGGGAACCGCAGCCCAGACGTAGAAGGTCGCCTTCGGCTTGGGGATGTTCCATCCGAGCGCGTTCAAGCCATCCACCAGAATATCGCGCCTGCGCTGGATCAGCGACAGGGTCGGGCGGTTGTCGGCGTGTTCGATGGCGTAGGCGGCGGCGCGGGAGATGGCGGCAAACTGCTTGCTGTCCAGATTGGACTTGAGCTTGTTGAGCGTGGCGATGGCGTCGGGGTTGCCGAACGCCATGCCGATCCGCCAGCCGGTCATATTGAACATCTTGGAGAAGGAGTGCAGTTCGATGACTGTCTCCTTTGCACCGGGGATCTGCAGGGCGGACGGCGGCTGGAAGCCGTCGAAGGCGACCTCCGAATAGGCGGCGTCGTTGACCAGCAGCAGGTTATAGTCCCGGCAGAACGCCACCGCATCCCGGTAGAACTCCAGCGTCGCGACCGCGCCGGTCGGGTTGTTGGGATAGTTAAGCCAGAGCAGCTTCGCCCGCTTCGCCGCGTCGGTCGGGATCGCGGTCAGGTCGGGCAGGAAGTTGTTCTCCGCTTTGAGCGGCATGGTCGCCACGTCGCCCCCTGCCATCAGCGTATTGACCCGATAGACCGTGTATGCCGGATCGGGTACCAGCGACAGGTCTCCCGGATCAATGTACGCCCATGCCAGGTGCGCCAGCCCCTCTTTGGATCCGATGAGCAGCAGCGCCTCCGTCTTTGGGTCTACCTCCACGCCGAAGCGGCGCGCAAACCAGCGGCAGACCGCCTCCAGAAACGGCGGATCGCCGGCGGGCGACTCGTCGTAGCGGTGCGTCTCCGGGTTCTGCGCGGCTTCGAACAGCGCCTGAATGATCGGGGCGGGGGTCGGCTGATCGGGGTCGCCGATGCCCAGATCTATCAGGTCGCGTCCCTCCGCCAGCGCCTTCGCCTTCAGGGCGGCAATCTCTCCGAACAGGTACGGCGGTATCTTCTCCAGACGTCTGGCGCGTGCAATCACGAAGGCTCTCCTCCTTTTGGATGCTCTGGCATCTTACTCAATAAAAAGTTCGCGGTTATCGAATCCATCGCTGCCGCTGGCTGATCCGAGTGGTGGAGACCACCTTTTCGTCGCCCGCCTCGCTCTGGAGGCGGGAGGAGGTGATCAGGGTCAACTCGGCGACGATCTCCGCATCTCTCCCCCGGTCGCGCGCCAGCCAGCTGGTGACTGTGCCGGACAGCGTGCCGCTTACGGAGCGTCCCTGCCGGTCCGCCTCGGCGCGAAAGGAGGAGGAGAAGGCGACCTCCATCCGGGCGCACTCCAGACCGGCGCGGCGCTCCGTTCCGACCAGCCGCCCCCGGTAACGGATCGTCAACGGCTTGCCGTCTATTCCGATCACGGAGCACTCCCCGTTCCAGCGGTCCCCCGGCGCGACCGGCTTTTCGGGCAGAGCGAAGTTCATCCCCTCCAGAAAGCGCGAATCGCTGTCCTGCACGCCCGGCGGAACCACCCGCTCCATCTTCACGAGCCTGCCGGTCGGCAGGAAGGTGTAGCGGCGGGTGATCTGGGGCACGGCGGCGATGGTGGTACCGGCGACGGTGTGCGTCTTCCAGGCTCCGCTGAGCGGCGTCTCCTCTACCACCGACTGACTGCCCGTTCGGGAGACGACTTTGCGCTGAACCGTCATGGAGAGGTTCTGCTCAGCGGTCGGACGCTCCGGCGTGCTGCCGCGCCGGACGGTCGTCGTCGAGCGGCTCTCGATCTGATAGCGGTCGGTCTGTCCCGGCGCAAACTGATAGCGCAGCGTCATCTTCTGCGCGGGCAGCGCCAGAGCGGCGAAGAGAAACAGGGCGGCGATCTTCATGAACAGGCTCTTTCTGCGGGCGGCACGGCTCTCCCGCAACGGCGGTCTACTCCTGCTCTTCCACGACCTTCTCGCCGGTTCCTTCCATCACCTGCTGGATCAGCGTGGACAGCCGCAGCGATACCGCCGAGTTGGGACACAGCTTATCGGCGCCCGCCTCCAGCGCGGCGGCGCGTATCTGCGGGATGCGCACGTGAGAGAGAAATGCCAGCACACGGGGCGCGCCCGCCTCCGACTTGAGGCGTCGCAGGGTCTCCAGCCCGCCCAGCCGCTCCGATCCCAGATTCAGGATCACCAGCGCGGGGGAGAGATCTGCCGCCTTCTCCAGAGCCTGCTGCGGCGTGGAGGCGGTCTCCGGCAGATAACCGTTCTGCCGGAGGACGCTGAGAATGCGCGCCGAAAAGAGCAGATCGTCGTTCACAAGCAGCACACGCGTCGGTGTTTCCGTCATCCATACCCTCTCTCGCTGTCCGCGTGACCTGTAGTATACCTCAAGAAAGAGGGAAGGGAGACGGCTCTGCCGTCTCCCTTCCCTCTCAGCGCTTGTCTGCTCCGATCGCAGCCTACTGCACAGGCAGCCCAGTCGCTGGATCATAGACGGCCATGCCTCCGGCGGCATAGGCTCGCTTACCCCACAGGAACCGGGCGGGGTTGAGCGTCTGCTCTAAACGATACCACTTCACGTGCCCGTCGGCGAAGACGTAGCAGGCGCCCTGCTTATGTCGATCCGGACTGATGTAGGCAATATGGTGCTGCCCGCCGGCGTTATTGTTGGCGCGAGCGTAAAGGATGGCGCTCCATGCCTGCTCAACGGTCAGAGCGTAGACTGGTCCAAGCACCCCTGCCTCCCCATCATAGACAGAGCCGTTATCCGTCACGCCGTTGGTAGGACGATGCGACTTTATGGCGGCCCCTCCGGTAGGCGAGGTGTCGTTCAGCGCGCCAAGCACATCGGTGATCTCTGCCACTGCGATCACCTCCGCTGGCACATCTACCGCCGCCTGCATGACCACATTCTGCGGAACCGCCGCGTACTTTTTGCGGGGCATGATCAGCTCGTTGCAGATATAGCTCATGCGAGACGCCTGAATGTCCTGCACACCAGGTGTCTGGGGTATTTGGCCGGCTGGCGCATTATTGTCGGTGAAGTTCGTGGGAGCGAAGCCCCGCAGCGGATGGCTGGGGCAGACCCAGATGCTCGTGTTGCCCTTCAACTGCTTAACATAAGGGTCGACCAGACCGGTCCACTGCACATAGCCGTTCTTGCTGGTCGCGCCGTTGATGTAGTAGTAGGCCATCGGATAGGTCTCGTCATAGTCCTGCACATACATCATAATTCCCAAACCCATCTGCTTCTCGTTGGAGATGCAGGTCGCCTGACGCGCCGACTCTCTTGCCTGCGCGAAGACCGGGAAGAGAATTGCTGCGAGAATCGCAATAATAGCGATCACCACAAGCAGCTCGATCAGCGTAAAAGCTCTTGAACGCATGGGTAAACCTCCTCTTACGTTTGGGCACATATAGCCTAGAGTTTATGTTCTCGACCGCCCCTAGAGCTACGATCATTCTGTCTTGCATATGTTAAGATGCTTTAAAGGCGATATTAAATAACTGTTAATTTATTATTTATTGTTATTGCAAAAAATGTCCGGTTTCTACGGGAGGGGGGATGCCGGGGCGGGAGACACGATCATAGAGCGGCGCGCGGCTCTGCGAGAGACGGTGGTAACGGTCGGATGAGAGGTGTTTGGGGAAGAGGGCAGGTCCGCGCGCAGGGGGCGCGCCGCGCGGACCCGCTCCGTCAGTTGTAGAGCGTCGGCTTCGTCCTCCAGTCTCTGTCCTTATCGTGCCCGTACTCGCGCACGCGCGGGCGACGCTCCCGCAGCCGCGCCGACTCGATCCCCAGATAGCAGCCCCGCGAGAGCGGACTCTTGCCGACGCACTCCAGCCGCAGCGTATATCTGCCGGGATCGGGCCAGAAGTCCAGCAGATGATACTCCTGGTTGACGATCTCCGCGCTGTAGAGGTCGAGCGGTTCGCCGATCTTCACGCCGTTGAGGTAGACCTGATACTGCCCGAAGTCGTAGGAGCGGGTCATGTTCAGCAGCAGGCGCAGCGGCTCTTTCGTCTTCACCTCGAAGGGGATCTCCAGCCAGGCTCCCTCCGGCTTCTCCGGCATGTAGAGGATCTGCGGACCGTCGTAGAGGGAGAGCGTCTGCGGGATGGCGCGCCCCTCGCCGTGCGTATGCGCGTCGCGGGCGTAGGCGATGACGCGCTCCAGGCTCGGAAGCCGCCGCTCGCGGGCGTGGGGGGCGCGAGCCTGGAAGGTCGGCGCGCCGGTCTGATACCAGAAGGCGACGCTGGAGTAGTCGTCCTCCCGCTCATTCCAGCTGGTGCTCCGGTAGTCGGGGTTTTCGTCGGGAGAGATCCAGCCGAAGTGCTCCAGCGTCACCTTGATGCCGGTGTTGAAGACGATCGGGTCGGTCAGATGCCACCGATAGGCGCTGGTATGCCCGCCGACGATGCCCCACTGATCGAAATAGGGGACGCCGAAGTAGGGCGTGCTGGTCTTCTTCAGTCCCCAGGCGGAGAGGAAGTAGTCCTCCGTGCCGGTTCCCCAGATGGAGGGGGTCGTCTCGCCGTCTATGTAGATCTTCTCGTCACCCTCGCCGAACCAGGAGGGGCTGCGCGTGCGCACCGAGACCACCGCCCCCACAAAGTGCCCCTTCCCCTTCGTCTCCAGCAGCAGGTAGTCCTTGCCCTTCTCGACCGGGTACTCCTGCCGGTACTGCGCGTAGAAGTAGGGGGTGCCGGCGGGGAGACTCTTCTTTTTGATCCAGTCAATGTTGTAGTAGAGCAGGCTGATCGGCTTGTCGCTCTCGTTGACGATCTCGACCCGCGCCGACTTTCGGAACGGCATATGCCAGTAGCAGTTGTAGGAGTCGGCGTCCTCGACGATCACCGGCAGGCTGATCACCTCGCTGCGCCTGCCGAAGGCGTTGGCGAAGAAGTCTCCGACCGGCGCCTCGACCGCCGGACGGGGATTGCCGTCCCAGTAGATGCGCAGCAGCATCTCCTGATGGTTGGCGGAGCCGTTGCGCGCCCAGGGCTGCGGCTCCGGACCGAGAAAGGTCATCCAGATATGGGTGATGACGCCGGGTCCCTTCACATCCATCAGCACGTGGGTCTCGCCGGGAGCGACACGGAAGTTGTCCCAGTTGCTCTTCTCGTCGCGGTCGCCTTTCGGGGCGGCGCGCGGATCGTATCTGCCGTCGCGCCCCTCGCGAAAGGTGGAGGTGGCGCGCATACTGCGCCCCTCCTGCGGCTTCGCCAGCCCGCTCAATCCATCGTCCGCCGCGGCGGATACCGTCAGACAGACCGCGCCCGCCAGCAGGACAGCCAGCCGACGCAGAATCTGTTTCGCCATCGCGCTCCTCCTGTTTTATGTTTTTATAGGATGTCGGGTGTGAGATTGCTCCGGTCGGCTTGCGCCTTCCTCGCAAGGACAGGGTAGGGGTCGCCTGCCGCCTTCCTCGCAAGGACATCCGGGACGATTAACCGTTCCTGTCAAGCGCGACCCGCCCCCAATCCGTCATTGCGAGCGCATCGAAGCAATCTCTCGCAGCTTCCTCGCAGGGAAGGAGCTTTCCTCCCCGGAGGCGAACCACTCTCCAGAGTATCCGACCGGGAGGAGCGAAAAGATGGCGCAGGGACTGACCGAAGCGCAGGTGAAGGCGTACCAGGAGGAGGGCTATCTGATCATCGCGCGCCCGGTCCTGCCGACGCCGCTATTTGAAACGCTGAAGCGGCTCTCCGCGAGCAAGTTCGCCGAGTACGCAGAGAGGGCGGGAGGCGTCGCCCCCTCGCTGATAGACTGCCCGCACGGGAGCGACCCCCGCCTGTTTGAGTTTCTCTTTGCCGACGAGATACTGTCGCTGGTAGAGCCTTTGATCGGACCGGACATCGGAGTGTTCGCCTGCCACCTGCTGCAGAAGCCGCCTCAGGTCGGCAAGCGCGTGCCCTGGCATGAGGCTCCGCCTACTGGAAGGGGCGTCTGGAGCCGATCACCGTGGCGTCCATCACGCTCTCGCTGGAGCGTTCCACCCAGGAGAACGGCTGCCTGTGCGTCCTGCCCGGTACGCACAGGCACGGCTACTCGGACTATGTGCCGGTCGCCAATCCAGGCGAGCAGATATTTCCCATCGAGGTGCAGGCGGATCAGATGGACGAGACGCGCGCGGTCGAGATCGTGCTGGAGCCCAATCACGCCTCTTTCCACGACGCGCGGATCATTCACGGCTCCGCGCCCAATCTGGGGACGCTTCCGCGCAGCGCGCTGACCATCCGCTACTTCCCGACCGATGTGAAGTTCATCCCGGAGAAGAACCCGAACTTTCACATCTATCTGGCGCGGGGCAGAGACCGCGCCGGGAACCCCTACAGCGATCCGACGAAAGTCTACCCGCCTGCCGGAACCATCGCGTAGCCCGCCGCAAGACGGGGGGCGTCAGCGTCCGCGTATCCAGTCTATCTCGATATGGGAGCCGCGGGTCGAACCTGGGTCCAGCCTCAGCGCGGAGATGATCTGCCCCTTCCATGCGGGATGGTCTCCGACGGGGATCGCGACCTCATGCCACGCGCCGTCGGTCGGGAAGGAGAAGCGCACCGACTTCTGCTCGTTCCATTCTGGCGCGTTCAGGGTCGTCCAGAACAGTTGTCCACCTCCGTCTCCGCTGCCGCGAATCCGGATGACCGCCTCCCGCACCGCGCTGCCCGGGATCCGGCACAGGTATCGGATCATATAGGGATCGCCTCCCGTTGCGCGCACCTGCAGCCGTCCCTGCCGCGCCTCCAGCAGCGCCATGTCGTTGGCAGCCATCCAGCCCTCGACGCCCCGGTCGAAGGTGAAATTTAGCGTCTCTGCGATGCCGCCGAACTGACTCTGCATCTGCAAGGGGCGCGCGCCGCGCACCTCGACCGACGCCCGCCCGGCGCCCGTGGGTATCATCAGCATCCCCCGCGACTCGTCGTAACGCCATCCATCCATCGCCTGGCGGGCGGTGCGCTGCGGCAGGACGCGACCGTTGACCAGAACGCGCGCCGGGCGCGTAATGCCGACGACCAGGATCCGGTTCGTCTCCTGCGGGGGATACTGCAGCTCCGCTTTCAGCGTGGAGGCGTTCCAGCGCGCCGATACGATTCTACCCCGGGAGGAGAGGCGTATCTGCCGGTTTCCGTCCGCGTTCAGCGTGACGGTTGCCGGCTCCTCCGCCCGTTCCAGCAGCGTGTAGACGTTTTTGAGGATCAGGCGCGGGGCAAAGTCCCAGTCGGCGCGGACGCCGGTGATGGTATGCAGCGCGTCGGGCCAGAGAGCGAGGTTTCTGGTCTGCCGGGACTGCTGATACATCGCGCTGCGGGTCAGCCCCAGAGCGATATCGCGCCATGTCTGACCGCCCCACCGCGCCGTGCGATCGTATTCGTACAGCTTCAGCAGGGCGTAGGCGTAGCGCAAGCCGTTCCACTGAACCAGGTTGCCGAACCAGCTTCCCTGAAACCAGGTCGCGCCGAAGACCGGAATGGAGCCGTACCGCATCCAGGGCTTGCCGGGAGCGTTCCAGACATAGACGAACGGCAGACCGGCGCGCGCCCATCGCTGCGCCTCTTGCAGCCAGCGCGGATCGCCGTTGCTCTGACCGTTGCGGCAGGTGTACCGGTAGGCTTCGAGGTAGGCGTCCACCGCGTCGGCGGCAGCCAGAATGTCGGGCGTATGGAACGGAACCTCCCAGACCTGCGCGGCGCGCGGCACAGAGAAGCGGCGCATGAACTCCAGCGCTCTGACCCCGGCGCGATAGGCGGCTTCGTCTCCGGTCAGCCGGGCGTAGAGCAGGATCTCATAGGCGTTGCGGGCGACGGTTCCGACCTCTTTGCCGCCGTCCGGTCCTAGCAGATGGTAGTCCATGCCCGCAAACACGCCCTCATCGCGCCGATCCGCATCAAAAGTCCAGGAGCCGTCCCTCTCCTGCGAAGCCATGAGCTGGTAGGCGCGTCCCGCGCTGCCGCCGATCTGCGGCAGCGGGTCGCCGAACGCGAAACCGAGGTCGTCGCCCTGCGGATGCCCGATCCTCGGCAGAACCTCGCGGACGCGCGCGCGCCATGCCGGGGCGTCCGGATGGTTCGGCAGGAGGCGCGCCGCCTGCGCGAGATCGTAGGCGTGGGCGTGCTGGAAGGCGGGTTTTCGCCAGATGGCGGGACCGCCCAGAAACGGCATCCAGCCCTCCTGCGGCGAGACCCACAGCGACTTCAGATACGCCTGCATGCTCCAGGCGATCTGCGCCCGGTCGCTGCCCTGCGGCGCGGGCAGAACCGGATCGGACGCGAATCGGCGGAACCACTCATCCATCGCCCCCAGCGAGTCGGAGGCGTCGGGATCGGCGTAGAGCATCGCCGTCAGCGTTAGGGCGCGATTGGCGGGAAGCGCGTAGCCCGGCTTCGCCTGCAGCGCGTTCTCGGGCAGCCCGTTCAGGACATTGGGAGCGATCAGCCCCATCCGGTGCGCGGCGGCTCCGGTCAGGCGATCCGGAACGGCATAGACCGGCTGCGGGCGGTTCTGCGCTCCGTCCCAGCGTTGATGCACGTCCCACAGCAGCCCCACCGTTGCGGCGGGCGTGCGAACGCCCATGAGAGGAATGGTGACTTTGTGCGGGTGCGGCGCGAAGCGCGGGCGGTCCGGATGACCGGCGGCGATATCGAGATCGCTGCTGCTCACCTCCTCGGCGGTCAGCCACTCCAGACCGGGAAACAGCGCGTCGGTTTTGCGGTCTGCCGTGCCGCCTTCGCCCGCCAGCAGCATCGGTCCCTCAAACACCAGGAGCGTGCGCGGCTTATCACAGCGCACAGAGAGGGAGAGACGGGTGGTCTTCGGCGAGACGGAGGTCGCCGTCGCCTGGAAGGTCCAGACGCCTCCCGCCCGGTCGCGCTGCCGGGAGGTCATGCCGGAGACGCCCTGCGAGAGGCGAACGCCGCCCATGCGGGCGTAGAGCGTCTGAACCGAGCCGTCCGGCAGGCGCGTAGTCACCTTTCCCAGATGCGGCAGCCGGGCGACGGGAGACTTCGCCCCGGGAATCCATAGCTCGCCCACCGTCCGGTCGCGTCCGACGCGCATCCGCAGGCTCGCGGTAACCTTCACCGGCGGTTGCACCAGCGCATCGGTGACAGCGGCGGCGGCGTGAGCGTTCAACGGCTCCCTGTCCGGCACGCGCACCTCGCAGCGGAAGCGCATCTCCCGCAGGTCTCGCGGCATCCGCACGCGCCAGGCGACCCGCGCGCGTCTTCCGGGGGGAAGGGGACGGAGATCCTGGCGGGCTGCCGTGAGCAGCGAGACGCCCCCGGGCGCGCTCAGAATCGCCTGCGCTCCTTCAGCAACGCCGGTTCCCCGATTCTCCAGCGTCGCGGTGACCGTCGCCTCGCCGCCCGGGGGCGAGAGCGAGGGACCGATCAGCAGCGAGACGATCTCCATGCGCGGCGCAAGGCGCAGGAGATAGTCCGTAGAGTCGTCCCCCTCTGTCGCCTCAATGCGGATCGCGCCCGTTTGCAGCGCGCCGCGAAGCTGCCAGTTGAGCGTCTCGGCGCCGCCCTTTGCCATCGGCGGCAGCGTCCGCTCCAGCGGCGAGGCGGTAACGCCCGGCGGAGGATGCAGCCGCACGCGGATCGTGTCGGAGGCGGAGTCGCCGGAGTTCTCGACCTGCGCGGTCAGTCGTGCGGCGCGCTCCGGCTGGCGGGCGTCGTGGTAGAGATGAACCTTCCCCACCTGCAGCACCGCCCCGATCCGCTCCACATACGCAAAATCGTCCACCAGCAGGGTCGCCGACCCGCCGGTCAGCCGCACGCCGATGTGCACCCATTTCACCTTCGGGTTCTCGGAGAGGTCGTAGACGAAGCGTCCCTCGCGCCACCCCTCCTGTCTGGCAAGGTCGGGAGAGATGCGGAACATGACCCGTCCGGAGCCGGTGTCCTCCCAGGCGCGCGCACTCATCGGGATCACCTGAATGCTGATCTCAGCGTCCGGGTCGGCGGAGACGACCTTATACCAGAAGCGGATCGCCCCTTTCGTCCGGGCGAGCATACTTCCCTGTTGACCGCTGTTGGGCTGCCAGGCGCGGTTCAAACCGACCTCCGGCGGCACGGCGGCTCCTCTGGCGCGCTCAAAGCGCAGCGCGTACCGCCCGGTGTGCGCCTCCGTCGTGACCTCGACCTTTTCGCCCACCCGGCTCCAGTCCAGCGGAAAGCCGGAGGCGTCCAGCTGCTCGAAGCCGCCGTTGGTGATCGGGTTTGTCTGTGCAGACAGGGGCAGGGCTATCCAGAGAAAACAGAACGCCGACAGGTATCTTCTCATGCGTCGGTCCTCCAGAATCGTTCAGAATGGGACTGCTTTTGGACCACTGTTCGACGGACGCGAAGAGAGTGCCTGCCCGGCAGTCCGTCTACTTCAGACTGCCCAGGTAGGCTGCGGGGGGCGCGTCGCACGCGCCCCCCGCAGCGGCGTCTATTTCCACCGCTTCGCCAGCCCGTAGCCGCGCACAAACCCGATGCACTGCGCGACCATCGGCATCGAGCGATCCATTTGATGCTCGTACTCGACGGAGATGTTGCCCTCAAATCCCTGCCGCTTCAGCTCCTCCAGGATCGCCGGAATGTCGCAGACGCCCGTGCCGAAGGGCACATCGTGCGCGCCGGGACCCATGGCGTTGAGGTCTTTGAGGTGGCTGCTGATGATACGCCCTTTGAGAATCCGCAGGCACTCGACCGGGTTCAAGCCGGAGCGCGCCCAGTGACCGGTATCGGCGCAGACTCCGATGCGCGGGTCGCGGTTTTTCACCAGGCTCAGCACATAGTTGGGATCCCAGACCCGGTAGTTGGGATTGTTCATCTGGCGCGGGTGGTTGTGAATCGCCACCATGATATCGTACTCTTTGACCAGCTTTTCGAGGGTGTCGAGGGCGTCTACCGACTCGGTGGTGACGGCGCGCATCCCCATCGTCTTCGCAAACTCGAAGACCTTGCGCGCCTCCGTCTCGTTGCGGGAGATGCCGACCACGCCATAGTTGACCGCTCTGATCCCGTGCTGCGCCAGCTTCTCCTTCACCTTTTGGATCGTCTCCGGACTGGCTCCATGGTGCCACTGTACGTTCGGCTCCTCGGGGCTGAGACGCTGACCGGGATAGAACTCGATCACCTTTCCTCCCGCCTGCGCCGTCTTCTCAATCGCCTCGAGGACGGTAAAGTTGTTCCAGGTCCATGCCTGACAGCCCACATAGAAGCCGCCGGATCGGTACTCCTGCGGGATCGGCTCCGCCGCGAGTCCGGCGCGGGGCGTCCAGATCGTTACGCCGGTCAACAGCCCGGCAATCAGTAAATGACGAAGCGTCATCTGTCTCCTCCAGAAAGGGTATGGTGCTGAAATCTACTTGTGTGAAAGCCAGATCGTTTAAGCCATGCTGATCGGGTCCATGTCCGCCGTGACGCCCATGCGCTCTGCCGATGAAAGGCGCGCCAGCGCCGCCCGCGTCAGTTCAGAGAGCGGGGCGTCGGCGGGCGCGCGCAGAACGACGTGCCACCGATAGACGTTTTTCAGACGGGCAAGGGGCGCGGCGGCGGGACCGATCACCTCGACCTCGGGGGGAACGATCTGATGCAGGGCGTCGGCAAGCGCCTGCGCCCGGGCGCGCGCCGCGCTCTCCTGCGCATCCGCGCAGATCAGGTTGGCGAAGCGGGAGAAGGGCGGATAGCGCAGCTCCTCCCGATAGACGATCTCCTTCGCGTAGAAGCCGGGATAGTCCTGCCGCATGGCGCGCTGGACGCTGTAGTGATCGGGGCTGAAGGTCTGAATGATCACCTCGCCGGGATGCTCCCCGCGCCCGGCGCGCCCCGCGACCTGCGTCAGCAGTTGAAAGGTGCGTTCGGCGGCGCGAAAGTCGGGCATGTTGATCGCCGTGTCCGCACTGATAACCCCGACCAGCGTTACGTTGGGAAAGTCCAGTCCTTTCGCCACCATCTGCGTCCCGATCAGGATGTCCGCCTCGCCCTGCCGGAACTGCCGCAGGATCCCGGCATGCGCCCCCTTGCGCGCCGTTGTGTCGCGATCCAGGCGGGCGATCCGCGCGCTCGGAAACAGCTTGTGCGCCTCCTCCTCCACCTTCTCCGTCCCGACCCCGAACCCGCGAATCTTCGTGCCGCCGCAGGTGGGGCAGACGTGCGGCGCGGCGCGGCTGTAGTCGCAGTGGTGGCAGCGCAGGCTGCCATAGGCGAGGTGCAGGGTGAGCGAGACGGCGCAGTGGGGGCAGCGTTCGACGTGACCGCACTCCCGGCAGAGCACAAACTGCGCGTATCCCCGGCGGTTGAGGAAGAGGATCGTCTGCTGTCCCCGACTCAGCCGCTCGCCCATCGCCTCGACCAGCGCGCGGCTGAAGAGGGCGCGGCTCTCCTTCCACTCCTCCCGCAGGTCCACCACCGCGACGCGCGGAAGCGGGCGGTTGTCTATGCGCTCCGGCATCTCCAGCCGCGCGATCGCGCCCTGCTCGGAGGCGTAGAAGGTCTCGATGGAGGGGGTTGCGCTCCCCAGCAGCGTCAGCGCATGGGAGAGGCGGGCGCGCTCCTGCGCCACATCGCGGGCATGGTAGCGCGGCTGACTCTCCTGTTTATAGGACGCCTCATGCTCCTCGTCCACCACAATCAGCCCGACGTTTTCGACCGGCGCAAAGATGGCGGAGCGCGCCCCGACCGCGATCCGCGCCTCACCCGACTGAAGCCGCCGCCACTCGTCGTGGCGTTCGCCGTCGGAGAGCGCGCTGTGCATAACGGCGACCGCATCGCCGAAGCGTCCGGTGAAGACCTCCACCACCTGCGCCGTCAGCGCGATCTCGGGAACCAGCACAATGGCGTTGCGTCCGGCGTTGAGCGTATGGGCGATGGCGTGCAGATAGACCTCCGTTTTGCCGCTGGCGGTAACGCCGAACAGAAGCGCGGTACGGGGGTCGGAGGGGGAATCGATCAGATGCGCGAGTCGGTCGCAGGCGGCGCGCTGTCCTTCTGTCAGGGGCGGGGGCTGGGTCAGGCGGCGGGGGACGGCGTGCGGCGCGCGGCGCACCGGAACCTCGCGCACCACGACCGCGCCCTTTTCCACCAGGGTCTTCAGCGCGCCGGAAGACGCCTGCGCCGCCGTCAGCAGCCTCTCCGGCAGGACGGGCGTCTCGCCTCTGCGGGTGAACTCGGAGAGGGCGTCCAGAATGCGCCGTCCGGCGGGCGTGGGGCGACCGTTCAGCGCGTCCGCCGCCCCCCCCAGTTCGTAGGCGCGCGCCATGCGCGTTACGGTGCGCGCGCGGGAGACCTCGCGGGTCTCGAGAAAGAGCCGTTTACGGATCAGCGCACTGTAGGCGCTGGCGAACGCGCTGAGCCGGGCGGCGTCGCGCAGGGTCTCCAGCTGCGCCGTCCCGCCCAGACGGCGCAGCGTCTCCACCAGATGCGCCTGCGCCAGCGATCCCGGCAGATCGTGACCGCGCAGGCTTGCGTCCGCCAGCCGCACGATCGTTACCACCCGCGCCCCCATCATCGCGGGGGCGACGCAGCGCACGGCGGAGGTCAGATCGCAGACGACCCGCCCCGCCAGCCAGCGCGCCAGCGATGCCTGCGCCGCATTGAAGGCGATCGCGCCGTCCACCGGGGCGATGATGTCGCGCAGGCGCGCGCACAGCGGATCGGACTCCGGGATGCGCCGCCGCTGCATCACATAGCCGAGCTTCTCCTGCCCCCCGAACGGCACATGCACGCAGCGTCCGACCGTCACCTGTTCGCGCAGATGCTCCGGCACGCGGTACGAGTAGGTGGGCAGCAGATCGGGCGCTTCCACATCCACCGCCACATCCGCCACATCCACCTCGGCGAACTCTTCCCAGAGACTGCCGGTTCCCGCTCCCATCTCTCCTGACTCCTGCGGAGGTCGCATCTATTCGGGGTCGCCGCCCAGAATTCAGGATTCACTGCCGCCGGGCAATCTTCCTCTTGATTTCGGGGCGGCGGCAGGGAAAGTCTCCTCCGCCGCCAAAATTAAAGCCGGGCGGACGGTTTCCCGTCGCCCGGCGCTTCCGGTGGAGAACGGCAAAGGTAGGACCGTTCATGACCCGAAGGCTAAAACAACCCTAGCCTTCGCCACCCTCCGGTTGACTATGATCCATGTTTAGCCACCACCTCCTCTTATCCAAGGGTAGTCCTATTATGCGGGAAGGGCGGCGGATTGTCAAGTCCGCCCTGCCGCCCGCCCTGCGCCGCCCGCCCATTGCGGCATGACCCGCCATCCGCGGCAGACGCCGCGCCGCTTTTGTGGAAGGAGCCGAAAGATATGCAGTCCCGTTCGGAGGAGCCGCTCTATCAGAACCCGTCCCGCTCGCCCGCCGAGCGGGCGGCGGATCTGGTGGCGCGCATGACCCTGCAGGAGAAGGTCTCGCAGATGGTCAACGCCGCCCCCGCGATCCCGCGTCTGGGCGTGCCGGAGTACAACTGGTGGAACGAGTGCCTGCACGGTGTCGGGCGGGCGGGCATCGCCACCGTCTTCCCGCAGGCGATCGGGTTAGCCGCCGCCTGGAATACAGACCTGATGCACCGGATCGGCGTCGCCATCTCCGATGAGGCGCGCGCCAAGCATCATGAGGCGTTTGAGCGAACCGGCAGATCTGACTGGTACTACGGGCTGACTTTCTGGTCGCCCAACATCAACATCTTTCGCGATCCGCGCTGGGGACGCGGACAGGAGACCTACGGCGAGGATCCCTGTCTGACCGGGCGGCTGGGGGTCGCCTTTATTCGCGCGCTGCAGGGGGATCATCCGCGCTACCTGAAGCTGGTCGCCACGCCCAAGCACTACGCCGTCCACAGCGGACCGGAGGCGCTGCGACACGGTTTCGACGCGCGGGTCGGTCTGCGCGATCTATGGGAGACCTATCTGCCCGCCTTCCGGATGTGCATTCAGGAGGGGAGAGCGGCTTCGCTGATGCCCGCCTACAACCGCACCAACGGCGAAGCCTGCGCCGCCAGCCCGACCCTGCTGGAGGAGATCCTGCGCCGAAAGTGGGGCTTTGAGGGCTATGTCGTCTCCGACTGCGGCGCGATAGACGATATCTACCGGCATCACCGGCTGGCGAACAGCCCGGCGGAGGCGGCGGCGCTGGCGGTGCGGCATGGCTGCGATCTCAACTGCGGCGATACCTACCTTGCGCTGACGGAAGCGGTGCAGCAGGGAATGATCACGGAAGCCGAGATTGACCGCTCCGTCCGGCGTCTCTTCGAGGCGCGGTTCCGGCTAGGCATGTTCGATCCGAAGGAGCAGGTGCCCTACGCGCAGATACCGATCTCGGTCAACGACTGCGAGGCGCATCGCGAACTGGCGCGGCAGGCGGCGCGCGAAAGCATCGTCCTGCTCAAGAATGAGAACCGCCTGCTGCCCTTTGGCGAGAGCATCCGCTCTCTGGCGGTGATCGGTCCCAACGCCGACGATGTCGAGGCGCTTCTGGGCAACTACAACGGCACGCCGTCCCATGCCGTAACGCACCTGGAGGGGATCCGCCGACGCGCCGAAGCCGCCGGCGTCACCGTCCGCTACGCCAGAGGGTGCGATCTGACCGATCCCTCCCGCGAGGGATTTGCGGAGGCGCTGGAGGCGGCGCGCCTGTCGGATGCGGTCGTGATGGTGATGGGCATCTCGCCCCGGCTGGAGGGAGAGGAGGGCGAATCGAGCTACAACCGCAGCGGCGACCGAACCGAGATCGGGTTGCCCGGCGCGCAGGAGGCGTTGATCCAGGCGGTCCACGCTGCGGGCAAGCCGGTCGTTCTGGTCCTGTTGAGCGGCAGCGCGCTGGCAATAGAGTGGGCAGCGGAGCATGTGCCGGCAATCCTGGCGGTCTGGTACGGGGGCGAGGAGGCGGGAACCGCGCTGGCGGAGGTCCTCTGGGGCGACTACAACCCGGCGGGCAGGCTGCCGATCACCTTCTACCGCTCGCTCGATCAGGTTCCGCCCTTCGAGGACTATCGCATGGAGGGGCGCACCTATCGCTTCCTGCGAGAGGAGCCGCGCTACCGCTTCGGGCACGGACTGAGCTACACGCAGTTCGCCTACAGCGATCTGAAGATCGTTCCGGAGCGGCTGGAGCCGGGCGAGAGCGTCACCGTGCAGGCGACGGTTGTCAATACGGGGGAGCGCGCCGGAGACGAGGTGATTCAGCTCTACCTGCGCGATGTCGAGGCGTCAGTTCCGACCCCGATCCGGCATCTGGAGGGATTTCAGCGTGAGCATCTGCAGCCGGGAGAGAGCCGCGTCGTTTCGTTCAAGCTGGGTCCGGCGCAGATGGTCTGCTGGACGGACGACGGGCGCAGCGTGATCGAGCCGGGTATCTTTGAGGTCTCGGTCGGCGGCGGGCAGCCGGGAGAAGGCGTTACGTATCTGTCGGGTTCGTTTGAGGTGATCGGCGCGGCGCAGGAGGTGTAGGTTCAGGGAGTCAAAATAGAAACCGGGAAAGAGCGGACCGTTCTACTAACGCTTTCTCTGCGTCTCGAGTCTCGTCGGAGCCATCGCTCTATCGCGTTTACGGATAATTCGTGGAATGCTCGACGACTGTCTCAGTGGGTCTCTCTTTCCCGGCGGGTTTCTGATTGAGTGTCCGGTGGTATCAAACCTGTAGTGGCCCTCCTTTATCGGAAAAGGTAGGTAAGCTTGGGCTATTGGGCATCACCCCTCCCTTGCTGACTTCAATTACATTATTGCATAAACGCTTCGATTTTGCAATAGCTATTTTTTACAGGTTTGCCTGCGTTGTTTCCGTCGGCGGCTTACTGCCGAACCCGCGCCAGGGAAATGACAGCCCCCTTCTCGTTCTGTTCCGAAGGGGGCTGTCTCTTTTCATGCGGCGCGCAGAAGGAGGGTCGAGTCGGGCGATCTGCGATGCTCCCCCGCGGCGCTCTGCTCGGTCTGGAAGATGCGGATCAGGCTCCACAGATGCTCCGCCAGTTCGTTCAGGCGCTGCACGGAGAGGGCGACCTCCTGCACGCTATGGGTCGAGTCGACGATCTGTCGGGCGATCTCCTGCATGCTGGCGGTAACCTCCTGCGCGGAGGCGCTCATCTGCTGCGCCCCGGCGGCGGTCTCCTGGCTGATGGAGGCGACGCTGGTGATCGCGTTGGAGACGCGCTCGGAGCCGGTAGCCATCTGCGCGACCAGCGTCTCATTGGTCTGAGCGACCTGGCGCAGGCTGCAGACGGAAGCCGTGACCTCCTGCACGGAAGCCTCCATCTCCTGAGTGTAGGAGTTGACCTCTTCGACCTCGAGGGTGACCGACCGGACGGACTGCAGGATCTGCTCCAGCGCCTGCCCTGCCTCCTGGCTGCGCTGTACCCCTTCCGTCACCTCCTGCGTGCTCGCCTCCATCGCGCGTACCGACTCCTCGACGCCGCTGCGCACCTCTCCGATGAGGCTGGAGATCTCCTGCGTCGCTACCGCGGCGCGCTCCGCCAGCTTGCGCACCTCGTCCGCCACCACCGCGAAGCCGCGCCCGTGCTCTCCGGCGCGCGCTGCCTCGATGGCAGCGTTCAACGCCAGCAGATTGGTCTGCTCGGCGATCTGGTTGATGGTTTCGACGATGATCCCGATCTCCTGTCCCTTTGCGCCGAGTTCGCGAATCTTCTGAGAGCTTGCCGTCACCTGCGCGCGAATGCGCTCCATGCTGGAGATGGTCTGCTGGACGGAGACGCTGCCCGACTGGGAGATTTCGCATGCTTTCTGGGCGGCGACCGCCATCTCCTGCGCCGATCGCGCCACCTGCTCCACCGCCTTGCCTGCCTGTTTCATCGCCTCATCCGCCTGCAGGGCGACCAACTGCTGCTGCGCGCTTCCCTGCTGAACCGTCTCCACAGCCTCCTGAAGCGACTGCATGGCGGCGGCGGCTTCGGTGGCGGAGATCGCCTGCTGTTCGCTGGCGCGGGCGATCTCCGCACTGGTCTGCGACGACTGTTCGCTGGCGCGGGCAGCCTCCTCCATCGTATGACTGATCTGTGCGACCGCTCCTGCCGTCCGGTCGGAGGAGGCGAAGATGGCGGCGGCAGAGGCTTTGAGCTCATCCGACGAGCGGGAGACCTGCCCGACCACCTCGCGCAGCTGCTGAATGATCTTGCGGAAAGCCAGCCGGATCGTGTCGGTCTCCGAGCGCGGACGGATCTCCAGCGTCAGGTTGCCGCTCGCAAGCGACTCTGCAACATGCTGAATCTCCTCTGAAAAGGCGCGCTTGATGTGTCCGACGTACTCTGTCAGGTCGCGCCCCTCCTCCGCCGGCACATTCACCAGATCGAATCCCGCCGACTCCATCATGTCCAGTAGGAAGCTGTCGCCAACAGACTGAAGATCGTAGTTGAAGATCGTGAAGAGGGCGCGCTCTCCCTGCTCTGCCACTTTGCGCTGATAGCGGAAATCTTTGCGAAGATACTTGCGCACCAGATCCATGTAGAGGCAGTAGCTGCCCAGATAGAACTTCAACGGAAGATCAATCATGTTGTGGATTCGACCCACTTGCAACCGTTTTTCGATGTACTCCACGCCAAATTTGCCGCCCTCCGCCGCCTCTTCGAATATCTGTAGAAAGTAGCCAGCCTGCGACCCTTCCAGTTTAGCGCGCAGCGCCTGCAGCGTGATGCTTCGGCTTTGCGCCATTTGCTCAAAGAACGCACGCGTAGGAGGGAACGAAAACTGATGGTCGTAAAACTCACGAACGATCTCCGGCGCGCGCCGCTTCGCCCATTCATAGAGCCGGGCTAATGCCTGCACATCCTCCGGACCGAACCCAATAAACTGTTTTCGCAGATCGAGCGTCTGCTCCGTGATACGATAGTAGGTCGCTAAGTGTCCAGACATGTTGGAACCTCTCTTTACCAGGAGCTGAGGTGAGTTCAGGGCTGCCGTCGGGCGCAGCGATTCCATCATGGGTGCAGGGGACCAGGCGCAGGTCCGCAATAGAATCGAAACTACCTGCTATCATCGGACAGTCCGGCGCAAACCTTTAGTCGTCTCTGTGGCGCAGAGCGCGGGAGGTATCGTGTCGTGTTATGCAGACGGTCAGGGCGCTCTCTCGGCGGTCTGGCGAACCGGCGGCAGCAGCGTGCGGCTTTCGGCGGCGATCAGGCGGTCGAAACGGCTTTTGAGCGACTCATCGGCTCCGGCGCGCAGGGCATGGGTCAGAACGACCGTCTTGAACAGACGGACGAAACGCATCCGCCGCGCCTCCTCGATCTCCCGCTGATAGTCCGCCTTCTCCGCGGCGGTCAGAGCGGTCTCCGCCTCCAGAAGCTCCTGAAAGACGCCGGTCTTCGACAGGCTGGCGAGGGCTTGCTGCGCCGCTATGCGCGCCTCCTCAAATCCGGCGAGTCCCGGCGTCTGCAGCGCGGGCCAGCGCGTGAAAAGCTCCCGGCGGGCGTCCTGATAGGCGCGCGCATAGCGGCGGCGCGCCGACGCCAGCGGGTTCTCCGCCCCGCGGGCAGGTTCGATGCCGCGCATCTGGCGATAGGCGGTCTGCCCGCGATCCTCGCCGGACAGTTTCAGCGAGCGGGACAGGCTCTCCAGCGCCGCGCGCTGCGCCGGAGACGCCCACGAGAGCGTCTGTGCGTAGGAGGTCTGGAAGATCTCCTCCTCCGGCATCGTTACAAAACGGCGCAGGAAGAGGTCGGAGGTGCAGGTCGGCACGTCAATGGAGGTGTTGTGTATCAGCGTGTAGCAGTAGGCTTCGTCCATGCCGACGCGCCCGTCGCGGTTGTAGTCGGCGCCTCGCACCGTTCGACCGACACGGTCAGACCCCGCCATCGCCGCGAAGAAGTAGGAGGTGAAGTCGTGATATTCGGCTTCGTTGAGTTCCGGCGTGCAGCCGGCGGCGACGCGCTCCCGAACGGTCGCGAAGAACCCGGCGATGTCGCGTTCGGTGGTCGGCGCGGCGGGATCGCCCCCTTCAAACAGCAGATTGGCGAACGCGCCGGAGTAGCACTGCACCATCACCAGTGTTACCGGACGATCCATCGGCAGACGCTGCAGGTGCGCCGCTAGTTCGCGCACGGAGACCGTCTCTTTCGCCCACAGATCGAAGATGTTGTTGTTGAGGTCGCGGTCTCTCGCCTGTCTTCCGTGCCCCGTAAAGTAGAGCAGGAACGACTTCGCGGTTTCGCCCGCTCCCTGCGGCAGCTTTTCGAAGGCGGAAGAGAGTTCCGCCCGGCTCAGCCCGCCGTCCATCTGCGTCAGCGAGGGCGCACGGTAGCGAGGGACGATCGGGACGGCGGCGGCGCGGTTCTGGAGCAGCAGTTTCAGGACCGTCTCGCCCGGCGGAAACGGGCGGGTCTTCTCCTCATACACCACCGTCGCGTTCTGGCGGCTCCCATCGGCGAAGAGCACCGTCGCGACGCTGCCCGCCGGCAGAATCCGGAGCATGTAGCGCACGTTGCTCTCAATAGAGACCTGATTCTGATCCGGCTCCGGTCCGCCGCCGACGATCAGAACGCGCAGATCTTCCGCGCGGGAGGGAGAGAGGAGCAGCGACAGCGCGACGGTCAGAAGGAGAGACCGCCCCGCCAACCGAAACCGTCTGGTGAGAGACCTGTTCATAAGGCTAGCCCTGTTGCATGAGATAGTATGAGTATAAGTTATCCCTCAGCCGCGTGAATAACTCCTTTCGCGCCGAAAAAACGGCGAATAGAGAGGAGGATTGTTTCTGAGGGCTGTAGAAAGAGAAATCTGGTTGCATATTTGAAAGACGAGATAGTATCGAGTTACTATTTTACTGATTGGAGGCGAGCGTGGCATCGGCAGGAAGTTCACGACAGTACCGCCTGCAGGGTGTCGCGCCCTCCGATCTGATTCGCAAAGACTTTTTTGCGCTGGATTCACGCGATACCCTGCGCACCACGCGCGCCGTGGAAGAGCTGCTCCTGCTGCAGTCGGTGGAGGGGCGCGCCCATGAGGGGCACGGGCTGTTTCAGCGGCGCCGCTATCCGAACACCACGTTGGACGACGTTACCCGCGCCCTCCGTCTGGACCCCGCGCTGATCCGCGCCGAGCGGCAGGCGCTGATCAATGCGATGGTTCGTTACGCAGACCTTGCTCTGCGGGGCAGCGCGCCACCCGCGCTGCTGGACGAAGACAACAACCCGCTTCTGGGGATCTCGTTTCTGCGCTTTCTGCGCGTCTCGCCCGACGACGTTCTGCGCGGCTTGTATCTGGGCGGTCTGCGCGACGACCCGGATATTCGCCGGGAGGTGGAGCGGCGGCGCGGCGTTCGGATCGGCGGAGGGCGGTCGTATCTGGTCTCCCTGCCGCAGATGGACGCGCTCGGTCTCGACGCGGAGAGGCTGGCGCACGGCGAATGGGAGGAGGAGCTGGAGTCGTTTCGGCGGAAAGGTCTGATCGTTGCGGCGGACCGGCAGAACGATCCGGGAGTCGCCCGGCTCTACATCCGCCACCGCCCCGGCTCGGGTGCCTCCGACGATTCCGCCATTGTGGGAGCCGGCATGCTGTGGGGGCTGGGCGTCGCCGTCGGGGTCTTCTTCGCCGACGCCATTGACACCCTGGAGAAGTATGTTCCCGTCTACCGCGATCAGGACGAGGAGATCGCCGCGCGGATCGAACGGGAGTTTCCCTCACTCAATATGGGGCGCGAGGAGGCGTATACGCTGACCTGGCTGGCGGCGATCCCGGAAGGCGTGTCGCAGGATGTGCCGGACAGCTCCCTGCGGCATCTGCTGACGATAGATCGGCAGTACGACCTGTGCGCCATCGAAGCCCATTTTCTCGCCGTTGAGAACATCCCGGCTCCGAGCATCGGCTTGAGCCACGAGCGAACGCCGAGCCGGGAGTTCTATGCCTATCTCAGAGAGCGCGTTCGCGCCCTCTAACGGCTTCCCGATCGCTCCGCAAGGGGGGACGGGCTTTACGCTCACTCTGTCTCCGCCCCCGCGCGCCGTGTACTGCTGTATCCGGCGGGGCGCGACTCTGTTGAAAAGGTGGAAAGGTAATGAATCGTCGTCTGAAGACCCTCTTCCGTTGGCTGGCGCGGAGCCGACGTGTGGCGCTGACGCTGGCTCTGGCTCTGACAGCGGTGATCGCGGCGCACGCCGCCGGGGCGCAGGCTGGACGCTATCGGGTCGGTCCGCCGCAGCGCATTCCCGGTGAGATCCTCGTCTGGGCGCAGCCGGGCAATGCGCCCGACGCCGTGCGCCAGATGGCGGTCAACGCCGATTCCGAGATCGTGCGCCCTCTGCTCCGTGCCGATATGTATCTGCTGCGGGCGAAGGGAGCCAACGGCAACGCGGCGACGGAAGCTGAGGTGGACCGGGCTATCGCCGCCCTCAGAGCCACCGGCAGATTCCGCTGGGTCGGTCCGCACCGTATGCGCTACCCGCTCGATGTTCCAAACGACCCGCGTTATAGTCAGCAGTGGCATCTTCCGGTGATGAACACTCCGGGCGCATGGGACGTCCAGAAGGGACAGAGCAGCGTCGTCATCGCCGTGATTGACACCGGGTTCGATGTCAACCATGAGGACCTGCGCACACGCCTGATCGGCGCGCGCAACTTCTACGACCCCAACAATCCCAACGACGTCTCCTCGACGCCTGATCACGGCACGCATGTGGCGGGTCTGGCGGCGGCGGCCACCAACAACGGGATCGGCATTGCGGGGGTCGCCTGGCAGAACGTTGGGCTGTTCGTAGCGAAGGCGGGCGATCCCTTCTTTCCGGACAGCGCGCTGATAGATGCGGTTACCTATATCCGCACACGGATTGCGCCGGGCAAGAAGGTGGTCGTCAATATGAGCCTGGGGGGATTCGCGCCTTCGGACGACCCCGATCCCAATGACCCTTTCAATGCGACGGTGCTGGAGACGGCGGATTCCGGGATCGTCTTCACGCTAGCAGCCGGAAACGCCTTTGAGTTCGGCAATCCTCCCATCAACCCGGCGCACCTGGCGTCGCTGCATCCCAACATTATCTGCGTCGCCGCCTGCGGCAGACAGAAGGAGCACGCCTCCTACTCCTCCGCCCGCCCCTATACGACGATCAGCGCGCCAGGCGGCAACGGCAATGACGATATTATCAGTACCCTGCCCGGCAACGCCTACGGCGGGTCCGGCTGGCAGGGAACCTCCATGGCGTCGCCCATTGCGGCGGGAGTGGTCGCGCTCTGTCTGAGCGCGGGCGCGCCGGCGGATCAGATCAAAGAGATCCTGACGCGCACCGCCGACCCGGTCGGTCGCTCGGTTCCCAATAACGAGTACGGCTACGGAGTCGTTGACGCGCAGGCAGCGGTTCAACGCGCCGTGTCGGGCATCAGTCTGGAGTATCCCGCCAGCGGCAGCTTTGTCTATGGAACCGTCAATGTGCGGCTGCGCGTCGGCAGTCCCGGCAGTTTCAGCAGCGCGGAGCTGCGCATTGACAACGACCCAACGGTAGTCGCCTTCTCCAACGGTCCGCCTTATATCCTGCCCTGGAACTCCCGCGAGACGGACCCGAATACCGGGCAGCCTCGATATGCTAACGGCGACCGAACCCTGCATGTGCGGGTGCAGTCCACCTTCGGCGTGCTGAACTTCACCTCCCGCGTGCGTCTGGACAACCCGACCGCCGCGATCTCTACGCCGGGACCCTCCGCCTATGTGGCGAAAAACGCGCCGGTCATCGGCACCTCCGACGGGCTGCGCATCCCCACCTATACGCTGGAGTACGCGCTGCCGGAGTCTCCCAGCGCCTTTATCCCCATCGTCGCCGACCAGCGTCAGAAGATCACCGACGGGCTGCTGGGAACGTGGGATCTCTCCGCCGTGCGCGACGGAACGGCGACCCTGCGCCTGCGCGTGAAGAACCCGGATAACTATGAGGTCTCCGCTACCCGCCTGGTGACGGTGGATAACACCCCGCCGACCATCCCCGGCAGTCTGCAGGGTACCTCCTCCAACCGAATGGTCAATCTAACCTGGAGCGCCTCCAGCGACAACAATATCGTCGTCGGCTACAACGTCTACCGCAGCGAGCAGTCGCTGGCGGGATATGTGAAGCTCAACGGCGCGCCGATTCCGAGTCCCGGCTATGTGGACGATAACCTGACCAACGGCAGGACCTACTTCTACAAAGTCAGCGCGGTGGACGGCGCCGGTAACGAGAGCGCGCCTACCGACTTTCTCGACCTGACGCCCAACCGCAACGGAACGGCGTCCGGACAGGTGACGGCGCTGGACGGAACCTTCCTGCAGGGCGCGACGATCACCGCGCTCAGGGACGGCGCCACGGTGCGCTCCACGCAGACCGACTCCGCCGGACTCTACGCCTTCCCGGCGCCGCCCGGCTTTGAGCCGGGAAGCTACACGCTCAAGGTCGAGGCGCCCGGATATGTGCCGCAGTTAATTGAGAATGTCACGGTGGGGCTGGGGCGGGACGCCCCCAATCAGAACGTCGTTCTCCAGCCGCAGCCGCAGCCGTCGCCGGGGTGGAGCATGCTCACCCTCCCCTATCACTATCCGGCAGGCTCCGCGCTGACGACGGTTTTGACCGGAGTGACGGCGGATGCGCTGCGCTACTGGGACGCCCGGGCGGGGCGTTACCTGCGCCCAACCGATCCGGGATTCCCGAATCCCGCGCCGGGCGTCGGCTACTGGATCTTCCGCAGCGGAGGCGCGCCGGCGATCGTCGCTGCAGGCGTTCCCCATCCGCCGACCCGGGCGGTGGAGGTCCCGATCCACCGGGGCTGGAACCTGCTCGGCAACCCGTTCCAGTATCCGATCCAGTGGACGCTGAACAATCTCATCGTGAAGAACACCGATCCCTCCAGCCCCGGCAACGGTCAGCAGGCGACGCTGAGCGCGGCGGTCGGTCTGGGATGGACGCTGGACTTCGCCTGGGGCGGAGCCGACGGGCGCGGCAGAACCCTGATCTATGATCGGAACGTCATCCCGGGCGTCACCGACTCCATTCCGCCCTACGGCGCGTTCTGGTTCTTCTCAAACGTGGAGGGCAGCCTGAGCATCGCGCCGCCGACCGTCCTCAGCCGCTCCGCCGCTGAAAAGCCGGGACTCTGGATGGCGCAGATCAACGCCTCCTCCGGCGGACAGACCGGCTCCGTCTACTTCGGTCTCTCCGAGACGCGCCGCCAGTTCCGCGCCGCGCCTTCGATCGAGGAGGGACTGCAGATCGCCTTCGTCGCCGGAGGGCAGACCGGCTCCGACCAGCGCGTGGCGGCGGACTTCCGCAATCACGGAGCCGCCTCACAGACCTGGGATATCGTGGTGGAGGGGCAGGGCGACAAGCCGGTAACGCTGACCTGGCCCGACTCCTCCCGCATCCCGCGCGGCTTCACGCTGACGCTGTTGGACAAGTCCTCCGGTCAGCGCGTGAACCTGCGCACGTCGTCCAGCTACACGCTCAGCGCCTCTCGCGCCTCTCACGCGCTGCAGCTGGAGCTGACGCGCGATGCCAGCCGCCGCCTGTTCATCCGCGACCTCGGCGTAACCGCCACGCGCGGCAACCGCCCGGTGATCAACTTCACGCTGTCGCGGGAGGGGCAGACGACGGTCTCCATCGTGCGGTCGAACGGGGAGACGGTGCGCACGCTGACCAGCCGCAGCCTTTCGTCCGGAACCAGCAGCCTGGTCTGGGATACGCGGGACGACGCAGGGCGCAGCGTGGCTCCGGGCGTCTATCTGGTGCAGGTGCGCGCGGTCAGCGACGGCGGCGAGATGGCGCGCGCGGTGGTCGCCTTTGTGATTACGCGCTGAGGAGGGAAGGAGTATGCAGATGCGAAACATACGCGCACTGCGCGCGGCGGGCAGTCTGGCGGCGGCGCTCTGCGCCTTTGGGCTGGCGGCGGCAGGATGCGGCGGAGGCGGCGGAGACTCCGCTCCTCCCCGGGTCGTCACGCTTGCCGACAGCATCGTCACCCGTCCGAATCCGTTGACCTTTGCGGGAGGAACCGCCGCGCTGAAGGCGCAGGTTACCGATCCTTCGGGGGTAGATGCCGCTTCGGTGAAGGTGGATGTGAAGGACGCGCTCGGAGCCTCGCTGCCCGGTATGCCGGTCGTGATGACGCCCGTTGCGGGAGAGCCGGACACCTACGCCGCCAGCGTTACTCTGCCCCATAACGCGCTGGGAGCCGCTCCGGCGGTCTATACGGTGACGGTTACCGCCGCGGACCTCCGGGGTAATACGCTGGGGAGCGGCGGCGTTCCGGGGGCGATTCTCGGAACCATCACGGTGCCGATCCCGCCTGCGCCGCCCGGCAGTCCGTAACTCGATGCGGAGGAGGATGCCCTGCTATCCTCCTCTCGCGCCCCTGGGAACGCCATGAGACGCTTTCTGCTGGCTCTCTGTCTCTGTCTTGCCCTCGCTCCCGGCGTCTGCGCGCAGGAGAGAGCGGCGATAGATCCCGGCGCGAAAAAGGCGCTGGATGAGATGGTGCGCGCCTACCGCCGGCTGCGCACGCTGGATCAGGAGTCGGTCTATACGGTCTCCGGCATGGGATCCGCGCCGATGGTGCGCTCGCGGCTGGTCTTTCAGCGTCCCAACCGCCTGCTGATCGAGACCTTCCAGAAGATTCCGGACCGGACAATCCCCCTGTTGACCCGCCTGCTCTCGGATGGAAAAGACCTGTATACCTATCAGGAGGCGCAGGGCTACTATACCCGCGTCAAAGCCCCGAAGAATCTGGAGGGGCTGCGCGAGTTCGTGATGAGCTTGGAGATGGCGGCGCTGACCGGACTGAACCCGTTTGAGGAGCTGGAGAAGCAGGCGCGGGCGGTGCGGTTGGAGGGGACGGAGCCGCTGGACGGCGTGCTGACCGACGTGATCCTGCTGGATATGAGCACGCCGGATCGGCTCTCAGAGGCGCGGCTCTATATCGGTCAGAAGGATCGCCTGCTGCGCCGGTTTCAACTGGATCAGCGCGACCGCGAAGACCCCGCGCCCGTCCCGGACAGTCCGCGCTCCTCTGCGGACGAGCCGCCCCGCCTGAAGGAGCCGCCCCTCCTCTACCGCTACGATAATCGGGTGCTGGCGAATGGCAGCCTGCCGAAAGAGACCTTCCGGTGGGTTCCCCCGCCCAACGCCATGCTCTACCTGCCGCCGGAGGAGATGTTCGATCCGCGGCGCAATCGCAATCCCGTGATACTTCCCTCTGGAAAGCCGCTGGACACCTCCCGGACGACGAAACCCCTCACCTACAAAGACCTGCTGGAGCAGGCGAAGCGGCAGAGACGCCGCTGACGCCTCCGCGCGCCGCTGACGCCTCCGCCGCGCCGGCTCACGCCGCGCGGCGGGATCGCTTGTTGTCGTACATCAGCCGGTCGGCGCAGCACATCAGTTCCGTCAGGCTGGAGGCGTCCTCCGGATAGATGGAGATGCCGATGGAGACCCCGATCTGCGGGAAGTTAGGATCGCTCTGGCGCAGGCGGGAGCCGTAGCGGTCAACCACGCCCCGCACCTTTGCCGCCACAACCGCCGCCTTCTCACGATCCGACTCCGGCAGCACGATGGCGAACTCATCCCCGGCGTAGCGGGCGACCAGGTCGTAGTTGCGGACGACGGCGCGCAGGATCTGTCCGATCTCCCGCAGCACCTCATCGCCCCGCGCATGCCCGTAGTTGTCGTTGACCTGCTTGAAGCCGTCCAGATCGAGGTTGAGGATGGCAAGCTTCTGCCCGTTTTTCTGCGCCCGGTTCAGCTCCTGCTCCAGAAACTGCTTCAGGTAGCGCACATTGCGCAGACCGGTCAGGGCGTCGGTGTAGGCGGTCTCCTGCGCCTGGCTGAACAGATGGGCGTTCTGCACCGCGCTTCCCGCCATCTCTCCCACGCAGACCATGACGCGCACATCGTCGGGGTGAAAGGCGTCCGGATCTGTGTGGTACAGATTGATGGTTCCGATCACCTTTCCGTCGGCGCGCAGCGGCACGATCAGCGTCGAGCGCAGGGGGATCCAGGGATCGCTCGGCGACAGGTTCAGCCACAGGTCGTCCGCCATGTAGGAGGCGAGCACCGGTTCGCCCCGCGAGGCGACCCTGCCGGTCAGATAGGTTCCCATCTGCGCCAGACTGTTGTGGAAGAACGCCTGATTGACGCCGGAAGCGCAGTAGGCGCGCAGGTTCTCGTCGCCGCCTTCGGTCAGAAAGATGACGCAGGTCGAGCAGGGGACGATCGAGGGCAGGCGTCTGGCAAGCGTCTCCAGCGTGGCGTCCAGCTGCAGGGTGTTGCCGACCTCGCAGGCGAGATCATAGAGCGCGCGCATCTCCGTCTGTGCGCGGGCGATCTCCAGCGCGGCGTTCTGGCTGGAGGTGCGCGGTTCGGACTGCTCAAACCCGGCGCGGACGGCGTCCACCACCGACAGAAAGGCGCGCACGACCTCCGGATCGAACAGCGTGCCGGAGCCTTCCTCGATGAAGGCGACCGCCTCCTCGTGCGACTGTCCGGGGCGGTGGGAGCGCGAGGAGGTCAGGGCGTCGTACACGTCGGCGACTGCCAGGATGCGCGCGCCGAGCGGGATCGCCTCGCCTTTCAGCCCGTCCGGGTAGCCGCTCCCGTCGAAGTGCTCGCGATGATGGCGGACCATCGGAACGATGGGCCAGGAGAAGGGGATCGCCGCCAGAATACGGCTTCCAAGCACCGGATAGAGCCGCACGCGCTCGCGCTCGATCTCGGTGAGGATGCCCTCTTTGGTGAGGATATTATCCGGCACGCCCAGACGCCCGATGTCATGCAGCAGGGAGGCGATACGTATCCCTTCAATGGCGTCTTCCCGCAGGTTCATGGCGCGGGCGGTCGCCTCCGTCAGCGCCTGAACGCGGGAGAGATGCCCCAGATTATGGGGAGTTCGCGCTTCGACGGCATAGGCGAGCGACTCGATGGTGGCGCGGCAGACCTGGATGGCGGCGATGCGCTCTGCGTCTAGCTTGGCATGGGCGGCGCGCTCACGTGCAAGCACGACCTGGAAGTAGCAGAGCAGCGACCAGGTTCCTATCACCGACAGCGGTATATAGACGAGCAGAAGCGTCGTGAAGTTCTGCACTCCATACAGGCTGTCGCTCAGGTGCCAAAGCGCGATCAGGCTCAGGCTGGCAGCCAGCAACGCAATGGCACGCAGGATCAGGGGCGAGCCGGTGCGCACCATCTCGATACAATCCCTTCTATCCGTCAGAGTATGAGGATATCAGAGGGATTATGCCGTTCCCGCTCTTCGGTGCCTATCTGTGATGTTACCGGGTTTTGCCGCAGGTGCGTTTTTTATCGGAAAGGATTTATTATATTCTCAACTCGCTTCTGTCGTCTGCAGGAGTTGTCGGCCTGGAATCGCAAAAGCGCCGGAGAGCGGACGCTCTCCGGCGCAAGCCGCCGCGGCGTCAGGCTGCCAGCGCGCCGCCGTTTGCCGCCTGAAACTCCCGGATCGCGCTGCAGATCGTCTCGATCTGATCGCGGGTGATCTCCGGAAAGAGCGGCAGCGAGAGCACCTCCCGACAGGCGGACTCGGCGTTGGGAAAGTCTCCCGGTCTGCCCCCCAGCGCGGCGTAGGCTGACTGCAGATGGATCGGGATCGGATAGTGAATCCCGGCGCCGATGCCCCGCTCGTTCAAAAAGCGCAGCAGTTCGTCGCGCCGTGTGGAGCGAATGACGTAGAGGTGATAGACGTGGCTGACCTCCGGCATGGCGCGCGGGACCGGCATCCCCTCCGGAGCAAGGAGGCGGGTATAGTGTGCGGCGGCTTTGCGCCGCTTGCGGTTCCAGGCGTCCATGTGGCGCAGTTTCACGCGCAGGATGGCTGCCTGCAGGTTATCAAGCCGGCTGTTGAAGGCGAGAAAGTCGTGATGATATTTGCGGCTCTGCCCGTAGTTACGCAGCATGCGCAGCGTTTCGGCGATCTGCGGGTCGCTGGTAACCGCCGCGCCTCCGTCGCCATAGGCTCCCAGGTTCTTGCCCGGATAGAAGCTGAAGGCAGCTACATCTCCCAGCGAGCCGACCCGCTGCCCCTTATACTCGGCTCCGTGCGCCTGACAGGCGTCCTCGATGATCTTCAGGTCGTACCTGCGCGCCAGCGCCTGCAGGGCGTCCATATCCGCAGGCTGTCCGTACAGGTGCACCGGCACGATGGCGCGCGTGCGCGGCGTGATCGCCTGTTCGACGGCTACCGGATCGAGGTTGAACGTCCGGGGGTCTATGTCGGCAAAGACCGGCGTGGCGCCGGAGAAGGTGATGGCGGCGGCGGTGGCGATGAAGGAGTTGGGAGCGGTGATGACCTCGTCGCCGGGACCGATCCCGCAGGCGCGCAGTCCCAGATGCAGCGCATCCGTTCCCGTCGCCAGCCCGACGGCATACTTTGCGCCGCAAAAGGCGGCAAACTCCTCCTCGAACGCGCTCACCTCGCTGCCCAGAATAAAGTCGGCGCGCTCCATTGCCCGCTGCACCGCCTGCTGGATCTCGGCAGCCAGCGACCGGTACTGTATCTTCAGATCTACCAGCGGAATATTCATAAGTCTGCTCGGTTCCAGGAGAGACGGCATCTTTGGCTCTCTCCGGTCAGGCGGCGGTCAGAAGACGCGCGCGCAGGCAGCCGCGCATCTCCGATCCGCACAGTTGCTCCTCTTCTTCGTATTCGCGGGCGCACTCCGGACAGATCCAGAGCGCGCCGTCGCGGTGCATCGGTCTGCCGCACAGACAGACCCATCCTCTCTGCTGCGCCGGCACGCCCAGATACAGCGCCTGCGGCGGCACGTTTTCGCACACCAGCGCGCCCGCCCCGATGAAGGCGTACGCGCCGATGGTCACGCCGCACAGAATGATGGCGGCGGCGCCGATGGTCGCGCCTTCGCCAATGCGCGTGGCGCGCAGCCATGCTTTCCCGGCATACCGCTCCTGCACCAGGGGCAGGCGGGGGGAGCGGGGATAGGGGTCGTTGGTGAAGACCGCCTGCGGTCCGACGAAGACGCCATCGCCGATCTCGACGCCCTCCCAGACGCAGACCCCGTTTTTGATCGTAACGTTGTCGCCGATCACGGCTCCGCGCTCGATGAACGCATGGTCGCCGATATTGCAGTTGCGCCCGATCTTCGCGCCCGCCATCACATGGGCGTAAGCCCAGACGCGCGTCTGATCGCCGATCTCCTCGCTCTCAACGAGGGCTGTGGGATGAAACATAGCCGCGTACCTCGACCTGCGCCCCGCGTTTCGCCAGCGACTCCTCGACGGCGGACAGCGCGCGCACATTCGCCAGACCGACCGCGCCGTCGCTGATCGGCGGGCGATCGGTCAGGATGCAGTCCAGAAAGTGCTCCATCTGATTGCGCAGCGGCTCGCTGGGCGCGATGCGCGGGCTGATGATATCGCCGTCGCGCACCTGCAGACGGAACTCGCCGAAGCTGTCCGGTTCGATGCGCGTGGAGCAGATGCCCTTCTCAAACACGCGCACCGGCTCGCCCGCGTTCAGGTCGTTCAGCAGCACCCGCCGCTGACTGCCGACCACCACCACCTCGCGCACCTTGTTGGGGTCCACCCAGCTGACATGGATATTCGCCAGAATGTTGCCCGGATATCCGAGCGTCAAGAAGGCGATATCCGCCAGGTCGTGATCGAGAACGGTGGACGCCTGCGCCTGCACCCAGACGGGCGTCTGATCCAGCAGGTAGTCGCAGATCGCCAGATCGTGCGAAGCCAGGTCCCAGATCGCGCTGACATCGTGGCGCACCGGTCCCATGTTGGTTCGCGTGCAGTGAAGGTAGTAGACCGTGCCGAACTCGGGGTCGCTGACCATCTCCCGGAGCTTGCGGATGCCGGCGTTATAGAGAAAGGTCAGACCGACCATTAGGACGCGGTTGTTGTCGGCAGCCGCTGCTGCCATCTCCTCCGCCTCTTCGACGGAGGTCGCCATCGGCTTTTCCACCATAACGTGTTTGCCGGAGCGGAGGGCGCGCACCGCCAGTGCGTGGTGCGTAGCGGCGGGTGTGGCGATCACCACCGCATCCACCCAGCGGTTATCGAACACCTCGTCCAGACTATCGGTAACGGAGAGCAGCGGAAACTTCTGACGCATGAGCGCCATGCGTTCCGGTCGGGAATCGCAGACGCAGACCAGTCGGGCGCGGGGTATCTCGTGCAGCAGGCGCACATAGTTGACGCCCCAGTAGCCGCAGCCGATAACAGCGAGATTGATCATGGGGAGCTACCTCATTGTGGAAGCAACGGCGATAGAGCGGCGGGCGAGCGAGTGCCCGTTCCACCTCTCTCTTTTCGGTATTCTCCCGGTATTTCTTCATGGGAATCTGCGAACGAGAGCGGCGCGGCGGGAGCGCGGGGCGATTTCGGAGAAAGGAGAAAACAGAGATCCCCCGCTCCCGTTCGGAAGCGGGGGATCTCAGATGCGGGTCAGGCGCGTCTTCGTCGGCGAAGGCAGAGGAGGCTGCCGATCCCCATGCCCGCCAGCAAGGCAAGCGCGCCGGGTTCCGGCACCATGTATTCGCTGGGACGGATGCGCCCGTACTGCAGATGATCCACCTCCCAGTCAGTGCTGTCGGCAATGGAGATGGTGATCTTCGATATGCCCCCGTCATGGACGACGCCGAAGAAGCGATCTTCCGCCGTCGCTCCGTCAAACGCCCCGTCGCCCAGTAGATAGGGACTGACGGTCCCCAGAGAGACACCGTCAGAATCGAAGGCTTCAACGGAGACATAGGCGAAGCCGGTCCCAAGATTGCCCCAGGTAATGCCTACATCGGTCCAGACGATGCCGGCGTGGGTTGGCAGCGCGCCGAGTATCGCGGCATTGAAGGTAAAGGTGAAACTGGTGAGCACTCCTTTTGAGTAGAGGCTGTGTCCGCGCGTGCCGAAGCCGTCTATCACTCCGTCATCGCCGTCTACCGAGTCTCTGTATATCCCCGGGCCGACCACGTCCCCGTCGTCCAGCGCGACGCCAGGCGAGTTGAGCGCGCCGTCTTCAAAGTCTTCCAGATAGAGATAGGAGAAATCTAGAGTTGCGAAGGGGCTGTCCGCAAAGCTAAGATAGGGAGTGGGAGGGAGATACTGCGCCTGAGCAGGTAGATGAATAAGCGCCAGAACCGACAGGAGCAGCAGCGTACATAAGCCTTGTGTGCGCATCGTTTTCCTTTCTTCCTCTGAACGGGGCAGGATAGAGGTAAATGCGGTGATCCTGACAAAATCACCTGCAAAAAGCGTGCCAATTGGCTTCCAACAGGGCATATTCAGAGGGGGATGGGCGTATTTTTCCTGCGGCTGGCGTTGGGAGGAGCATACGCAGCGTCGGGAGACGAAAAGAGGTATAACAATGCAGGGAGCGTCTTTCTGAAAAAGAGGGAAATCCGCGTTCCGCTCCCGGTGTTGCCGGATCGGTTCGTCGCCGTCTAAACTCATGAAAAGGCTCATTCTAACTCATGAAGCTGCCGCAGGGCGGCGCGACGGAGAACGGACGCTGATGCAGACGAGCGCAGTGATGGAACTGAACAACCGGGTCGGTGCGTTTGAACTCGATTCTATGGCGCGTGGGCATGAACAGGTCTATTCGGATGAGGACCTGCTGCGCTACTGCGCGCGTGGAGAGACCTCAGCGCTGGAGGAGTTGACCCGCCGCTATCAGGCTCCGCTCTATCGTTTCCTGATGAGAATGATGGGTTCTGCCGATGATGCGGAAGAGGCGGTACTGGATGTGTTCATGCGTGTCTGGCAGAACGCGGGACGTTTCCAGTTTCGCGCGCGGGTCGCCACCTGGCTGTATCGGATCGCTGTCAACATCGCCCGCGACGCCCACAGCCGCCGGAAGTCCCGACCGCAGGAGGCGTGGATCGAGGAGCGTCAACTGGAGACACTGGCTGTCGGCAGCGCGGAGGAGGAGGCCCTGCACCTTCTGGAGCGCGAGGATCAGGCGCGCCGTCTGCAGCGAGCGCTGGCGCGGCTGCATCCCAACGATCGGCTGCTGCTGGTGCTCTACTATCTGGAAGACCGGAACTACGAAGAGATCCAGGCGATCACGGAGTTGTCTTATACGGTTCTGAAGACCCGTCTGGCGCGGGCGCGCCGTCGGCTGCGCGATATTCTGGAAGCCGACCACTGAAGAGATGCGATCATGAAGTGTCGAGATTTTGACGAGAACCTGATGGACTGGGTCGCCGGAAAGCTGCCGGAGCCTCTGGCGGCGGCGATGTCCGAGCATAGCCGTGTGTGCGCCTCCTGCGCCCGTCTGGAGGCGGAGGAGCGCGGTCTGCGCCTGCGCTGGCAGAGCCTCCCCGATCCCGGCGCGCCTCCCGATCTGTGGCTGCGTCTGTCGGCGCGTCTGGAGCAGAAGCCGGCTCGCCGATGGCGGTTTGCGCTGCGCCCGGTCTGGATGACAGGCGCGACGCTGGCGGCGGCTGCGTCGTTGACGCTGGTGGTCTGGCTGCGACTTCAGGCTCCCCCGACAGCGCGGGTGGACGCCCCCCGCCCGGCGGTTCAGCAGACTGCCGCCAGCGTGGATGAGGGCAGAGTGGTGCAGATGATCTCGGATATGCAGTCGCTGCCCGACCCGGATCGGGATGATGTGTTGGCAGGGAGCGAGCACTATCGCAAAGATATGCGCATTCTGCTGGCGGGAGGACCGGGAAGATGATCGTCCGAAGACTGATTGCCCTGTCCCTCTTCGCCCTGCTGCTGCTGGCGCCCCTGCGCGATCTGAGCGGACAGACGCCCCCCCGCGGACCGCGTCCTCCGGCGGGACCGCCCGGATTCCAGCGCGGACCGTCGGAAGAGGAGAAGGAGCGCATCCGGCTGCGGATCGGGATCACGAAGGAGCAGCAGCAGCAGATCGAGGCGCTCTACATGGAGACCGAGCGGCAGAAGGGCGAGGTCTTTGCGAAGATGCGCGAACTCTACGCGCAGCTGGAGAGTCTGTACGATGCGTACGACTTCGACCGCAGTCAGGCGCGTAATATCCGCCGGGAGATCACCCGCCAGCATGTGCAGATCATGATGATCCATGTGGACAACGAGGAGAAGCTGCGGCGCATTCTCACAAAGGAGCAGTTTGAGAAGCTTCGGGCGGTGATGCGCGAGGCGCGGGAGAAGCTGCGCCGCGACTTCGACCGGCGTTTCCCCCGCCCGCCTGGCACGCGCTGAGCGGCGCAGGAGGGTTCAATACCAGGGCGCGAGAGGCTGTCGCTCTCGCGCCCTGTGCGTTTTTTCGCCGGGCGTCTCTACAGCTTCCATCCCGGGCGGTAGCGGGTGCGGATGATCGGCTCCACCTCCGGCGCGTTTTTCGCGTGCAGCCGCTTCGCATCCCATTCGATCTTCTTGCCGTTCGCCCAGACCGCCAGATTCCCCAGCAGCACCGTCTCGGTCAGCGGTCCGGCGTAGTCCGGGAAGTTGGACACCGCCGGCGTCTTCTCCTTGATGGCGCGGGCGAACTCCTCGAAGTGACCGGGCGACTCGACAAATGGAGCCTCGTTGATCTGGATGTCGCCGAGGAAACGCCCGCCTCCGCCGTAGTCTCCGGGCGTGTAGAGTCTGCCCTTCTCGCCGATGATGAGGGAGCCGCTGGTGGCGATCGTTTCGCCCGGCAGCAGGTCGGGAGAGGGACGCTTGCCCCCGTCATACCAGAACATCGTCAGGGCGGGACGCTGTCTGGTGGCGGGGAATTCGTAGCGAATAATGGACCACTGCGGGAAGCTGTCTTTGTTGTGTCCGGAGGTCTCCGCCTGCACCGAGATCGGGTCGCGCAGGTCCAGCGCCATGAACGGCATATTCAGGGTATGGCACGCCATGTCTCCCAGCGCGCCGGTTCCGAAGTCCCACCAGCCGCGCCAGGCGAAGGGATGATAGCCGGCGGCGTAGGGGCGCACGGGCGCAGGACCGAGCCACAGATCCCACTGCAGGGTGGAGGGCGGCTCCGCCGGGGTGTTGCGCGATCCGCCCTGGGGCCAGATGGGGCGGTTCGTCCAGACGTGCAGTTCGGTAACCCTGCCGAGCGCGCCGGCGCGCACCAGCGCGGCGTTGCGGCGCAGGCTGGTATCCGCCGTCCCCTGATTACCCATCTGCGTGGCGACCTTCGCTTTCCGGGCGATCTCCGCCAGCCGGCGGGCTTCGTAGAGGGTGTGGGTCAGCGGCTTCTGGCAGAAGCAGTGCTTGCCCTTGAGCATCGCCATGGCGGCGGCGGGCGCATGGGTGTGGTCGGGGGTGCTGACCGTGACGGCGTCAATCTCTTTGCCTACCTCATCCAGCATCTTGCGGAAATCCGCATATTTTCGCGCATTCGGGTAGCGCGCTGCCATGCGATTCAGGATATTTTCATCCACATCGCAGATCGCCACGATATTGCCGAAGCGTGCGGCGTCGTTGGTGTCGCTGTCCCCTTTACCTCCGACGCCGATGCAGGCGAAGTTGATGCGCTCATTCGGGGACTGGTACCCCCGCGCATAGGCTCTCTCGCCGATCCAGATGGCGATGCCGGAGAAGGCGGCGGATTTGAGGAAGTCACGACGGCTTGTCTCATGCCCCATACTGGTCACTCTCCTTGCTGTACACGCCGCGCAGGGGGCGCGGACTCTCTCTCCCCTCTATTTCTACGCCGCCCGTCGAACTCCCTGCCCGGAGGCGGACGGAACATGGGTTGACATTCCCTGCCCTGCTGCGTAGAATGACCGGGTGAGACCATCCTGACGCAAAGGAGAAGACGCACAATGAGACTGCGGGTGGCGGGGGCGCAGCTTCCGGTCACGACGTCGGTGGAGGACAATCTCGCGGCGATCCGCCGCGCCCTGGCTTTCGCCGCGGACGAGGACGCGGAGATCCTGCTGACGCCGGAAGGCTCGCTGAGCGGATATACGCCGCACTTTGACCGCGCCGCAGTGCGGGAGGCGCTGCAGATCGTGACCGGCGAGGCGGCGCAGGCGGGCGTCGGGCTGGCGCTGGGAACCTGCTATGAGGAGCCGGAGGACGGTCTCTGCTACAACCAGATCCGCTTCTATGACCGCAAAGGCGGCTATCTTGGCTTTCACAGCAAGACGCTGACCTGCGGCACGATGACCGACCCGCCCCGGGGGGAGATCAACGACTATGCGGTGGCTCCCCTGCGAACCTTTGTGTGGGGAGAGCTGACCATCGGCGGCTTGATCTGCAACGATCTCTGGGCGAACCCGACCTGCACGCCGGTTCCGGACCCGCATCTGACGCATCTGCTGGCGAAGATGGGGGCGCAGGTGATCTTTCATGCGGTCAACGGCGGGCGGGATGGCAGCGAACTCTCCCGCGTGAACTGGCATTTTCACGAGTCGAACCTTCGGCTGCGAACCATGGCGGCGAACCTGTACGTCGTGACGGCGGACTGCTGCTTCCCGACGAACCTGCCCTGCTCCGCCCCGAGCGGCGTCCTCGACCGGCGCGGCAGCTGGATCGTGCAGACCCCCCCGCAGGGAGAGCAGTTTTTTGTTGCGACGCTGGAGTTCCCTTAACGGCATGGACGAGTATCTCCTTCGCCTTCAGTCCAGTTGCGATACGATCGCGCAGGAGTATGTAACGCGCCTCTATCAGGAACTGGACGGCAAGCCGCTGGACCGGCAGCTTCTGGATCGGCTGGCGGAGAGGACGCGCGGACGGGGGATCGGCTGGATCTCGGCTGCGGACCGGGGCATGCAGCGCGTTACCTGCGCGATCGGGGAGCCGCCGCGTCTATCTCTGCCCGCAGGTAGCCGCTGTGCGCGTGGCAGAAGGACTCGCGGCGGTTCGGCGTGGAATGGATTAAGGAGCGTCTGCGGGGAGTGGAGCTCCGCGGCGGGACGGCGATGAAAGTGAGAAGAGAGATGTCGAAGATACCGATCGGTCTGCAGCTCTATTCGGTGCGCGGCGAGTGCCAGAAGGACCTTCCGGCGACCCTGAAGGCGGTGGCGAAGATGGGCTATGCGGGCGTGGAGCCGTGGGGCTATAGTGGCGAGAAAGAGGAGTGGATGGGATTTTCCGGCAGACAGCTTCGCGCGCTGCTGGACGACAACGGGCTGAAGTGCTGCGGAATGCACCTGATGACCGGGGCGCTGCAGGGCGACAATCTGGCGCGTACCATCGCGCTGAACCGGGAACTGGGAAATAAGTTCCTGATCGTGGCGGCGGATAAGGCGCGGATGTCGAGTATGGAGGGCATCCGGGAGCTGGCGGCGATCCTCAACGAGACAGCGGAGAGGCTCGCGCCGGAGGAGATGCAGACCGGCTATCATGCGCACGGTTTCGACTTTGTGAAGATCGAGGGAGAGACCGCCTGGGATCATCTGTTCAGCGCGACCGTGCCGGCAGTGGTGATGCAGATGGACATCGGCAACTGCGTGAGCGGCGGGGGCGACCCGATGGCGGCGCTGCGAAAGTTCCCCGGACGCGCCCGCTCCGTGCATCTGAAGGAGTTTGGCGGCGGACCGGATGCCGTGATCGGCGAGGGGAAGGCGGACTGGCCCGAGATTTTCCGGCTCTGCGAGACACTGCACGCCACCGAGTGGTATGTGGTGGAGGAGGGCGGCGCGGACGGCTTCGGTTTTGATGTCTGCCGTCGTTCGCTGGAGGCGCTGCGCCGGATGGGCAAGTAGACCTTAGGCGCGAGGCGCTCTCCTGTCGCAGAGACCGCAGGAGGGGCGCGGAGGTCTTCGAGGGAGAGGCGTTCAGCGCGTGAGGTTCTGCAGCAGGCTGCTATGGCGTTTGCGGGACCTCTTCTGCAGGTACATGGCTTCGTCCGCCTGCATCAGCAGCTCCGTCAGGGAGACGGGGTGATGCGGATCGTAGTAGGCGGAGCCGACGCTGAAGCTGAGCGGATAGCGTCCGTTGACCCGGCGGTTGCGCTCGGCGACGTTGCGCTGAAGCCGGGTGATCAGCGTATTGACCTCCACATGCGCCTGCTCCACCAGAAAGACGGCGAACTCATCCCCGCTCAGGCGGGCGACGATGTCGGAGTGTCGGAACGTCTGCCGCAGGATCACGGCGGCTTCCTGCAGGGCGGTGTCTCCCTCGACATGCCCCAGCTCGTCGTTGATCTGCTTGAGGTTATCCATGTCGGCAAAGAGCAGCCAGGCGCCGGTTCCCATGCGCTCCGCCAGCTTGAGCTGCTGCTGGGTGAGCATCAGAAAGCCGCGCCGATTGTAGAGACCGGTCAACTCATCCACAAAGGAGGCGGTCTGAAGCTCGTCGCGCAGCTGCGCCAGTTCGGTGATGTCGCGCAGGCTGGCGATATAGAGCGTCTCTCCGTCCAGATCTGACCGCGCGACGCGCATCTCGGCGACAATCACCTCGCCGTTGCGCCGCACGATGTCAATCTCGGCCTTTTCGATGGAGACGACAGGGAAGCCGAACGGCTGGTTCAGCAGTGCCTCCTGCGGACGATCGAACAGCGCCTCCGCCGCCCGGTTGACCATGCGGACGATACCATTGGAGTCCACCACGATGATTCCGTCGGCGTTCTGCTCAAAGATGGAGCGCATGATGCGCTGACGCTCCACCACGCGGCTGACAGACCGCTCCAGATCGCTGACGCTGGTCTGCTGCTTGATCAGGCACTCGTCTGCGCCGTTCTGAAGGATGCTGTCCAGACCTGCCGGACTGCTCTCATCGCTGAGCACCAGGATCGGGGTATGGGGGGCGCGGTTACGAAGCTGTTCTACCGAAGCGGCGCCCTGACTGTCGGGCAGCGAGATATCCAGCAGGATCAGATCAATGTTGCCCTCGTTGAGACGCGCCAGACCGCTGGCGAGACGGTCGGTGTGGATAACGGCAAACGCCGTCGGGACAGGATGCTGTTCATTATGAAAACTGAGCATTCTGTCCACAAGACTGGTGTCCGCGGGACTTTCTCCAATATGAAGTATAACCAGCAGGTCTGGATTCATCTGCATCTTTCAGTGCAGAAGGTGCAAACAACCGCCCTCTCTCCAACAGGTATCCTCAGCCTCTTTTTATCGGTAGAAATGCGGGATAAAATTAGTCTGCGAGGCGGACTTCCTACCCGATGCTCTATCGGGCGATAGGAGCGGGACGGCAGACATAAAGCGGTGTCGCCCCGCCTCTCCGTTCAGAAGGCGTGGCGACCGGCTCCGGAGGCGGCTTGCGGGGATTAACTGTCGGTATCCTGGAAGAGACCGCGCAGGCGGTCGGTCTCCTGCAGAGCGATATGGTTGAAGTTGCCGGAGAGAATGCCGGAGATGTTGCGGAACGGATTGCCGATATGCAGCCCCTTGCCGTCAATGGTAAACTCGCGAATATCTTTGTCGTGCATGGAGCCGCGCATCTTCAGGACGGTCATGCCCCGGCGCATCTCGCCCATTAACTCCACATAGCGCAGCAGCACGATGGAGTCGGTGATGGTGGAGATGTGCGCCTCGGTGACGGAGGTGCCGCCCAGCAGGCTGGGCGTGGTGGAGGTGAACATGCCGACCAGCTCCTGATGCTTGATGAAGGAGGTCAGCGCCAGCACGAACTCGCGAAACCCTTTGACGGTCGAAACGCGCTCCAGCGCGGAGAGGCTGTCCACCGCCACGCGCGCGGGCTGATACTCGCTGATCACCTGCTTCATGCGGATCAGGTGATCCTCCAGGCTCGCTACCTCCGGATAGTCGCACACCACCTTCAGCGTGCCTTCCCGCTCCATCTTCTCAAAATCTATGCCCCAGCCGGTCGCGTTGCGGAAGAGCTGCTCCCGGCTCTCCTCAAAGGCGAACAGCAGACGTCGCTCCTTGTTGCTCAGGTCGCCCGCCATGAAGGTGGTCACCATGAGGGTCTTTCCGGTGCCGGTCGCGCCGGAGACCAGAATGATCGAGTCGCGGAAGAAGCCGCCGCCGCACATGGCGTCAAGTTCGGGATTGCCGGAGGTCACGCGAATATCGCTGGAGCGCTGTTTGAGTTCGGAGGCGGAGAGCGGAATGACGATGATCCCCTCGCCGGGGATAACGGAGAAGGGAAACTCCCCCTTCTGGTGGGAGGTGCCGCGAAACTTGAGTATCTCCACCGTGCGGCGCCGCTTCTCATCCTCCAGCACGTTGCGCAGCACGATGACGTTATCGGTGACGAACTCCTCGACACCGTAGCGCGCGATATCGCCGTGCTCGTGGGAGCGTTCGGAGGTCAGTATGGCGGTAACGCCCATCCGCTTGAGCGCGGAGCCGATGCGAAACAGCTCACTGCGCACGGTGGACATGGAGGAGATCTGCGCGAAGATCGCGCCCAGAGAATCCATCGAAAGACGCTTGGCGTTGATACGCTTGACGGCGTGTTCAATCCGGGCAAGGAGCGCGCCCAGATCGTAGTTGCCGACTTCGATGATCTCGGTTCCAGGAACGGGCGAGACATCCACAAAAGCCCATCTGCCTTCGCTCTCCCACCGCGCAATGTCCCAGCCAAGCCCCTGCATATTGCGCCGGATATCCTCTGGAGACTCCTCGAAGGTCACAAAGACGCCGTTCTCATTGAACTTCTGGATGCCGGCTGCTAGAAACTGGGCGGCGAAGACGGTCTTTGCGCTTCCCGCGGTTCCGGACACCAGCGCCGTTCGCCCTTGAGGCAGCCCGCCGTATGCGATCAGATCGAATCCCGGAATACCGGTTGGCAGTTTGACGATAGGGGGTTCCTGGTTGATAGCTCCAATCATATATTTACACTCTATGGATTGTCTTGTTCAGCGGCAGGACGCAGATCCAAGCCGAGAAGTACCTTCTCGGTGTCCGACAGATCTCCGATAATGCGGCGCAGCGGGGGCGGAAGCTCCTTGATCAGCGTGGGCGTGGCAAGGATCTTCTCATCTTCCGCAAGCTGAGGACGCTCCAGGATGTCTATGATCACCATCTCATAGACGCCGTTAAGCTCCGTCTCGCAGATCTTGCGAAGGTTGGCAATAGCGGCTTCGGAGCGGGGGGTCTGTCCGGTGATGTAGAGCTTAAGCAGATATTTGTTCATAGTTCTGGCGTCCTTGTCATGTCCGGCAGCTCTCCTTAAGGCGTGCATTCCCGCGAGTTCGTTTGAGGTGGGCGCGTTCGTAGGCTACCGGCGTCATCCGGCAATTTCCAGATTACCCCAATTATAGCACGTTTCCTGGCGCTTGAGAATTGTTTCGGAAACGCGGCTGGCAGGCGCATATTGCACAACATAGGCGGACAGACCATTTGGCTGTCCGCCATGCGTTCAGGGGGAGCCGGAGAGCATCAAATCCGCCTCATCCGCCAAAATCGCCGCCTCCGAAATCTCCTCCGCCAAAGTCTCCTCCGCCGAAGTCACCTCCGCCGAAGTCCGATCCGGAGTCGTCGCTGCCCCAGGCGCCTCCGAAGATGCCGCCCTGTCCGAAGTCGGCGGCTCCGCCAAAATCCTCGCCGCCGCCAAAATCGCCGCTGCCGCTGTCGTAGCCTCCTGCGCCGAAGTCGTAGCCGCCTCCGCCCGTGCCGAAGAAGTCCGCCGAGCCGGCTCCGTCCAGATCGGGATGGAAGTTTGCGCCTGCCGCGCTGGCGGGGTCGGCGGTCGCCTGCCCTGTCGGATTCACGTAGACCGGGTAGGGCATCGCGTAGGAGGGCGTCAGGAGCGATCCCAGCAGAAGCCCGCCCATGAACCCGCCAAAGGGACTGCCGCCGTAGCCGTAGCCGGGAGCGTATTGCGCGTCGCCGCGTCCGTAGTCCCGATAGGGATCGTATCGGCGCGACCCGAACCAGGGGACGCGCTGCCCCTCCTCCTCCACCGTGCGAACCTCCGGCGTATAGCCCTCTTTGACGATCCGCACATCCTCCTCGCAGGCGAGCACTTTGCGCCGCTGTCCGTTCAGGGCGACGGTTACCGGAGTAAGATCGGAGATGCGCGCCGGGCGCGAGCAGAAGAAACAGGCTCCCCGCTCCGCCTCCGGGATATCCTCCGCGCGCAGGCTGCCGATCACCGGCGCGGCGCGGGAGGATTTCGCCGGATCGCCGATGCCGGGCGTGGCGCGGTAGTCGGTTCCCTCCACTGCGACCGCAAAGCCGGTTCCGCCGGTAGCGCGATCCACATGGCTGTTGCACAGGTCCGCCTGCTCTTTCGCCTGCTCCAGGAGCGCCTGCGCCCGTCCGTAGTCTTCGGGCGTGCGTGCGCTGCGCGCGATGCTCGCCGCCTGCTCATAGAGCGAAGCCGCCTCGTGCCGCGCCTGCCGCGCCGCCGCCGCATCCGGCGAATCGGGCAGCAGATCGAGGTAGACATCCGCCTGAGACAGACCGGTTACCACCTCGCCGCGCAGCCGCTCCACCGGCTGACGCGCCTGCAGCATCGCGCGCTTCTTTGTCGCCGCCCCGCGGATCAGCACGACCACCGCCACCACCCCGCCCCCGATGACCACCAGCCAGAAGAGGACGACAAGGGGAGAGGTTCCGTCTCGCGCGGGAACGGAGGAGCGGGTGATTCCTGCCGCTGCGCCGCTGCGTCCCGCACCGATCCGCGCGTCTATCGCCTCCACCGTTCTGCGCAGACCGCTGACCGGGTTCTCCTGAATGTAACGCGCGTTCTCGCGCAGAATGGCGCTGAGCTGTCCCGCGCTCAGAGCGTCGGTCTCCGCATAGACGCCGCGCCGGGTTACGATAATCAGAATCCCCTGTTTCAGACCGAGATACCCGTGCAGCGCCTCGGTGTAGCGCGCCCCGGTCCCGTAACGACGCCCCGATTCGGGCAGACTGTTCAGAACGGCGATCTTCAGCCGTCTCTCGGCAGGACGCCCGGAGGTGAGACTGCGCAGCGCGCTCTCGTCCACGCTGCCGCGCATCGTGCGACCAACGAACACATCGCTGCGACTCAGCTCCCGCGCCAGCGGGTCCTGCGTCGCGAAAGGACTGGAGTCGCCGCGCTGCGCCTGCGCGGCAACGACTCCGCAGGCGGCAAACACGGCGGACACGAGCACGGCAAGCCGTAGGAATTTCATAACGTTCCTCATTCAGAGATTGATCCAGGAAAGACGATGTTCACTGTGTAATACGTAGTGGAAGGAGAGGCGGGTTTCGTTCGTTCGCGCAGGCTGTCGGTGCGTCGGCGGACGACAGGGGCGCAGGACAGAGGGTGATATGCCCCGACGCGGAAGGATAGAAGCCGTCATGCAAGAGATTGATCTGCGAGAGAGCTGGAACCGGTTGTCGGCGCGGTATCAGAGGGCGCATACGATCCGCACGGATGCCGCCCACTACGGTCCCTGCGCGCCGGATGAGAATCAGCTTCGGCTGCTGGGCGATGTGCGGGGGAAGCGGATTCTGGAACTGGGCTGCGGGGGAGGACAGTGCAGCATCGCCTTTGTCCGACAGGGAGCGGAGTGCGTGGCGGTAGACCTTTCGGACGCCCAGATCGCCTATGCGCGGGATCTGGCGGCGCAGGAGGAGGCGGCGGTCGCATTTGTGCAGGGCGATATGGCGGACTTTCTGGAGACCCTGCCGGAAGCCGGCTTCGACATCGCCTTCTCCGCCTACGCCTTCCAGTATGTTGAGGATCTGGGGCGCGTGTTCCGGGGGACGCGGCGCGCGCTGACACCGGGCGGGCTGTTCGTCTTCTCGCTGGATCATCCGCTCAACGACATCACCGCCTGCGAGGACGGCAGGATTGTCCTCGCCGAGAGCTACTTTGCGCGGGGACGCCGCTTCTGGAACTGGGAGCTGCCCGGCATCGAGGAGAGCACTCCCTTCTACTCGTTCCACCGTACCGTGGGGGACTTCCTCCATCTTCTGACCGACGCCGGCTTTCTGGTTGAGAGGCTGCTGGAGCCGGAGCCGACCGCCGAGGAGTTTGATCCCTGGGAAGATCCGGCGCAGATGCAGCGATACGCCGCCATCCCCGCCACGATCATTTGGAAGGCGCGCGTTCCAGGATAGGCTGCCGCCCGTCCCGCAGGCGAGGAGACGCTCAGGGAAGCTCGCGCAGCCGGAGCTGCCTGAACTCGATGGGCGAACCCTCCGACTCCAGGCAGAGGTAGCCGGAGCGCGGCTCGATCCCGTTCCCGCCGGAGACCTCTTCGCCGTTCACCCACAGCCGCACCTCGCCGTTGATGGCGCGAATGTAGTAGTGGTTCCACTCTCCCGCGCTGCGGCTCAACTGCTTGCGGGGGAAGCTGCGGCTGCCATCCGGCGACACGGGCGCAAACGGCTTCATCTTCACCTGCCCGACCGGGAAGACGTCGCCATGCGTGGTGAACCAGTCCGCCTTGCGTCCCGACTGCTTCTCGTACTGGTTGGTGTATTCGTTGTCGAGCACCTGCACCTCGATCCCGTGCGGAAGCTGATTGGGTTTGAGGCTCTTCAGCGACTCCTCCGTCGTCCAGAGAAAGATGCCGGAGTTTCCCGCCGGACGCAGGTGACGCCACTGCGCGACCATCTCAAAGTTCGTGTACGGTTTGACGGAGCGCAGTACGCCGACCGGTTTGCCGGTACAGGCGAGCAGCCCCTCTTTCCAGCTCCAGGTGTCGGGGTCGCAGTTGACATTGGTGAAGTCATCGGGACCGAGCTCCACCCAGCCGGGACCGCTGCCATCCACGAAGGCTCTGGGAAGATCGGGAACGCGGGCGATGGGGATGGCAAGCATCGCCAGACCGAAGACCCCCGCCAACGCGGCGGTCAGCAGAGCAAAACGGGTTGTTTTCATGATGCTGAGTCTAGCGAATCCCTCTCCGGCTGTCAAGTCTTTCGCGCCCTTCTGCGGAGAGATCGTCTGTCGGGCGGTTCCCCGGCGGAGACGATCCGACCGTGCGTCGGCGTCCGGACGCGCCTTCAAAACGCCCGGAACTTCGGCAGGGCGGTTTCGGGTAGTATGAGCTAGCGTCGCCAAGGAGCGAAACCAACGATGTCTGAACACAGGCACACCAACCGGCTGATCGGCGAGACCAGCCCCTATCTGCTGCAGCATGCCCACAATCCTGTGGACTGGTATCCCTGGGGCGAGGAGGCGCTGCGACGGGCGAAGGAGGAGAACAAGCCCATTCTGCTTTCGGTCGGCTACTCCGCCTGTCACTGGTGTCATGTGATGGAGCGCGAGAGCTTCGAGAATGAGGAGATCGCCGCGCTGATGAACGCCCACTTTGTCAATGTCAAGGTGGATCGCGAGGAGCGTCCCGATATTGACCATATCTACATGAGCGCGGTGCAGATGCTTGCCGGTCAGGGCGGCTGGCCCATGACCGTCTTTCTAACGCCCGACGGCAAGCCCTTCTACGGCGGAACCTACTACCCTCCGGAAGACCGCTACGGCAGACCCGGCTTCCCGCGCATTCTGCAGGCGGTGGCGGAGGCGTGGAGAGAGCGGCGGGAGCAGATCGAGCAGCAGAGCGAGGAGATCCTGCGTCATCTGAAGCAGATGAGCGCGCTCGACCTGCCAGCGAAAGCGGCAACGCAGGAGATCTTTGACCGCGCCTATCAGCAGCTTCGGATGAGCTTTGATCGCCGGCTGGGCGGCTTCGGCGACGCCCCCAAGTTTCCGCAGCCGATGATTCTGGACTTTCTGCTGCGTTATGCGGTGCGGACGCGGGAGCGCGAGCCGCTGGAGATGGCGCTCTTCACGCTGGAGAAGATGGCTTTCGGCGGGATCTACGATCAGCTTGGCGGCGGCTTTCATCGCTACTCCACCGATTCCTACTGGCTTGTGCCGCACTTTGAGAAGATGCTCTACGATAACGCGCAGCTGGCGCTCACCTATCTGCGCGCCTACCAGATCACCGGCGACGCCTTCTACCGGCGCATTGTCGAGGAGACGCTGGACTACGTGCGCCGGGAGATGACGGCTCCGTTCGGGGGCTTCTACTCGACGCAGGACGCCGACAGCGAGGGCGAGGAGGGACGCTTCTTCGTCTGGACGGAGGAGGAGATCCGGGAGATCCTCGGCAGCGATGACGCCGCTCTCTTCTGCCGCTACTACGACGTAACGCCGCGCGGAAACTGGGAGCATAAGAACATCCTGAACGTTACGGCGCCGCCGGACGCCTTCGCGCGGGCGGTGCGGATGGAGCCGGAGGCGTTTCTGCAGCGGCTGGAGGCGATGCGCCGGAGGCTCTTTGAGGCGCGGGAGAAGCGCATCAAACCGGGACGGGATGAGAAGGTGCTGGTCTCCTGGAACGGCTTGATGCTGGCGGCGTTCGCGGATGCCGGGGCGGTTCTCCGGCGCGCCGACTACCTGCAGACCGCCGTCAACAACGCGGAGTTTGTGCTGCGGGAGATGTATCGCGCCCCCGGGGCGGGCGAAGCCGCGCGCCTGATGCATACCGGGAAAGAGGTCCTGGTTGAGGAGCCGATGCACCCGGCGCAGCGCGCTGCCGCGTTTCGGGTCGCGCCGATCCCGGGCTTTCTGGAGGACTACGCCGCCTATGCGGACGGTCTGCTGCGGCTCTATGAGGCGACCTTTGAACGGCGCTGGCTGGAGGCGGCGCGCGCGCTTGCGGACGCCATTCTGGAGCGTTTCTCCGACCCCAACGGCGGTTTCTTCAGCACGGCAGCCGACGCGGAGAGGCTCATCGAACGCCCGAAAGACATCATGGATAACGCGACCCCCTCCGGCAACTCGGTGGCGCTGGAGGCGCTGCTGCGGCTGGCGATCCTGACCGGGGAGGAGCGCTATCGCGGACCGGCGGTCTATGCACTGCAGCAGCTGGGCGAGATGGCGGCGCAGCACCCGCAGGCGTTCGGCAGGCTGCTCTGCGCGCTCGACCTGCTGGTCGGTCCGTCGCAGGAGCTGGCGGTCGTCGGCGCGCGGGAGGATCCCGGCACGCAGGCGCTGCTGGCGGTCGCTCGCGAGAGCTACTATCCGAACCTCCTGCTGGCACTCTCCGATCCCTCGGACCCGCTGCCGGACGATCTTCCGCTGCTGGAATCGCGCGCCATGCAGGACGGCAGACCGACCGCCTATCTCTGCGAAAACTACGCCTGCCAGCAGCCGACTTCCGACCCGCAGACTCTGCTGGCACAGCTTCGCGCCGGACGATAACCGGAGAGAGTCCGATGAATCGAATCAACCGTGCGCTCTGTATCCTCCTTCTGGCGGCTCTGTGCGCTCTTGTGCCCGGCGCGAGCAGCTCCGCCAGCCGCCGTCAGACGGCGGAGGAGATGCGGCTGATACAGCAGGTGGTGGAGCTGACCAACGCCGAGCGCGCCCGGCGCGACCTTCCGCCGCTGCGGATCAACCGGCAGTTGAGTGCGGCGGCGGACTGGATGGCGCGGGACCTGGCGAAACGCCGCGCGCTCTCGCACACCGACACGCAGGGGCGCGATATCGTCCGTCGGATCACCGACAACGGCTACGACAACTACAACTATCTGGGAGAGAATATCGCCAGACACACCCGCGACCCGGCAAAAGTGGTGGAGGCGTGGATGAACAGCCCCGGACATCGCGCCAATATCCTCAACCCCCGATTCCGGGAGATCGGCATCGGCTATGTCTCCGGCGGCGGCACGTGGGACCACTACTGGGTGCAGAACTTCGGCGCGCAGTTTGACCGCTATCCGGTCGTCATCAACAACGAAGCCGCGCAGACGCGCACTCCCGCGGTCAGGCTCTATATTCATGGCGAGGGGTGGGCGAGGGAGATGCGCCTGAGCAGCGACGGCAGGCAGTGGACGGAGTGGCAGCGATTTCGCAGCCGCATGGACTGGACGCTGGAGCGGGGCAGCGGGCTGCGAACCGTCTATGTGGAACTGCGCAGGGATAACCGCATCTGCCGCTCTCAGGACACCATCGAACTGGTCGCCTCCGGGGGAGAGCGTTGACCCCTCCCGGACAGCCCGGTAAAAATAACAGTTTTATGCGGCATTTTTATGTCTCTCTGAAAAATGCTTGCACATCCAGAATACATATGATAATCTTATAACCTAACGATCGTTATCCTGTCGTCACGATATATGCAGTGCGTGCGACTCGACCCATAACATTACTATCTTGTGGTGGGAGCTGAACTTGAATCGCGTAATACATCGTCTGGCGGCGGGGTTGCTGCTGGCGGCGGCTGTCATATGGATGGCGCAGCCGGCGGCGGCAGAGTCGCGATCCGCCTACAACAAGGCTGTATCCGGCTTCACCGTCACCTTTAACGGCGGCTCGGCGGATGTCTCGCAGCTATTTGGCTTTAAGATTGGCAGCGATAAGCTGACGTTCGAGGGGTACGGCGACTACAAGCTGAACAGCGTCCGCAAGTTTGTGCTTCTCTACGATGAAGACCCCGTGACAGGCATCCCGAACCCCCTCAACACCGCCTCCGCCATCGGAAACATCAACCCCAAACAGGTATGGACCGCCGACTCCAAGACCAGCGGACCCGGCGCTTTCTACGGCTGGGAGACGACGCAGGGAACCAGCAAGAGAGGGCAGTTTGCGCCGGGAGCAGGCGGTTTCGACACCACCAATGTGTTCCGTCTCTCGCAGGCGCTGTTCGGAGACGGGTCGAAGAAGCTGATCGGTTTCGGCTGGGACGTCTCCGTCGAAGTGGCGGGGGGAGCCATTGATCCTTTCAGCGGCAAAAAGGTCAACCGCAAGGGCAACTACACCGGCTATGTCTACCAGCGATACACCCGGATTGCGGTGATAGACGTTCCGGAGCCGGCGTTCTATCAACTGGGCGCGCTGCTGGGGCTGGGGGCGGCGGGACTGCTCTGGCGACGCCGACGATCCTGAGATCACTCCCGACAGGGTTTGAAAAGGACGCCTGCGGCATCATGCCGCAGGCGTCTTTCTTCTGTTACCGCTGTAGCGCTATTCGGGCGGCAGACTCTGTTTCGCCTCCGTCTCCTCCTGATCCAGACAGACCACGCAGTTGCCTCCCGCGCGCTTGGCGGCATAGAGCGCGCGATCTGCGCGGGTAATCAGAGACTGCCGGTCGCACGCCCGCGCTGACCAGGTCGCGACCCCGATGCTGACCGTGAGCGGGCGCAGCACATGCACGATCTCCGACACCGCGACCCGCACCCGCTCCGCCAGCGCCAGCGCGCCCGCATTCTCCGTCTCCGGCAGGATGATGGCGAACTCCTCTCCGCCGTAGCGCGCCGCAAAATCGGTGTCGCGAATAAAGGAGGCGAGCTTTCCGGCGACCTCTTTCAGGGCATGATCTCCGGCGGGATGCCCGTAGGTGTCGTTGTACTCCTTGAAGCGGTCTATATCCAGCAGGAGCAGCGAGAGAGGCGCGCCGTAGCGTTCGGTGCGCAGTGCCTCCATCTCCAGCCGCTTCTGAAAGGCGCGGTGATTCTTCAGTTCCGTCAAGCCGTCGGTAGCGGCAAGGTTCTCCAGTTTGCGGGCGGAGGCTTCGAGCTGTTCGTTCTGCATCGCCATACGCAGCGCAAAGTTGCGTATCTGCTCCGTCTGCTCGCGCAGGAGGGCTTCGGCGTTTTTGCGCTCGGTAATATCCTCCACCGTCGCGACATAGCCCAGAAGCCTGTCGCCGTCCATGATCTGCCGGGCGCACATGCGGGTATGAAGCGTGCGCCCGTCTCGATGCACGAATCGCGGTTCGCTCTCGAACACCGCGCCGCACTGCGACGCCAGAGACCAGGACTCCGTCACCTTCTCCCGATCGTCGGGATGGATCGCCTTCGCCCAGCCGTCGTTGAGAGTCTCCTCGAAGGTCATCCCGGTAATGCGCTGGCAGGCGGGATTGGCGTAGAGGCATCTGCCCTGTGGGTCGGTCATGAAGATGCCGAGCGGGATCGTCTCGGTGATGGCGTTCAACTGGAAGAGCGCGGCTTTCAGATCCGGAGAGACCGGCTCCTGCCCGCCCGGCACACGTCCGATGCCCAGCCTCCCGACAAAGACGCCCTGCTCATCGTAGAGAGGAATGCTGATCGCCTGAAGAACGCCGCCGCCGCCGTCTTTACGGCGATAGCAGACGATCCCCTGCCACTGTCCGTGCTGCCGGGTCGCCATGCGGATCTGTCCGATGAGCTGCGGCGCGGTGGCAGGCTCCAGGATGATCAGGGGGGTCTTCCCGATCGCCTCCTCGCTGGAGTACCCGAACAGCCGCTCCGCCGCCGGATTCCAGGCGGTGATGAAGCCCTCGGCATCCGTCAGGATGACAGCGTCGGGAAGGTTTTCAAATATCTGCGTATGAAGGGAGGAGGGAGACAATTCGCGTTACAGGTTCCTTTTTCCCGTGAGAGAGGACATACTACAGAATACCTTGATTTTCGGCAGATGGTTCTCAAAAAACAGAGCGTGTTCTTCGCCCCTTTTCGGGATGCGAGGAACACGCTCTATTGCGCGTCAAACGCCGATTAACGGCGGCGTCCCGGCTTCTCCACAACGGTCAGGACCACCTCGGCGCGGTTGCGGCTGACCACCAGCAGCGGGTTGTAGACGTAGGGTTTCGCAGGGTTCCACAGTCCCGCGCCGTTGATGGCATCTTCCGCCTGCCGGTTGCGTCCCGGACGCGCGTCCTGCTCCGCATATGCCAGCACGCAGATGGTCTGATCGTGCAGCGGAAATCGCTGATCCACTTCAAACTGTCCCTGATAGAGTCCGCCGCCGATGGGGTTAAGCTGGAAGGTCTGTCCGTTGCGGGAGTTGCGCGCCACCACCACGACCGGCGTTCTCGGCTCCTCCGGGGAGGGAAACGCGACGGTCAGCTTCACCGTCTGCCCGCGCTCGGCGATGCTCGGCTCCAGCCGGATGCCGGTGAAGGTGAGATACTCCGAGGAGATCGAAGACGGCTCTTTGCCGCCTGCCGGGGTCATGATCGCCGGATCAAACCAGGCGATCAGGGCGCGCTCCTCTTTGCCGCCGACCCGGTAGAACTCCTCTTGCATCCAGTAGACGCGGGCGATGTTGAGGGCGTCGTTCTTGCCGGGAGCCGACACCTTCATCACCAGCGCGCCGGGCTGCTCTCGCGCCGTCTTTACCGATTTGCGGTCCGGGGAGATCGTGTCCACCAGCGACTGCGCGAGATTGCTGGCGGTTCCGATGCCCACTCTGGTCAGGGGGTCGCTCGCGCTGGAGGTAGCGGCAACCGCTTTGATGCCGGCTTTCAACGGCAGCGTCATCACGTTCCCGACGCCGCCGACCAGCCGATTTATCTGATAGAGAAAGCCGCCCCCTTTCCGGTTAAGGTTGAGGGCGCTGCGGGGAACCGCCAGCGCATAGACGCCGTTCTCATCGGTGCGGGCGTAGTCCACCACGCGATTCTTCTTATCGTAGACGGCGACCAACGCGCCGGCTAGCGGGGTCTTCCCATCCGCCGCAAAGACGCGCCCGGTCGCCCAGACAAGATCGTCCGCCCTTCCGGAAGCCGCAGCCAGTCCGAGAAGGACGGTCAGGAGTAGCCAGCGCACAGGGCGTTTCACCATAGGAGACACCTCCGCAACGATCCCCGCGGTAAAAAGGCTCTGAGGATCCCTCAGAGCCGAATGAACCTATAGCGGGGGTGGGATTCGAACCCACGACCTAACGATTATGAGCCGTTCGCTACTGACCACTGAGCTACCCCGCCTCACATGGATGAACTCAGGAAACCATTCGATCCTCATTATATCACAGCTTCTCGCCGCTGTCAACGCCGGCTCCCCCTCTGGATGCTGGAAAAAAAGCCCGTTGACTCTCCGGCGGAAAAGCCGATATAATGGAGTACGCAAAGAACTTTGTCTGACAAAGCGCGATTACAGAGGAGTCAGCATGTACGTGCGCGAGCGAGAGTATGACGAGGGCGTGCTGCCTGTGCAGGAGGCGCAGGAGAACCTGCGCATGATCCGCGCGCTGATGGAGCGCTCCACCAAATATTCCACCTTCTCCGGTCTCTCCGGGGTCTTTGCCGGACTGGTCTCTATCATCGGCTGCCTGGTGCAGTGGCTCTATGTGCTCTCGCTCTCGCCGGAATCGCGCGCAGTGCCCTTCATTGTCAACTGGGCGGCGGTGATCGCGCTGGCGATCGGGATGGACTTCCTGCTGACCAAGCGGCGCGCCGCGCAGGTCGGCAAGACGGTGATCTCGCGTCTGGGCAAACTGATGGCGCTTGCCAGCGCGCCGGGGCTGGGCGCAGGCGCGCTGCTGACGCTCTACTTTCTGCATCGCGGGATGATGGACGAGGTCTATCCGTTCTGGATGCTCTCGTATGGGATCGCCGTCTGCGCGGTCGGGCTGTTCTCCCAGAAGGAGGTCAGCCGGCTGGGATGGGCGTTTCTGCTGGCGGGAACGCTGACGCTGCTGGCGCAGTTTCTCCTGCCGTCGCTGCGCTCCGCGCAGATCGGACTGGCGATGATCGGCATTTCGTTTGGAGGGTTTCACATTGTCTACGGCATTACCGTCTCGCGCCGAAACGGTTGGTAGCGCGCCGTCGGAGCAGAGCATGGCGTCCGTCAGCGCCCATGCGCCGCCCTCCGCCTTTGCCAGTGCGGTCGAATCGCTGGACGAGGTGATCCATCAGAAGGCGCGGCTGGGAATCATGTCTACCCTGCTTGCGCTGGGGGAGGCGGATTTCAAGCTGCTCAAAGAGACGCTGAGCCTTTCGGACGGCAACCTCTCCACGCATCTGGCGCTGCTGGAGGAGCGCGGCTACATCACCGTCCGCAAGGAGTTTCGCGGGCGCAAGCCCCGCACGACCGCGCAGCCGACCGATACGGGACGCGCCGCGTTTCAGGAGTATCTTGCGGCGCTGGAGCGCATAATTCAGGGATTGAGCAAACGGGACTGAGGAGACGACAATGCAGCAGATCAAACTACAACTGGAGGACTGGCAGCAGGCGGCGCTGGCGGAGATGGCGCGCGCCAACGGGCTGGGGATCACGGAGATGGCGCAGAACCTCCTGAACGCGCAGCTCCTCGAACGCCTGAACACCTCCGCCGCGATAGAGCGCACCTTCCCGCTCCTCTCGCCGGCACCCTGCGCGGATACCATCGAGCAGAGGCTGAAGATACTGTTTGAGGCTTGATCCGAACGGATCGTGAGAGCGCAGACCGGGTCGAACCGGATGCTGCGTTCTCCCGACCGGTCGGGCGCATCTCCGGCGAGCGTCGGCTCGCTCTTTTTTTAGACGGCGCTGCTTTGTCCAGCAAAGTAGTTTGTTTCATTTATTTCAGATTCAACAGGAGATTGTTCTATGCCCGCCATCAAGCTGGCGAGAGTCGCCGGTTTCTGTTTCGGGGTGCAGCGCGCTGTAGACCTGACAACGCAGGCGCGACGAGAGATAGACGGCAGGATGACCACGCTGGGGATGCTCGTGCACAACCCGCAGGTGATCGCGAGACTGCAGGAGAGCGGCATCGAGTCCGCGCCTGCGCTGGAGAGTATTCCGGAGGGGACGGTGGTGCTGTCGGCGCACGGCGTTGCGCCCGGCACGCTGGCGGAGGCGCGCGCCAGAGGGCTGAACGTCGTGGATGTAACCTGCCCCTTTGTTACCCGGGCGCATCGGTGCGCGCAGCAGCTGGTGGAGCAGGGGTTCCAGTTAATTGTGCTCGGCGACCCGGGGCATACCGAGGTGAAGGGAATTCTGGGGGCGGTGAACGGGCAGGCGGTTCTGGTGCAGAGCGCAGAGCAGGTGCGAGGGCTGAAGCTTTCGCGGCGTGTCGGGATCGTGTCGCAGACCACACAGCGCGCGGAGACCTTCGCTGCGGTGGTGGCGGAGGTCTCGCGCACGGCGTTTGAGGTGCGCGCCTTCAACACCATCTGCAACGCGACCGATGAGCTGCAGGAGGCGGCGGTCGAACTGGCGCAGCAGGCGGATGTCGTGATTGTCGTGGGAGGAAGGAAGAGCGCGAATACGCGCCGTCTGCGCGATCTGTGCGCGGCGCAGGGCGTTCCTGCCTACCATGTTGAGACGGCGGAGGAGATCGAGGACTCCTGGTGGAAGGATGTGAAGACGGTCGGAGTGACGGCGGGAGCCTCGACCCCGGACTGGCTGATCGAGGAGGTGGTACGGCGGCTGAACGGCGGATCGCTGCCGGAGGGGATGCAGATCCGTCATCCGGATGAGCGCACGCGCGCCAAGTTCTTCGGGTAACGGACGGAGATCGAGTGTCGGCGCTGCCCGCGCATTCATCATCACAGTGATGGAGTTAACTCCATCACTGTAATCCCCGCTGATGGGGGGGGGAGATTGCTTCGGTCGCCTGTCGCTCCCACGCAAGGACCGATCGGGAGAGAGAAGATGGAGATCCTCAACGGCATAGATGTGTTGATCCGCGACAACTTCCGCCCGATTGCGGGGCAGCGCGTGGGGCTGATCACCAACCATACCGGGCAGACCCGCGACGGACGCGCCACGATAGACATCCTGCATGACGCGCCGAACGTAACGCTCGCTGCGCTCTTCGGACCGGAGCACGGCATCCGGGGCGCGCTGGACGAGAAGATCGGCGACGGCGTGGACGAGAAGACCGGTCTGCCGGTCTACAGCCTCTACGGCGACTCGCTGCGCCCGAAGCCGGAGCAGCTCCGGGGGCTGGACGCGCTCGTATTCGATATTCAGGATATCGGATGCCGCTTCTACACCTATATCAGCACGCTTGGCAACGCGATGGAGGAGGCGGCGAAGGCGAAGCTGCATATGGTCGTTCTGGATCGCCCGAACCCGATCACCGGGCGCGGCGTGGAGGGACCGGTATCGGACGCGGATCGGCTCTCCTTCACGGCGTGGCATCCGCTGCCGGTTCGGCACGGCATGACGGTCGGCGAACTGGCAAGGCTTTTCAATGTCGAGCGGCGCATCGGAGCCGGGCTGATCGTGGTTCCCTGCGAGGGATGGAGACGGACGATGTGGTGGGATGAGACGGGGCTGATCTGGGTCAATCCCTCGCCGAATATGCGCAGTCTGACGCAGGCGACCCTCTATCCCGGCATCGGCTTGCTGGAGACGACGAACCTCTCCGTCGGACGCGGAACCGATACGCCATTCGAGGTGATCGGCGCGCCGTGGATCGAGCCGCGGCGGCTGGCTGCCGATCTGAACGGGCGCGCTCTTCCGGGCGTGCGCTTCATCCCGATCCGCTTCACGCCCCGCGCCAGCGTCTATCAGGGAACTCCCTGCGGCGGAGTCAATATCGTCATCACGCACCGGGAGCGTTTTCAGCCTCTGCGAACCGGGCTGGAGACCGCCGCGTCGCTGCTGCGTCTGTATCCGGAGGTCTGGAAGGCGGAGGCGTATGACCGCCTACTGGTCAGCCGCGATACGCTGGCGGCGCTGCGACGGGGAGCCGGCTGGGAGGCGATGGAGCGGCTCTGGAAGCCGCAGCGGGAGAGATTTGGACGCATACGCCGGCAGTACCTGCTCTATGCATAAAAAAACTGAAGGAGGTTTCCGCTTTTCGTGTCGAACAGGGAGGATACTGACGTAAGATCGCGAAAGAGGTACTGATTCCACACCTGAAAAGGAGGAGCATGGACATGGAAGCCTACTGCGTGAAATGCAAGGCGAAAAAAGAGATGCAGAACCCGACTGCCATCACCATGAAGAATGGCAAGCCTGCAACGACCGGCACTTGCGGAACCTGCGGAACCAAAATGTTTAAAATCGGTAAGTAGCTGTTGGTGATCTTCTATCGTTTGTAGAATCTTCCTTGCGCTGGGACCGGAGCGAACGTATGGGTCAGGATCGTTCGAACCGGTCCGTTTCCTTTGATGCTTCTCTCCGGAAAATCTCCTCTGCATTTTCGACTCCCCGTTCATTTGACAGGCTATTGTTTCTACCCTATAATTCATTTTGAACAGCAGCCGGTAAAAATGCGGGCGTATGACCCGCCTCCTCGCAGCCGGCGCGATTCAAGGAAGCGGCTTTACCGCGCACACAGGCGCGCCGGGAAGCTCACCAGACCCTATGGACACCCTGACAGTGATTCAAAACCGCGGCGTCCGTCTGGGCGAACAGTTGATTGCCGACGGACTGATAAACGAGCAGCAGCTTCGCGAGGCGCTGGAACGACAGCGGCAGACGGGGGCGTTTCTGGGCGAGACCCTCGTCTCCCTCGGACTGGTGACGCCCGCCGCGCTGGGACGCTATCTGGAATCGGCAACTGGCTTTCCCTTCGTCGAACTCTCCAACTATCCGGTGAACCTGGACCTGGCGCGCACGATCCCGGAGCACGTCGCGCGGCGCAAGTCGCTGCTGCCCTTCGCCGAGCGTCCGGAAGGCGTCTGCGTGGCGATGACCGACCCGCTCGATCTGGCGGCGGTAGATGAGCTGAGCGCGCGTTTCGGGCGGCGCATCCTGCCCTTCCTGGCGATGCAGAGCGATCTGATGGACGCCATCAACCGCGCCTATGACGTGCGGCAGAAGGCGCAGCTGGTTCTGGATGAGATGACCGAGACGCCGGCGACCGAAGCCGAACTGTCGGTGGATGAACTGGTCGGGCTGGCGGAGGACGCCCCCATCGTCCGCCTGGTCAACGGGATCATCGCCGGAGCGGTTACCGCGGGAGCCAGCGACATCCATATCGAGCCGCAGGAGCACCAGGTGCGCGTGCGCTTTCGCGTGGACGGCTTGCTCTACGATCAGATGACCATTCCCCGCCATCATCTGGCAGCCGTCGTCTCCCGCATCAAAATCATGGCGTCGCTCAACATCGCCGAACGCCGGCGCCCGCAGGATGGACGCTTCACCTATCGTGACAGCAACGGGGTGGAGTACGATCTGCGTATCAGCATCATGCCGCTGATCTACGGCGAGAAGGTGGTGCTGCGCCTGCTGGAGAAGTCCGGCTCGCTGGCGGTTCTCTCGAAGCTGGGCTTCTTCCCGGAACAGTTGTCCACTTTCGAACAGTTTATCCGTCGTCCGCACGGGATCGTGCTGGTGACCGGACCGACCGGCTCCGGAAAGTCCACCACGCTCTACGGCGCGCTGAACCGGATCAACGATTCGACGATCAACATCAACACCATTGAGGACCCGGTCGAGTACCACCTCAGGGGCGTCAATCAGGTGCAGGTCAACCCTCGCATCGGCGTTACGTTCGCCTCCGGACTGCGCACGCTGGTGCGCCAGGACCCGGATGTGATCATGGTCGGGGAGATTCGCGATACCGAGACCGCCGAGATCGCGGTGCAGGCGGCGTTGACCGGTCACCTGGTGCTCAGCACGCTGCACACCAACGACGCGCCCGGCGCGCTGGTACGCCTGCAGAATATGGGCGTCGAGCCGTATCTCATCAGCTCCACCGTCATCGGAGTGGTGGCGCAGCGTCTGGTGCGCACCATCTGCTCCGGCTGCCGGGAGACTCGCGCCGCGAGCCTCGCCACCGTCGAGGCGTTCGGACTGCCGATGCGGGAGGGGAGACCCCCGCTGCTGGCAACCGGACGCGGGTGTGCAAAATGCTCGGGGCGCGGCATGCGGGGGCGCACCGCCATCTACGAGGTGATGCCCATGAGCGAGCCGCTGCGGGAGCGCGTCTTACAGCGCGCCTCCAGCGCGCTTCTGCGCGGTCAGGCGATCTCCGAGGGGATGGTGACCATGCGCGAAGCCGCAGTCCGTAAAGTGCTGGAGGGGATCACCACCCCGGATGAGGTGGCGAGAGTCCTCTTTTCGGAAGAGATCTGATCCGTCTGAAAAAAACGCCATGCCCAACTACGTCTACACAGCCAGAGACCGCAACGGGATGCAGAGCAGCGGCGTGATCTCCGCGCGCGATGTGCAGGAGGTCCGGGAGGTGCTTCGCAACAAGGAGCTTTTCCTGACCGGCATCCAGCAGCAGACGTCGCCGGCGCGCAGCCGCGCCGGGCTGCCGCTGCTGAGCGGACGGCGCGTGCCGCTCAACGATATGGTGGTGATGAGCCGTCAGCTTGCGACGCTGGTGCGCGCCGGGCTGCCGATTGTCGAGTGCCTGCATACGGTCGCCGCGCAGACGGAGAACGCGCTGCTGATCCAGACACTGCAGCAGGTGCGCATGGATGTGCTGACTGGCAGCTCCCTGACCGACGCCATGCGCCGCCACCCGCGCGTCTTTAACGATCTCTATGTCGCGCTGGTGCAGGCGGGAGAGGCGGGCGGCGTGCTGGAGGAGACGCTGGAGACCGCCGCCGTCCAGCTGGATCGCGAGGCGGAGCTGCGCGAGAAGGTGAAGTCCGCCTTTGTCTATCCGATCCTGGTGCTGATAGTGGCGACGGGCGTCGTCTTCTTCCTGCTGACCTTCATCGTTCCGGTCTTTGCGCGGGTCTATGAGCAGTTTCGCGCCGATCTGCCGCTCATCACCCGCACGCTGATCGCCGTGAGCGCGGTCATCTCCCACTACTGGTGGATGTTCCTGCTGGCGTTGATCGGCGTCATGCTGTTGATCCAGCGGTATGTCCAGACGCCGGGCGGACGCCTGCGCTACGATCAGTGGAAGCTCCGGCTGCCCTACTTCGGCAGGCTCAACCGCAAGATCGCGATCTCGCGCTTCACCCAGACGCTGGCGGCGGTGACCAAAGCGGGCGTCCCGATCCTGCGGGCGTTGACGGTCTCCGCCAGCACCTCCGGCAATCAGGTGATCGTGGAGGCGGTGATGAAGGCGGCGCAGTATGTCAAGGACGGCGCGACCCTCTCTGCGCCGCTAGAGCAGACCGGGCAGTTTCCTCCCATCGTGACCCGCATGATCGCGGCGGGCGAGCAGTCGGGAAATCTGGATGAGATGCTGGATCAGTTGACCCGCTTCTATCATCGCGATGTGGAGTACACGGTCGCCAGGCTGACGCGCCTGATCGAGCCGGCGCTGACGATCTTTGTCGGGGTGGTCGTGCTGTTTGTGCTGCTGGCGCTCTATATGCCGATCTTTGGCTTCGGCAACGTGATCCGCAAGTAGCCCCCCCTCGCCGTCATGGCGTGCAATCACCGTAGAGCGGATAGTCTGGCATAAAATATGCACTGTGACTGTAGCAAATGGACTCGAATCCCTGATCTCGATGTTCTGTTCGGCAGGGCAGAACAGCAGGCTACGCAAGGCGCGCCTTCTGCGCTGGAGTGGCGTTGTGGTCGGGCCTGCATCGAGAAGTGGCAAACCGACCTGCCGTAATGAGCTTGTATGGGACAGCGCCCCATTGGTCCCCGAATCAGTAAAGGAGAAGTAGATACGATGTTGCAGAAATTCGCGTCTCGCAAGGCGCGAGGAGGCTTTACGCTCATTGAACTCCTCGTCGTCGTTCTGATCCTCGCGATCCTGATGGCTGTCGCCCTGCCGCTCTACCTGAACGCCATCGCCGACTCTTCGCGTAAGACCTGCCGCGCCAACATGCAGACCATCGCCAACGCCGAACAGGCGTTCAAGGTCAGCGACCCCAGCCGGCAGTACACCACCGACCTGACCAAGCTCAAGGACCTGCCCGCGGTTCCCAAGTGTCCCGACGGCGGCGCCTACAGCGTTGTCATCAATGCGGACGGAACCATCACCGTCTCGTGCAACTACAACACCAACGCGCACGGGACCTTTACGCCGGGCGTAGACAGCAACTGATCCGCATCGTCTGCGTGGCGGTTCCCTGACGAGGAGAGGATGCAACAGGGATGAGAACCTTCCGTGACAGGCGAGGAGGGTCGCTTCTAAGGATGGGAAGGCGCGCCTCGCGCGGCAGCGCGCTCATCTTTGCGCTGACGGCTGCGCTCATCCTCTCCCTGCTCATTCTGGGCATCACCACGCTCTGCACGCAGGACTACTCGCTGGCGAATACGCAGCGCGACGCGACCATCGCCCTGAACACGGCGGAGGCTGCCGTCAACTGGGAACTGAACAAGATGGCGCGGGTCGGCTCCGGTCTCTCCACCGACTGGGACCGCCGCGCCCGTCCCTATGAGGGTCCGCTCCCCAGCGACGCCAACGGCATCGCTGGTCCGAAGGTCTCCGGGGCGACCCCCGTACAGGGAACGGTCCGGGTCTATGTGACCAACCCCAACGAGGTGGACGAGTGGAACCCGCCGGGATCGGACTTCGTTCTCTTCGCCTCCGGAACCTACAACGGGATTACCCGCTCCCTGAAGGTCTACGGGACCAGCGTCGGGCTGGGCGAGATGTATACGCTGTACGGCATCCGCTCGCTGGAGCTTCAGGGTGGGCGGATTGTCATCACCAGCCCCGTGCCAACCCAGCGAAACTACGTGGGAACCGCCGGAACCGCCAGCGTGCAGGCGGGCGCGGTGCTCAACGGGACGGTCATCTTCAATCAGGCAGCCAACGGCTTGTACGGAGTATGGGAGGACGGCAACCCCGCCGGATGGGACTGGATCCTCAGTCCGCAGCTGCAGCCCTTCCCGACCGTCGAGCAGCTCGCCGCCCGCGCCGTCTTCCTGACCACCGGTCAGCAGGTCGCCGATCCGCTGGTCTACCTGCAGAACAACAACGATAATGCGGTCTGGATACGCGCGCGGGACAGCGACGGACGCCTCCATCCGATCCGCTGGCAAGACAACGCCGGTAACCCGCTGCCGCAGGATCGGATCACCCGCGAGCTTTTTAACGGCAACGACCCGGTTCCCGGCTCCGGCGGAAAGCGTCTCGCCGCCATTGTGCTGATGGGCAACCCCGCCCTGCTCTCCAGCGGCTACCGGCGGGGCAGCAACTTCTACTTTGAGACGATTGACCTGCCCAACAACCAGACCCTGGAGATTCAGAACGGAGCGGAGACCCGCTCCGCCGCGCATGCGGGCAACTACGGACCGGTGCGCCTGTGGCTGGGACCGAAGGAGATGTTTCAGATTCGCAACCGCGTCTATAAGTTCGATCTCCTGCAGGGGCAGGTGCTGGTGGATAACGCCGATTCCGGCACCTCCGCCGATCCCGGGGCATTTACCATCTACAACGGCAGCCCGACCCCCATCCGGCTGGGCGGCTCCACCTTCCGGGCGCAGGATGCGCGCGGAAATACCGGCTTCTACGGCAATATCGTCAGCTACAACCTCAACAGCAACAACTTCGGGATCGGAACGGTGGAGATCGTCGGAGACTTCACGCTGCGCGGCTGCATCGTCGCCTGGAGACTGCAGCATACGAACGGCGATCTGAACGCCTATCTTCCTCCGTCGCCGGCGGGCGGTTCCGACGTGGCGGAGTATATACTCCACTACGCTCTCAACGCCAACTGGCTGGAGCAGAACCGCTTTTCGGGATCGGGAGGGTCGCAGTGACGCGCGCGCGCATACGCCGGCAGCGGGGCTTGACGCTGATCGAGGCGCTGGTCGCCGCCCTGATCGTCGGGGTCAGCCTGACGGCGTTGATGAGCGCCTGGCTCTACTCCTTCCATATGACCCGCCGCACCGACGAGCTGACCGTCGCCTACAATCTGGGGCGGATGAGCGTGGAGCGGATGCGCGCCATGGGCTACTTCTATGCCGATCCGCGCGGAATGCCGGAGTGGTGGGACGTCAATATGCAGCCCTCCGGGGTGACCGGCGCCTACTACCGCGTGGTGACGACGATCACCACCGGACGCGACGCCGCGCTCCCGCAGTATAACCTCAAGCAGATCGAGGTGGTGGTGCAGCGCGTCTCGGATCGCGCGGAGCTGTTCCGCACGCAGACCTATCTGACGTGGGGAGGAGCCTGAGATGCGCCGCGCCGCAGGTCGCCGTTATCGCGGGATCACGCTGATCGAGATGATGATCTACGGCGCGATCACCCTCCTCACGGGGGCGGCGCTGCTGATGCTGGCGGCGCGCGCCTGGGCGAACTATGAGGTTCTGCTGACGCAGAATATGATCCAGCGTCAGGCGCGCGCCGCCGTAGACCTGGTCGCCGATGAGATCCGCAACATTCCGGGCAGCAGCGGCATGTGGGATACCGGGATCATCGCCTATGAGGACGAAAACGGCAGCCGCATCGGTCGGGCCAATGTCTTTCTGATACGGCGCACCAATCGGAACCAGCTTCTGCGCACCTTCGGGCGCACGACGACGATCAACAACATTCGCAGCTTCCGTCTCGTCTACGAGATCCGCGCTCCGGGCAATACCGGAGACCTCTCCTGGAGGCGCATCCCCGGCGCGGGCGAGGCGCCGATGAACAACAATCCGCAGCAGGGACAGACCGATGAGCGGATCCGCTGGGTCTGCACCGTCTATATCACGGTAACCGCCGGCTACGGCAACCAGACCTACACCCTGACCAGCGCCGTCAAAGCGCGCAATCAGTTCTATTCGCTGGCTCCGCCGCTGCGGTAGCCGAAAGGTTCTGACGTATGGCTGCAACCAGAAGCCCGATTCTGGGCATAGACCTGAACCAGTATGAGATTCGCGTGGTCGAGCTGCGGGGAACCTGGAGCGGCGCGCAGGTGGCGCGCGCCGCCGCCGCGCCGATGCCGCGCGGCGCGTTTGAGGGAGACCGCATCCTGCACCCGGACGCCGTCGCCGAGACGCTGCGGGGACTGCTCAACCGCATGAACGTCAGCACGCGTGCCGCGGTGATGGGGATCGCCTCGCGCAACGCGATCACGCGCGTGCTCGATCTGCCCCGCGTTACCGAGCAGGAGATGCGGATGGTGATCCAGGGAGAGCTGGCGCACTATCAGATCCTGCGGGAGGAGACCGGCGTCTTTGACTATATGCGGATGCAGGAGCCGGAGGGCGGTCCGGAGGGCAGCCTGCAGGCGCTGGTGGTGGCGGCGGAGGAGCGGGTTTTAAGCAGCTATCGGGAGATCGCAGACCGCGCGGGACTGCAGTTGATCGCGCTGGAGCCGATCCTGATCGCCATGTACCGCGCCGCCTACCCGAAGGCGCAGGCGCAGCCCTCCGCGCTCTGTCTGTCCATCAGCTACGGGAAATCGGAGGTCGCGATCGTAGATCGGGGACAGATCCGGCTCTACCGGCGGATAGACCTGGGGGGCGACGACCTGATCGGCGGTCGGACGGGCGGACGCATCATCAGTCGGGCAGGGGAGGTTCCTCTGGGGGAGAGGATGCTGCTCGGGACGGAGGAGAGCGAGCCTCCGGCGGAGGAGTCCGCTCCGGAGGCGGGAGGGCTTCTCAACCCGGCGGCGACCGCGCTTGCGACCGAGATACAACGCTCCATAGACTACTACCGCCGCGAGTTTCCGCGCGCTCCCGCCGTCACGCGCATCATTCTGGCGACGCACGACCCGGCGCTGGAGCCGCTGGCAGCCTGGCTGAATCAGGCGCTGCAGATGGAGGTGTTTCTGACCGAGCCGCCGATCGTCAGCGGCGTGACGCGCTCGGTGGCGGCGCAGCTGGAGGCGCCGGACGGACTGCGTTTTCTGGGCGCGGCGGGACTGGCGATGCGTACCCTGCCGGAGCATCCCGCGCCGATCCCCTCCTTCAATCTGGTCGCCCCTGCGGAGGTCGCCGATCCGAGCGCGGCGCGCAGGCGGCGCATGATGACGGTCTCGCTGCTGGTCTCCGCCCTTATTCTGGTGGCAGGCGCGATCGCCACGCTCACCCTCAGCCGCACGGTGGGACAGATGGAGCATATCGTCGCGCATACGCAGAGCGTTCTGCTGGGGCGCCAGCAGACGGAGCAGAAGCGTCTGCAGGAGATCCAGAACCAGATGGATCAGCTTCAGGCGCTCAAGCGCGAAGGCTTTCCGTTCCCGCGCATCATGGACAGCGTGGCGGGAGCGATTGATCCGATGGCGGGCATCACCGATGTGAGCCTGGATCGCAACGGGCGGCTGGCGGTGGTGGGAGAAGCCAGCACCCAGATGGCGATGATCAAGACCCTGCAGGGGATGCAGTTCAGCCCCTATTTCATGAACACCAATCTGGAAGGCTACAGCAGCCGCGCGATCAATAACGGGCAGTTGGTGGAGTTTCGCATCACCTCGCAGTTGATCGGCACGACTCCTGTCGCCGCGCCGTAGGATAGCGACGATGAAAAAGCTGAGTTGGATCAATATCCTCGCCCTGCTGATCCCGTTCATCTGCCTGACGGCGGCGGTTCTGCTGGTGATGGTGCAGGTGCGCCGGATCAACGACCTGAAGACGCAGCGGATGCAGCTGGAGCGTAATATCGCACTGGTCGAGAACCGGCTCAGCCAGATGAGCGCGGCTCCGCCGCCCTCGCGGATCGCCACGGTGGAGATGTCGGTTACGGAGCAGCTGGACTTCCTGAATACGCTGCGCGCCTATGCGGACGCCACGAAGGTTCGTCTGGTGCGCTGGAGCGCCGCGCCGCCGATCGTTCCCGCCAGCGCCGGACAGCCGGAGCCGGGACGCCGGACGCTTCCTCCGGGCGTAACGCCCATCGCCAGCACGGTGGAGGTGACGGGCGAGTACCGGAACCTGCGGGAGTTCCTGTACAGTCTGATGCGCTCCCCGCGCCTCTACAGCATGAACGATATTCGCTGGGTGCGCGGCGACCGCTGGCCCGCGACCAGCGTAACCTTTATTCTGACGCGCTATGTCGCCGCGCCCGCATCCGGCGCAGGCGCGCCCTCCGGGACAACGCCCGGAACCGGCGGCGTCAGCCCCTATATGCCGGACGGGAGGCGTCCGGTCGCTCCCTCCGAGGGACCGCTGCGCAGCGGTCCGCAGGAGAAGACGCCTCGCAGTCTCTGACGTCCGATTTCAAGCGGCAAGGATACGACTATGCATACAACGCGCCTGTCTCTGCTGGGCTTCTGCGCGCTCTGGCTCGCTCTCACACTGAAAGGCGCTGCCGCCCTGCGCGCCGCCGCGCCGCCGCCGCAGGACACGGTCATACGCCTGGTTTTTGATAACACCGACGTATCGGACGTTCTGCGCGCCATCAGCCTGCGGACGCGCGCCAACATCGTCTTTCCAGCTCAATCGAAGATCCCGATCACCATCAACGCGACGGCGCGCTCTACCGATGAGGCGCTGCGCGTGGTGACGGCGGCGGCGCGGCTGGTCTACCGGCAGATCGGCGATACCTACGTGGTCGCCACGCCGGAGGGAATGCGGCAGGCGGTCGAGCCGTTTGGCGAGCGGACGCGGCTGACGCTCAACTCACTGACGCCCGCGGAGGTGATTACGCTGCTGGAGGGCGCGCTGCCCTACCTGACGGTGCGTCCCGCCGGCACGCAGGTGCTGGTCATCGGCGCGACGGAGGACATTGAGCAGGCGCGCGCCATCCTCAACGAACAGGATAAGCCGCGCACGGCGGAGCCGCAGGTCTCCGAGGTGCTGCGGCTGCAGTACGCTCCCGCCAATCAGGTCGCCTCCATGCTGAAAAACATGTTTCCCGGTCTGAAAGCCGATGCGATCGGAGCGGCGGACAAGCCCGGAGGCGCGGTAGGGCTGGTCGGATCGCGGTCGCAGGTGGAGGGAGCGCGGGACGCCGTGCGGATCGTGGACATCCCGACGGCTCCGGCAGAGCCGAGCCAGGAGTATCGCGTCTATCTGATCAAATACAGCAGCGCGCCGGTGCTCAAGACCTTTCTGGAGGGGGCGGCTCCCGGGGTGAAGGTTCTCGTCGGTCCGGAGACCTACTCTCCGCTGGCTCCGGGCTTCCGTCCGCTCTCCGGCGCGACTCTCGGAACCGCCTCCACCTCCGGCGGTCTGGGCGGGGGTCTGGGCGGCGGATTTGGCGGCGGCTCCGGCGGCTTCGGGGGACGCTCGGGAGCCGGCATGGATGTCGCCGGCGGGGCGGAGGAGCGCCGCGCCAAAGAGGGCGACCGCGCGCGGTCGCTGGTTCTGCAGGGCGCGCCGGAGCATCTGGATGCGGCGGTGAAGCTGCTGGAGCAGGTAGACCTGCCTCCGCGTCAGGTGATGGTGGATGTGAAGGTGGTGGACGCCTCGCCGGAGCGCGCCGAAGAGCTGGGGCTGAAGTGGAACTGGACCCGCTTCGGCTTCTATGAGGCGCGTCCCGGAACCGAGGTGGATACCGGCAACACCAACGGGATCGGCGGAGAGTTTACCAACTTCTTTACCCGCGCGCTCGGTTTCGGGCAGTTCAGCCGCGTGCCCTGGTCGTTCCAGGCGGTACTCACCGGCATGATTACGCGCCGGGAGGCGAAGCTGCTTGCCTCGCCGAGCATTCAGGTAACCGACAACGACGACGCCAACATCTTCATCGGCGACACGATCCGCACGCAGATCGTGTCGCAGGGCGGTGCGGTGAACGGAACCACCATTCAGGTGGTGGAGTTCCCCATCGGCATCATTCTGCTGGTGCGCCCGCGTATCAACTCCGACGGCAACATCACTCTGCGCGTGCATCCGGTGGTGAGCACCATCACCGGCATAGACCCGGAGACGCGCCTGCCCCAAAGCAGCACCCGCGAAGCGGAGACGACCGTGATGGTGAAAGATGGAGAGACCATCGTCATCGGCGGTCTGATCCGTGAGGAGATGAGCCGGGTGGTTCAGGAGGTGCCGCTGCTGTCCAGACTGCCTCTGGTGGGCGAGCTGTTCCGAAATCGCTCCACCAATCGCCGCAAGAGCGAGGTGCTGGTGTTCATCACGCCGCGCATCGTCAAGTAGAAAAGGAAGGTGCATATGACTGTTCGACCTGCCGATAAGAAGTGGGTCGCCCTGCTGTCGGTGCTGATTGTGGCGGTGCTTGGCTGGATACCCTACTACCTGCTGGTAGTGCGTCCCGCGCCCGCCGCCCCGGAGCAGCCCGCCACCGATCCAGAGGCGCAGAAGATGGCGGCGCCCCCGCCTGCGCCCGGCGCCGCCGCCCCCGGTCTTACGCCCGCTCAGGCGAACGCGCTCCTGGAACTGCACTCCGATCTGAATCCGCCGCTGCCGGTGACGCGCGATCCTTTCAAGCCGCCGGTCGCCGCCGCGCTGCCGCCTGAACTGCAGAGCAGTCCGCCGACACGCTCCGCGCAGACGAGCCCGCCCGCTCCCCCGCGTCCGAATACGGCGCGGGAGCCGATCTATCAGCCGCTGCCCGACGCCTTCCCGCCCGGACGCATCACGGTTCAGCCGGTTGCGCCGCCCCCCCTGCCGAAGATCGAGTTGAAAGGGGTGATCGCCGGCGATCCGTCCATCGCGGTGGTGAATGTGGAGGGGCAGACCTCCTACCGGCAGGAGGGCGAGACGCTGCCCGGAAATCTGCGGATCGCCCGGATCACCGAGGCGGGTATCGTTCTGCGGCATGGCAGACGCAATATCGTGCTGGAGGTTGGGCATTCGACAGAGGCGGCGCAGCGCACCGCAGACTCTCTCGCTCCCGAGCCGGAGAAAAGCGCTCCGCCGGCGCCGACCCCGCCGGATACGCGGGACATCTCCTCCGCGCAGCCCGAACCGCCGGCGGTCCGGCTCTCCGCTGCTCCCCCCGCCGCAAAACCGAACGTGAAGCGGGCGGCGGCGCGCCCCGCGGTGAGACGCTCCGCGAGACGCCTGGCGGCTCCGAAGAGGACGAACGGTCCCGCGCCGGTTCTCACCGCCTCTGCCGCCGCGCCCATGCTTGCCTCCTCCGAAACCTCCCCGTCGTTGAAGAGCCGTCCCGCTCCAACTCTGGCGCGCCGTCCCGCTCCGGTTCGCCGCTATCAGCGCGCGCGCCGACCCGGCTATCAGCGCGCCGCCTACTCCTTTACGGGAAGAAGGTTGTAGCCTCTCTCTCCTGCCATCCATGGCTGGCTTCTGAGCAGGCTGGAGACAGCCTGCTCTTTTTTCCTGCGGGAGCAGGCAGGAGGGGACAGGACGCAGGTCAAATACCTTACCGGGCGCGAAAAACCGGGTCGGATCCGCTCCCGGAACCCGCAGGCAACCGCCCGGATAGAAGAGAGACGGCTGTCCTCTACCTCATCTCACAGGAGAGAAACTATGGCTGCACCGACTGCCTCGATACAACTGATTGTCTTTGGCGAGCGCAACCACACCGACCTGCCCGGCGTGCTCAAAGATGTGGCGACTGCCGGATACCCGGCGATCGAGACCGGCAATATGTTTGCGAGCGTCGGCGAAGCGGAGACGCGCCGCCTGCTTTCCGAGAACAACCTGATCATCTCCGGCGTCCATTTCGGCTATGGCGACTACGCCGACGCGGAGAAGCTCTCCTCGCATATCGCCTTCTGCAAGGCGATGGGCGTCAAACATCTGATGTGCTCCGGCGTCGCCGATACGAAGACCGTCGCGGGCTACCGTACCTCCTGCAAGCTGTTCAACGAGGTCGGGGCGCGGCTCCGGGACGAAGGGCTGGTCTTCAACTACCACAATCACGCCTGGGAGTTCGACGCGCTGGAGAACAGCGGGGTCAACGGGATGCAGATCCTGGCGGAGGAGACCGATCCCGAGGTCGTCAAGTTCAATATTGACGTCTTCTGGGTGACCATCGGCAATGAGAACCCGGTCGAGTTTATCCATAAGCACGCGGCGCGCGCGGGATACTTCCACTTCAAGGACGGTCGGCGGGAGCCGGACGGCAAGCTGACCTTCCTGGAGCTGGGCCGGGGCGTGGTAGACCTGAAAGGCTCCATGCAGGCGGCGCGCGAGGTGGGCGCAGAGTGGATCGTCGCCGAGCAGGATCACACCGATCTGCCGCATCTGGAGGCGATCACGATCAGCCGCGAGTACATGAAGAGGGAGCTGGACGTCTGACGCTGCCTCTGCGGACAGCCTGAAGCCGGCTGTGCGAGGGAGCGGGCATCTGCCTGCTCCCTCTGCCCGATTTTGCGGAGAGAAAAACGATGCCCTTCGATCTCCCCGAATCCTGGCAGCCCGTATTGAAGGAGACGCTGGAGTCGGCGGCGATGCAGCGTCTGGCGCAGTTTCTGGCGCAGGAGCGGCGGCGGGAGACGGTCTATCCGCCGGAAGAGGATCTGTTCAACGCGCTGAAGCTGACGCCCCCGGAGGCGGTGCGCGTGCTGCTTCTGGGGCAGGACCCGTACCATCACGAGAATCAGGCGCACGGTCTCTGCTTCTCGGTGCCTCCCGGCGTCAAGCCGCCGCCGTCGCTGGCGAATATCTTCCGGGAGCTTCAGAGCGATCTGGGCTGCCGCATCCCCGACAACGGCTGTCTGGTTCCGTGGGCGCGGCAGGGGGTTCTGCTGCTCAACACGGTTCTGACGGTGCGGGCGCACCGCCCGAACTCGCATCGGGGGCGGGGCTGGGAGGAGTTCACCGATGCGGTCATACGCGCCGTCAATGCAAAGACCGATCCGGTAGTCTTTGTACTGTGGGGCGCGCAGGCGCAGAAGAAGGCGCGCCTGATAGACGCGGCGCGGCATCCCATCGTTCAGATGGCGCACCCCTCGCCGCTGTCGGCGTATCACGGGTTTTTCGGCAGCCGCCCCTTCTCCCGGATCAACGCTGCGCTGCGGGAAGCCGGCAAGCCGGAGATAGACTGGCAGATACCCGATGTGCAGGCGGAGCCGCCTGCCATGACCGCGCGTCAGACAGGAGTTCACAGCATGCGGATAACCCTCTACGAAAAGCCGACCTGCAGCAAATGCCGCGAGGCAGTCGCCCTGCTGCAGGCGCGCGGCATAGACCTTGAACGGATAGACTACTATGTTCAGCCGCTGGATCGCGAGACCCTGACGCGGCTTCTGGGCAAGATGGGAGCGCGCCCGCAGGAGATCCTCCGCACGGGCGAGACGGTCTACCGGGAACTGGGGCTGGATCAGCGGGAGGTCAGCGACGAGGAGTTGATCGGTCTGCTGGCGCAGTATCCCGATCTGGTGCAGCGCCCCATCCTGGAGACGGAGGATCGGGCGGTTCTCGGCAGACCCGTTGAGCGGATCGCCGCCTTTCTGGAGACCCTGACGCCCGGCTAGAGGCGGGAGAGAGACCGATGAGCGACACGCGCTGCCTGGAGGACGCCCTCGAGCGCTGCCTGGAGGATCTGGAGTCCCGCCTCGACCCGGAGCAGGAGGAGCGGCTGGCGCAGGAGTGGCGCGTCTTCTGCGACGGCGGCTTCTCCGGCGACATCTTCTCCCCCCGCCGCGACCGACCGGCTCCTCCGCGAACGGAGTGGCGGACGGTGCGCGTCAACGCCGCGCTGGAGAACCCGACCGCCATGCTGCTGCAGCAGTACGGCGTCTGTTCCGCGCTGTTGAACGCCGGAAGCGGCTTGCTGCTGCATGTTCGCAGCAACTACGGAACCAGCATTCTGCCGCTTCTGTTCGGGGTGGAGCCGTTTGTCATGGCGGAAGAGATGGACACGCTGCCCACCTCCCGCCCCCTCAACGATCTTGCCGCCATCCGCCGCCTGCTCGACGCCGGGCTGCCCGATCTGTCGCGCGGCTATGCCGGTCGCGTCATGGAGGTCGGGGAGCGTTTCGTCGAGATCGCCCGCCGCTACCCGAAGATCGGACGCTATGTCCATCTTGTCCATCCGGACCTGCAGGGTCCGCTGGATGTCTGCGAGGTCCTCTGGGGAAGCTCCCTGTTTACCGCGCTCTACGATCAGCCGGAGACGGTGCACGCGCTGCTCGATCTGATAACGCGCGCCTACGAAGCGCTGATGCGCCGCTGGGAGCGGATCGCGCCATTTTCGAAGGACGGCAGCTGCCACTGGGGATACCTGCATCGGGGAAGCCTGATGATCCGCCTCGACTCCGCCATGAATCTCTCCCGGAGGATGGTGGAGGAGTTCGCACACCCCTATGACCGGCGTCTGCTGGAGGCGTTCGGGGGCGGGGCGATCCACTTCTGCGGGCGCGGCGATCACTTTATTGGCAGCCTGTGCGCGCTTCCCGGTCTCTACGCGATCAATCTGACCCAGCCGCATCTCAACGATATGGAGCGCATCTTCTTGCATACCGTAGATTGCGGGATCCATCTGCTGGGGCTGGAGCGTCCGGCGGCGGAGGAGGCGCTGCGGCGCGGTCGCATTCTGCACGGTCGCGTTCACTGCTCCTGAGCAGGGGCGAGCGCGGAGTACAGCAGGGAGGTCTATGTCTGAAGAATAAATCGCTCTATCGCCTGCGCGACGCCGTGCTCCTGCACCGATCCGGTCACATGATCCGCGACGGCGCGGCAGTCGGGATGCCCGTTCTCCATGGCGATCCCCATCCCCGCCCAGCGGATCAGTTCGTAGTCGTTGATCTCATCGCCGATGGCGAGGGTCTGCTCCCGCGCGACGCCCAGCCGGGTCGCCACCGTCTGCGCCCCGACCGCCTTGTTGATCTTCGACGAGTGGATATGCAGTCCGCGCACGCCCTCACCGTAGTAGGAGGCGTCCCACGAGTAGGCGACCACCGTATCGCCGAACGCATGCTGCCACCGCGCCAGGATCTCCTGCGCCTGCGGGGTCGCGGCGTAGGCTTCGATACTGACCGGCGGCGACAGACGGCTCCAGTCGAGCCTCTCCTGCGGGCGGATCCGGTCGGCGAAGTAGTCGGCGTAGGCGGGCGCGAGCGGAACGACGCGATCCGTATAGACCCAGCGGTCGTTCTCCTCCACAGCGAAGCAGAGCGGGGCGATCTGGAAGGAGTGCAGGGTCTCAACGACCTGATGGGCAGTTGCGGGCGGCAGCGTTACCTTATGGAACAGCTCGCCCGTCTGCCAGTCGAAGACGACCCCGCCGTTGAGGATGATGCCATACTCGTGACCGCCGATCTGATCCGCCACCTTCTGCGCCCGGTAGCGGGTGCGCCCCGTACAGAGCACCACCACGCACCCGGCGTCCTGCGCCCGATGGATGGCGCGCAGGTTCGGCTCCGGGATCACGTCGCCCCGCACAATCAGCGTTCCGTCCACATCCAGAAACAGAAGACGATAGGGAGGGGTCACGCTTTTGCCTCCGCAAAGACCTGCTCGATCACCTCTTCAATCGGCGGGTCTTCCACTGTCAGGTCGGCGATGGGCAGTTCCGACAGCAGGCGCGCCACCGCCGCCGAGGTCTCCGCGCGCGGCAGACGCAGCTTCACCGTCGCCTCCTGCCGCTCCACGACCTCGCCGTACTGCCCGACCGCCTCCGCCGCGCCGGGGTCTTCCAGGTCCAGACGCACCAGTTTGAACGGGGCGATCCGGTCCGCCAGCCGGTCGAGTGCGCCGTCATAGAGCAGCTTACCGTGATGAATGACGATCACCCGCCGGCACAGCGCGGTTACATCCGCCATGTAGTGGCTGGTCAGGATGATAGTGGCGCCGTGCCGCTGATTATGTTCGGCGACAAACTGGCGGATGCGCCCCTGCATGGTTACGTCCACGCCCAGCGTAGGCTCATCCAGAAAGAGCACGGAGGGACGGTGCAGCAGCGAGGCGGCAAGCTCGCACTTCATCCGCTCGCCCAGACTCAAGCCGCGCACCGGTTTTTTCAACAGCGCGCCCAGATCGAGCAGCGTCACCAGTTCGTCCAGGGTCTCGCGAAACTGCTTTTCGGGGATCTGGTAGACCGCCTGATTCACCAGAAAGGAGTCCATCGCCGGAATGTCCCACATCAACTGATTGCGGTTGCCCATCACCAGGCTGATATTACGCAGATAGTTGGCTTCGCGCCGCCAGGGTATGTGTCCGGCAACGAGTGCCTCCCCTTCGGTGGGGTAGAGCAGTCCCGCCAGCATCTTCAGCGTGGTGGTCTTGCCCGCGCCGTTGGGTCCCAGAAAGCCGACCACCTCCCCCGGCTGAATGGAGAAGGTGATGCCTTTAACCGCCTCCACCTCCCGGAACTTGCGCCGGAACAGGCTTTTAATGGAGGCGGCCGCCCCCGCCTCGCGTTCGTGGACGCGGTAGACCTTGCGGAGATTCCGCACAGAGATAACGGGTTGCTCAGACATACCTATAGATTATAACACAGATGTCTGTCTTGCGGGAAAGGGGCGAGAGAGCCTCCGGCGGCAGGAGATTGCGCCCGACGGAAGGAACCTGCATCCATCTCTCCCGCGGAGGGGCGTGAAGCATGAGACTGTATCTGGGCATAGACGGCGGCGGTACCAAGACCGCGGCGGCGATCGTGCAGGAGAACGGGCGCGAATGCGGGCGCGGCGCCGGCGGCTCCTGCAATATCGCGACGGCGGAGGAGGCGACCCTGCGCCGCTCTCTCGAGGAGGCTGTCGGGGAGGCGATGCGGGAGGCGGGACTGCCAGCCGGGACACGCTTTGCGGGGGTCTGCGCGGGCGTCGCGGGCTACACCGCCCGGCAGCGGCGCGAGGAGTTCGCGCGTCTGCTTCCCCGCATCGTTCCCGCGGAGAGCCATCGTCTGGAACCCGACTTCGTGATCGCCTACTGGGGAGCCTCCGAAGGCGAGCCGGGCGTGATTGCGCTGGCGGGAACCGGGGCGGTCCTCTACGGGCGCAACGCTGCCGGAGAGACCTGCCGGGAGGACGGGCGGGGCTTCTTGCTGGGAGATCGGGGCAGCGGGTTCTGGCTGGGGACGCAGGCGCTGCGGCATACGCTGGCGCAGCTGGAGGCGGACGCGCCCCCGGATCCGCTGGCGCGGCGCGTCCTGTCGGAGATCGGGGCGCAGGACGCCGATGATCTGATTCAGTGGGTCTACCGCGATTTTCAGCCGATCCGAGTCGCCCGGCTCGCCGGACTGGTCGGAAGCGCGGCGCAGGAGGGAGACCCGGACGCGGAACGACTTCTGCAGGAGGCGGTCGAGCAGCTATGCGAATCTGCCCGCCGGGTTCTGCATCGTCTGTCGCTTCCGGCAGGCTCCGCGCCGATCTTTCCGCTCGGCGGTGTGTGGAGTATCCATCCCGGCATGAAGGCAGCCTTCGCCCGGCTGCTCTCCGCGCGGGAGGCGCGCCCCGTCACGCTCCGGGAGCCGCTCCACGATCCGGCTTACGGCGCGGCGCTGCTGGCTCTGCGCGGCGGACGCCCGCCTGACCGCTGACGGCGGGCTATCGGCGGGGAGGAAACTTCGGCTCGGGGAAGACGGCAACGGCGCGATCCTGCGGCTGGATTCCCCCTGTGCTCTCCAGGATGCGCATCTCGGTAAACTGCGGGAACAGTTTGTAGACCTGAACGCGCCCGACCCGCGCACCCTCCCGGAAGACGACAAACTCCTGTTTTCCTCGGACCCCGTGCGAGGAGCCGCGATTGAGCACCACCATGCCGCTCCCCTCGCTGTTGAGGATCGTTCCGGTCAGGGGACGGTAGTCGGCGATACGCGCCACTGCCCGCACCCCGGCGGAGTTCGCCGCCTCCATCAGCAGCGCGCTGCGGGTTTTGCTGCCGTTGGACGGTTCGAGGGCGGAGCCGCGCTCCGCCGCCCCGTTGATCATCTCATCCAGCGCCACATGACGGATTCGCACGATCAGCCCGACCTCCACCGCCGGGCGGTCTCCCTCCCGGCGATCCTCCACCGAGCGTATCTCTCCGGTCACCACCACCGCCGCCCCCAGCTCGCGCGCCAGAACCCGCAGGTCCTCGTCCCGATAGGGAGCCTGAAGCCCGCGCACCCGCGCCGCACGCTCCATCTCCGGGCGCGTTACCACCTCGCAGACCCTGCGCGCCTGCAGCTCCATCGCCACCGTGTCGGTCGCGGTGCGCAGCGTCAACGCGGGCAGGTTCCCCGCCGCGGAGACGAAATCGGCGACCAGCGCGCGCGGCATCTCCTCTTCGGCAAAGGCGGGCAGAGGCGGCGCCAGGCTGAAGAGCAGCGCGCCGGCAAGACCGATCCGTAGACATCTCATGCTTCCACCTCCAGGCGCATCCGGCAGCGCGAAACCCTGCGTGTCTCTGCACTCCTGCCGTCCGGTGTCCTCGTTCCTGCGCCCATCGCTGCCACCATGTTACAACAAACCCGCCCGTCTGTCTACCACAAAAACCGTTTCTTCAGTTCTTTGCGAGGGAGCGGCAGCCAACCTTCCCTATCCTTGTGAGGGAGGCGCAAGCCGACCGAATCAGTCTCAGACAGACAGCCCGCAGTCTGAAAGATGTTTGACAGCGATAGACTTCAGTCTATCGCTGTATTTGCAATCCATGCCGGCTCCGCGAATGGATGTACGGACAACGCCGCCCCCCGTCCGAGGCGTATGTGTAATCTCATGGAATTATACTTGACATCTGTCTGGTAGTCGCGGTATAATCCGCGGATACAGAATTCTGTACACTATGCAGGAGGTGTTCTGTGGCTGTATTCGTAATCCTCTCCCCGGAAGAGATGCGCCTGGAGCTTGCCGCCGACGCGCTGATCCTGGCGCACCCGCAGGACTCCAGCCTTCCCGCCTACACGGAGCGGCAGCTGGCGCGCCGGGGCAGACGGATGATTCCGGTGGATTCGCTGGCGGAGATGGCGGCGGCTCCCTCGCAGTCGCTGCGCGATGAGCTGCGCTTTTTAGCCTCGGTCAGCCGCCTGAGCGCGGAACTGCGCGGCTGCCTGAACCTCTGGATAGACGGCTGGACGCAGCAGGAGATCGCGCAAGCCTGCGCGGTCTCGCAGCAGCGGGTCTCGCAGCGGCTGCGCGCCGCCCTGAGAATATGTTACGACGCCGCCCCGCTCTCGTTCCGGCGTTTCAGTTACCACACGATCTATCGTCCTCCCCGACGTATACGCAAAGAGATGATTACCCGTTGCTGTGCCCGCTGCGGCGAGGAGTTTCCGCTGGGCAACGGCGCGGGACGCTACTGCTCCACCTCCTGCCGGGAGGCGGCGCGCCGCGGAGACTGACTCCCGGACGAACGCGGGCGGATACTCTCCGCCCGCGGTCTCTGCCCTCGCCCTCTTCTCCCGGCAGGCGGCGGCGGGTATAATGGGCGAGGATGGAAACACCGAACGACAGTCGAAAAAAGGCGCTGATGCGGCGGGTGGGTCTGTGGCTGCTGCGAGGGCTGGTTGGTCTGCTGCGGATACTGCCCCTGCCGGCGGCGCTGGCGCTGGGGCGCGGGATCGGCTCGCTGATGCGGCTGTTCTCGAAAAAACGCTACCGGGTGGCTCTAAAAAACCTGCGAATCGCCTACGGGGACGCGCTGACCGAAGCCGAGCGCGAACGGATAGCTCGCGAAAGCTTCCGGCAGTTTGGCATGTTCGCGGTCGAAACGATCAAATTCGCCTTTCTGTCGCAGGAGGAGGTCGAACGGCGCGTCCGCGTAACCCATCCGGAGGCGCTGCAGGAGGTGCTGAAGGCGGGGCGGGGCGCGCTGCTGATCAGCGGGCACTTCGGCGGCTTCGAGGTGGCGGGACGCTGGCTGACCGGGCGCGGCTTCGAACTGTATGCGCTGGCGCGCGAGGCGCGCGATCCGGGAACGACCGCCCTGATGACCCGGATGCGCGAACGGTGCAGGATCAAAGTCATCACCCTCCGGCAGTCGCTCAAAGCCGTCTTTGGAGCGCTCAAACGCAACGCCTTCGTCGCCATCATCTGTGATCAGAACGCCTCCGATGTCTTCGTGCCCTTCTTCGGACATCCGACCGGAACGGTGGACGGTCCCGCGCGTCTGGCGCGGCGCACCAACTCTCCGCTCGTCTTCTTCGTAACCCGCCGGGAGGCGGGCAGCCGCTATGTGATCGAGTATCGCGGAACCTTCTGGCCCGAGCCGACCGAAGACGAACAGGCGGATGTCATCCGCATCATGACCGAGGTCAACCGGCAGCTGGAGGAGATGATCCGGGAGAAACCCGAGCAGTGGCTCTGGTTTCATGACCGATGGAAATCTTCGCCCGTCGGCAGGGACGACGCGGACCGCGCCGATCTGCCGGCATCGGAGACGCAACAACCATGTCCCTGAACCCGCCCGATATGCGCGCCATCCGGCGCGTCCTCATTGTGAAGCTCAGCTCCATCGGCGATGTGGTGCACGCGCTGCCGGTCAGCGCGGCGCTGGGCGACGCCTTCCCGCATCTGGAGATCTCCTGGATCGTCGAACAGATGTCCGCGCCGATGGTGGAGGGCAATCCCTACCTGAAAGAGGTGATCGTTCTCCCGGCGGAGTGGCGGAAACAGCGCTTTTCCGGCGCATCGGTGCGCCGGTTTCTGGGGCTGCGGCGGCAGCTGCGAAGCCGGCAGTTCGATATGGCGCTCGATCTGCAGGGCTTGAGCAAGAGCGCGCTGGTCGCCCACGCCTCCGGGGCGCGCTACCGATTCGGGTACGACTGGCTGCGGGAGATGGCGCCGCTGCTGGAGAAGCGGGTTCCGCGCCGCCCCGAGAGCGTGCATGTGGTGGAGCAGTTTCTGGATGTGGCGCGGTTTCTCGGCGCGCCGGTCCGCGAAGTGAAGTTTCCGCTCTCGATCCCGCCGGAAGCCGATCAGCAGGTCGCCGCGCTGCTGCAGGAGGCGGAGATCGCCGAAGGAACGCCGTTTCTGGCGGTCAACCCCACCTCCGGAGGCGGCGGTCACAAGGGCTGGGGAGGGGAGCGGTTCGCCGCCGCGCTGGAGATGCTGGCGCGCGATCCGGGTCTGCCGGTTGTGCTGATCGGCTCGAAAGCCGATCAGGAGGCTGCCGGCGATATTATGCGCCGCATGTCTCAGCCGCCCGTCAGTCTGGTCGGGCGCACCGACCTGAAACAGCTTGCCGCGCTCCTGCGCCGCGCTGCGCTCCATCTGTGCGGCGACACCGGATCCGCGCATATCGCCGCCGCGCTCGGAACGCCGGTCGTCTCGATCTTCGGACGCAGCAACCCTGCGCGTCTCGCCCCCTACGGGCAGGAGCATCTCGCGCTGCATCACAGGGAGCAGTGCGCGCCCGTCTGCCGCCGTTTTCATGAGACCGCCCCCGTCAACAGCAAGCAGAAGTGCCTTGCGCCCCCGCCTCGCTGCCTCTCCGCCGTGACGGTGGAAGAGGTGGCCGACGCCGTTCGCCGGGGGCTGCGCGAGAGCCGCTGAGCGCATAGCGGAGGCTGCGGCGGTTGCGCCTCTCCTCCGGCATGGCATGGGGGCAGGACGACCCCTTCCCGTCCTTGCGAGGGAGGCGCAGCCGACCTCCTCCCTGTCCTTGCGAGGGAGCGACAGCGACCGAAGCAATCTCACAACCCGCACAGCAGGGAGTGACTACAGCGATGGACTCAAGTCCATCGCTGTAGTCACTATCCTGTATGCTGCCCTGCGCCGATGCCGCTGACGGAGACCTGTTAACCAAAAGTTAACATTTTCTTAATATTCTCTTAACATCCATCCCTCCATAATCGACAGAGTTACAGACAATAGAAGGGAAGAGGAGATCGCATGTATCTATCGGGATTTCGCTGGATGGCGGCGCTGCCGTTGCTGCTGCTGGGGATGGCGCGCGCAGACGCCCCCGTGGTGATTACGCCGGCGCGGGCGACGGAGGCGGTCTCGACCGACCCGGACGACCCGGCGGTCTGGGTGCACCCGACCGATCCGGCGCGCAGCCTGATCCTCGGCACGAACAAGACCGCCGCACCCGACGGCGCGCTGGTCGTCTTCGGGCTGGACGGAAAGACGCGCCAGACCATCGCCGGGCTAGACCGCCCCAATAATGTGGATGTGGAGTACGGGCTTTCGGTCGGCGGGAAGCCGGTGGATATCGCGGTCGTTACGGAGCGTCGGCAGACCCGTCTGCGCGTCTTCGCCATCGCGCCCGACGGCAGCGGGTTGTCCGACATCTCCTCGCCGGAGGGGTTGAAGGTGTTTGTCGGCGAGAAGGGCGAGGAGGCGGCTCCCATGGGGATCGCGCTCTATAAACGTCCCTCCGACGGCGCAGTCTTCGCGATCGTCTCCCGCAAAGAGGGACCGCGCGAGGGCTACCTGCATCAGTACCGGCTTCTGGATGACGGCAGCGGCAGAGTGAAGGCGGAGAAGGTGCGGGCGTTCGGTCGGTTCAGCGGCGAGGGCGAGATCGAGGCGGTGGCGGTGGACGATCAACTCGGGTATATCTACTACGCCGATGAGGAGAGCGGCATCCGTAAGTATCACGCCGACCCCGATCACCCCGACGCAAAGCAGGAGCTGGCAGTGTTCGGGCAGGAGGGATTCTCCCGACAGCGCGAGGGGATCGCCCTCTACGCACGCCCGGACGGAACCGGCTATATTGTCTGCACCGATCAGATTGACGACGGCAGCGTCTATCGTATCTATCGGCGCGAGGGCGAGCCGGGCAAGCCGCACGATCACTCCCGCATGGTGAAAGCGGTGCAGGGCGGAGCCGACTCCACCGACGGGATCGAGGTCGTCTCCGCATCGCTCGGCGCGGAGTTTCCCGCCGGTCTGCTGGTCGCCATGAACAGCAAGCCCAAGAACTTCCTGATCTTCCGCTGGGAGGATGTGGCGCAGACCGGCGAGCCGAAACTCAAGAAGTGACGCGGACAGGAGGCAGGAAACGGGGCGGGCGCGGGCGAACAGTAACGTACTATGAGCCACGAATTGAGAGCCGCTGTCCGGGGCGTTGAAACAGGCTACCCCTATATTCCCGCCCCCGCCCTGACCACCGGGAAAGGCACGCCCTACCTGCGTTCGCCCGGCGTCCATCTGCTGGCGCGTCCGGCGGTCGCCCTCCAGAGCGTCGGGGAGTTTCTGCAGGGGTACGATCCCGCGCTGGAGTTTCCGCAGTACCTGAACGACCCGGACGAGATTTCGCCCGCCGCGCAGCTATGCAAGCTTGCCGGACAGGTCTGTTACGCCTCCTTCGGTCCTCGGCGCACCTATAACCGCGACGCGGCGCGCTACTTCCAGAACATCAAGGAGTCCGGGCACGGCTCCGTGCTGGAACACGCCTCCTTCTCCTTTCTGATCTACGGCATCTCCCGCAGCGTGACGCATGAACTGGTGCGGCATCGCCATCTGGGATTTTCGCAGCTCTCCCAGCGGTATGTGTCGGGGAAGGTTCTGCGCTTTGTGGAGCGTCCGGAGTTTCAGAACGACCCGGAGCTGCATGCGATGTTCGTTGAGCGGATTGACCTGGCGGCGGAGCAGTACAACCGGGTGGCGGAGATGCTGATCGAGCGGCAGCGTTCCGGAGTGGAGATTCTGTCGGCGGAGGCGCGCACCGACCTGCGGAAGAAGGTGCAGCAGGCGGCGCGCGCGCTGCTTCCCAACGAGACAGAGGCGCCGATGGTGGTTACCGGCAACGCGCGCGCCTGGCGGCATGTGATCGAGATGCGCGCCAACGAGCACGCCGAGACGGAGATCCGCGCGCTGGCGTTCAACCTCTACCTGTGCCTGTCGGCGGCAGACGATCTGCTCTTTAACGACTACGAGATCGTTACGCTCCCCGACGGCACGCACGCGGTCGAGACGCCCTATCGCAAGGTGTAGGGGGCGTCCGGGAGGACTCCCCTCCCGGACGCCGCACGCCTACGCCAGCCCCTTCGCCTTCAGGTTCCGCAGGCTGATCTCCACGCTCTCCAGCGGAGGACGCGCGCAGACATCCTGCTCCACGATAAAGCTGACCGCGCCCCCTTCCGCCGCCGCCGCGCAGATGGCGTCAAAGTCCAGCGTCCCCTCACCGACTTCGGCAAACGAACGCTTCTCGTCCTTCGCCATGTCCTTGAGATGAATCAACGGGGCGCGTCCGCGAAACCGGCGGAGGATCTCCAGCGGATCCGCGCCGCCATACGCCACCCAGTAGACATCCAGTTCCGCCTGCACCAGTTTCGGGTCGGTCGCGCCGAACAGGATGTCGAAGCCGGTCTGACCGTCGAACGTCTCGAACTCGAAGGCGTGGTTGTGATAGCAGAACTGCATGTCCCGCGCCTGACACGCCTCGCCGATCTTATTGAACGTCTCGCCCAGCCTGCGGTAGGCATCGCCGCTCTTGCGGCGGTCTTCCGACAGGTAGGGGCAGACGATGTAGCGGTTGCCCAGCGCGGCGTTGTAGTCCAGCGCCGCCGACAGATCGCTCTCCAGCGTCTCCAGCCCGACGTGGCTGCCCACCACCTGCAAGCCCAGGTCGTCCGTCACCTTTTTCAGTTCCGCCGCCGCCATGCCGTAGGTTCCGGCAAACTCGACGCCGGCGTATCCGAGCGCGGCGACCCTCTTCAGCGTGCCGATAAAGTCCTTCCCCGCGTCGTCCCGCAGGGTATACATCTGAAGCGCAACCGGTATCCTGCCCATTGCTCGCTTCCCTTTCCGTTTAAACGTGAGTACATCTCCGGGGATCGCGGCGCGATCCCTTTCACTATCCTCTATTGTACCCGCGGCGGGAAGGTCAGGCGTGAATTTCGTGGCGAATCAGGTCGCGCCAGAAGGCGCGCATCGGTTCGGGGCGGTCTCCGAAGAGTCGCAGCAGGTCCGCCGCCATGCGGGCGAGGTAGAGAGCGAAGAACGGACGCAGCGTATCCGGCGCCAGCCCGGCATGGTCGGCGTAACGCTGCAGCGCGGCGCGGAAGACCTCTCCAACCGGATCCGAACCCGCCCAGAGCGACTCCGTCCGCGCGATCCGCTCTACCGTCCCGGAGATCGGGAAGAGGAGAGCGATGGTCATCAGTTGGAACAGATCGAAGAGGGCGAAGCCCGGTCCGGAGTGCTCCCAGTCCACCACGCCGAGCGGATAGTCGGAGGGGGGCAGCAGCAGGTTGTTGGGGTTGAAGTCGCCGTGTGCACGGGCGAAGATGCCGGGAGGCTCTCCTGACGGAGCGGTATGCCGCAGGAGCGCCTCGCTCTCGGTCTCCGGGAGCAGCCTCCGCTCCTGAATCAGCGCGATATCCGCCACCCGCTGCGCGGAGAACTCCGGCAGCGAGGACGTCCAGGTCGCCTGATGCAGTCCCCAGAGCCAGTCGCAGGCGCGCCGCAGCAGGCTCGCCGCGTACTCGCGGTCGCCCTGACGCTCCGCCTGCCCGATCTCCACCGCCAGCGAAGTTCCGTCCAGAAAGGTCTCCAGCGTGATCAGCACGCCCTCGACATAGCCGGAGAAGACCGGAGCGGGAACGGTTCCGCGCAGGGGCTCGATCCTGCTCAACGCCTGCAGCGCGGCGTAGTTGGAGGCGACACGCTCATCGCGCGCCGGGGCGCGGGGCACGCGCAGCACATAGCGAGGCGTCGGCGAATCGTCTACGAACAGCAGGGAGACGAGCGATCCTCCCTGCCAGGTGCTGTTACGCATCTTGATCGCCGACAGCCGGGTCTGCGGTCCGATATCGGCGACAACGCCGCTGTGTTGCAAAAACTCAGCGACGCGAGGGGTCATCGCGGAGCCTCTGCCACCATCAGGTAGGAGTAGAAGAGCTGCCGCACGAGCCGACAGCTGACGGAGAGCGGCAGACGGTTGAAAAGAGCCTGCACGGTGCGCCGCCGCATGGCGTCCACGATATGCGCGGCACGCCGGCGCATGAAGTAGGCGATGGCGCGGTCATCCTCCGCCGGCAGAATGTACTCCGGGTCGCGGTAGCTGGGGATCGCCAGGTAGAGTTCGGGCGAGCCGAACCCGGCGGAAGCCAGCAGCGCCTTATAGCCCTGGTAGGAGTAGGTGTAGGTGCGGTAGGGTCTGCCCTGTCTCAGGCGGGTGATCAGGCTGGCGAGGGAGCGGGGCATCAGGCTGGTGTAGCGCAGGCGGCTGTGGTCGCGCGCCCCCAGAAAGTAGCCGTAGGCGAAGCGGTTCTCGATCCCCACATAGAGCGCGCCCCCCGGTTTCAGCACCCGGCGCACCTCGATCAGGCAGCGTCGCTGCACCTCCTGCGGGGAGACGCCTTCGGTCGCCTCGCCGACCCACTCCAGCACCCCGTTCATGATCGCCACATCAAAGGAGCCGTCGGGGAAGGGCAGCCGCGCATCGTCCAGCGGATCAATCCGCGCCGGGCGGACATTGTCCAGACCCGACTGCCGCGCGCGCATCTGAATAAAGCGGAGCGTGTAGGGATTGGTGTCCACGGTGGTGACGGAGCGGCAGCCGGGCGCGAGCGTGCAGGCGACGGCTCCCCATCCGCCCCCCAGATCGAGGACATCGCTCTCCGGGGTGATCGGCAGGATGGCGCGAAAATCGGCGCGGCTCTCGCTCAGCACATATCCCGCATGACTGCGGTCGGTCAGAAGGGTGAAGATCTTTTCGATGGCGTAGCGATAGCCGTGCAGGCGGGCGATCTCCAGGATCACCTCCATCTGCTCTTCGGTGATCTGGTTCCAGTAGTGGCTGCGCGACGAGAAGTCGGGCAGACGCTCCTCGACCGGAAAACGGCGATGGCAGGCGCCGCAGACCAGCTCATCGGTCTGCGCAGACAGTTCATGACGACACCAGGGACAGAAGAAAGGGGCGGCCACAGGAGTTCTCCAACAGGTATTTACAGCCGGGGGGCAGCGCGCTCGCGTCCCCTTCTCCGGCTGCATCCGCATGTTCACACTTCTATAGACGCCCCGAAACGTGCGCGGAAACAGGTTGTTTAACCAGATTTCTCAGCCTCAAGATAGTGCTGCACGAAATCGAACTCGCCCTCGTCCCATGCCTGCGTGATCTCTCTCGCTTCCGGCAGCAGGGCGGCGATCTCCTCCTGCGTCAGCGGCGGCAGATCGCCCTTCACCAGACGCAGGTTCTGCTCAAGCTGCGCGATGCTGTCCACGCCGATCACCGCCGTGTCAATCGGCAGGTTCAGGCTGTAGCGCAGATACGGCTCGATGGAGCGGGCGACCTTCACCCGTCCCGCGCCGAAGACCTTCATGCCCAGAACCGCCATGCCCCGCTCGCGTGCAAACGGCAGCACCTCCTCCAGAAAGCTGTAGTTATAGGCGATGTTGAACAGCCCGACCGGGAACAGAACCGCTTCAAAGTCGTATTCGCCCAGAATGCGCCGCATGACGTGCTTGACCCAGTGACCGGAGACCCCGACATGGCGGATATGCCCGGCGGCGCGGTACTCCTCGATGGCTTTCAGCACGCTGTCGGGAGCCATGATCTGCTGCCGCTGCTCCTCCGTATCGAGCGAGTGGACGAACATCAGGTCCACGTAGTCGGTTCGGAGCCGTTGCAGCGAGGTCTCGATCTGGCGTTTCGCGCCGTCGTAGGTGCGATCTATGACTTTGGTGTTCACCCAGACCTTTGAGCGGATGCCGCCCTCCTCCAGAGCCAGTCCGAGCTTGCGCTCGCTCTCGCCCCCGCCGTAGGCGTGCGCTGTGTCAAAGGTGTTGACGCCCAGTTCGTAGGCGCGCAGCAGCAGCTGCACCGCCTCGGCGTCGGTGCGCTGCGTGTCCCACTTTACGCCTCCTATCGTAAACAGGCTCGCATTCCACCCCAGATTCCCCAGCGGGCGCAGGGGCATGGGCGCCAGCAGCGTATCTTCCTGTGCAGACGTGTTCTCCAGAACCGTCGTCATGATGGTCTCCTTCTCGCAATTGTTCATGCCGGAACGGGGATATTGTACCCGCAAGATTCGCCTGGTGAGAGAGATCTTCAGTACTCCGGTACTACCGGATAAGACTTTTTTCCCGTTGACGTTGCGCCTGCCGATTAGTACGCTATATTAAACATGATCGCTTCCTGCAGTTGGATGACGGGAGCGTTCAGGAGGATAATGATGAGAGTGACTAGGCTCGCTCTGACCCTCGGATTAACCACGCTCGCCAGCCTCGCGATAGCCCTCCCCCCCATGGTCAAGGATTTCGAAACCGCTTACGGGGTTAAGAAAGGCTCCAGCCTCAATAAACTCGGATGCGCCGTCTGCCACGTCGGGAAGACCACGAAACTCAATCCCTACGGTGTCGATCTGAAGAAAGCGTTGAGCGCAGCAAAGACCAAACAGCTGACTCCGGAGATCCTCAAGTCGGTGGAGGAGATGGACTCCGATAAGGACGGCGCGACCAACATCGCGGAGATCAAGGCGGACACCAATCCGGGCGACGCCAAGAGCAGACCCAAAAAGTGAACCCTGCGGGGGACGAGACGCTCTCGTCCCCCGATTGCTTTTATGGCAGGGACAACGGCAGGGGGCGTCGAAAAGGCTTCCGGAGAATCCACTGAAAGGGAAGCGGAGTGAGAGAGGAAGCGGCGGCGCGCAGGAAAGACCGCCATGGCGTGGGAGGGCGGACGAGACCTCTGCCCCATCACTCCTCGGGTCCGCTTGCCGGAAGACTCCCCCTCCCGCGAAGACCATGACAGCGCGAAAGAAGTTACTCCTCTGCTGGATGGCTGCTCTTCTGGGCACGATTGGGCTGCTGGTCCCCGTCGCGTTCGGGCAGCAGGACAACGAATCGCAGAGCCAGATCGCCTTCGATGATGTGGACTCCTGCATGGCGTGTCATGCCGAGCAGCAGGAGCGTCAGGCGGGCGGAACCGCCGCGCGCGTGGATCTGGCGGCGCTCAACGCCTCTCCCCATAAAGACCTCAAGTGCCAGGGCTGCCACTCCTCCATCACCTCCTTCCCGCACACCGCGGAGATGATGAAGACGAAGGCTTCCTGCGCCTCCTGCCACGCGGAGCAGCAGGACGCCTACCTGCTCAGCGCCCATGCCAAACCCGACAAGAGTCCCGGTGACCATCCCACCTGCGCGAACTGCCACGCAACCGGCGCGGATCCGCACGCCGTCTTCTCCTCCAAAACCTGGACGCGCCGGGACGCCATCAAAATCTGCGGCGACTGCCACAGCCAGACCGAACGGATGCAGCGGTACAACGTGGATACCGACGCCGTGCACTCCTATAAAGAGAGTTTTCACGGCAAAGCCCTGCTCCGGTTCGGGATGGAGAGAGCCGCCAACTGCATAGACTGCCATCGCTCTCACGATGTCCTCGCCTCTTCTAACCCCGCCTCGCCCGTCCACCGCAACAACGCCGCGCAGACCTGCTCGCAGCAGGGCTGTCATCCCGGCGCGCAGATGAACTTCGCTATGTCCGGCGTGGGGCATCTGCGCCTGAAGGTGAAAGAGTCGGTCATTCTGCAGGCGGAGGCGCTCTTCTTCCACTGGCTGACCGTGGGAACGATCCTCTTCCTGCTGGGGGGCGTGGCGTTCGACCTGCGCCGCAGGGTCTTTTCCCGGGACTCGATACCCGCCTCGGGGCGGCTGGTCGGCTTCCTGATCTCCACCAGCTTCCTGTTCCTGCTGTCGGCGCTCGGAATGGCGTATCTGAAGATCGGCAACGCCCCCTGGAGCGCGATCGCGGCGTTCACCCTGATGGGGCTGGCGTTTCTCTTCTACTTTTTGCGTCCGCGTCGTCCGAAGGCGGCGGCGGAGGGCAGGCGCTACACGCGCTTCACGGTGGCGCAGCGCGTTCAGCATATCCTGCTGGCGGTCAGCTTCACGCTGCTGGTGATTACCGGCATGCCCCTGCGCTTTGCCGAGACCGAGTGGCTGAGCCACGTCTATATCCTGTTTGGCGGGCTGCAGGGGGCGCGTCTGACGCATCGCGTCGCGGCGGTCGTGATGATCGCCACCTGGATATGGCACACCCTCTATCTCTTCTACCGCTGGCACAAAGCGGGCTACTCGCTCAAATCCTGGACGATGTGGCCCACCCGCAAAGACTTCTCTGACTTCTTCGGAACCATCAAGTACCATCTGGGACTGGCAAAAGAGGAGCCGAAGTTCGACCGATTCCAGTTCCGCGAGAAGTTCGACTACTTCGCCGTCTACTGGGGAATGCCGATCATGGTCTTCTCCGGGCTGGTGCTCTGGTTCCCGATCTACTTCGGCAACCGTCTGCCGGAGATCGGGCTGTCGTTCGCCTATATCGCCCACAGCGACGAGGCGATCCTCGCGTTTCTCGCCATCGTTACCTGGCACATGTACAACGCCCACTTCAACCCCGATCGCTTCCCCATGAGCAGGGTCTTCCTCACCGGAGAGCTGACACGCGAGGAGATGGAGCGCGAACATCCGCTGGAGCTGGAGCGGATCGAGTCGGCGTCGCCGGACAGCTCCGCCGGAGAGCAGAAGCCGACATAGCTCTGGGAGGCATCAGGTTCGAGGGCAGGCGGGTTCCGCCTGCCCTCTTTTAACGTTTCGCTTCTTCCGGGTGCGGGCGCGCTGCCTCCGGCGGATGCTCCGCGGCGGCAAGCGGCAGATAGACCAGAAAGGTCGCGCCCTGACCGACCTCGCTGCGCACCTCGATGCGTCCCTGATGCGCCTCCACCGCCCAGCGGGCGATATTCAGTCCCAGACCGACGCCGCCCGCATCGCGGCTGCGCCCCGAATCCACCCGATAGAAGCGGTCAAAGATCAGCGCCTGATGCTCCAGGGGGATGCCGGGACCGGTATCGGTGACGGAGAAGATCGCCTCCGGGCGTCCCTCCTCCTCCTGCGGCGCGGTCGTCGTCAGGGAGAGGGTCACCTTGCCCCCTTCCGGCGTATACTTGATGGCGTTATTGAGCAGATTGGTCAGCACCAGCCCGATCCAGAGCGGGTCTCCGTAGATCTCCGCCTCCTCCATCGCGCCGATGTCGAGGAGGATATGCTTTTTGCGCGCCGGCGCCTCCATCTGCTCAAACGCCTGCATCACCTCTTCATGCAGTGCGACCCGCCGCTGTTTGATCTCGATCTGGCGGGCGTCGGCGCGCGCCAGCAGCAGCAGATTTTCGACGATCGCGGTCATCCGCTCCACCTCATCCACGATGCTGGAGAGCGTTTTCCGATACTCTTCCGGCGTCCGCTCGCCCATCAGGGCGACCTCCGCCTCGCCGCGAATGGAGGTCAGCGGGGTCTTGAGTTCGTGGGAGGCGTCCGCGCTGAACCGCTGAATCTGGCGGAAGCTGGCTTCCAGGCGCGTCAGCATCTCATTGAAGGCGTCGGCGAGGCGGGCGATCTCGTCGTCGGTTCCGGGCGCGGCGATGGTATGATGGAAGCTGTCCGGTTTGATCGCCAGGGCGGCGCGGGTGACGGCGTCCACCGTGCGCAGCGAGCGTCCGACCAGCAGCCACCCTCCCAGCAGCGACAGCACCAGCACGGAGGGCGTCAGCACCAGCAGCACCAGCGAGGCGCGGCTCAGGGCGTCCTCGATCCCCTCCAGGGAGGCGGCGGTCTGCACCAGATAGGGAACCTGCTCCCCCATCTGCACGGGCACGGTGACGATGCGGACGGGACGCTCGCCCAGATCGGTGCGGGTCTCGTAGGTGGGCAGCCCCTGCTGTCCGCGCACGCGGGCGGTCAGGCTGATGGGAAGTTTCTGGCTCGCCAGCCCGTCCGACCACTCGATCGGCTTACCGGTGGAGGCGTCCACCACCTGAATCTGCCGTCCCCACTCCTGCAGCTCCTTGTTGAGGAAGCGGGCGCGCTCCCGGTTGCCGCCAAGAGAGGTCTGAAACTCGCTGGCGGCGATGATGCGGGCGGTCTTGTCGGCGTAGTCGTAGAGGGCAGCGTCCGCCCGGGAGTTGAGGAAGTGCTTGAGCAGGAAGAGGATCAGCAGGGCGAGCGCGGCAAGGGTTACCGCCAGCAGCCCGGCGTGCCACAGAGCCAGACGCGCACGCAGACTGCGAGGTCTCATGACTACTCCTCGCGCAGGACGTATCCGACCCCGCGCACGGTATGCAGCAGCTTCTTCTCAAAGCCCTGATCAATCTTCTTGCGCAGAAAGTTCATGTAGACTTCCAGGACGTTGGAGGCGTTGTCGAAATCGTAGCCCCAGACGCCCTCCATCAGCGTGGTGCGGGTGAAGACCTGTTCGGGATGGCGTATCAGCATCTCCAGCAGCGCGTACTCTTTGTTGGTCAGGTCAATGGGAGTGTTGTCGCGGGTAACGGTGCGGGTGACCGGGTCTACCACCACCCCGGCATACTCCAGCTTGCCGGCACGCTGTCCGCCGGAGCGGCGCAGCAGGGCGCGCAGACGCGCCAGGAGTTCATCAAAGGAGAAGGGTTTAGGCAGGTAGTCGTCACAGCCGCTGTCCAGACCGGCGACCCGATCCTCCAGACTGCCGCGCGCCGTCAGCGCCAGCACGGGCATCATGTGTCCCTGCGCGCGCATGTCGCGCACCACCTGCAGCCCGTCTTTGCCCGGCAGCATGATGTCCAGAATGACGGCGTGATAGGCGGCGGACTGCACAAAGTCCAGACCCTCCTCTCCGGAGGCAGCCCAGTCCACCACATACGCCGACTGTTCCAGTCCTTTTTTGATGAAACTGGCAACCTTCTCTTCGTCTTCGATCAGCAGGATACGCATATAGAATCAGTCCGCCAGAGGACGCCCTTCCGAATCGCTCATACTGCCTGTCAGGCACAGGACTCCTTCAATAATACCCCAGACGCTGGTAATACAGCTTCCGTATCCGCAGGTCAGCACCGTCAGAAGCAGCATCGCGATGCCGACGCCCGTATAACCGAGATAGAAACGGTGCGCCCCGAACGATCCCAGCAGGATGCCGAGCAGGCCGGCGGCTAACCTATTTTTCAGAGGTCTGCCGTCAGGACCGACTTTCATGCCGTAGGCGGGGTAGGGCTGCGGCGGATAGGGCGGGCGTCCCGGCGCCACGGGATAGTTTCCGGGCGGCGCGGTATACTGAGGCTGACCGGGATAGCCGGGAGCCTGTGTCGGCGGAGCCTGCCCGACGCCGGGCGAATAGCCCTGCGCGGCGTTCGCCGGTGAGAAGAGCGCCGCCAGCTCCGGCAGATCGCATGCCAGAAATCGCCGTCCGGTGCTGTGATCCATTACGGTGGTATCGGAGACCACCCGCCCCTCCCGCGCCCACTGTACCAGAATCTGGATCTCGACCGGTCCGTACTGATTGCCATCCGCGCCGATTATCGAATACAATCTGCCTCTCTCTTTCTTCCAGTCTGGGGAGGTCTCTGCGCCAGCCTCCGGATTGGATATGCGCCGATCCGGTTCGGGGTTGTGTTGTTATATGGCTTAACATATCACGATTTCCGAGGCGCGTCAAGTTTCAGCGCCGGGGAGGCAGGCTCCTGTCGCTCGCTCTTCATGCGCAGAAGCCGCCGTCCGCTTGCCCCATCCGTGCGTATGGTGTACAATCAAGACCGATGAAAGGACTACTCCTCTACTCTCTGGCTCTCCTCTACGCCCTGCCGATCCCGGCCGACTCGCCGCTGACGGTGGAGGAGACGGTGCGTCTGACCCGCGAGCGGAGCCCGAAGATACGCGCCGCGCGCTTTGAGGCGCAGGCGGCGCAGACCCGGACCGACCGCGAAAAGCCGGTGGCGCGCCCTGCCCTGACCGCACAGGCGCAGGGCACGCTGCAGGGACCGCACGTGACCTTCCCGCGCGGAAGCGCCGGCGACGCGACCGTTGTGCCGGAGCGATACAGCAGGGTCGAACTGAACCTGGAACAGACCCTCTATCGTCCGGGACTGTCTGCCGCGCGCGAACGCTACGGCGCGCAGTCGCGCGCTAACCAGTGGGAGCTTCTGCGCGTCGAGAATGAGGCGATCCGGGACACGCGGCGCGCCTTCTTCGATCTTCTGACCGCGCTGGAGATGGCGGAGGTGGCGCGGGAGGGCGAGAAGCTGGCGCGGCGGCACCTGGAGCAGACGAAACAGATGCTGGAGTCGGGCGCCGCGCCGGAGCGCGATGTGCGGGCGGCGGAAGCCGATCTGGCGGAGGCGGAGCAGGGTGCGCTGAAGGCGGAGAACGGGGTTGCGCTGGCGCGGGGCAATCTCAATCGGATCCTGGGGCGCGATCCGCAGACTCCGCTGGAGGTGGTCCGTCCCGACGCCCCGCCTGCGATCCCCGAAAGCCCGGATGCCGCGATCGAGCGGGCGATGACTCTGCGCCCGGAGATCCGTCTGCTGGAGGAGAACCTGCGCGCCGCGCGCGCCGGTATTTCGCTGGCGCGTACTCAGACCGCCCCGGCTCTCTCTGCCCGCGCCACCGCCGCCGCGCAGACCCAGACCGCCTTCGCCGACTCCCACTACTTTGCCGCCAGTCTGGTCATGACCTGGAACCTGCTGGACGGCGGCAAAGCGCGGGCGGATGTGGAGGAGGCGCAGGCGCGACTGCAGCAACTGGAGTCGCTGGGAACGGAGGCGCGGCTGGGCATACGTCTGGAGGTCGAAAAGGCGTGGCGCGACATGCGCGAGGCGCGAGCGCGTATCGAGACGGCGCAGAGGCAGGTCGCCTCCGCCGAAAAGGCGCTGGAGATCTCTCTGCTGCGCTATGAACTGCGGCAGGCGATCCAGCTGGAGGTCTCCGGCGCGCTGTTTCAGCTGCTCAAGGCGCGCGCCAACCGCGCGCAGGCGCTCTTTGATCTGCATATAGCGGCGGCGGAACTGCGATACGCGACCGGAGAGGATGTCGCCCCGTCCGCGCAGAACGCCGCGACGGAGAGACGGGAGAGATGAGGGATTCTGCGGTCGCGCTGATCCTCCGCGCCGCCCATTTTGCGGCGACCCGCCATGTCCATCAGCGTCGCAAAGGGGTGGCGCAGGAGCCGTATATCAACCATCTGATCGAGGTGGCGCACCTGCTGGCGGAGGCGACCGACGGGGCAGATGAGACGCTGATCGCAGCCGGACTGCTCCATGACGCGATCGAGGATGTGCAGGTGACGTCGGAGGAGCTAAAGCGGGAGTTCGGGGCAGAGGTCGCGGCGCTGGTCTGCGAGGTAACCGACGATAAGACGCTGCCGAAGGAGGAGCGTAAACGCCTGCAGGTCGAACACGCTCCCCGCATCTCTCCGCGCGCCCGCATGATCAAACTGGCGGACAAGATCAGCAATCTGCGCACGCTTCTCTACAGCCCGCCCGCCGGCTGGTCCCGTCAGCGGATCGTGGAGTACTATGCGTGGGCGTCGCAGGTGGTCGCCGGCTGCCGCGGCGTCAACGCCTTTCTGGAGGCGCAGTTCGATCAGGCGCATCGCGAGGGAATGGATCGGTTGAAAGCGGAGGAGCAGGGGCAGTGATGAGACGAATTGCGGCGGCGGCGACGCTTCTCGGCATACTGATCGCGGCGGCGGTCTACAACCTTCGCGCGCGCAATGTCCCGCTGCCGGAACGGACGGGAGCAGGGGCGCAGAGCGAGGCGATCCCGGTGACCGTCGTGACCGCGCAGCGCTCCTCGATGCGCGAAACCCTCACGCTGATCGGCATCCTGCGCCCCGAGCGGCAGGCAGCCATCACCCCGATGGTTCCGGGAAGGATCGAGGCGGTGCTGGTGCGCGCCGGAGATCGCGTCCACAAAGGACAGCCGCTGGTTCGGATGGATGTCGGCGACTGGCAGGCGCAGATACGGGGCGCGGAGGCGGGGGTGGCGGCGGCGGACGCGCAGTATCGCAAAGCCATAGACGGCAGACGCGCGCGCGAAGTCGAACTGGACGCCGCGATCTCGCAGGCGACGGCGGGGCTGGCGACCGCGCTGGCGCGGCGGCGGCAGGCGGAGCTGTCGGTCCCGCTGACCCGCAGTGCCGCCGGCTCAGACGCCGACCGCGCCGAGGCGGGCTTCAAACAGGCGGAAGCGGGCGTGCGGCAGGCGGAGATCGGGCTGAAACTGGCGAATGAGACGCTGGAGCGCCTGAAAAAGCTGTATGAACGCGGGGGAATAGCGCGGGTGGACCTGGAGGCGGCGCAGGCGCAGGCGGACATCGCACGGGCGCAGTACGATTCGGCGTTGGCGGGTCTGGAGCAGGCGCGCGCGGGGCTGGCTCCCGCCAGAGAGTCCCGTCCGATGCGCGAGAAGGTGAGTCAGGCGGATCTGGAGGCGGCAGAAGCCGGCGTGAGGCAGGCGGAGGAGGGCGTCCGCAGCGCGCGTCGCGCCCGGGCGGAGGCGTTAAAGATCGCAGACCGCGATGTGGAGGCGGCGCGGGCGCAGGTGGAGATGGCGCGGGCGGGACTGGCGCAGGCGCGGGCGCAGATCGGCGGCAGTCTGCTGACAGCTCCTTTCGACGCCCTGGTGACGGAGGTCTCCGGACGCGCCGGCGAATACGCCCAGCCCGGCATGCCGATCCTGAATCTGTCGGCGATGCGCGCCGGATACCTGGAGGCGGCGGCTCCGGCGCGTTATGCCGCCCTGCTGCGCGTCGGGCAGCCGGCGCGTATCACGCTCGACACGCAGCCGAACCGCCCGCTGCGAGGAGCGGTTCAGCGCATCCTGCCGCTTGCCAGCTCCGACAGCCGCACCTTTCCGGTGCAGATCGCCCTCGCCGGGCAGACCGACACGCTGAACCCGGGCGTGATGGGCAGGGTCGAGATCGAACTGACGGGCGATCCGAACGCGATCCGCGTGCCGGTCTCCGCGCTGCGAAGTGAGGGGAGCCGCGCCTATGTGCTGGTCGTTGAGAACGGCAGGGCGGCGCGGCGCGACCTGACGCTGGGCGCAACGGAAGGTGAGGCAGCGCAGGCGATCGCCGGACTTTCGGAGGGCGAGACGGTGATCCTGTCCGCGCCCTCCAGCCTGCAGTCGGGCATGGCGGTGAAGCCGATCCCGAAGAGAGACGTTCTACGATAAGTGATTCGTAAACCGCTGTGATCGAATACTACACCGCAGCAGGATTACACCCCGGGGTCGCCGAATCCGCTTGACAGGATATCTGCAGGCTACTATAATACTCTCATCTGGTGACCGTAAGATTACCGGTCTGATGCGGCATCCTCTTCTCCCCCTGTTCTCTTCTGCCGCAGCAGCCCGGCGCCTCCAGCTTTCCGGAGCAGCCATTGGATCAGCCTTCCATTCAGCACGGATTCCTGCGTACCTACTCCCATAGGATCCCACCGGTCGGGGCGACCGTAATAAGGAGATTAGATAGATGAAAGGATACACAGCGCTGAGCCGGCTCTGTGCAGCAATGGCATTCTGCTTCACCTCCTCACTTTTCCTGTTGTCCCATGTCGCACCCGCATCCGCCCAGGCGCGCATCGCTTTTGTCAGTCAGCGCGACGGCGGTTGGGGACAGATTTATGTGATGAACGCCAATGGAACTGGACAGACCCGCCTGACCAACACGCCTAACTTTCCCAACCTGCAGCCCGCCTTCTCCCCGGACGGCTCCCAGATCGCCTTTACAAGCAACCGCAACGGCGGCGGTTTTGAGCTGTTTGTAATGAATGCGGATGGAACCGCTGTCACTCAGTTGACCAATACCGCCGGCTGGAACTATCAGCCCGCCTGGTCGCCGGACGGCTCCCAGATCGCGTTTGTCAGCACGCGAGACAGCAACCCAGAAATCTATGTGATGGATGCGGACGGCACCAACCAGACGCGTCTGACGAATAATACAGTGGACGATTTTCAACCGGTCTGGTCTCCCGATCAGAGCGCAGCCTCGGGATATCAGGGTGTGATCGCTTTTGTCTCCGGTCGGGATGGGAACTACGAGATCTATACGATGAACCCCAATGGCTCCCAACAGCGGATCTTCACGGGAACGGACGATCCGTTTTCCGGCTACCTGCACACCGCCCCCGACAGCAGTCCGACCTGGTCTCCCGATCTGGACACCTTCACCCCCGGCTACCAAGGGCGGATCATCTTCTCCAGCTATCAAGCCAACAAGTCGAGCATCTGGTCGAAGGACTATCCGATCCCTCCTGTACCGTTTCCCGCGGTACAGCAATTGACCGGCTTCACGACGCCCAGCGGAGACGACGTCCTGGTCGCCTACTCACGCGACGGCAATCGCCTCTCTTTTGCCAGCAACCGCGACGGCGCTCCCAATGAGATCTACGTCTGCGACTTCCGTTTCTCCGTTCCGGACAACGCCGGCGGTGACTTTGTCCAGAATGAGAGGCGCCTCACCTTCACCGGCTCGACTAATGTCAGCCCGACCTGGTCGCCTTTCCGCCCGCGCGCGCAGACCCGCATCGCCTTCGTCAGTCAGCGCGACGGCGGCGTCAGCCAGATCTACACCGTCAATCGCGACGGCTCCAATATCACCCGCCTTACCAGCACCGCCCAGCCGAACCTGCAGCCCTCCTGGTCTCCGGACAGGAGGCGGATCGTCTTTACCAGCCAGCGGGACGGAAACTGGGAAATCTATGTGATGAACTTTGACGGAACCAACCAGCGGCGACTGACCTTCCATCCCGCTACCGATTACCAGCCCTCGTTCTCGCCAGACGGCACGAAAATCATCTTCACCAGCAATCGGCAGGGACGGCAGATGATCTACACCATGAACGCGGATGGTACCAACGTCCAGCCGGTCGGTCGCACGCCGGGCAACAGCACTAGTCCCGCCTGGTCACCCAACGGTCAGAAGATCGCCTTCCAGAGCGATGACGGCGGCACCAATCAGATCTACGTGATGAACACGAACGGCACCGGCATCCTGAAGTTGACCCTCTCTGGCGCAAACACACAGCCCGCCTGGTCGCCGGACGGTAACTTCATCGCTTTTGCCAGCGATCGAACGGGCAACTCCGAGGTCTGGGTGATGCGCTCCAACGGCGCCAACCAGACCCAGCTGACCAACAACCCTGCCACCGACGACATGCCCTCCTGGTCGCCGGACGGAGGACAGATCACCTTCCGCAGTAACCGCACCGGCGTCAGCCAGATATTCGTCATGAACGCAGACAGCTCTGTTCAGACGCAGATCACCTTCAATATCTCGGAGAACTACAGTCCCTCCTGGTCACCCTATCCGCAGATCGCCTTCGTCAGCAATCGCACCGGCAGCCGTCAGATATACACCGTCAACTTCAACGGCACCAACCTGCAGCAGTTGACCAACATCGGCAACAACGAAGAGCCTGCCTGGTCACCCGACTACTACACCATCGCCTTCGTCAGCGACCGTGACGGCGTCAGGCAGATCTACACCATGAACGCGGATGGTACCGGGCAGACCAGGCTGACCAGTACCAGCACCGCCGAGTACATGCCCTCCTGGTCTAACGATAACACCCGGATCCTGTTCGTCAGCGACCGCCATAAGACAGGACCCTTCGACACCAACTCGGAGATCTACGTCATGGACGCGGACGGGGCGAACCCGACCCGCCTGACGAATAACACCTTTGCGGACATCACTCCAAGCTACGCTCCAGATGACACAGCGATCGTCTATGTGCAGGACCGGGGCGTCGGCTCGCAGATCGTCACCATCATGCAGCCGGACGGAACCGGCATTCAGCAGATGGCTTTCGGACGCGATCCCGCCTGGTCGCCCGACGGAACGCGAATCGCCTATGCTACCGACTACAACACCGGGGCGCAGTACGAGATCTTCCTGATGACCCCGGACGGCGCCCAGTCTACCCGGCTGACCCGGCGCACCTCCTTTGAGGGGATGCCCGCTTGGAGCGTGGACGGCAACCAGCTGCTCTTCGTCAGCGACCGACCTTCTCCCGGTCACCCTGCCTACAATCTGTTCATCATGAACACCAGCGGAACCGTGATCCGGCAGGTGACCAGCAGCGCTTCGGTGAATTTCCAACCCTCCTGGGCGAGATAGAGAGGCTACGAGGTCTGATCTCCAGCCAGAGACCGCGCCGCTGGCGCGGTCTCTTTTTTTCATCCGGAACAGAGGCGATCCCGTCTCAGGCGTCAGCGATGTCTTGCGTCATCGGCGCTGCCGATCAGAAAGCGGCGCAGCAGATAGTAGAGCGGCAGCGCCAGCGCCGCGTTGTAGAGGGAGCCGGTCAGCGCGTTCAGAAAGTAGCGCGCCGGATGCGGCTGAGGCGCGAAGAGGAAGAACCAGCACTCCGCCAGCAGTGTGCCGAGAAACGCGATCCCCATCGCAATCAGGGGGTTATCGCGGAAGAGACGCTCGTCCAGCGCGCCGACCAGCCACCCCGCCAGCGAACGGGTAACGAGAAAGCTGCCCAGATAGCCGGCGGCGTACGATCCCTCCAGCAGTCCCGTAAAGAACCCGGCGAACGCGCCGGTGCGCGGTCCGCAGAAGAGACAGCAGACCAGCAGGGTCAGCAGAGCGAGATTGGGCTGCGCGTTGAACAGAGAGAGGCTGCTGCCAAAGGCGATATGCAGCGTGAAGGAGAGAAGGAGCGCGAGCGTCAGCCGAATGCGCTGTCCCGCGCTCATTTCAGAACGTAGACCTCTTCCAGACGATGGAAGTTGACGGCGGGACGCACCTGAACGCTGCGCGTGGCGCCGGACGGGCTGCTGGCGACGGAGGCAACCGTCCCGATCACCAGCCCCTTGGGGAAGATGCCCAGTTCGCCGCCCTTTCCGGAAGAGATGATCAGATCGCCCTCCCTGACATCCGCCGCCGGCTCCAGATAGGTCATCTGCAGCAGATCGGTGTCGTTGCCCTTGCAGATGCCGACGGCGCGGGAGGAGGGGCGCTGCACCATCGCGCCGATGGCGGCGTTGGAGTCGGTCAGCAGCAGGACGATGGCGCTGGTGGGAGCCACATCGTAGACATAGCCGACCACCCCTTCGGGAGCGACCACCACACTGCGCAGCTTCACCCCGTCACGGGTTCCCCGCGCGATAATCATCGTATTGAAGTTGGGATTGGGACGCAGCGACACCACATCCGCCGCCAGCTTTTCGGGCGGACGGGAGGCGGGAAACCCCAGCTGGGCGCGCAGACGCTGTGCGGTGATATCCGCCTCCCGCAGGTGCGCGATCTCTTCCTTCAGCCGGGCGTTCTCCTCGCGAAGCTGACGATTTTCGGCTTCCAGCGCGCGCCATCGCAGCAAGCCTCCGACCTGCCGGCTGATCCAGTCTCCCACATCCGACGCGCCTCTGGCGAGCGGCATCGTGGCGGTGCGCACCGCCGCCGTCACGCCGTCGGAGTGTCCGCGCGCCATCGCCTGATTCCGCCAGACGCCCAGCATCACGCCCAGCGTCACGCAGATCAGGATCGCCGCATAACGACCTCGCCGGTTCTCTCGCTCCCTCGGCAGCACGGCAGTCTCCCGGCGCTGAAAACTCCGCCCCGCCGGGGAGCGGGCACGTTTCACCGGCGGCAGGCGGCTCTCTATCCGCTCTTCAGCACCTTGCGTAGATTCGGATTGGTATTGATCTCTTCCAGCACGCGCCCGGTCCCGATCACCACGCAGGAGAGCGGGTCTTTGGCGATGTGGACCGGCATGGAGGTCTCCCGCGAGATCAGCGCGTCCAGTCCCGACAGCAGCGCGCCGCCTCCCGCCAGCACGATGCCCCGCTCCATGATGTCGGCAGCCAGTTCCGGCGGACAGGTCTCCAGCGTTACCTTCACCGCCTCGACGATCGCGTTCAGCGGCTCCTGGATCGCCTCGCGGATCTCGCTGGAGGTGATCTCCGCGCTGCGGGGCAGTCCGGAGATCAGGTCGCGCCCGCGCACGATCATCTTGCGCTCCGTCTCTGCGGGAAAGGCGGAGCCGACCTCGAATTTCGCCTCCTCCGCGGTACGGTCGCCGATGTACAGGTTGTAGGTTCGGCGCACATAGGAGCCGATGGCTTCGTCTATCTCATCGCCGGCGACGCGGATCGAGCGGCTGGTTACGATCCCTGCCAGCGAGATCACCGCCACCTCCGTCGTTCCGCCGCCGATGTCCACAATCATCGAGCCGGTCGGCTCCACAATCGGCATCCCCGCGCCGATGGCGGCTGCCATCGGCTCCTCGATCAGATAGGCTTCCCGCGCCCCGGCTTTTTTGGTCGCGTCAATCACGGCGCGCCGCTCGACCTCCGTGACGCCGGAGGGGATGCCCACCACCACGCGCGGCGCCGCCAGCAGCGAGCGGCGGTTCACCTTGTCAATGAAGTAACGGAGCATCTTCTCCGTCTGATCGAAATCGGCGATGACCCCGTCTTTCAGCGGGCGGATCGCCACGATATTGCCGGGAGTGCGTCCCAGCATCCGCTTGGCTTCCTCGCCCACCGCCAGTACGGTTTTTCTCTCCTTATCAATGGCAACTACGGACGGCTCGCGCAGCAGAATACCGCGCCCGCGCACATGCACCAGAGTATTCGCCGTCCCTAGATCAATTCCCATATCGCGGGAGAAGCGTCCCAGCAAACCCCGCAAAATTCCCATTTATTCCGTGATACTCCTGTCCGGGGGTGACGAGGAGGCGAGGAGATAGCTGATCGCGTCGGCGGCTGTCCCTGAACTCTCCTGTCCGCGTTTCCACATCCCTTCATTATATCACGAGAAGCCTGATCGGGGGATATTCCTTTTTTTACGCATCCCCTGCGCCGGACGAGTCGTATAGGTAGGTGTCGGCGCGCAGAGCGCCGAAGAGAATGGCGCGCAGGCGGGCGGCGCGGTGGCAGAGCAGAGGAGAGGAGATGGAGATCAAGATCGGCGCGGCGCAGGCGACCGCGCAGGAGATACAGATCGGGCAGATCATCACGCTTCAGGAACTCAGGCTGACCGGCGGCGGCATCGTCTACGCGACGGAGCCGGAGCGAACCCTGCATATCGCCGAACTGAACGCGAATCTGATCGTTACGGAAGCCAGCCTGAACCGTCTGCTGACGGAGACGCCCATCCGGGAGATACGCGATCTGCAGGTGGAGACGCTGACCGGGCGCATCCGCATCAAAGGGCGCTATCTGGTGGCGGGGCGTCTCCCCGTCCCGTTCGCCATGACCGCCGTGCCGGAGATCGAGGGCGGCGCGCGTCTGCGCCTCGACCCGCGACAGATCCATTTTATCGGCGCGCCGCTGCCCGCCTTCGCCGTCAACCTGATCGCCGAGCGAATCAATGAGCGGATGGCGGAGGGGTTCGACGTAAGCCGCCTGCCGATTTCGCTGCGCCTGACCGCGCTGACGGTGGAGCCGGGACGCTTTCTGCTCGCCGCCGCCGCCTCGCTCCAGCTGCGTCTGGACGAGTTCGACCCCGCGCGCCGCCCCTCCCCAGGCTCCTTGACGGTGATTGCGGCGAAGGGGGACGTCGGACTCCTGCCCGACAGCCCCTCCTGAAAAGAGCGGGGCGCGTCATCCGACGCGCCCCGGCTTCGTCCGTCAATGCTTCGGAGGACGGTGTCCCCGTTTGATCAGCTCCTGCTCCACCCACTTGCGCGCCCGTTCAACCTTCCCGAAGTCCACGTTGCGCGTCAGCAGGTATCGGAGAGACTCTGCGTAAGCAGAGGTATCGGCGCGCCGTCTAGCCGGTCTTCCTTCACATAGTAGGTCACTCTTCCGCTGAAGTTCTGAGTGGAGCTTCCGGACTGCAGGCTGCCCGTAAAGGCGTAGTCCCATCGGTCGTTGTCTTTATAGGTTCGGAGGACGGTCGCCGGCTACGCGCCGGGCGGAGACCGCTTCGCGCCGCTTCTTTCGTCGCTTGACATTCTCGATGTGCTGCGGTATGGTGTAAAAATCGTGCAAGGATGGTGCCGCTCGACATGACCCTCAGCCCGCTGATCGTGCATCCGCTGCCTGCCGCCCCGACCTTCACGGGACGCGAGGCGGAGATGGAGGCGCTGCGCGCGTTCTGGAGCGGACGCAGCGGCGTGCTGTCGCTGATCGGGCTGGGAGGCGCGGGCAAAACCGCGCTGGCGCAGCGATTTATCGAGACCCTTCTGGCGACCGATCCCCCCGACGGCTTGCTCGTCTGGAGCTTCTACGAAGAGCCGGACGCCAACGGCTTTCTGCAGACCGCCTATCAGTACTTCACCGGCGGACGCACTGCCGACGCGCAAGGAGCCGGATGGTTTCATCTGCTCAAAGACGCCCTCTCCGGCGACCATCGCTATCTGCTGGTGCTGGATGGACTGGAGCGCATCCAGCGTCAGCAGACCAGCGTTGCCGGGATCTACGGCGAACTGGAAGACCCCCTTCTGCGCGGATTTCTGACGCGGCTGGCGGCGGGAACGGGAGGCGCGCGCGCGATCATCACCAGCCGGTTCCCCGTCTCCGACATCGAGCGATGGCGCGGACGCGGCTATACGCTGATAGATGTCGAGTACCTGACGCCGGAGGCGGCGCGTTTTCTGCTGCGTTCGCACGGCGTTCGGGGAGACGACGCGGCGCTGGATCGCCTGCGCGAGACCTATGGCGGTCATGCGCTCACCCTCGACCTGCTGGGCGGCGCGCTGGCGCGCTTTTTCGACGGCGATCCGCAGCGGGGACCGGCGCTGGAGACGGCGGAAGAGGGGCTGTCGCAGGAGCATCGTCTGGCGGCGGTGCTGCGGCTCTATGAAGAGCGGCTTCCTCCCCGACAGCTCGCCCTGCTGTGCCGTCTGTGCATTTTCCGTTTTGGCGTGGATGCCGATGCGCTGCAGAGTATCTTTCTGTGCGCGGAGCGGGAGACGATTGCCGGCGCGCTCGCCGGCGCGACCCGCGACGACCTGGAGCGCGATCTGCAGGAGCTGGTGCGCCGGCACCTGACCCTGCGCGACGGTCGGGGCAAGTTCAGCATCCATCCCGCGGTGCGCGACCACTTCTATCGTCTTTTCCGCGATCCCGCCTCGCTGCATAACGCCGTCCGCGAGCATCTCAGCTCCCTCACTAGCCGCCCCGGGATCGGCTTGCCGACCGATAAGGCGACCCTCGATCTGCTGGAGGAGCTGATCCACCACGCGCTGCAGGCAGGGAGCGTCCGGGAGGCGGCGGAGATCTACCGCCATCGCCTGGGAGCCAACGACCATCTGAACGCCCGGCTGGGCGAATATGTGCGCACCTACCGCATCCTGCGCGCCTTTCCGGAGTGTCCGGACGCCAGCGGGATGTATCACTGCCTGCGTGCCTTCGGGCGGTTTGAGGAGGCGTTGAGATGGCGTCCGCAGAACCGCTACATCCGGCTCCTCAACGGCGACCTGACCGCGCTGCATGACGATCCCGCCGAGAAGACCCGCTGCTTTGCCCGCTTTCTGCAGGGGGAGCCGGTCGCCGTCCCGGACCGCAGTCCCGATATGCCCGTTCCCTCCGCCATGCTTCACCTGTATCGGAGCGCGACCGACGACGCCCGCCGGGTCGCCGAGAATGAGCGGCAGCTATCGCTCTATGCCGACGATACCGCCCGCAACTGCCTGATGCTGGCGGAGGCGGCGCGCCGCGATCTTCAGCCGCAGCAGAGCCGGGAGTTTCTGGAGACGGCTTCCCGCTGGATACTGCGCTCCGGGTCGCAGGAGCATCTGTGCCTGCTGCATCTGATCCGCGCCCGGATCGCGCTGGAGGAGAAGAGCCTGCCGGTCGCGCAGGCGGCGCTGGAGGAGGGGCTGCATATCGCGCAGGACTGCGACTTTCTGCTGCTGCGCATCGAACTGCTGATCGAACTGGCGCGTCTGCGCAGGGCGGAGGGCGATCTGGAGGAGGCGGAGCGCGCCGCCGCGGAGGCGCGCCAGCTGGCGCGCGCTCCGGAGTGCCGGTTCGCCTGGGGAGAGGCGGAAGCGGGACACCTGCTGGGGGAGATACTGCGCACGCAGGGCAGGAGGGAGGAGGCGCGCTCGGTCTTCGAGGAGGTGAGAACGCTCCGAAAACGGATCGGAGACCCGGCGGTCATGCTGACCGAGCGCGCCCTGCGGCAGATGGAGTAGCGGACGCCGGCTCAGTGTCCGCCGGAGGCGAACCAGAGCGCGGCGCGGCGGATGGCGCGCGCCGTCTCCTCCAGATCGGCGGCGGTATAGGCTTCGTTGACCGACAGCGACACGCAGGTGCGCAGGATCTCCTCCGCCGTCGGGCACAGCCCCGCATGGTAGGCGCGCCCCGAATAGGCGTGTTCGCCGCCGGCAAAGGCGGAGTGTCCGGTGAAGATCGGGTACTCATAGACGCAGACCCCGATGTAGTGCGCGCCGACCGGAAGCCCCTCCGCCTGCAGCGCCTTCGCGAAGGTATCCGCATCGGCTTTCAGCGTCTGCGGCTCCACCCGCATCATGTAGAACCACCAGGAGGGATCGCAGCCGGGCGTCGGCTGCGGCAGGGCGATACCGGGCGTACCCTCCAGCCGGCGGCTCAGCTCCCCGCACCAGGCGCGCCGCCGCTCCACAATCGAGTCGAGCTTCGGAAGCTGCGCCAGCGCGACCGCGCCCTGAAGCTCCGTCATGCGATAGTTTCCGGCAAGGAAGACGGGATTTCGCGTGACGGCGTTCGGTTTACGGTTGTAGCACTTGTCGGTCGCCAGACGCAGCCGCTCCGCCAGCGTCTCGTCATCGGTGATCACGATCCCCCCGTCTCCGCAGGAGATATGCTTGAACTCGTTGAGGGAGAAGCAGCCGATCCGTCCCGTCGTCCCGATGGGCTTCCCCCGATAGACGCACCCGAACGCCTGCGCGCAGTCCTCGATCAGCATCAGCCCGCGCCGGTCGCACAGCGCCTGCAGCGCCTGCAGATCGCAGGCGTTGCCCCACAGGTTCACGGCGAGCACCGCCTTTGTGCGCGGCGTGATGACGGCTTCCACCGACGCGGCGGTCATGCAGTAGCTGTTCGGATGCAGGTCGGCGAAGACGGGAACCGCCCCCTGATAGAGGATCGGAACCACCGACCCCATATCGGTGATCGGCGCGGTGATCACCTCATCCCCCGGCGAGATGCCCGCCGCGATCATGGCGGCGTGGATGGCGGCGGTGCCGCTGCTGCAGGCGACGGCGAAGCGCACGCCGTTCTTCGCCGCGAACGCCTCCTCCAGCTGACGCACCTTCCTGCCCTGCGCGTAGAAGAGCGTTCCCTGCTCCAGCGCCTCCTGCAGTTCGCGCAGCTCCTCTGCGCCGTATCGCTTCTCACGACCGTAGGGGGTCTGTTTGGCGGGCGATCCTCCGGCGACGGCGGGAAGATCGCGCTCGGTGGAAGTTGTCATGGATGGTCTCCTTTCGGCGGGCTCCAGTGTGCGTTGGGCCAGGTGAAGACATCTCGCGGGTCGTAAATCGTCCAGGAGACGGTGCGGGCGTGAAGACGGCGCACGCCCTCCACCTTCGCCATCCGGTCCGCCGGCTCGCTCCACGCCCACTCGACGGCGATCTCTATCGGCGGCTCCAGCTTCACCGGCGCGGGGCGGTCGGTCCGGCGGATCGCGGCGGCGATGTCCCGGCGGATGTTTTCGCGCACCCTCTCCGGCGGATAGAGGTCGCAGGAGAGCCAGCCGGTTCCGCGCTTGGTCGGGGTGGAGAGCGCCTGCGGGAAGAGGCGGCGCGCCTCCTCACAGAGCGCCTCGTCCCCGGAGACGTAGAGGAGCGGAACCCCGTAGAAGGCGGCGTAAACCGCCATCTGGCTCATCTCCCCCGCCTCCTGCCCGTTGATCAGGTAGCGGCAGATCTCTTTCGGCTGCTGCGTGTGGTCTATAAAGCCGTTCAGCGTTCCCGCCATTGCGTGCTGCCCGATCATCGCCAGCCCCGTTACCTCTGCGTTCAAACCCTCCCAGCGCGTCGGGGGATAGCTCTCCACAAAGACGCGGGTAACGCGCGGGTCGAGCCGATCCTCCACAAAGCCTCGATTGCGGTTGCGTCCGTGTCCGTCCAGTACCCGCACCTCCGTCGCGCCCGCGTCGAAGCAGCCGGCGACGGCGGCGTTGACTTCGGCGGTCAACTGTTCGCGTCCGTAGAGATAGGCGGGCGAATCGTCGTCGGGATCGTAGCACTGCTCCCAGCGGTCAATCCCGGCGAGACCCTCCATATCCGTACATATCCAGATGATCATGGCTCTGTCTCTTTCTGTGTAAAACTCTCCTGGCTTCGAGAAGGGCTTTGCCTTTCCCATCGCGAACCGATAGGATATTCTCATGGAGGACGCCGGCAGCGCATCCTCCGCAGGAGGCGGGAGAACGAAGATGCTCACCCAGGAACAGATCAGCTTCTTTCACGAAAACGGCTTTGTGCGTATCCCGAAGGTCTACAGTCCCGAAGAGATCGCCCGCATGAGCGATGAACTCGATCAACTGATTCAGGACTGGGCGACGACCAATATGGGCTGGACCGGTCCCTGGCGGCAGGTCTACATGAGTCCCGATGTGGAAAAACGCTCCATGCTGACCCACCTGCACGACCTGCACTTCTACTCGGAGGCGTGGTGCAGAGCCGTCACGCACCCGCGCATGGCGGAGGCGATGGCGGACCTGCTCGGTCCGAACGTGGAGCTGCACCACACCACCCTGCACTGCAAGCCTCCGGAGACCGGCATGCCGTTCCCCATGCATCAGGACTCCCCCTTCTACCAGCATGAGGGGTTCGGCTACATTGACGCCATCGTACATATTGACGACGCGACGCTGGAGAACGGCTGCCTGAAGTTCCTGCCCGGCAGTCATAAGCAGGGGCACCTTCCCCATATCACCCGCCTGGAGAACGGGGAGAGCTGCTCGCCGCATCTTCCCACCGATAAGTACCGCCTGCAGGACGCGGTTCCCTGCCCGGCGGAGGCGGGAGATGTGGTCGCCTTCAGCATCTATACCGTGCACGGCTCGGAGATCAACCGCACCGACCGCTGGAGACGGCTGGTGCGCGTCGGCTACCGGGACCCGCTCTGCCGGCAGATCGCCGGACAGTCGCTGGGGCGCGCCGGGGTGATCGTGCGCGGCATGCGTCCCGTCGGCGCGCTCGCGCCGACCCTCTCCTGATCAGACGACGGCGGGTTGTCGGGCGTTGTACTCCTCCACGATGCGCCCGACAACCCGGATACGCTCTATGTCGCCATGCGAGGAGATCTCATCGGAGATCCCCAGCACGAGTTTCGGCGCAAACAGATCTATCACCTGACGGGCGCACGCCTCCAGCGTCTGCGTCGGGTAGGTGTCGTCGAAATAGACCGCCGGGATGCCGTCCAGCAGAAACAGGTCGTCTCCCAGAGCCTCCTTCACCTCCTCCAGCGTTACGTCGCCCTGCGGCTTCGGCGTGATCGCCTCGATGCCGTCCAGCCCCGTCTCTCGCGCAAAGGGCAGCAGGCTCTTCGTGTCGCCGTCCCAGTGCGAATAGACGAACTTTCCGGCGGCGTGCAGCCGCTCGCATCGGCGCTGGTAGGCGGGCAGGACATAGCGGCGAAACAGCGACGGCGAGAGCGTTCCGGCGTGCAGGTTGTCGCCGAAATTGATGATCTCGATGGGAGAGGCGTTGATGACGTCAATCATCCGGTCGTGCTGCGCATCGAGCGCGCGGAAGTAGGCTTCGACCGTGTCGCGGTAGTCGCAGAGCGCGAAGATCGCGTTCTCGATGCCCATCGCGTTGATATAGAGGTCCTGAATGTTGACGCGGGGCATGAACATCACCGGTGCGCCGAGATCGCCCCACTCCGCCTGCACGCTCTCGAACGCCTGCGCGTCCCATCTCCATTCGGTGTTTTCCGCCCGCCAGATGGCAGTTTTCAGCTCTGTCTCGTCCGAGACCCACCACTTCAGAGTGATCCGATGCCAGTTGCTGGTTACCCGGCGGGAGATGTGCCGCTGCGCGCCGACCGGCGTGGTGACGGTGATCTCTTCGTCCGTCTCGTTGAGCCAGCGGCTCGACCACTGTACGGACGGATGCTCGACGGCGCGGAAGCAGGCGTTGTACTCGTAGATGCGCGCCGAGCAGTTCAGTTCCCGATAGATCTGCGCGGGGGTCATGCCGGTGAACGGAGGAGGCAGCGGCTCCCCGGCGAACTGCTTGTCGGTGTACCAGCAGCCGATGCGCGGCTGCCAGATGATCCGCCCGTTCGACTGCCCGAAGACGACGCGGCGGTGCAGGTCTGCGAAGTTGACGCTCAAGACGATGTCCTCTCTGCGTGATGGGGACATTGTAACAGACCGCCCTCCGGCTGGCAACCGGCGTTTCGGCAGGAGTCTCCGCGTTCGGCGCGAAACAGCTATCAGACTCACAGAAAGGCGACCGGTGAATGGATCAGACCGACTCGGATCGGAGCGGCGCGCCGATCTCGCGCCGGCGGTTTCTGGCAGGCGTGACGGCGCAGGTGGTCGTTCAGGGGCGATGGGCGACGGTGCGGCTCTCCCGTGTGACTCACTTTACCAGTGTGAAAATTGCGCTGCGTCCGGGAAAATCCCCCATTTCGCGGATGTCCGACCCGATCGCAGACAGTACTATATCACACACATGACTGCGGGTTAGCAGGCAGGGTGGCGCCGAGGAGAGAAGCGATCCGCGCACCGCGAACCGTCCCGCTCCTCCCCTCATATCCCTCGTTCCTTCATCCTCGCCCCTCACAGACCCGATTCCAGACATCTTTCTTACATTCCGACGCTGAGGGAGGAAGCAACGTGCTTGTCGGAGTTCCCAGAGAGTCGTTCCCCGGAGAGCGGCGCGTCGCGCTGGCTCCCATGACGCTCGCCCATCTGAAGAAGGCAAAACTGGAGGTGATGATCGAGAGCGGGGCGGGCGCGTCCGCCGGTTTTCTGGACGCCGCCTATGCCGATCACGGCGCTTCGATCGCCGCTTCGCGCCGGGAGGTCTTCTCCGCCGCGGATGTGATCCTGCAGGTGCGCGCCCTGGGCGCGAACCCGGAGGGCTGGCAGGCGGACCTGGAGTTGATGCGCTCGGGACAGGCGTTGATCGCCGTGATGGATCCGCTCTCCGCGCCGGAGCCGGCGCAGGCGGCGGCGGCGCGCGGGATCGAGGCGTTCGCCCTCGATCTGGTTCCGCGCATCACGCGGGCGCAGGCGATGGATGTTCTCTCCTCGCAGGCGAACTTAGCCGGTTACAAGGCGGCGCTGCTAGGCGCGGATGCGCTGCCCAAGATCTTCCCGATGCTGATGACCGCCGCCGGAACCATCACGGCGGCAAAGGTTCTGGTGGTCGGCGCGGGGGTCGCGGGGCTGCAGGCGATCGCGACGGCGCGTCGGCTCGGCGCGGTAGTCAGCGCGTATGATGTGCGCCCCGCCGCCAGAGAGCAGGTCGAGAGCCTGGGGGCGCGCTTTGTGGAGCTTCCGCTGGAGGCGGCAGGCGCGCAGGACGCCGGCGGCTATGCGAAGGCGTTGGGCGAGGAGTTCTATCAAAGGCAGGCGGCGTTGATGACAGAGGTCGTCTCACAGAGCGACGTGGTCATCACTACGGCGGCGATTCCCGGACAGAAGGCGCCCGTGCTGATAACCCGCGAGATGGTGGAGAAGATGCAGCCCGGCTCCGTCATCGTGGACATCGCCGCGGAGCGCGGAGGCAACTGCGAACTGACCCGTCCCGGCGAGACCTGCCAGCATCAGGGCGTTACCATCATCGGACCGCTCAATATCCCCTCCATGCTCGCCTATCACGCCAGCCAGCTTTTCGCCAAAAACGTCTCGACCTTCCTGATCAATATGGTCAAAGACGGCGCGCTGCAGGCGGATACGCAGGATGAGATCGTCCGGGAGACCCTGCTGACCTCCGGCGGCGAGGTCGTGCTGGCGCGAGTGCGCGAGCGTCTGGGACTGGAGCCGCTGCCCGCGCCCGCCGGGTAGCGCGCCGCCCCATCCGACCGTCTTCCCTTCCGCTGTCCATCCCTGAATAACTCCTCTCTGGAGGTGAGTGCATGAGTTTCGTGATGCAGAATCTGTATGTGTTCGTGCTGGCGACGTTCCTGGGGTTCGAGGTGATCCGCCGCGTCTCCCCGCTGCTGCATACCCCCCTGATGTCGCTGACGAACGCCATCTCCGCGATCAGTCTGGTCGGGTCGCTGGTGATTCTGGGCGAACAGAAAGACACGCTGAGCACCGTACTTGGCGCGCTCGCGGTGACCGCCTCGACCATCAATGTGGTCAGCGGATTCCTGATCACCGACCGGATGCTGCGCATGTTCAAGAAGCGGGAGCCGAAGCGAGATGGGTGAGAACGCAATGCATGGCAGCGCGCTGCCCCTGTTCACGCAGGTCGCCTATCTGGTTGCGGCGGGACTCTTCATCCTCTCTCTAAAGTGGCTGAGCGCGCCGACGACCGCCCGCCGGGGCGTGATCGCCGGAGAGGTCGGCATGGTGCTGGCGATCGTCGGCACGCTGCTGCTGCCACAGATCAAAGCCTTCCACTGGATCATTCTGACCATGCTGATCGGCAGCGCGATCGGCATCCCCATCGCCCTGCTGATGCCGATGACCGCCGTCCCGCAGCGAACCGCGCTGTCGCACTCCTTCGGCGGTCTGGCGGTCGGGGCGGTGGGAACCGCCAAATACTACCTGTGGCTGTCGCAGGAGCCGGAGCGGCTGAGCTACTTCACGATGGGCGTGCTCTCCTTCGAGGTGCTGCTGGGTTTTCTGACCTTCACAGGCAGCCTGATGGCGTTCGGGAAGCTGCAGGAACTGATCCCCACGCGCCCTATCGTCTATAAGGGGCAGAATGTCATCAATCTAGGGTTGCTGGCGGTCGCCATAGGCGCGGGCGTCTGGCTGACGCTGGACCCGTCGAAAAGCGCGCTCTTCCCGCTTCTCATCGCGCTCTCGCTGCTGTTTGGCGTGCTTCTGATCATCCCGATCGGCGGCGCGGATATGCCGACCGTCATCTCGCTGCTCAACTCCTACGCCGGTCTGTCGGCAGCCGCCATGGGATTTGTGCTGGATAACAAGCTGTTGATCATCGCGGGCGCGCTCGACGGCTCCTCCGGCTTCATCCTCTCGATCATCATGTGCCGGGCGATGAACCGCTCCTTCACCAACGTGCTGTTCGGCGCGTTCGGTCAGGTGAGCGCGAAGGCGCTGGAGGCGGGAGAGAAACGCTCCGTGCGCAGCGCGATGCCGGAAGAGGCGGCGCAGATCCTGGAGACGGCGCAGTCGGTGGTGATCGTTCCGGGATACGGCATGGCGGTCGCGCAGGCGCAGCACAAGGTGCGCGAACTCTACGATGCGCTCACGCGGCGCGGCGTGGATGTGAAGTTCGCGATCCATCCGGTGGCGGGACGCATGCCCGGACATATGAATGTCCTGCTGGCGGAAGCCGACATCCCCTACGACCGGCTCTACGAGATGGAAGATATCAACTCCGAACTGGCGCAGACCGATGTCGCGCTCATCATCGGAGCCAACGACGTGACCAATCCGGCGGCGCGCCACGATAAGAGCAGCCCCATCTACGGAATGCCGATCATTGACGTGGACCGGGCGCGCACGGTGATGGTGATCAAGCGGAGCCTGGGCGCAGGTTTCGCCGGTATTGACAACGAACTCTACTTCATGGACAAGACCCTGATGCTCTTCGGAGACGCAAAAGCCTATGTCAGCGAGATGGTCAAGGAGTTGACCTCCGGCGGACACTGAGACCGAACACGGGGCAGCGGAAGGAGAAGCCGTGATGGACGCCCGGGAGACCTATGAGTTTGACAGACAGGGCTATCTGGTGATTCGCACGATGCTGACGCCGCAGGAGACGGCGGCGCTGGCGGCGGCAACGGATGAACTGGAGGCGCACGCGCTGGCGCGGCTCTCTCTGCCTCCACGCAAAAAGAGCCTCTGGGGACCGGAGTACCATGCCAACCGGGAGCGCGGCTACCATGCCTGGGGCAGTAATGAAGAGGGGAAGACCCTGATGATCGAGGACTTCTTCAACGCCTCCACGGCATTCGATCTGCTGGTCCATCATCCGCGCACGATGGCTTACATCCGCGCCATTGTGCAGGGGAGGATCCGGATCAACAACTCGGAGATACGCATCCGCTATCCCGGCAACGCCACCGGCGCGCATATGGGCGGACCGATTGACCACAAGTACCGCTACGGCGTGAACGGGCGCGGAATAGACTGTATGATGGTGCGGATGGTCTACTTTCTGCACGACGTGTCGGCGGAGCAGGGAGCCTTCTGCGTGATCCCCGGCACGCATAAGTCGGCGTTCACCGATCCCGCCTGGGGCGAAGGCGGGGCTCCCGAAGAGGAGCCGGGAATGATTCCGCTGGAGGTGAAGGCGGGCGATGCGATCCTCTTCACCGAGAACCTGCGGCACGGCGGCTTTACCAATCGCTCCCGGCAGACCCGCAAAACGCTGCACGTCGGATACGGTCCCGGCTGGATGATGTCGCAGAACATCGCGACGATGGACGAGCCGCAGTTCATAACGCCGGAGACGCTTGCGCGCTTCAACGCGGAGCAGCGCGCTCTCTTCGTGCTCGGCTGAGCCGCGCTGGCGCCTATGTGACGATCGTCTCGACCCCCAGAAATCCGGCGACATCCTCCGCCAGCGCATACAGCCCGCGCTCGTCCTCGGTATCGTCTATCTCCAGCCGGGTCTCGTCGGCGAAGATCAGATAGAGGCTGCAGCGCGTGAGGAGGCGCGTGCTGTCCCCGGAGCTTACCCGCCACTGATAGTGGCGGATATCCAGCGCGCGGATGTCTTTGACCCGCGCAAGCTGCCTGCTGCCATGATAGACGCGATCGGCGTCAACGTCCAGCGTGATCGGCGTCGTCTCACGCGTTGCCGCCCGCGCCGTGCCGAGCAGCCCCAGAACGCCCCGCAGGACCATCCAGGCGGGAATAACCATGATCGCAAAGGGCAGCAGCCGCAGCAGCTCCGACGGATTCTTCAGAACATAGGCGAGAAGGTCGGGGCGCGCCAGCCTCCGAAGCGTCTCCCACATATACCCGCGCAGCATCGAGAGAAAAAGGAGCAGGAATCCCGCGAACATCACCGTCAGAACGATCTGCGTTACCAGCGCGTAGATGTCGCGAATATCCTTCAGCGCGGGGTACCAGAGTTTGGCAAACCGCAGCCGCCTGCCCTGAACCTCCATGCGGAAGCGGTCTGTCTGTCTGGAGGCGAGCGGAGCGGGAGAGGAGGCGTTTGCCGGGGGCGCAGCGGAAGAGTATCGGCGGGTGATCGTCTGATCGTGCGCGGGCAGCCCCAGTTTCCGGGCAAACGCCTCCAGCAGGTCGAGCGCCTGAAGACGCGGGTCGGCGCCGCTCAGGGAGTCTCCCTCCGCAATCTCGCCCAGTTCGAACTTCTCGCCCCTCTCGCCGTGAAAGTGCAGCTGGATGCGCCATGCCGCGCCCCCGCCCAACCGCTTGCTCAGCGTCAGGCAGTGAAACTCCTCAAACGTCCCCTCCGTCCAGTGTGCGAAGAGCGGAAAGCCCTGCCGCCTGCGCCATGTGCGCGTCGGGAGGTCTATCTGCAGATCGTTGGGTCCGGTCAGGAAGAGACCGAAGATCGCGATCAGCGGACCGACGATCAACGCTCCCAGAATCTCAAAGCCCCCGGAGCGTATGTCCGCGCTCAACGAGGAGATGTCTCGGATTCCCAGCAGGGCGATACCGACCCCGAAGAAGATCAGGATCAGCCCGCCGAGACGGGTTCCGGCATTCTGCCGGTAGATGATCATCCGATCGTCGTTGCGTATTAATCGTGCCATATCTCCCACTACCGGATTTATCGCGCGCTGTTTTCGCCGTTCGGAGGAACATCGCCGGCAGAAAGGGTAGTATGTTACCCAGAGAGCAGGCGCATGTATCGAAAGGTGGAAGATTGCTTCGCTGACGCTCGCAATGACGGAGTGGGGGCGGGTTGCGCGTGACTACGACGGCAGAACGTCCCGGTCTGTCATTGGGAGGGAGCGGCAGAGTCCCCTTCTCTGTCATTGGGAGGGAGGCGCCGCGGACCGAAGCAATCTCCCGCCCGATCTCCAAACGCCAGTAAAAAGAGCCGCCGATGCCGCAGATAGAGTTTGTGTGCGATATTCGTGCCCCGCTGGAGCGGGTCTGGAAATTCCACGAGTCGGTGGACGCCCTGAAGCTCCTCACGCCCCCGTACATTCAGGTTACGCTGGAGGGTGAGCCGGAGCCGGCGCGGCTGGGCGTGCGCTACCCGCTGATCATGAAGCGGTTCGGCATCCCGATCCGATGGCTGGCGGAGTATACCGCCTTTGAGCCGCCTTACCGATTCGTGGATCGGCAGGTGGCGGGAAAGGGACCGTTCAAGTTCTGGGAGCATCAGCATCTGTTCGCCGAGATCCCCGGCGGCACGCGCCTGACCGACCGCATCGTCTATGAGCCGCCCTTCGGACCGCTGGGGAGACTGGCGGACCGCCTCTTCATTCGCCGTGATCTGGAGCGGATGTTCGCCTACCGTCACCGGGTGACGAAAGAGAGGCTGGAGACCGAAACGAACGCTCCCGTCACTGAAGAGAGCCGATGATATTACGCCGACTGCGGACTGTTCTGCCGCTGCTTCTGCTGCTGAGCCTTCCGGCGCAGGCGCAGGACCTCTATCGCGTTACCTTCGCCTTCCGAACGGAGACCGCCGTTCAGAGCGTCTCGGTCGCAGGGACCTTCAATCAGTGGAACGTGACCGCCAACCCGCTCGCGCCGGACGCCGAGCGGCGCGCCTGGTCGCTGACGCTGCGGCTTCCGCCGGGAGAGTATCAGTATAAGTTCGTTGTGGACGGCAACCGCTGGCAGACCGACCCCGCCGCGCCCGCTGTAGATGACGGACACGGCAACCGCAACTCCCTGCTGAGGGTGCTGCCGCGCGGATACGACCGCCCGGCGCAGACGGGTGACGGACAGATCACCGGGGCGGCGGTCTTTCATCAGCCGGGAGCGCGTTATCTGGTGCGTTCGCGATCGGATCAGGCGATCCTGACGATTCGCACGCGCCGGGGCGATGTGGAGCAGGCGTTTGTGGCGCGTCCCGGAGCCGCCGCCGTCGCGATGCAGCGCGCCTTCGAAGACACGCTCTTCACCTACTGGCGCGCCGCCATCGCCACGCCCTCCTCGGGCATCCTGCGCTACGCCTTCAAGCTCCGGGACGGAAAACGCTATCGCCTCTACGACAGCCGCAAATGGCTGCGCGAGAGCGGAGCGCGTCCCGACTGGTTCCGGCTGAACCTGAGCGACGTCGCCGTCTTCGAAACGCCGGACTGGGCGCGGGACGCCGTCTTCTACCAGATCTTCCCGGATCGCTTCGCCAACGGCGACCCCGCCAACGACCCGAAAGAGACGGAGCCGTGGGGATCGCCCCCGACCTACTTCAACCGCATGGGCGGAGACCTGAAGGGCGTCGCCGACCGGCTGGACTACCTGCAGTCGCTCGGGATTAACGCCCTCTACTTCAACCCGATCTTTCAGGCGCGCTCCAATCACCGCTACGACACCACCGACTACCGGAAGATCGAGCCGGAGATCGGAACCAACGAGGAGTTTCGTGCCCTGATAGAGGCGGTCCGCCGCAGAGGCATGCGCGTCGTGCTGGACGCGGTCTTCAACCATACCGGCGTGGATTTCGCAGGCTTCAAAGACCTGCAGAAGAACGGGGCGAACTCCGCCTATGTCTCCTGGTACTTTGTGCGCGGCTTTCCCGTCGAGGTGAAAGAGAATCCCAACTACGTCGGCTGGTACGGATCACCTTGGATGCCCAAGCTCAATGTCCTCAACCCGGCAACCCGCGACTATCTGCTGGACGTGGCGACCCTCTGGATCCGGGAGTACGGGATAGACGGCTGGCGTCTGGATGTCGGCGATGAGGTGGACAGCGCCTTCTGGCGCCTCTTCCGTCAGCGCGTGCGTGCGGCGAAGCCGGACGCCTATATCGTCGGGGAGACCTGGCGGGATGCGCAGGCGTGGCTGCAGGGCGACCAGTGGGACGCCGCCATGAACTATCCCTGGCGCGGCGCGGTTCTGGACTTCTTCGCCTTGGAGACGATCCCGCCTGCCGAGTTTGACCGGCGTCTGACCCGTATGCGCGCTGAGTATCCGCCTCAGGCTTACGCCGTGATGTTCAACATGCTCGGTAGCCACGATACCGAGCGGATTATGACCCTCTGCAAAGGCGATGTAAGCCGCGTCCGGCGCGCCGTTCTCTTCCAGATGACCTATCCCGGCGCGCCCTGCGTCTACTACGGGGACGAGATCGGCATGGAGGGCGGGCGCGATCCCGACAACCGCCGCGCCATGATCTGGGACCCGGCGAAGCAGAATGCCGACCTGCTCGCCTTTCATCGCCTGGTCATCGGGCTGCGCCGGGAGCATGCCGTGCTGCGGCGCGGCGACTTCCAGACCCTGATGGCGGACGACTCACGTCGGCTGTTCGCCTTTGCGCGCCGGCTGGAGGGGTCGGAGGCGCGCGTCTACTTCAACCAGAGTTCCCTGCCGCAGACGATTGCGGTTCCGCCGGAGATGACGCTGCGCGCCTCCACCGAACCTATCGAGGAGTCGGCGCGGTCCGGCGGCGTCTTTCGCCTGCCCCCGAAGACCGGCGCGCTCTTCCTCAGACCGTGAGGAGCCGGGCTACCCGTTTCTGGAACGGTCGAACGTCCCTGTCTGTCGTTGCGCGTAACTGCAGCGTTCGCGCCCGCCAGATTGTCCTTGTGAGGGAGGCGACAGGCGCCCCCCCTCTGTCCTTGCGAGGGAGGCGCAGCCGACCGAAGCAATCTCCTGCATTCCGGCAGGTGGAAGATTGCCTCGCTTCGCTCGCAATGACACATTGGGGGCGGGTTGCGCGTATCTGAGGCGGTAGTGCCTCCCAATCTGTCCTTGCGAGGGAGGCGACAGCTGACCCCCTCTGTCCTTGCGAGGGAGGCGCAGCCGACCGAAGCAATCTCAATCCGACCGCGGGGAGAGAGCAAAAAATGAATTTTAACGCTATTATTACAGTACAGAACAGCGGAAAAGGAGAGACGAATGAGCGATGAGATCGGTCTGCTGCACCACTGGGTTGACGCCCATCGCGAGGAGATGATCGAGGCGCTTCAGGGCGTGCTGCGAATCCCCAGCAAGAAGGAGCCGCCTGCCGCGCCCAACGCCCCGTTCGGGATGCCGGTGCGTCAGGCGCTGGACTACACGCTGGCGCTGTGCGAAAAGTACGGCTTCCGAGTGAAGGATGTGGACGGCTATGCCGGACACGCCGAGTTTGGCGAGGGCGAAGAGATGGTGGCGGCTTTCGGACATCTGGATGTGGTGCCGGAGGGAGACCGCTGGAGCTATCCGCCCTACGGCGCGGTGATCGAAAACGGCTACATCTATGCGCGGGGAGCGTCGGATGACAAGGGACCGACCTATGCGGCTCTGTTTGCCGCCCGGGCGTTGATGGAGAGCGGGCTGCCGCTGCGCCGGCGTGTGCGCGTCATCTTCGGATGCGATGAGGAGAGCGGGTTCGGCTGTGTGAAGCACTACTGGGAGGTCGCCGGGGAGGAGCGTCCGGTGATGGGCTTCACGCCGGACGCCGGTTTTCCGCTGGTCTATGCGGAGAAGGGGATCGCCAACCTGTTTCTGGAGAAGCGGATAGATTCCGAATCGGCTCCCCTGCGCGTCGCCTGGATGCGGGGCGGCAGACGCCCGAACATGGTTCCCGACTACGCAGAAGCGCGCCTGATCGGAGAGGTCTCCGCGCTCTACGCTGCGCTGGTCGGGCTGCTGAGGTGCTGGGACAGAAATATCTCCTATGAGCCGGACGAGACGGGCATCACCGTGCGCGCGGTCGGCAAGTCCTCGCATGGCGCGTCGCCGCAGGGAGGCGATAACGCGGTCACGCGCCTGGCGCGCGCGCTGCTGGAACTGAACCTGCCCGGCGACCGGGAGTGGCTGCAGTGGACGGCGGATTCGGCGGAGAATACCGGAACCGGGCTGGGCATTCAGGGACGCGACGACGTGGCGGGACCGCTGACCTGCAATCTGGGCGTTCTGGAGATGGCGGAGGGGCTGGCGCGGATCACCTACAATGTCCGCTATCCGGTCACCTGGAAGTTTGCCGATCTTCAGGAGCGGTTTCAGCCGGTGATAGACCGGGCGGGCTGGACGCTGGCGGAGCATACCGACAGCGCCCCCCTCTACGTCCCGCTCGATCAGGAGCCGGCGAAGACCCTGCTGCGGGTCTACCAGGAGGAGACGGGGGACACGGAGAGCAAGCCCGGCACGATGGGGGGAGGGACCTACGCCCGCGCCACCCCCAACGCGGTCGCCTATGGAGCGGGATTCCCTGGCGCGTCCGACGGTCCGGCGCACGAGCCGGATGAGCGGCTCTCCCTCGAAAACTACCTGCGCGCCGCGAAGATCTACGCGCACGCGCTGTATGAGCTGGCGAAGTAGCGCAGCCCTTCCGGCGGGCGGTTCTGCCGCTCGCCGGAACCCCTCTACTCCTGCGGAAGAAGCGGCAGTTCAAAGAAGAAGGCGCTGCCCTGTCCCAGTTCGCTCTCAACCCATATCCTGCCGCCGTGCGCCTCCACCGCCAGACGGCAGAAGGTCAGACCAAGCCCTGTAGACCGCTTCTCGCACGCCGCCCCGGTCGTTACCTGCCCGAACTTCTCGAAGATGTGCGCGAACGCCTCTTTGGGGATGCCCCGTCCCGAATCTCGCACAGTGAAGAGTATCTTCGCGGGCTCATCCAGAGCCTCGGCGGAGACGCTGATGCGCCCGCCGGCGGGAGTGAACTTGATGGCGTTGCCCAGAAGATTGACCAGAGTGCGCCGCAGCTTGCCGGCGTCGGCGCGGAGGGGAGGGAGGCTCTCAGGAACGTCTATCCGCAAAATTTGACCCTTCGATTCTATCAGCTTCAGCACCTGCTTCACCGCCGCGCCGACCGCCTCCGCCGGCTTCAGCTCCTCGTAGTCGAGCTTCAGCGCGCCCGACTCCATCTTGTTGATGTCCAGCAGGTCGCAGATCATCTCCAGCAGCGTCTCGCCGTTCTCCAGCGCCATCTCCAGCATCTCGCTCTGATCGCCGTTCAGATCTCCCAGCAGCGGCATGGTCTGCAGCGAGGTGATGATGCCGGTGAGCGGGGTGCGCAGATCGTGAACGATCATGTGCGTCAGGCTGTCGCGCATGCTCTCCAGCTCTTTCAGGCGCGAGTAGTTCGCCTCCAGCTCCTGGTAGAGTTTTGTCTCCTGTTTGCGCAGGTGCTGCTTCTCCAGACAGGCGTTGATGCGCGCCTTCAGCAGCATCGGGTTGAAGGGCTTGGAGAGATAGTCCTCCGCTCCCAGTTCGATACAGCGCACCACCGCATCCATCTCATCCAGCGCGGAGATCATAATGACGGGAATACGGCACAGATCGGGATCCTCTTTGATCTGCTCCAGCGTCTGATAGCCGTTGAGAACCGGCATCATCATGTCCAGCAACACCAGATCAAAAGGCGCTTCGCGCAGAATCTCCAGCGCCTGCTCCCCATTCTCCGCGACGACGACCGTATGCCCGTAGCGGGTAAGCTGCCGGGAGAGCAGATTGCGGTTGAGCAGATTATCGTCGGCGACCAGCAGGCGGCTCGGATAGGGGTTGCGATGGCTGGTGAACCCCGGACGCACCGGGCGCACAGTGGTCAGAATATCCTGCACCAACTCGTGGACGTTTTCGGTCTCCGACTCTCGCCGAAACTTGCCGAAGGCGTTCTGCGAAAACTGAATGATGTCGTCCACCAGCCCGATGGAGGTGCGCGAGACGAAGTAGATTTTACGCAGGTCGGAGAGCAGCTCATCCAGTTCGCGCCGCTCCATCTCAAACTGCAGCTTCTCGCAGATGTCCAGAATCTCCACCAGATGGTTTCGCATCTCGCGCCGCTTCTCTTCGGAGCGCGCCTGCGGGCGGTAGATGCCCAGATCGTAGATATGCGCCAGGTCGAGAAACTCGTCCGCCTGCGTCATCAACTCCTGCCCGAGCCGGTAGATGCGCTGAAGAGAGGGAAGCAGGGCGGAGAGGTTCTGCTGCTTCACCTCTTCAATCAGAAGGTCGGCATAGCCGACAATTGCGTTGAGGGGCGTGCGCAGCTCCTGCCGCATATGGGCGAGGAAGGCGCGCCGCGAGCGTTCTGTGAGCCTGCTCTCACCCTCGCCCCGGGCGGATTCGGAAGGGCTGTCGCTCCTCCATTCAGATGTATAGATCTCTGGATCCATCGCTTCCCACTCTTACACTGCATGAATAAAACATGGTTCCCGACAGGCGCCGCGCAGGGCAGAGGAGTTGCGCGTCATCCCGGTTGGGCATCTCCGCTCATCCCGCCATGAGGAATCACAGTGACTGGCTGCCTCCTCCGGAAGGCATCCAGACACGCGAACGGGCGATCATCGGCGGGAACTACCGGTTTATTCCCTATTCTCGCCGGGTTTTCACACGGTGAAGGGAGGATTCCCGTTTGACCCTGACCGCGCCTGCGCCGTATAATGAAGGCACGCTAAATGGAAGGGAACGGTATGGCGCAGGGAGAGAAGAGACACCGAAGCTGGGAGCCGTCTACGTGGGCTGGCTGGAGTCCCAACGGGATGGGTGAGGTCAAGCCGAATCACTACCTGGAGATGATGAAGACGCTGTGGGACAACCGGGATGAGCTGGGCTACGCCTGGCGCATCCTGTCTCAGGGCGTCTGCGACGGGTGCGCGCTGGGCGTCGCCGGATTTCAGGACTGGACGATCAAAGGACCGCATCTGTGCGCCGTGCGTCTGAACCTGCTGCGCCTGAACACCATGCCCGCGATGGATCACCGCCTGCTGGGCGATGTCCGCGCGCTGGAGCGGCAGAGCAGCAAGGAGCTTCGCCTGCTGGGACGCCTGCCCTACCCGATGCTCCGGCGGCGCGGAGAGCCGGGCTTCGCGCGGATCTCCTGGGAAGAGGCGCTGAGCCTCTGCGCGGATCGGATACGCCGGTCGCTGGAGCGCAGCGGCGGCGGCTCCCGGATCGCCTTCTATCTCACTTCGCGGGGCGTTACGAACGAGGTCTACTACGCCGCGCAGAAGGCGGCGCGATTTCTGGGGACCAACAACATTGATAACGCCGCGCGCATCTGCCATGCGCCCTCCACCCTCGCGCTGCGCCGCACGCTCGGCGTCGCCGCCTCCACCTGCTCCTACTCCGACTGGATCGGAACCGATCTGCTGGTCTTCATCGGCAGCGATGTCGCCAACAATCAGCCGGTAACCACCAAGTATATGTACTACGCCAAAAAGCAGGGCACGAAGATTCTGGTGGTCAACGCCTACAAGGAGCCGGGACTGCAGCGATACTGGATTCCCTCGGCGGCGGAGAGCGCGCTGTTCGGCACGAAGCTGGCGGACGACTTCTTTCTGGTACATACGGGCGGCGATGTCGCCTTTTTCAACGGCGTGGTCAAGCGTCTGATCGAGACGCAGACGGTAGACCGGGAGTTTATCGCGGCGCATACGCAGGAGTTTGACGCGCTGCGGCAGTCGCTGGAGGCGCAGTCCTGGGAGATGCTGGAGAGGGCGTCCGGCGCGTCTCGCGCCGACATGGAGCGGTTCGCCGATTACGCGGCGAAGGCGCGAACCGGCGTCTTCGTCTGGAGCATGGGGATCACGCAGCATCGTCACGGCGTGGATAACGTGCGGGCGATCATCAATGTCGCGCTGGCGCGGGGGTTCGTCGGGCGGGAGCGGTGCGGGCTGATGCCGATACGCGGTCACAGCGGCGTGCAGGGCGGGGCGGAGATGGGAGCCTATGCGACCGCCTTTCCGGGCGGACTGCCGATCAGCGCGGAGACGGCGGCGCGCTTTGCTGATCTGTGGGGATTTTCGCCGCCGGAGACGCCCGGCTTGAACGCCGTGCAGATGATAGACGCGGCGGCGGCGGGCGATCTCGATCTCTTCTACAGCGTGGGCGGCAACTTTCTGGAGACCCTGCCGCAGCCCGACTACGTGCGCCGCGCGCTGGAGAACACCCCCTTCCGCGTGCATCAGGACATCGTGGTTACGAAGCAGATGCTTGCGGAGCCGGGGGAGGAGGTTCTGCTGCTGCCGACGACCACCCGCTACGAGCAGCCCGGCGGCGGAACCGAGACGACCACCGAGCGGCGTATCCTGTTCAGCCCGGAGATACCCGGACGGCGCATCGGCGAGGCGCGCAGCGAGTGGCAGACGCTGACCGAGATCGCTGCGCGGGTCTTCCCCGACCGCGCCGGACAGATCCTCTTCCCGGACGCGCAGGCGATCCGCGAGGAGATCGCGAAGGCGGTTCCCGCCTATGCCGGCATCGAGACGCTGAAGAGGTCGGGCGATCAGGTGCAGTGGGGCGGCGCCCGCCTGTGCGAGGGCGGGGTCTTTCCCACCCCGGACGGCAGAGCGCGCTTCTCCCCGCTCACTCCCCCCGCCGACATCATTCCCGACGGGCGATTCCGGGTCAGCACGCGCCGCGGCAAGCAGTTTAACTCGATGGTGCATGCCGGACGCGATCCGCTGACCGGCGCGGAGCGCGACTCGGTGCTGATGGCGCAGGAGGATGCGGAGCGGCTGGGACTGCGAAACGGCGACCCGATTACTCTCCGCAATGAGCACGGCGCAATGACAGGGCGGGTCATGATCGCCCCGATCCGACCGCGCAACCTGCAGATACACTGGCCCGAGGGCAACGTCCTCATCCCGCATGGACCGTGCGACGAGTCGGGCGTTCCCGACTATAACGCGCTGGTCGAGGTCGTCTGCGACGGCGCGGAGCCTTCCGCCCCGCGCTGAAACCGCCTCCCGCCGCAAAAAGCCCCCCTTCTTCGTGAGGAGGAAGGGGGCATCCGAAACGGTCGGAGAGAGTGGACCGAAAGCAGACGGCTAGCGGGCGGGCGCGCTGCCAGAGGCTGCCCATCGCTCCTTCACCTGCCACATGAAGTTGGCGATCTTCATGTCGCGGCTGGAATCGAGAAAGCCGTCGTAGTCCAGGTTCAGGAACGGCAGGTTCTTGTACCGGCGGCGGAACTCGTTGGAGAACGCCTGCACGATGTTGCCGGGCATGCAGTTGAACGGACGCACCGCGATCACGCCCGCCACGCCCCGCTCCGCAAAGTCCGCCGCCTTGCCCAAGCTGCAGACTGCCTCGCTGCCGAAGTCGGGATGCAGGAACGCCGCCCCCTTCTCGATCACCTCCTCCGCGCGGATGTCCGGGTACTCCTCCAGCATCCCCTCCACCGTATGGAAGAGCACATGCTCATCGCGGCAGGCGAGCCGATAGTTGAGGGCGCAGCTCAGATAGTCCTGCAGATGACGGCGGCGGAAGGTGTCCATCCAGCGATGGCAGGCGTTATATTCGCCGATCCGGACGGCGTAGGCGAAGAACTCGGTCGCGGGCGCAAGCCACGCCTCCCCGCCATGCCGCTCGATCTTGCGCAGCACATCCTGATTGGAGCCTTCATGCAGCCGCACATAGAACTCTCCGACCACGCCCACCATTGGACGCCGCGCGTCGCGCTTCGGGACGCGCCGGAACGCCTCCTGCGCCCGATGCAGCAGAATCTCCAGCGGCTCCAGGTAGCCGGTGTCGAAGAAGGTGAGCGCCTGATGAATGCCGTCGGTCATCCGCGCCTTCAGGGCGGGGATCAGCGCGATCAACTCCTGCAGATAGCGGCGATAGACCGCGTCGGTGGCTCCCTCCTCGACCTCATAGGGGCGGGTGCGGCAGAGCATCCGATGCAGCAGGTCTCCGGCGACCAGCGCATCCCAGGCGGTCAGCGCAAAGAGCGTCCCCAGTCCGCCGTCCTTCCGCCGAAATCCCATCGAGGCGATATCCGTCTGTGGCAGACCGAGCCGGTCCAGGATGCGCCGCTGCAGAATGTAGTACATCCCGAACCGGCACGGTCCGTCGCTGGCAGCCATGAAGAAGGCTTCGGCGGCGGGGTCGAAGTCGGGGGCGGCGGCGCGGCAGAGGATATCTTCGGTGGTCATCAGCGCGGGCAGGCAGACGTCCTCGGCGATGACGGCGCGGGCGCGGCTTAGGTTGGGGTCGGGGGAGCGCGGCAGCGCGTGAGCGTTGATGCCGTAGGCGCGCAGCACGGCGGCGAACAGATGCGTTCCGTCGCAGACATAGGGTATCCAGAGCTTTCGCCCCTCGACCTGCGTGAAGAGCCGCTCGTCCGTGCGGATCGGTGTATGGGTCACGGGCGTCTTCGGCGCGGAAGCGGTGTCCGAGAACGCCTCGATCCGGGTGACGACGCCCGCATCCGCCGTATGCTCGTCCATCTGCATCACATAGCACGGCTCCTCCAGTTCATCGCGCAGGAACGGGTTGGCGAACGAGTCGGGACCGCAGCCGAAGTAGGTGAGCACCACCGCGCGCAGGCGGGGATCCTGGCGGATGATGCGCGCGGCGGCGAGCTTGCGTTGAATCTGGCGCGAGGCGATGTTGGGCCAGGAGTCGGAGACGCGCTCCTGCGCCAGCGGCAGGAAGTCCTGTGGAATGGGCAGCACGCCCAGATCGCGGATCTTCTTGCCGATATTGGCGTTCACCGCCGGATCGTAGAGCGCGTAGGGACGCCCGATCACCACGAACGCCGCCTCGTCCGGTCCCAGCGAGTCGAGCACCTCCTGCCCGCGCTGCCGCTGCCAGGCGCGGAACCGCTCCAGCGTCTGCAGACCGACCTCCAGCGCCTGCTGTGCCTCGAACGGCGTCCTGCCCAGCTGCTCCGCGATCTGCGAGAAGACGCGCAGCAGGTGCCGCCTGCCGCGATTGAAGTGGATTCGCGCGGTGATGCAGGGCACTCCGCGATCGAAGACGCCGGTATTGGTCGCCAGCAGTTCCGGCGCCGCCTGAAGATAGGGACAGGTGAGGGACTTATGGTAGCCGGGATCGGGCTGCTCGGTAGAGATGACGCCGGGAGTGAACAGGTAGTCCACCCCCTTCTCCAGCAGGTTGACATAGTGCCCGTGCGCGACCTTGTAGGGGAAGCACGGCTCGCCCAGCGCCGTCGTCAGTCCCTGCCGGATGATCTCCTTGTTGGTGGGGTCGGAGGGCACGACCTGAAAGCCCAGTTCGGTCAGGAAGGCGTTGTAGAGCGGGAAGTATTCGGCGAACATCAAGCCCCGGGGCACGCCGACCCGCTTTGCGCCGGGCGGAGCCTTCTTGGCATAGACCGCAAAGAGCATCCGCTCGCGCTCCTCAAACAGATCCGGCAGGTCGCGGCGGGATTGCGGTTTCGCCCCGTTGCGGCACAGCGCGCTGAACTTCTCGCAGCGGTCGTTGTAGAAGTACTTCGGTCCGTCCGCCGTCTGGAAGGTGTTCACATCGCAGGCGTTGGCGCATCCGCGGCACTCGAACGAGCTGACCGTATAGCTGCCCTCCGCGATCCGCTCAAAGCCCCGAAAACGGGGATGCTCCGCCGGGTTCAGCAGCGCGAGCCGCGCCGCGCCGATGGCTCCCGTCAGGTGCGGGTAGGGCGGCACGACGATGCGCCGGTTTAGCAGGGTCTCGAACGCCGCCACCATGCCCCGATTGAAGGCGACCGCGCCCTGGAAGACCACCTTCTGTCCGATCTCGCGCCCGCCGATGTTTTTATGCAGGTAGTTGCGCGCCGACGCCAGGCAGACCGCCGCGCAGAGGTCCTCCACGGGAACGCCCGCCTGCTGGAAGAAGACCATCGCCGACTCGGTGAAGACGGTGCAGGTCCAGTCCATCGGCGGGGGATTGGAGGCGCGCAGGGCGTATTCGCCGAAGTCGGCGACGGGGATTCCCAGCCGCGCCGCCTGCTTCTCCAGAAACGCGCCGCAGCCTGCCGCGCAGGCGCGGTTCATCTCGAAGTCGGTAACTACCCCGCCGTCCAGCCGGATATACTTGGAGTCCTGCCCGCCGATCTCCAGGATCGTCTCCACATCGGGCAGGAACGCCAGTGTCCCGCTCGCCTGCGCGGTGATCTCGTTTTTGATCAGGTCGGCGCCGATGTAGTCGGCGGTGAGGTAGCGTCCCGACCCGGTGGTGGCGGCAACGATCCGGTCGGGGAGGAAGCCCTTCTCCCGCATCTCCCGGCAGATATGCTCCAGCGTGTCCCGAACAGCGGCAAGCGGGTCGCCGTTGGTCTTGCGGTAGTGGGACGCCAGCACATGCAGGCGTCCCCCGTGCTCCGCCACCAGCGCGGCTTTGGTGGAGACGGAGCCGATATCCACGCCGAGAGCCGCCAGCGCGATCCGTTTGGGCAGATCGGTCTGCGGGGGCGGCGCGAGCGATTCCGAGCGTTCGCAGCGCAGCGGACCGGTTCCCTCGTAGTGGAAGGGCCGTTGAATCTGCGCCTCCAGCCTCGCCAGCGCATCGGCAAGCCGGACGGGGGTCTGCGCCCGCAGCGCCGCGCCGATGGCTCCGAGTGTGCGGTTATGCGGCGGAATGAAGAGAGAGCCGTTGAGGTTCAGCTCCTGCGCCAGGTAACGGGCGGCGGCGGGGTTCTCAGAGACTCCGCCGATAAATGCCACCCGTTCGGGAAACGGCTTGCCCCGCGCGAACCGGGCGCGGTAGTTGCGGCAGATCGCCTGATGGATCCCGGCGGCGATCCGCTCGCGGGAGGTTCCCTTCTGGTAAAGATGGACGATGTCCGACTCGGTAAAGACGCTGCACCGACCGGAGAGCGAGGCGGGACGCTCCGTCTCCAACGCAACCCGCGCAAACTCGGCGATGCTCGGGAAGTTGAGGCGCACCGCCATATGATCCAGAAACGCGCCGCTGCCTGCCGCGCACTTGTCGCCGAGGCAGCAGTCGGTCATGATCAGGCGACCTGTGCGCTCCTCTCGCGCAAAGAGCAGGTACTTCTGTCCCTCGCGCCCCATCTCCACGAGCGTGCGCACCTGCGGATAACAGCGGTTGAGAGCGGCGGTGAGCGCGACCGGCTCCTCGACAGCGTCCGCGCCGATCCATCGCGCCGCCGCCTCGCCGCCGGAGCCGGTCAGTCCCAGATAGATATGCGGGTTGGGATCGCCCTCTCTGTGTAATAGTTCACAGACATCCTGCAGCGCCTCGCGCGCCCGCTGGAGCGGCTGTGCCTGCACCCGGCGGATCGGACGCTCCTCGATTGCGCCGTCCTCCCGCACTATCACGGTCTTGAGCGTCTCCGCGCCGATATCCATGCCCACGCGCCATAACATCTGACTACCTCCTGCCGTCACAGAACAGGGCACTTCTTCTTTCGGGGACAGTTTTTTTCACAGCAGTTATCCAGATAACGGTGTATTCTTCGTTCTCTCTGCCTTCTCCTTGTGCTTTCTATCACAAATTTACCCAAGCGCAGATAAATTCGTTGCGAAGCCGCCTTTCCGTTGCGCTGTGCCGGCTGTGAGATTGCTTCGGTCGGCTTCGCCTCCCGCGCAATGACAATCCAGGAGGCTCTCACACTGTCATTGCGAGCGCAGTGAAGCAATCTCGCGCGGCTGCCGTGCCGTGTCAGAGAGAGGACGGCTCCTGTCGCAGGAGAGGCAGGCGGCGGGGCGTCAGCAGGTCGGGTCGGGGGGCGGGGAGGCGGCTAACGCCTCCTCCGCCTGTTTCAGCAGGGTTCGACGGTCAGCTCCATGCGCCGGATAGCCCGCCATTCCCACGCGGACGGTTACCGGCAGCGCAGAGCCGTCTTCCAGCGTAAAACGATGCTCCGCCAGCAGCCGCCTCAGTCGGATCACCGCCGCCCCCGCCTCTTCCGGCGAGGTCTGTGTGAAGAGGATCGCGAATCGGTCATCGGCGTCCCGCGCCAGCAGTTCGGTCTCGCGCAGGTTGGCGCGCAGCAGGTTCGCCAGCTCCGCCGCCAGCCGATCGGCCGCGGCGACGCTTCGGGCGCGGAGCGACTCCTTCCCCTCCGCCTCCAGCAGCAGCAGCGTCAGCGCGAGGTTATAGCGGCGGGCGCGGCGGATCTCCTGCGACAGCCGGTTCAGGAAGTAGCGGTAGTTGAGCAGCCCGGTCAGCGGATCGGTGAGGACGGTCTGCTCAACGGCGCGCGCCGCCTCGCTCTGCTCAATCGCCAGCGCCGCCTGACCGGCAAGTGTCGTCAGCAGGCGCATATGCTCCGGCGTGAAGGCGTCGGGCAGCGAGTGGCTGATATTGAGTACGCCGATGACCCGGTCGCGCGCGGTCATCGGGACGGAGAGGAAGGAGCGGACGCGCGGGGGGATCAGTTCGACGTTGAGCAGGCGCGTCTCACGGGTCAGATCGGGGATGTAGAGCTGCTTGCGCTCCTGCGCCACCCAGGCGGAGACGCCGGTTCCGCGCTCAAAGGGGATGTGATCCATCAGATTGACCGGCAGTCCGCGCGTCGCCCGCGCATGCAGCCGCTGGTTCTCCGCATCCAGCAGGAAGAGGGTCGCGTTCTCGCAGGCGGTCAGCTCCGCCGCCGCCTCCACCAGAAACGCCCCGATCTGATCCGCGCTCGCCGCCGTCTGCGCCCGGCGGCTCACCTCCAGCAGCAGCGCGCTCTCCCGCGCGCTCCGGCGCAGATTCGCCCGATCCCGGATGCAGCGCACCGCCGTTGCCGCGCAGCCGGACAGTTCCGCGAGCGTCTCCGAATCCTCTTCCTCAAACCGCCCTCCGGCGGGAGCGCACAGCCCGATCACCCCCAGAAAGCCCTGATCGTCGCGGAGACTGACGCTCAGAACCGCCGGAGCGCCGAGCGGCGGCTTCTCCGCGTCGGTCAGCGAAAAGGGGTTTGCAGAGGACAGGGGCGCCGATTCGCGCAGACGCTCCTCGCAGGCGCGGCGGATGTCGGAGGGCTGGCTCTCCGGCGTGACCGGAACCGCCCGCTCCTTCAGCAGGGGAGCCACCTGCCCGACGATCTGCGCCGTCTGCATCCTCTCGCCGCCCGGATCGAGCAGCCAGAGCGCGGCTCCTCTCGCCTCCAGCGTTCCCATCAACGCCCGCAGAACCCGCGTATAGAGCGTCTCCTCGCCGCCGTCCTCCAGCCCCGCCTGCAGGATCTCCCGCGCGACGTTGTGCTGCGCCATCTTCGCCTGCTGCCGCCGCGCTACCGCCGTCACCTCCTGGTAGTTGGCGCGGAGCAGACGGTTCTGCCGCTCAAGCTCCTCCACCTGCTCCTCGACATCTTCGATGGTGCGCCGCTGAAGCACCGTGTCGGACGGCTCCGGCGCCGCTTTCGGCGCAGGCGGCGCGATCCGTCGCAGCGAGACCGCCAGCAGCATCAGCATTCCGGCATGCAGCGCGAGCAGGAGCAGCGATGAGAGCTGCGCCCCGAGCCGCAGGTGAACCAGATTCAGCGCGGCGGCGCAGCCGGCAACCCACAGCCCCCCGCCCGCGCCCAGCAGCATGGCTGCCTCCACGACTGTCAGAAAGGGCAGCGGCAGAAAGGGGCTGGCGAACCCGCCCGTCGCCGTGATCAGCGCGGTCGCGGCAGCCAGGTCGGTCGCGATGTCCAGCGCGTAGGCGGGGCGCGAGCGCGCTTCGCGTCCCGACAGGAGGAGCACGGGGAGATTGTAGAGGAGGGCAAACGCCGGAGCCTGCCATGCCAGCCCGGACTGACCGCGATAGAGCGCGTAGCCGATCAGGGCGATGCCCAGCCACGCCAGCAGCCGCGCCATTGCCACCCTGCGCAGCGCGCGCGCCGTATCGGTTGTCGGTTCCGCCGGGGCGGCGGGCTTCGCCGCCGCCGGAAGGTCGCCGTTGGTCACAGCCAGTACTCCAGAAACTGAGACTCGCGCGCGTCATGCCAGAGGATCTCCTCCGGCGACGCGCCGTCGAGCGCGGCTGCCGGGATCAGCCCGATGATTTCGCAGGCAAACAGTTTCGCCGCATAGCGCGCCGCTTCCTGCTCCACATAGCGGAAAACGGCGGGAAGCGAGGTCTCCCCCACGCGGGTCAGGTTCATGGAGACCTGCGCCCGGTTCCGCGACTCCAGAAACAGCCCCAGCGCGCGCACGCCCGCCACCGCCGCCACCGTCTCCCGATCACGCCGGATTTGGGCGGCGATCTTCCGCGCGATCTGCAGGTCGGGCGTGTCGAGTTCGATATTGCAGGCGATCAGGGGATCGCGGGTTCCGACCACCGTCGCGCCGGCGGTCGGATGCGGTGAGGCGGGACCCAGGTCGGGGGCGCGCTCCCCGATCAGCGGCTCCCGGAGCAGCCCCTCGAACCCGCCCCTGCGAATCTCCGGCAGGTGAGCGCGGCGTCCCGGCGCCGCGTTATACTCATAGAAGTAGACGGGCAGCGCGAACCGCTCCGCCAGCCTCTGCCCGATCCGCCGCGCCGTCTCGATGCACTCCTCCCGCGTTACGCCGCGTATCGGAACCAGCGGGATCACATCCGCCGCCCCCATGCGCGGATGCTGTCCGGAGTGGCTCCGCAGGTCAATCCGCTCGACGGCGGCTCGCGTGGCGGCGACCGCCGCCTCCATCACCGCCTCCGCCCCGCCCAGAACCGTCGCGACCATCCGGTTATGGTCCGGATCGGCGGAGCAGTCCGCCAGAACCGCACCGGCAACTGCATGCGCCGCCCCCGCGATCGCCTCGATCGCCTCCGGGCGGCGTCCCTCGCTGAAGTTCATCGCGCACAGGATCACCGGCCCGGTGATCCTGCCCGCAGAGACCGGCAGGGAGAACGTGCGCGTCATTTCTCCGCCTCGTCCGCCGGGCGCGTAACCACGTAGTAGGTCGCCGAGTCGGCATAGCCGCGCCAGTACGCCAGATTGAAGTCGGTGATGTTGAGGAAGCCGACCCGGACCGCGCCTCCGTTGCGGGGACGCAGCACAAACTGCACCGCGCCGTTGTTCGTCCAGTTGAGCACCACGCGCCAGGGAGAGCGCCGCAGCGTCCAGGAGCCGTCGCTGCCGGTCGTGCCAGTGAAATCGGGCTTTGCGTCGAAACGGGCGTTGCCGTATTCGCGGGAGATCGCGACATGCAGGGCGACCTGATAGCCGGGAAGCGGCTGGTTGCGCTCATCCAGAAAGACAAAGCGGTTGACGGCGGGGACGTCTATCAGAAATGTGCCGAAGAAGCCGCGCCGCACGTGCCGGTCGCGGTTGAAGGCGCGGGCGGCGTGCTCGCCCCAGAAGCGGTAGCCGGAGTCCCAGGGGATCCGGTTGCGCCCGATGTTGTTATCGTGGGCGTGGTTGCCGGAGAACATCATCTGATCGGCGAACCATCCCGGCGGAAAGTAGCCGACGCCGGGCAGCGCGCCGTTGCGCCCCTTCTCCACCGGGAGCAGATAGTAGTCCGGCTGTCCCAGTTGATGCCCCAGTTCGTGGCAGAGGGGCCACTCCGGTCCCAGCAGCCACTGCGGGTTGGCTTCGTAGAAGTTCTTGCCTTCGTCGTTCTTCTCCAGAAGCCCGGCGGTGAATCCCCAGACGCCGTCATTGCCGCCGGTAACGTTGTCCTCCGGCGCATGGGTTCCGCCGGGGTCTTTGTAGTCCGCCGGGAGGATCGTGATTCGGTCCAGCCGCAGCCGCACGGTGATGCCGTCCGGGGTCGCCGGGTGTATCTCGTCGCGGAACTGGCGGTTCATCTCCCGCACCTGAAACTGCGCCCAGTCGTCCCAGGAGTAGGAGTCGAGACCGTTTTTGACGGTCGTGAACCACTCATAGACCTGCGGCTGCACGAAGAAGTGAAACGACAGCGCGTCGGTCGCGTCCACCACGGCGTTATTCTTATGGGTGATCTCCGCGAACTTGCGGTCGCGGTTGACCTCAAACGCCACGAAATGGCGTCCCTCCTGCCATTTCCAGGAGAGCCGGTAGACGCGCTCTTTCCCCGGCTCCAGCGGCGCATCCCAGCCGCCGCCTCCCGCCGAGACGACATCCCTGCCGTCTATCACCCAGCGCCAGTCGTAGCGGGGCGTCGTCACGGTTCCGGCGTTGCGAAGGTGCGCGATAAAGGTGACGGTCTGACCGGGGCGGGGCCACTTCTGCGCGTCGGGGTTGACGATGGTAACGGGAAGCCCGTCGCCCTTATTGCCGTTCGGCTCATCAATCGGGCGATACTTCAGGCGCGTTCCTTCATAGCGGGGCAGCCGCTCAATGAAGCGCACGGAGAGATCCGGCAGGTCGGGTTTCGGGTCGCGCCAGCGATCCGTCAGCACCTGCGCGGACGATCCCGCAGCCAGCAGCGCAAACGCAAGACAGAGAGAGCTGCGAAACATGGGAGCAAGCCTCCGAACAGAGAGAGTGGTATCCTCTCTCTGTTCGTAATCATCCTGCCGCATTCCTCTGAACGGCGAAACATACCGCGCACAGGGGGGCGGAGACGAGCGGCAGCCGGCTTCTCTGCAGTAGGACTCTCAGGGGTTGCTGCGGGGCGGGGCGGCGGGCGGGCGAGCGGGTGCGGGCGGCGACGCGGCGGGCGGCGGAGTCTCCTCCTCCTCTTCCACCTCGAAGGTGAAGGTTCCCCGCTTGAAGCGCACCTCCTCCGCGCCCTCTTTCGTCAGGATCGTAACGTCCTCTTTCGTAGTCCCTCTGCGTCCCCTTGTGTCGGAGTAGTCCACCGGACCGTGCAGCAGCGCGCGCTCCTCCAGCCCGAACCAGTCGGCGGACTTTGCCAGCAGCGTGCGGGTCACCTCGCGCACCTGCTGGGTTGCCTTGAAGTTGCCGGTCAGCCTGCCGAGCTTCTTATCGCGGGCGTACTGATACTCCACCCGGTCGCAGACCACGAGCACCGGATAACGGCGCGCCTCCTCCCGTTCGCTCATATCCTGTCCCGGCGGCGAGACGACCTCGCGATCTCCCTCGACCTGCACCGGCGCGGGAGTCGGCGGCGCGGCGGCAGCCGTCTCCTCCTGCCTCTTCGGCTTGAGCGTGATGCGGACGCTGCCGGTCAGCACGATCAGCCGCTTATCCCTTGCGTAGAACACCTCGGCGGCGTCGGCGGTTGCCTCCGCCTGCGGATCGGACATGGAGAGGTTGCCGGAGGCGCGCGCCACCTTCGTCTTATCGTTCCACTTCCACAGATCGGCGCGAATGACGGTTCCCTCCTCGCTGGTCGCCACCACCTGTTTCGCCTCTCCCTCGCCGGTCGCGTCGTTCTGGGTAAACTCCTCCGCCTGGATCGTCCAGACCTTCGGCTTCTCCTTCGCGGGGGGAGCCGCGCTGTTGCGGGGCGGCGGGTCGCTCTTTTTCGGGGTCTGCCCGGACTGGGATCGCGCCACGTAGGCGGCGGGGGCGAGCAGCGTCAGGGTCAGCAGAAGCGGCAGCAGAAGGCGTTGTCTCATCGCAGGTTCTCCAGATCGTCCTCATCCTCTATACGTATCTGCGCGGTTACGCGGTTCGCCTTCAACTGGCGCGTCTTCAGGTTCAACTGCGCGCGCTGCGCGGTAAAGGTCAGCCCCCGGCGCGCGCCGGAGACCGCGCCGGCAAGATCGAGGGTCTCCCGGTCCACATCCCAGTAGAGCGCGGCGGCTTGCAGCGGATAGCCGTCAAAGGTTCCCTCCACGCCCTGCGGACACTGCACGAGCCGCTGCTTCGCCGAGTAGAGCACGACCGGAGCCGTGAATCGGTTGCCGCGAATCAGCCCCTTTGCGCCCTGCGGGAAGCGCGCAAACTCGTCCTGCTGCGACCAGACCAGCGTTTCGGCGTCGAGACGGTCGCCCCGGTGGGAGCGCAGACGGATTGCGCCGGACACATCCAGACGCTGCGACGGCTGATCGAAGACCGCGCGCTGCGCGGAGAAGGCGGCTTCCGGCTTGCCCTCGCGATAGAGCGATCCCTCCCGCACACCGACAAACTCGATGGCGCGGTAGTTCTCCAGATCGCCCCCGAACGCCCGCACGAAGTCCACGCGCTCTGCGCGCATCGTCCACTCGATCACGCCCTCGCGCCGGGAGATGATTGTCGAACCCTCCATCCGGATGCTGACCTCTCCCATGCCGCCCTCGCGGTAGTCCGCGCCCCGTCCGGCGGAGGGGTCGAACCTCTGCGCGTAGCGAAACAGCAGACCCAGCCCCGCAAGAACGGCAAGGGCGGCAAAGAGGGGCAGGAGGCGGCGCATCCGGGGTCACCGCTCCTGCGCCGATCCCTCCGACGGCATCCAGGTCGGAAGATCGGCAAGCGCGGCGCGCGCCTGTTGGCTCGTCGGGACGCCCCACGCCTGGAAGAAGGGTCCCAGATTGCGACCGACCGCGCGGGATAAGCGCACCATCCACTGATCCCGCTTTTCGTCATCGGTGCGCGGTCGCTGTCCCGCCGGAAGCGTGCGGTACTCCGCAATGGTCTTTTTAATCGGCTCCCATCCGAACGCCTCGATCACCTGAATATACTGGGTCAGCGCTAGGAACGGGTCGCTCTTCCAGACCTCGAAGGAGGCGCCGTCCTGCATGTATCTGCGCGCGCGCGCTTCGCGCTCCGCGCGGTCGCGGATCGCCGGATGCCCCTGGTCAAAAGGCTGCCCCAGAACCGCGTGATAGATGTACATCGAAAAGAGGTTGACCGTAACCTCGCCCGTTCCCTCGAAGGTCCAGTCGCCGCTCTGGTGATTGTGTCCCAGTTCATGGAAGTGTCCCCAGGAGCCTTCGCGGCGCAGCTTCGCCTCATCCACCACCAGCCCGCTTACGTCCAGATGGGTCATGATCGGATAGCCGGAGTGCATGTAGCCCGCCGAGATCTGCTCGTCGGCGACGATCCTCTCCGGTCGGACGCGCTTGCGCGACCATCCGGCGAGATCGGCGCAGGCGTCCATCACCTGATCCCAGAATCGCATCAGCGACTCCGGATCGTCCAGCGTTCGCACCGCCCCGGAGGGAACGGTCAGGATGAGCTTATCGGTGGCAAGCTCCGCCCAGGGAGCAGGCAGAAGGCGGACGCGGTCGCGCCACTCCTGCAGGGAGGTCTGCCCAAGCCGGAACAGGGGAGACTCCACCGCACCGGAGATCACCGCCTCTACCTTCTCCGGCTTTGCGCCCTCCGGTACCTCCAGGTAGATCAGCCCGCCGAACGCGCTGGCGACCTGCGTCTTCGGGGCGTTCAGCACGAAGGCGCGGGAGATCTCCGGCGCGCGCCGCCACGTCTCATGGTCCCAGATCGTATCGGTGTGCGCGCCGATCCGCACCGAGAGCCTGCTCTGCGCGGCGGAGGCGGGGATCTCCACCGTGATGCGCTCTCCCGGCGCGGCGTACAGCCCCGAACTGTGCCAACCCGGGACCCGCGTGTCCAACGTCAGGCGGCGCGTGATCCGCGGGGCGTCCGCCGGAACCGCCCCCGGAAAGACCTCCGCTGCCGGATGCGGGCGGATCCGCTCCGGTCGGGCGCGCTGCGCCTCCATCGTATCGAGCGCCGCCGCCAGGCGGCGTACCGGATCTCTGAGCGTTACCGGACTATGTGCGGTCGGAACGGCAGCCTGTCCCGCGCGGGCGCGGAGCGCGCGCAGGCGCGGCATCAGCAGGCGGTCGCTGTCGGGCAGGCTGGTCGCCGCCTGCAGCGCGCTGGAGAGGCACTGCGCCGTCTCTGTCGGGGTGAGCGTTCGCGCCCCCTTCGCCTGCTGGGTTAGCGCCTCCGCTGCCATCCCGGCATGCGTCAGCGGCGTAAACGTCTTCGCCGCATCAAAACCGCGCGCCGAGGTGCGCTCCAGCATGGCTCCCGTCCAGATCAGCCCCGACTCTCCGGCGATCTGATTGAGCGGATGCAGGACAAACGCGCGCCCGGTGATCATCTGCCATCCCCATCCGGTGCTAGCAGCCACCAGCCCGCCGCCCCCGCGCACATAGGCGCGCAGGCGCGTGACCTGACGCTCCGTCAGATCGGGATGCGTCATCACCAGAAGATCGAAGGCGGACAGATCGGAGTCCGGGGTTGCGGCGGTCGCATTCAGCCCGTTCTTCTGCAGGAACGCCTGCATCTGGGGAAGACCGATCAAGCCGATGCGCGGCGCGGACTTTCCGGAGGACGCCCACCGCACGGCGTTGAGCATCAGCCTGCCCGTGTCGGCGGTCTCCAGCGACTCGCGCCCGAAATAGCCGTCGTGCCCGAACCCGACGATCCGACCCCGTCCCATGCTCGCCGCCGCGACCACCGGCGTGAGGAGTTCTCTTCCCGTCTTTCCGACCACCAGCGCGAACGCTCTCTCGCCGACCACGCCGACGCCGCCCGGTATGCCCGGCGCCGCAATCTCCTTCACGCCCTCCAGCAGCGTGCGGCGGTCGCTCTCCGACGCCGACGCGCTCAGGGCAAGCGTCCCTCCGAACCCCAGAAGGGCAAATAGACACAGGATATGCGCCATCTCCGCTCTCCCTCTCTGCAGGAATGCTGCTCCTTCCATTGTACCACTCGCCGGCGGCGGGCGGGCTGAGCCTGGCGCAGGAAAAGATCCTCCCGGACGCCGCGGGAGGATCACAGGAGACGGATAGCGGCTTTACGCCGGCGTACCGCCGGGATGAGCAGGTCAGCGTCTGCGCCGACGCAGAACGATCAGGCTCAACATACCGCCTCCCGCCACCAGAAACGCGATGGAGGACGGCTCCGGCACATAGGCGGCAAAGCCGATATCCGGCAGCGGAACGTCCGGAGGCAGCTGCTGGAAGGGGAGGGTGAAGACCTCCAGCGTTACGTCGGGATCGGCTGCCAGCGACAGGGTCCCGTTCAGCGTAATAAACCCGTTGCGCGGAATCTCTACGGGAACCGAGATCACGCCCCAGGCGGAAAAGAAGGCGCTGCCGGGAAAGAAGAGAGCGTTGAAAGCGGCGGTTCCCGGCGGGTTGAGGACGCCGTCCACAAACACGCTGGAGTTGGTAACATCCACCCGCAGCCCCGGACCGTCGGAGCGAATGAAGATGGCAGGATCAATCGTATGGAGATGTCCTCCCGCGGCGTTGAAAACGCCGATCCTGCCTGCCAGACTGGCAGCCACAAAGCCGATCTCTCCGCCGGGTCCGAGAGGCTTGCGAATAAATCCGCGCACCCCCAGAAAAGCCCCGGCGCGCGCGGAGAAACCCCGTGGTCCGTTCCCCAGAAGCGCCGTGCCGTTGGATGCATTAGTAGAAGCCGTTCCGCCCGCCGGCGCAAAGTCCGCGACCGAGAAGGAGGGCCAGAAGACGCCTCCCCTAAAACCGGCGGCGCGCGCCGCCATCACCGTATGTCCTCCGCCGAACGCGCCGACGCGCGGCTGCACGCCGAACAGAAAGCCGGGATTCAGGGGACCGAAAACGCTGCTGACGACGGCGGGCGGCGCGCTCATGTCGGGGTAGCCAAATCCGGGAGTCAGCATCTCGCCGGGAAAGCGTCCCGCCAGCGGAAAGTCAAAGGAGTTGTACAGTCCTCCTCCTCCGACCGGTACCCCCAGGGGCTGCACGCCAAAGCGAATCGAGCCTGCGCTGCCCAGCACAGTGAGCTGAGCGTACACAGACAGAGGCGCTGTCAGGCACAACGCCAGAGCGATACTCCATGCCGTCACGACGCGAATACATTTCACGCGCGGTATTCGTCTCATAGGTGTCTCCTTTCTGTGACGAATGACACTGAAATGCACGATCTGTATTGCGATAATTACTAATAGCACCACCTCCTCATGAAAGGGCTGCCTCCGGGCAGCGTATGACCGACGGTCTCACTGCCTCCGGGCAGTCTGACCGTTTCCGGGCTCCTCTGGCGTCTGTAATCGTTAGCATTGCAAAATATATGCCAAATCAATCTTTTTGCGTCGTATTGCAATAAAATAGAGGGAGGGCGTTCTGCCGAGCCTCCCAGATTGTCCTTGCGAGGGAGGCGGTAGGCGTCGCTCTCTGTCATTGCGAGGGAGGCGGCAGGCGTCCCTCTCTGTCATTGCGAGGGAGGCGGTAGGCGTCGCTCTCTGTCATTGCGAGGGAGGCGGCAGGCGTCGCTCTCTGTCATTGCGAGGGAGCGCAGCGACCGAAGCAATCTCAAATCGGCAGTCCGCGCATTTCAACAGACAGGAGAAAACGCCCCGCAGTCCGAAAAAGGAGAAAGAGGAGATACTCTCCTCCTGCGTGCGGGGGAACGCTCCCGCAGGGCAGCCTGCGCTGCAGCTAGACCGACAGAAAAGGAGAAGGAGTGTGAAAACCCTGCGCTTTGCCATCTTCGGAACCGGGTTCTGGGCGCGGTTCCAGCTTGCCGGCTGGAGGGAGCTGGAGGGCGCGGAGTGCGTCGCCCTCTATAATCGCACCCGCGCAAAGGCGGAGGCGCTGGCTCAGGAGTTCGGCGTTCCGGCGGTCTATGACAACCCCGCGGAGCTTCTCCGGAGCGAACAGCTGGACTTCATAGATATCATCACCGACGTGAACACGCACGCCCGATTCGTCGGGATGGCGGCGTTAAGCGGACTGCCGGCGATCTGCCAGAAGCCGATGGCTCCCGATCTGCAGACCGCCCGGCAGATGGTCGAGACCTCCCGCGCCGCCGGCGTTCCCTTTTTCGTCCATGAGAACTGGCGGTGGCAGACGCCCCTGCGCGAGGCGAAGAGGACTCTCGACTCCGGCGTCATCGGCGAGGTCTTCCGGGGACGCATTCTCTTCGTCAACAGCTTCCCGGTCTTCGACAATCAGCCCTTTTTACGCGAGCTGGAGCAGTTTATTCTGACCGACATCGGCAGCCATATCCTCGATACCGCCCGGTTTCTGTTTGGAGAGGCGCAGAGCCTCTACTGCCATACCCGCCGCGTCAACCCGACCATCAGGGGTGAGGACGTGGCGACCGTCATGATGAAGATGCATAGCGGCGCGACGGTCGTCTGCGACATGAGCTACGCTAGCCGAACCGAGCATGAGCGGTTTCCGCAGACCTTCCTCTTTGTGGAGGGGGAGAAGGGATCGCTCGAACTGGCAGCCGACTACTCGCTGCGCGTAACGACGGAGGAGGGAACGCATATTCGCCGCGTTCCTCCGCCCCGCTACGCCTGGGCGGATCCCGCCTACGACGTCGTTCACTCCAGCATCGTTCCCTGCAACGCCGACCTGCTGCGCGCCCTGCAGACCGGCGAGCCGCCGGAGACCTCCGGCGAAGACAACCTCAGGACGATGGAACTGGTCTTTGGCAGCTACGAATCCGCTCTGACCGGCTTGCCGGTCCGGTTCTGACCACGCCCGAAAAGGTGAATCCGGATGAAAAACCTCTCCTTACTGCTCTCATTTCTGCCTCTTCTTCTGGCGCTGGCGGCGGCTTCCGGTTCTGCCGGCGCGCAGACCCGCGTGAAACAGGCGCAGGGATCCTGGACGATCGAAAACCGACTGCTGCGCGTAACCGTCCAGCCGGAGGAGGCGCGGATCTCCGTGCTGGATCGGGCGAGCGGCTATCTCTGGCGGCAGCCTGACCGGTTCGACTGGTCGCGCAGTTCGGCGTTTCGCAGTGTGCAGCCGATGCCGGAGGGGATCGCCTTTGAAGCGGACTTCGGTCAGACCGACGGCAAGCCCAACACGCTGCGCGTAACCCTGACCGTTCCCGCCCAGGGCAGCGACCTGCGAATCGAGGCGGATGCCAGAGACCGTGAGGCGTTGAAAGCCGACCTCTTCTTCCTGCAGCCTCTCATGCTGGATTCGCCGCAGGGCGTCCTCGTTGTGGCTGACTACTGCAACGGGCATCTCTATCCCCTGACGATGAAGCCTTTTCCGCTGGAGTGGACGAACGCGGACCGCCTCAATATGCCCTGGGTCGGCGTCTGCGATCTGCAGAGGGGCATGGGATACGCGCTGATCATCGAGACGAGCGACGACGCGGTGCTGCGCTGCGGCTCGCATGCGATGGCGGGAGCCGAGTATGCCGCGCCGCAGATCCAGTGGCTTCGCAGCAAGGGGTCGCTGCGGTATCCGCGCCGCCTGATCTACCGGTTTGCGTCGAAGGGGGGCTATGTGGCGCTGGCTAAGAGCTATCGCGCCTACGCCCGTCAGCAGGGCTTGATCGTTCCGTTTACGGAGAAGGTGAAGACCAACCCGAATATCCGACGGCTCTTCGGCGCACCCGATGTATGGGGCGATCCTAACGCCTGGGGCGCGACCTCCCTCAAGTTTGCCCGCGAGGCGAAGGCGGCGGGAGTGGAGAAGATGCTGATTCACGGGCGCACGACCCCGGAGGAGATGAAGGAGATCAACGCGCTGGGGTATCTGACCAGCGAGTACGACAACTACACCGACATTCAGCCGCTGGAGCCGGGAAAAGAGCCGGACAGTACGCACGATCTGCTGCCCGACCGCGCCGTGCTCAACGCCGACGGACAGCGCATGAAGGCGTGGCTCACCTTCGACAAGAAGATACAGTTTATGAAGCGCTGCCCCTCCTTCTGGGTTCCGACCGCGAAGATCGTGATTCCCGGCGTGCTGAAGACGCATCCCTATCTGGGCAGGTTCATAGACGTTACCACCGCTGAGAGCCTCTACGAGTGCTACGACCCTGCGCACCCGCTCACCCGTTCCGACAAGCGGCAGCGGGGCGCGGAGCTGCTGGGATACGTTCGCTCGCTGGGTCTGACGGTCGGGGGCGAGCACGGCATCTGGTGGGCGGTACCGCATCTGGACTATATCGAGGGCATGATGTCGGCGAACCCCTACTTCTCCTGGCCCGCTGGGCATCTGATCCGCCCCGAATCGAAAGAGCAGACGTTCGACAGCCCCTGGGGCGGGAAGTATCCGACATGGGATCGGTACGCGAAGTGGGGCATCGGGCATGAGACCCGCGTCCCGCTCTGGGAGCTGGTCTTTCACGACTGCGTGGTTTCGACCTGGTACTGGGGCGATTCGAACGACTGGCTGCTGAAAGCCGCCCCGGAGATCACCCCGAAGAAGGACGCCTTCAATATCCTCTACGGCACGATGCCGATGATGTGGGCGGACCGCGAGGGAAGCTGGCATAAGGCGCGCGAGCAGTTTCTGCGCACCTATCGCAACGTCTGCAAACTGCATGAGGCGGTGGCGATGGCGGAGATGCTCAGCCATGAGTTTGTCACGCCGGATCGCGCCGTGCAGCGCACCCGCTTCTCCGACGGCACAACGGTCATCGTGAACTTCGGCGAGCAGCCCTATGCGGCAAAGCTGGGCGGGAAAAGCTACCTCCTGCCGCACAACGGGTTCGCCGCGAAGGGACCGAAGATCGAGCAGTCGCTGTCGCTGGTCAACGGCAAGCCGGTTACCGTCATACGCGCCGGCAGCTACTTCTATACGGACGCCCCTGCAAAAGCTCGCTGACCCCGCCGGGGCGTCCGCCTTGACAACGGACGCCCTCCTGCGCTACACTATCCTCGCAGAACCGGTCGCCTTTGCGAGTCGGTTCGTTTTTTGTCGCCTGAGGAGGCTGCTGCCAGAATGATGCTGCTGGGAACGCAACGGATTAACGAGGTCGGGAATCTGGAGATCGGGGGCTGCGACGTAACGCGGCTGGCTGCCGAGTTTGGAACCCCGCTCTACGTCATGGATGAGGCGCTGATCCGGGAGAACTGCCGGCGATACCGCGCCGCCTTTGAGAGTCGCTACCCGAAGAACATCATCTGTTACGCCAGCAAAGCCTTCCTCACCATGGCGATCTGCCCGCTGATCGAGGAAGAGGGTCTCTATCTGGATGTCGCCTCGCTGGGAGAACTCTACACCGCCCTGCGCGCCGGCTTCCCCCGCCGCCGCATCAATCTGCACGGCAACAACAAATCGCGCGAAGAGCTGGAGCTGGCGGTCTCGCGGGGCATCGGGCATATCGTGGTGGACAACTTCCTGGAGATCGAGATGCTGGAGGCGGTGACCCGCGAGCAGACCCGACAGATCGCCGTTCTGATACGCGCCACGCCCGGCGTAGATCCCGATACCCATAAGTTCATCAGCACCGGGCAGGCGGACACGAAGTTCGGCTTCAACATTCAGGACGGCTCCGCCCTCGAAGCCGTCCGGCGCACGCTGGCGATCCCCTCCCTGCATTTTGACGGCATCCACTGCCATGTCGGCTCGCAGCTTCTGGACACCGAGTCGCATGAGGGGGCGGTGGACGCGATGGTGCAGCTGATGCAGCAGATCCGCCGCGAAACCGGCGTGGCGTGCAATGTCCTCAATCTCGGCGGAGGTCTGGGCGTGCGCTACCGCAGCGAGCATCGCCCCCCGACGTTCGACGAGTTCGCCGAAACGATCACCCGACGCCTCACCGCCGCGCTGGACGCCGCCGGGCTGCCCTATCCAACCCTGCAGCAGGAGCCGGGACGCGCGCTGATCGGCGAGGCGGGAACCACGCTCTACACCGTCGGTGCCATCAAGACCGTGCCGATCCTGCAGGAGCCGGGAACGCGCACCTATGTCTCGGTAGACGGCGGACTGTCCGACAATCCCCGCCCGCAGCTCTATGACGCCGTCTATGAGGTGATCGTCGCCAACCGCGCCGGCGCGCCGCACGATCAGACCGTGACCATCGCCGGCAAGCACTGCGAGACCGATGTGCTGATCTGGGACGCCAAAGCCGCGCCCCTGCAGCCGGGCGACATTCTCGCGGTGCAGACCACCGGAGCCTACAACTATGCGATGGCGAGCAACTATAACCGCTTCCTGCGCCCGGCGGTCGTCCTGGTTCGCGACGGACAGGCGGACCTGATCGTTGAGCGCGAGAGCCTAACGGATATTGTGCGAAAAGATCGCGTGCCGGCGCGTCTGCGCCAGAGATCGGCGCGAGGAGCCTCCCGATCGCGCTCGTAAGAGCGTTTCGGTGAGCGACCGCCGCTGCGCTCTCTCCCTGCCGAAGATGCCGTAACGCAGTCTTTTCCGTCTCCGTTTACGTATAGCAGGTTATAATCCTGCATCAGGATGACATCCTGCTGCGTCTGAAGCCGGGTTAACAAAATGGACGGATTCAATCTGCAAAACTTTATACTGACGATGGCGATCCTGGTGATCGCCATCACCATCCACGAGTTCGCGCACGCCATCACCGCGGACCGACTGGGCGACCCGACTCCGCGCAGTCAGGGGCGCATCTCCCTGTTCCCGACGGATCACCTCGATCCGCTGGGAACGATGATGATGGCGATCTCCTCCTTCTTCGGGTTCGGCATCGGCTGGGGAAAGCCGGTCATGACCAATCCGGGCAACTTCCGCAACCCGCGCCAGGACAGCGCTATCGTGGCGGTCGCCGGACCGATCTCCAACGTGCTGCAGGCGATCGCCTTCGCGCTCATCATCCGCGCCATGGGGGGCGTGGATCCGACGACCTCCGTCGGCTTCTTCCTGACAATCGGCGTGATTGTCAACCTCAGTCTCGCCTTCTTCAACCTGATCCCGATCGCGCCGCTGGACGGTCACTGGATCATGACGGCGATCCTGCCCTACGAGCAGGCGATGGCGTATCGGGACTGGATGCTGCGCTACGGTCCCCTGCTGTTCCTGGGACTGATCTTCTTCGGTCGCCCGATCCTGCAGATGATCGTCGGGCAGCCGACCTTCTTCTTTGCGCGGCTGCTGCTGACAGGGCTGTAGCCCGCGCGGTTCCTATCTCGATTCGGGAGTGATTCGTTTGCCATCGAAACGTCTGTTGAGCGGAATGCAGCCGACTGGAGGCGCGGGGCTGCACATCGGGAATCTGGAGGGCGCGCTGCGGCAGTGGGTGCGTCTGCAGGATGAGTACGAGATGTACTGTTGCATCGTGGACTGGCACGCGCTGACCACAATGTACGACAACACGGAGGCGATCGCCCCGAAAGCGCGCGAGGTCGCCGCCGAGTATATCGCGGGCGGTCTCGATCCGCAGAAGTGCGCCATCTTCCTGCAGTCGCATGTCAAGGAGCACGCGGAGCTGCATCTGCTGCTCTCGATGGTAACCCCGCTGGGCTGGCTGGAGCGCGTGCCGACCTTCAAAGAGAAGCGCGATATGCTGGATGAGAGGGGCGGGGGCGACGAGTCGGTCTCCTACGGGCTGCTGGGCTATCCTGTCCTGCAGGCGGCAGATATTCTCGCCTACCGCGCGCACGCCGTGCCGGTGGGCAAGGACCAGGCGGCGCATCTGGAGCTTTCGCGGGAGATCGCCCGGCGGTTCAATCGTCTCTACGGCGAGGTCTTCCCGGAGCCGCAGGCGGTGATCAACGAGATGACTGCCGTCGTTCCCGGACTAGACGGGCGCAAGATGAGCAAGAGTCTGGGCAACGCCATCTATCTCTCGGATGACGCCGATACGGTCGCGAAGAAGGTGATGTCGGCGTTCACCACGCCCACCAAGATCAAAAAGACCGATCCCGGCGTGCCGGAAAACTGCGTCGTCTGCCAGCTTCGCCGCCTCTATGACCCTGAAAACTACTCCCTCGCGTGGGAGGAGTGCCGCTCCGGCGCGCGGGGATGCGTGCAGAGTAAGCGCGAACTGATCGAGATCCTCAATGCCGAACTAGAGCCGATCCGCCGCCGGCGGAAAGAGCTTCTGGACGACCTCGCGCAGCTGGAGGAGATCCTGCGGCAGGGTGCGGAGCGCGCCCGCGCTACCGCCGCCGACACGATGACCGCCGTGCGTCAGGCGATGAAGCTGCGCTGACACGCGCGCCTGCGCGCCTCGCTGTACACTCTCCCTGCGTTGACTCTCCGGACGGCCTGTGGTACAATTTCGGGCGACAAATGTTTCCGATTACGGGAGGGAAAGCGCGTGGAAGTCGAACTGATTGAGGTCGCGCAGATCGTCGAAGACCCCGAGCAGCCTCGCAAGCATCACGACGAAGAGGGACTCCGAGGGCTGGCAGACAGCATCCGTCAGCACGGAATGCTGCAGCCGATCTCCGTCCTGCCCCTGGCGAACGTCAACATGTATAAGATCATCACCGGCGAGCGGCGATGGCGGGCGGCGCAGATGGCGGGGCTGGAGGTCATTCCCTGCATCGTTCGCCGCGTCGAGCCGGAGGACGCCCTCACCGAGCAGTTGATCGAGAACATCCATCGCGAAGACCTTCAGCCGCTGGAGAAGGCACAGGCGCTCGCCGCGATCAAAAGACATCTGGGGGCGACGAACCGGGAGATCAGCGCGCGTCTGGGCGTCTCCGAGCGCACCGTCAGCTACCTGCTCGACCTGCTGGAACTGCCGCAGGAGATCGGAGAGCAGGTCGTCTCCAGCCCCAACCGCCCCGCTGACGGACAGATCACCGAAAAGCACGCCCGGTTCCTCAAACAGTTGAACGATCAGCCGGAGCTTCAGAACGCCGTCGTCGAAAAGATCCGCAACGAGCGGATCAACAGCGACCGGACGGGCAAACTGGTGCGCGCGCTCAAGCAGCGTCCGGAGCGCGCCGAAGAGATCCTCTCCTCTCCGACCGATCACCTGGTGCAGTTCTTCCGGGAGACCCCGACGCCGGAGGAGTTTTCTGACGAACCGGCGCAGACCCCCGCGCTGAGCGATCACGCGCAACGGATCATCGCCTTCCTTCCTCACCTCGATGCGATCCGTCCGATGGAGCTTACCCATCCCGAGATCCGGCAGATTCAGGATGCGCTGACCTCGCTAAAGCTGGCGGTAGAGGGGCTGCTGCGCGAGTGCAGGCTGGAGCTGGGCGAGAAAGTTTAGCGCGCCGGCATCTTCCGTCTCACCAGCGTTTCGTATATAATGGGGATCGTCGCGTCTGCGGCTGTCGTAACGAGATTCCAGAACCATCTTCCTTGAGGAGGGCGGGAGAGATCGCCCGCCAGAGAAGGCTCCGATCATGGCGGAACAGACCGACTATCCTTTTCGGATAGAGGCTCTGCAGCGCTCTCGGGCAGAGCTTCAGGCGGAAAATAGAGCGCTTCGGCAGGAGATAGAGCGGCTGCGTGCGCAGGAGGCGGTCGCTCACAGCATGCTCAACTCTCTGCCCGCCAATACGGCGGTGCTGGACCGCCGCGGTCGGATCATCGCCGTCAACGACGCCTGGATACAGTTTGCGCGGGAGAATAGAGCCGATCCCGGCGCAGTCGGCGTCGGCGTCAGTTACCTGCAGGTCTGCGAACATGCCGCCGCCCTCCATGCGGAGGGTGCGGCGGAGGCGCACACCGGGCTGCAGAAGGTCCTCTCTGGCATCCTCCCCTCCTTCGATCTAGTCTACCCCTGCCATGCCCCGCGGGAGCCGCGCTGGTTCCATATGCGCGCCGTTCCTCTGCAAGGAGGCTCTGGCGGAGCCGTTGTCACTCATTTCAATATCACCGCCTTCAAAATGGCGGAGGAGGAGATAGTCAGGCTCAATCAGACCCTTCGCCATCGCCTCGCTGAACTTCAGGCGACAGAGAGAACGCTGCGCCAGACCCACCAGAAGCTCACCTTCCATGTCGAAAACTCTCCGTTGGCGGTCATCGAATGGGACAGCGACTGGCGCGTCGCCTACTGGTCGCAGGGGGCGGAGCGCATCTTCGGCTGGACCGCCGCAGAGGTACTGGGCAGGCATCCTGCCGAGTGGCAGATCGTCTTCGAGGAGGATTTTCCGCAGGTCGAGAGGGTGATGATGCAGCTGTCTAGCAACGAACCGCGTAACATTCACCTCAATCGCAACTATCGCAAAGACGGCTCCGTCATCCACTGTGAATGGTACAATTCGGTACTGCGCGATGACGCCGGGAACCTGATCTCCATCCATTCGCTGGTGCAGGACGTTACCGACCGCTGGCGCGCGGAGGAGAAGTACCGTCAGATCGTCGAGACGGCGACAGAGGGCATCTGGATTATTGACCGCAACGCGCAAACCACCTTTGTGAATCGGCACATCTGCGATATGCTGGGCTACACGCCGCAGGAGATGCTCGGGCGTCACCTCTTTGCGTTCATGGATGAGGAGGCGCAGCGGGAGGCAGCGGTCTATCTGGAGCGGAGACGGCAGGGCATCCGGGAGCAGCACGACTTTCGCTTTCGCCATCGTAACGGCTCCGATGTCTGGACGATCGTCTCGACCAACCCGATCTACGCGGAGGATGGCACGTTTCAGGGGGCGCTGGCGATGATTACCGACATCACTGAACGCCGCCGGGCGGAACGCGCCCTGCGCGAGAGTGAAGCCCGACTGCTGGAGGTTCAGAAGCTGGAGAGCATCGGGCGGCTGGCGGGAGGTGTCGCACACGACTTTAACAATATGCTGACCGCCATTCTCGGCTACGCGGAACTGGCGCAGCTGAAGCTGCCGTCGGACCATCCGACGCAAGCCGCCCTCCAGAGCATCCAGGACGCGGCGGAGCGCTCCGCCAACCTCACCGCACAGCTTCTCGCCTTTGCCCGGCGTCAGATCATCTCCCCGCGGATCGTGGACCTCAACCGACTCGTCGCGCAGGTCAGCAAGCTGCTGCGCCGGCTGATCTCCGAAGATATCGAGCTGATCCACATGCCGGGAGACAATCTGGGCAGGGTGCGCGTGGATCCGGGACAGTGCACCCAGATACTGGTCAACCTGGCGGTCAATGCGCGGGACGCCATGCCCAACGGCGGCAAACTGATGATTGAGACCGGCAATGTCACGCTGGATGAGAGCTTCTGCGCCAGACATCCGGAGGCCTCTCCGGGAGAATATGTCCTTCTCTCCGTCTCCGATACCGGGACGGGCATGTCCGCCGAGGCGCTGGAACATCTCTTCGAGCCGTTCTACACCACCAAAGAGATAGGGCGGGGGACCGGGCTGGGGCTGGCGACCTGCTACGGCATAGTGCTTCAGCATGGCGGCTACATTGATGTCGAGAGCAAACCTGATCGAGGAACCACCTTCCACATCTACTTCCCCCGCGTGGACACGGAGGAGACCCCGATACAGCCTGCTGGGATACCGGGAGAGCTGCCCCGGGGCGACGAGACGATCCTTCTGGTCGAAGATGAGCCGATGGTGCGCGAGTTTACCTCCACCACCCTGCGGGCTCAGGGCTATCGCGTGAAGGAGGCAGGGGACGGCGAGGCGGCGGCGCAGATCGCCCGCATGCAGACGGAGCCAATCCATCTGCTGATCACCGATCTGGTGATGCCCAAACTGAGCGGCGTTGCGCTGGCAAACCAGTTTCAGGCGCTCTATCCGGATGCTGCCATTCTCTTTATCTCCGGATACACCGAGAACGTCCTGATCCAGCAAGGGAAGACGCTCGGCGACTTCCCGATCCTGCATAAGCCCTTTACCACCTTCGCGCTGGCGCACAGAGTGCGGGAGATACTCGACCTGCGGTTTCAGCCGGGTCATCGTACCAGCATGAGTACCATAGAAGAGAGACGGACCGCCGGAGCGGATCCCGGATCGGGAGGAGAAGATGGCTGAGTTGACGCTGCTGCGCGACACCTATCGCGATAAGGTCTACGGGGGATGGCTCGGGAAAAATATCGGCAGCACCCTCGGTCTGCCAGTGGAGGGCAGCCTGCTACCCAACAGCCTGAAGTTCTATCACCCGCTTCCCGGTCAGGCGACCGCCAATGACGATCTGGATTTCCAGCTTGTCTGGCTCCACGCCCTGCGCGCGCACGGCGTCCAGATCACCTCCGACCATCTGATCGGGGAGTGGCGCGACCATATTCGCTACCCCTGGGACGAGTACGGGTACGCGCTGTTCAATATGCGGCGCAGTCTGCGTCCCCCGCTGACCGGCGCGTTCAACAACTGGTTCCGGCACAGTCTGGGCGGGGTCTGCCGCACCGAGATATGGGCGATGGTGGCGCCGGGCGCGCCGCAGATCGCCGCCGCCTACGCCTGGCAGGACGCGATTCTGGATCATGCGGAGGAGGGCGTCTGGGGCGCGATGTTCTGGGCGGGAATCGAGAGTGCCGCCTTCATCCTCAGCGACACGAACCGCCTGCTGGACATCGGCTTGAACCTGATCCCGAAGACCTGCCGGATTGCGCAGGCAGTTGGAATCGCCCGGGAAGCCTTCCTGAGCCGGTTATCGCTGCTGGAAGCGCGCAGCCGTATCCTGCAGGCGGTGGGCAGCGATAACTACACCGATACCCCGCAGAATGTCGGCTTCGCGGTCCTCGGATGGCTCTACGGCGAGGGCGATTTCGGCGCGTCGGTCTGCGCCGCCGTCAACTGCGGCTATGCCGCCGGCAGCACAGGAGCCTCGCTGGGCGCGCTGCTGGGTATCCTGAAGGGACGCCGGAACCTGCCGTCGGAGTGGATAGACCCCATCGGGGACGCCGTCGTGGTGGGATGGGGCGTGGCGGATCTGCGCGTACAGCGCACCGCCGCGGAACTGGCGGATCATACCGTTGAGATGGGAGAGAAGGTGCTGGCGGCGAAGTGCCCGCACGTAACGCTGGCGGATCGCCTGGAGACGCCGTCCCCGCCTCCCGCCGCTCCGGTCCTCGCGACTCCCGCGCCGGCTGTTCCGGACATCTCTTCTCCGGAGGCCGCCGCGCCGGAGACTCCCGCCGAAGCGTCAGAGGAGACGGAGCCGGCTCCCGCTCCGCCGCCGCTTCCGGATATTCCTGCGGCGTCCGCCGCGCCGGCTCCGCCCGCCGCCGGCAATCAGCGCGCGCGGTTCCTTGAACTGGACGATCACACGCCAACGGATCCGCCGTCGGTCGTTGTCGGCTGGGACGCTGACGCCCCCGCGTCTCCGGCAATCCCCTCCGAGCCGTATCCGGTTCCCGCGCCGGCCGCGCCCGTCTCGCCGACGGCTCCCTCTGCGCCCGTCCCGGCTACGACCGGCGCGTTCAACTGGATGGATAACGCGCTGATCAAGCCGCTGCTGATCGCCCCGCCGATGACGGCAACCTATCAGGTGGGGCAGTTTGAATGCGTGGTGGACTATGGCGACAACGGACCGGTCATCGTTCCCAACGCCGCCATCAGCCTGATCGTTACCGTTCGCAACCTGAGCGCATCCGACTTTCTCGGCTATATCCGGCTGGGACTGCCGAAGGACTGGCAGGTGGCGGTTCCGGGTGCGCAGGGACAGCGGCAGATGCTGGCGGCGGGACGCTCGGCGCGTTTCGGGTTCGTCATTCGCGCGCCGGAGAACGCCCCCCTCGCCTCGCGCAACGCGATCACCCTGGTTCTGTCACCGGAGGAGGGGCGCGCCCTGACCTGCGACATACTGCTGCTGGGCGGCTCCTGCTGGCACGTCGTCGGACCGCTGTCCAATCAGGGGGAGGAGGGATATGCGAAGGTCTATCCCGTCGAGGATAAGCCGGGACTGGAGAACGAGTATCTCGGACGCGGCGGCGGCTTGATTCGCTGGCAGCGCATGGGGTTCCGGGAGATGTCGCTGCCGCTGGAGCCGCTGTTCGCCGGAATGCCGGGCGTCGCCTATCTGACCACCACTCTGCGGATGCCCGTCATCACCGACGCCCGGATCGTCGCGCACACCAACGACGGCGTGAAGGTCTGGCTGAACCGTCAGTTGATCATACAACGGCACGCGCATGAGCCGTTCCGCCCCACGCTCGGCTACGGTCCGGCGCAGGCGGATGTCTCGCTGCGCGCTGGAGATAACGTTCTGCTGGTGAAGGCGGTGCGAGACCGCGACCCGTATGCGCTGAGCATCGCCGTCACGGATCGTGACGGTCAGCCGCTGATGGATCCGGGAAACACCATGTGGTGAAAAACGAACCGGCGTTCAGAGCAGACGCTCTGTACGCCGGTTTTTTGCGGGCTGCCGCGGGTCTGCCGTCAGATGGAGACGCGAATATTCACCCGCGTCTGCGCCGGCTTCTTCAGTCCGTACACATCGCGCACCGTGAGGATCACCACGTAGTCGCCGCTCTTGCGGAACTGATGGCGGAAGGTGCGTCCCTCGATGTCTACCGGCAGGTTGTCGCCCGTCATCTGATCCGCCTCCTCCTTGCGGGCGATCGTCCACTGATAGATCAGCGGCGACTGCCCCGCCTCCGCCGAGGCGGTGAGGGTAACGGTGTCGTTCACCGCGACAGTGCGCTCCGGGAAGGGATTGACGCGGATCGGCGTCTCGTCGCGAACGGTGCGAATTTCGCCCAGATAGAGGATGCCCGGCGCATCGCCGAATATCTGTATCTCCTTCACCTCGCCGCTGGACTCCTTCAGTCCGGGCAGGGAGGCGACCGGGAACGCCATCAGCCGCCAGTTTTCGGCGTTGACGCGCGCATCCTCGATGCGGAACAGCTTCTCGATGCGCTTGTTGTCGGTGGTCACCAGCACCAGCCGGACATACTCCATCGCCTTGGGCTTGACCACGCGGGCGGATCCCATCATGCCCTCGCCGCCGCGTTCCGACCCAAGACCGCCGCCGAAGCGCCTGCCGGAGCCGATGCCGGGGGGCGGTCCGGACATAAAGCCGCCGAACCCGGCTCCCATCCGAGGCGTTCCCATGCTCTCTCTGTCAGGAAGCAGGAAGGAGAGTCGCAGGTACAGCGCCGGATCCGCCAGCGCAGGCTTCATATCCACCGGTTTCTGGGGGATCAGACGCGCCCCCTGAAACATGCCGTGGGTAACAATTCGCAGCGAGTTATTGCCGGTTAAGATATGCTCCTGGCTCTCGCGAACTTCACCGCTCCCCCAGGGAGCCAGCGTGAGACCTGTCTGCCGGGTCGAGTCGCCCTGGTAGATCGGGGGAGCGCCCATCTGAGCCTGGAGCGCCGTGCCGGAGAGGGTTAATCCCCACAGAGCGGCTGCGCCGATCCAGCCCCATCGTCGTCGAACTCCTGCCATTGAGTATCCTCCTGTATAGCCTGAATACGCTCAATACTGCGCGCATGACCGGTTGTCCCGTCTATTTCGACCACCACCCCGCACAGACAGGCGGGTCCATCCGCCACTTCAAAACGAACCGGCATCATCGAGGTGAAGCGGGTCAGCACGCCCTCCCGCCGCATCCCGATCACCGAGTTGTAGGGACCGGTCATGCCCACATCGGTCAGATAGGCGGTGCCGTTGGGCAGGATCCGTTCGTCCGCCGTCTGCACATGGGTATGCGTTCCGACCACCGCCGAAACGCGCCCGTCCACATACCAGCCGAACGCCTGCTTTTCGGAGGTCGCCTCGCCGTGAAAGTCTATGAAGACGACTCGCGTTCGGGAGTAGACATCCTCCAGCAGAGAGTCTACCATACGAAACGGATCGTCGGTCGGGTCCATGAAGACTCGTCCCTGTAACACGATCACGCCGATCGGTCCGCGGGGCGTCTCATAGACGGCGCAGCCGCGACCGGGAGCCGCCGGCGGATAGTTTGCGGGACGCAGCACCCGCAGCTCATCCGCCAGGAAGGCGTAGGAGTCGCGCTTTGCCCAGGCGTGGTTGCCCAGCGTGATGACATCCACACGCGCCTGTCGAAACATCGCTTCGCCAATGTCGCGCGTGATTCCCAGACCGCCCGCGCTGTTCTCCGCATTGACGATCACAAAGTCGGCGCTGTGCCGGGCGCGCAGGCGCGGAACCATCTCCTGCACCGCCTGACGCCCGGGCTTGCCGACCACGTCGCCCACCATCAACACTCTCATGGGAGAACCGCGCTTTCCTCATACTTAGACGTGCGGCTCCGTCTGCACGTTACGCCGGGAGCTTGCCGCCGTCGCGCCGAACCGGAATGCGGTCAGGATTGGACGGAGTGCCCGCGGTTCGAGCGGCTATTTGGCATAGTCCACCGCGCGCGTCTCCCGGATCACGGTCACCTTGATCTGTCCCGGATACTCCATCTCCTCTTCGATGCGTCGGGCGGTCTCTCGCGCCAGTTTGATGGCAGCCAGATCGTCTATCTGTTCGGGTCGAACGATCAGACGGATCTCGCGCCCCGCCTGCACGGCGAAGGTCTTCTCGACGCCGTGAAAGCTGTCGGCGATCTCCTCCAGCTTCTTGAGACGCTTGACATAGGTCTCCAGCGTCTCGCGCCGCGCGCCCGGACGGCTGGCGGAGATGGCGTCCGCGCAGATGATCAGGACGGCTTCCACGCTGGCAGGCTCCACATCGTAGTGGTGCGCCTCCATCGCATGGATGACCTCCTCCGACTCCCGGTTGCGGCGCAGGATATCCGCGCCGATGACGGCGTGCGGTCCCTCCACCTCGTGATCGAGCGCCTTGCCGATGTCGTGCAGCAGTCCGGCGCGTTTGGCGACCTGAATATTCGCGCCGATCTCGGACGCCAGCAAGCCGCAGAGGTGGCTGACCTCGATGGAGTGATCGAGGACGTTCTGCCCGTAGCTCATGCGGAACTTCAGCTTGCCCAGCAGGCGCACGATCTCCGGCGCGATCCCGGTCTGTCCGGTCTCGATCAGGGCGGTCTCGCCCGCCTCGAGGATCCGCTGTTCGACCTCCGCCTGCGCTTTGCGGATCGTCTCCTCAATGCGTCCGGGATGGATACGCCCGTCCTGTATCAGGTTGGTCAGGGCGATGCGCGCTACCTCCCGGCGCACGGGATCGAACCCGGAGAGCACGACCGCCTCCGGCGTATCGTCAATGATCAGGTCTACGCCGGTCATGGTCTCAAAGGCGCGAATGTTGCGTCCTTCGCGTCCGATGATGCGCCCCTTCATCTCGTCGTTGGGCAGCGGCACGACGGAGACGGTCGTCTCCGAGGTCTGATCTACCGCGCACCGCTGTATCGCCTGCGTGATAATGTTGCGCGCGCGCCGCTCGCCGTCGCGCCGGGCTTCCTCTTCGATGTCCCGAATCAGCTTAGCCGCCTCATGGCGGCTCTCCTGCTCCACCTCCTTGAGGAAGAGAGCTTTTGCCTCTTCCACCGTATAGCCGGAGATGCGTTGTAGTTCCGCGCGCCGCTCGCTTGTCAGAGCTATCAGTTCCTGCTCTATCTGTTGAAGCTCCGCCTCCCGGTGCTGTAGACTGCGTTCTTTCTTATCAACGGACTCAACGCGCCGCTCCAGCGCCTCTTCTTTCTGCGCCAGTCGTCGCTCTAACCTCTGTATTTCCGCTCTCTTTTCGCGATTCTCGCGCTCCATCTCCGCGCGCAGACGATATGCCTCGTCTTTGGCTTCCAGGAGAGCCTCGCGTTTTTGTGCTTCCGCCAGCTTCTCTGCTTCTTGCTGAATTCTCTCCGCCTCTTCCAGTTTCTGGAGCATCAACTGCTCTCTATGGTGGAAGTTGGATCGAAGAAGCATGTAAGCCATCGTCACGAAGACCACGACCACAACGATATCTAAGACATATATCCCAATAGGCACTCTTCCCTCACCTCCAGACATGCGCTGCCTGAGGCTGAGCGAGGGGACGGCGCGTCGGCGCGCCTTGACTGGCACGAACTGCTGTTCGTTCAGTCATTATTCGCGTTAAGGACAGAAAACACCTTCTCAATTGTTTCCCAGTCGTGACCGCGTCTTTGTAATAAAGCCGCCAAGCGGCGTTTGACAGCGGGATCGGCGGGATTTTCCGCGCGCAGACGCCTGCGGGCGAGGGCGAGGGCGGCTTGCAGACAGCTCTCCGGGTCTGTCTCCCGGGCTGCCTGTTCCGCCAGGTCGGGGGCGATGCCTTTCTCGCGCAGCTCACGGGTCAGACGACCGGGTCCCAGTCCTTTGCGGCGGCTGCGGCTCTCCACCCAGTCGCGGCTGAACCGGTCATCGTCCAGCATCCCCATCCGCTCCAGGTCGGCGAGGACGGTCTCAATGATCTCGGCGGGTATCTGCGCCCGCTCCAGCCGCCGGCGCACTTCGGCGGTGGTGCGCGGGGCGTAGTCGGCGTAGCGAAGGGCGATCTGTCTGGCGGTCTCGTAGTCGTTCATGGGATGCTCTCGACAGGAGACGGGCGAGCGCCGATGCGCTCGCCCGCTCACAGGTCTGCAATGCCGGCGCCGCACGCTACTCCTCGACGCCGTTGCGCTCTTCCCGGGACATGATCAGGACGGCGGGCACTTCGCCGCCGCTGCGGATGCGGGTCTCGATCTCGCTCATCAGCTGCGGGTTGTCCTCCAGGAAGATGCGGGCGTTTTCGCGCCCCTGTCCCAGCCGCAGCTCGTTGTAGCTGAAGTAGGCGCCGCTCTTGGTGATGATGCCCATATCCACGCCCAGGTCGAGCAGTCCGCCCGCCTTCGAGATGCCCCGTCCGAACAGAATATCGAACTCCGCCTGCCGGAAGGGAGGCGCGACCTTGTTCTTGACGATCTTGACTTTGGTGCGCGCCCCGATCGCGTCCGACCCCGACTTCACGGTCTCGGTGCGGCGCACATCCAGCCGCACGCTCGCCCAGAACTTGAGCGCGCGCCCGCCGGGCGTGGTCTCCGGGTTGCCGAACATGACGCCGATCTTCTCGCGGATCTGGTTGATAAAGATCGCGGCGCAGTTGGCGCGATTGAGGTTCCCGGCGATTTTGCGCAGCGCCTGCGACATCAGCCGCGCCTGCAAGCCGACATGCGAGTCGCCCATCTCGCCCTCGATCTCGGCTTTCGGCACCAGCGCCGCCACCGAGTCGAGCACCACCACATCAATCGCCGAGGAGCGGATCAGGTAGTCCATGATCTCCAGCGCCTCCTCCCCGGTTCCTGGCTGCGAGATCAGCAGGTTGTCAATATCCACGCCGAGGTTGGCGGCATATTCGGGGTCGAGGGCGTGTTCGGCGTCTATGAAGGCGCAGATGCCCCCCATCTTCTGCGCCTCCGCGATCACCTGCAGGGCGATGGTGGTCTTGCCGGAGGACTCGGTTCCGAAGATCTCCGTGATGCGTCCGCGCGGGATCCCGCCGACGCCTAGCGCCAGATCGAGGGCGATGGAGCCGGTAGGGATGGCGTCTACATTCAGCCGAGTCGCCTGCCCCAGCCGCATAATCGAGCCTTTTCCAAACTGCTTCTCGATACTGCTCAGAGTCATATCGAGCGCTTTCTGTTTATCCATAACTGCATTCCTTTCCGCCGGGCGAGGTTCGGAGGGCGAGAGCCTGCGCCGAACGCCTATTCGATACGTTTGAATTGAAAAGTCTCTACAATCTCATACTCTGCGCCGGAGGGCTTCAGATGGCTCTGCATCAGCGCCATGCGGCTCACCTCGAAGCGTCCCAGCTCCTCCACCTGCGCGCTCTGCAGGGCGCGGGCGGCGGCGGTCTCCCCGACGTAGGTCTGAATGCGCGCCAGAGTCAGGTGCGCCTTGAGCGGTCTCTTCTCGCGCGGAAACTGCTCCTTCGCCAGCGCCCGGTCGAGGTTGAGCGCGAGGTCCGTCATCGGTCCCACGCCCTCCGTCGCTCCGATCCAGAGCGTGCCGGGGCGTCGGTTGTTGGGAAACGCGCCCACCTCGCCGATGGCGAAGGTGAAGGGCTTCTGTTCACGGCAGACCGCGATGGCGGCTTCCACCGCGCGATAGGCGCGCTGCGGCGGCTGTTCGCCGAGGAACTTCAGGGTGTAGTGGAACTGTTCGGGACGGGTCCACTTCACGCCGTCATCCCCGATCTGCCGGCGCAGCTGCGCCTGCGCCTGCGCCACCTTCGCGATGATCTCCTCCGGGATCGTAATGGCAAAAAAGAGCCGCATCTTTCCGGTTACTCGCTGCCACTGGGTGAATGTGGAAAGAGCTTCCACCTTCTCTGCGTGAATGTTCTGAATCGTACCCAGGAGACGCCCCCGTCTGCAGCAATGACAGAGGGGTCACCTGTCGCCGAAACTAGCAACTAGCAACTAGTGCAAAGAACTCGCAATGACAGGGGAAGGGTCGGCTTGCGCCTCCCTTGCAAGGACAGACACGGAGGCTCAACCGTTCTTGTCATGTGCACTGCGCCCCAAACTGTCATTGTGAGCGCAGTGAAGCGATCTCAGCCATAAGGTTCGTGTAGCCGGATAAGCCCCTACCCGTTGGTGGACGGGGCGTGTGGAGCCTGCAGGGCGCGGTCGCGCAGGAGCACCAGCGCATACTGCGCGGAGCGGTAGCGCACCTCCTTGCGCTGTCCCAGAAAGCGGTTCTTCTCCACCAACGTCCCCCGCGAGTCTGCCAGCGCGATGTAGACCAGCCCGACCGGCTTCTCCGGCGTCCCTCCCTCCGGTCCGGCGATCCCGGTGATCCCGATCCCGAACTCCGCGCCGAAACGGGCGCGCGCGCCCTGCGCCATCGCCTCCGCCACCTCCGCGCTCACCGCCCCGAACTGCGCGATCATGCCGGGGGGAACCCCCAGCAGGTCGGACTTCGATTCGTTGCTGTAGGCGACGACCCCGCCGCGAAAGACCTTCGAGCTGCCCGGCACATCGGTCAGCCGCGTGGCAAGCAGACCGCCGGTGCACGACTCGGCTGCCGCCGCCGTCAGACGCCGCGCGCTCAGCAGACGCACAACCGCCGACTCCAGCGGCTCTTCGTCGAAGGCGTAGACGTGGTCCCCTAGCCGCGCCTCGATCTCCCGCACGACCGGCTCGATCAGCCGGTCCGCCGTCTGCGGATCGTCGGCGCGCGCGGTGACCCGCAGATGCACCTCGCCGGTCTTGGCGTAGGGGGCGACGGTCGGGTTATCGCCCGCCATCAGGTCGCGCACCCGCTCCTCAACCAGCGACTCGCCCATGTTGCAGATGCGCAGCACCCGGGAGCGGATCGTGCGCGTGCCGGTCTTGGCGCGCAGATAGGGAACGACATGGTTCTCCACCATCGGGACGAACTCGCCGGGCGGTCCCGGCAGCGCGATCCCGATCTTGCCGTCCTTCTCGAAGATCAGACCGGGCGCGGTTCCGTGGGGGTTCTCCAGCGGAAAGCCGTGCACGGGAACCATCGCCTGCCGCAGCACGCTGTCGGGCATGGGAACGCCCCGCTCGCGAAAGAAGGCGGTCAGCCGTCGGGCGATCGCCTCGTCGTAGCGCAGGGTGTCGCCCATCGCCTCCGCCAGCGTCTCTCGGGTGATGTCGTCCTGCGTCGGACCCAGCCCGCCCAGCGCGATCACGACCTCGTTCTCCGACAGCGCGCTGCGTAGCGCCGCCAGAAGCCGCGCATGGTTGTCGCCGACCGTCACGCGCCGATAGACGCTGATCCCCAGTTCCGACAGCGCGCGCGCCAGATGCGCCGCGTTGGTGTCCACGATCTGCCCGAGCAGCAGTTCCGTTCCGACCGAGACGATCTCCGCACGCAATGTAAACAAACCTCCACATATATTGGCAGTATTATACTCTCTGCATCCCGAAAATGCAACGAAAAAAAGTGGCAGGAGGAGATTGACTTTGGACTGCGGAACAGGACACTGTTCTCGCGCATCCGCAAAGGATAGTATACGCTTTTGTACCTGATTTACCGGAGCGAACGCGCCAGAAAATGGGCGAAGACCGCCCCATCTCTCTCCGGGGAGGGTTGATGCGCTTCCTGATCCTGATTCCGGTCCTTCTCATTCTGACTGCACCCGCGCTGCCGGACGCACAGCCGCCCGCGCCGAAACACCCCCGGACGGTGATCGAGGTAGATCTCGACGGCGACGGCAGGAGGGAGCGGGTTGTGCTGGATGTGCGGCGCGATCCGTCCCTGAGCGTCTGGCGCGCAGACCGGCGGCTCTGGCAGGGCGTCCGGCGCGCATGGAAGCCCTGGAAAGCGGCTCTGGGCGACGTGGACGGCGACGGGAAGCGCGACATCGCGGTCGGACTGTTCAAGTCCACCCGCTTCTTCCCCGATCCCCACTCCTGCCTGTTCATCTATCAGTTCAACGGCAGCAGGGTCTCCCCGAAGTGGCTCGGATCCAATCTCAGCAAGCCCTTTACCGACTTCCTCTTCGCCGATCTGGACGGAGACGGCTCCGATAACCTGATCGCGCTGGAGACCCTGCGGGACGGGAGACGCTGCATAACGGTCTACTCCTGGAACGGGTTCGGATTCACCGCCGACTGGCACGAAGGACGCTGGGAAAAGGCGGCTCTGCTGGGGGTTCAGCGGGGCGCAGTGGTGGTTCTGGCAGATGGCAGACGGACTGCCATAAGGAGGCACGGGCAATGAAACGCGGTTTCTGGGTGATTCTCAGCATGGCGCTGCTGCTGGGCAGCGGGATGTATGCCGAAACAAACCGCCTGAGGGCAGGGCGGCAGGGCACCGGGCAGATGGCTCCGGGCAGCGTGCAGCCCTACACGGTGACGGCGAACTTCGCCAATGTCGCCAACTTCCGCAGCTTCAATCGGATCATCACGCTGTCGGCGGAGCAGCGGCAGATGCTGCAGCGAAACCTGTTCGTCTGCACGCCCACCGAATACAAGCAGCTTTTCCACATCTACGAAAACAACGACTACCTGAACCTGCCCTCGTTCGTTACCACCGATCTGGTGCTGCAGCTCTACCATGTCTTCTACGGCTTCACTCTGCGCGCCGTCGAGACGGAGTTTCTGACCCCCGCGCTCACGCGATTGACGCAGGGGATGCTCGCCGACTCGATCGAGACCTACGAGCAGGCGCAGGCGGAGCCGGTCCGACAGGCTGCGATGAAGAACGTCGCCTACTTCGGCGTCGCCGCGCGCAGTCTCGGTCTGTCGCCGAGCCTGCCGCCCGCCGCCGCGTCCCTGGTGCAGCGCGAGATGCAGCTCATTCAGGCGCGTCAGGGCTTCGCCATCGGCGCGATCTTCCCCTACAAGATTGACTACTCGCAGTTTATCGTGCGCGGACACTATACCCGCACGCCGGTTCTCTCCCGCTACTTCCTGACCATGATGTGGTACGGTCAGGCTCCGTTTGCCCTCTACAGCGGCGGACTGCGCAATGATGAACAGATCCGGCAGGGCATTCTGCTGGCGCGCTCGCTCTACCGGCGGAAACTGGAGGGTGAGTGGGATCGCATCTATGGACCGACCGCCTTCTATGTGGGAACCTCCGATGACCAGACGCCGGCGCAGTGGAAAGCGATCAGCGATCGGGTCTACGGCAAGGACGCCCCGCTGTCCGCCTTCGCCGACGACAGCCGCCTCGACGAGTTCGTCGCGGGCGTCAAGCAGGCGGGACGGGCGCGCATCCGCGCCAAAATGACCCTCTCAAAGGATATGCCCGATCCGGACTACCAGATGCGGATGATGGGGATGCGCTATATCCCCGACAGCGAGGTTCTTCAGCGGCTGAGCGAGCCGATGCTGCGTCCCTTCCCCTCCGGTCTGGATGTGATGGCGGCGCTGGGGAGCCGCCGCGCCGTCGCCATTCTCGACGCCAACCCGCGCATCTATAACCAGCAGAACTGGACCGAGTACCGTACGGAACGCGCGAAGATCCTCAACGAGTTCGGGCAGGTGATTCCCCGGCAGTGGACCTCCAACCTCTACTGGAGCTGGCTGCACACCCTTCAGCCGCTGCTGATGCCGGTTCCCGAGGGCTACCCCTCCTTTATGCGCACGCAGGCATGGGCGGACAAGTCACTGCACACCGCGCTGGCTTCCTGGGCGGAACTGCGTCACGACACCATCCTCTACGGCAAGCAGAGCGCGGTGCAGTGCGGCGGCGGCGAGGATCCCCCCTTCGTGAAGGGCTATGTCGAGCCGAACGTCCTCTTCTATACGCGCCTACTGAACCTGACCAGACAGTCCCGCGAGGGGCTGACCCGCCGTCGTCTGCTCTCCGACAGACTCAAAGACCGCTTCGAGCAGTTCGAAGACCTGATCTCCTTCCTCAAGCGCGTCTCCGAAAAGCAGCTGCGTAACGAGAAGCTGACCCGCGAGGAGCATATGGAGATCCGCTACATCGGGGGCAAGGTCGAGTACATGACGCTCTCCGTCATGGAGGGAGAGCCGAGCAGCTGGGGCGAGATCACCAGTGAGACCGACAAGAATATGGCGGTCGTCGCCGACGTGCATACCGCCGGAGATAAGGCGCTCTTCCAGGGCGTGGGGTATGCGACGGAGATCCTGGTGGTCGTGCCGATCGATGGCAGGCTGACCCTGACGCGGGGCGCCGCCTTCAGCTACTACGAGTTCAAACATCCCGCCGCCGACCGGCTGACCGACGAGAAGTGGCAGGCGATCCTCAGGGCGCGGCGCGCTCCCGATCCGCCTGCCTGGACCCGCTCCTTCCTCTCGCCGACCCGCAGCCGGTCGCCGAAGAAGGATCAACTGGAGACCTATTCCAGCGGATGCTGACCTCTCTGCCTCTGCTGTTTGCGCTGCTGACGCTTCCGGCTCTCCCGTCGGACCGGCAGGAGAGAGCCGGGAGCCGCGGTTCGCCCTCCTCTCCGGAAGAGACGATAACGCTGGCTGCCGTCGGCGACATCCTGCTGGATCGGGGCGTGGGCAGGCAGATCGAGCGGCACGGCGCGGACTACCCCTTCCGCCACGCCGCGCCCATCCTGCGCGAAGCCGACATCGCCTTCGGCAACCTGGAGTGCCCGATCTCGGAGTCCGGGCGTCTCGTCATCAAGCCCTACCGGTTCCGGGCGCACCCCCGCGTCCTGGACGGACTGGTCAACGCCGGATTCGATATCCTCTCCATGGCGAACAACCACACCCTCGACTGCGGACGCGACGGGCTGATCGAGACGATGGAGCGGCTGCAGGCGCGGGGCGTGCGCTTTGTCGGAGCCGGAGAAACGCGGGCGCAGGCGGAAGAGCCGGTTGTGCTGGAGGCGAAGGGTGTCCGGGTCGCGTTTGCGGGCTTCTGCGACTTCATCCCGGAGGGCGTCTTTCTGCGCGAAGACCGGGCGTCCATCGCGATGGCTTCGGAGGAGGGGGTTCGCCGGGCGGTGAAGCGGGCGCGGGAGCGGGCGGATATTGTGGTCGTCTCGTTTCACTGGGGGATCGAGTACCGCGCGCGCCCCTCGCCCCGACAGATCGAACTGGCGTATGCCGCCGCCGACGCGGGCGCCGATCTGGTGCTGGGGCATCACCCGCATGTGCTGCAGGGGCTGGAGGTAAGGCGCGTTCAGACCGGCTCCGGACAGCGAAACGTCCTGATCGCCTACTCGCTGGGCAACTTCGTCTTCGACCCGCGGGGCGAGGAGCCTTCCCGCACCATGATCCTGCGCGTGATCCTGCGTAAGACCGGGCTGGTTCGCGCGGAGATACTGCCCTTCCGGCTGGAGGACGGCGCGCCCCGCCCCGGCGCCCCCGCCGAATCCGCCGCCATCCTGCAGCGCGTCGCTGCGCTGTCCGCCGAAAAGAGAACGCTCCTGACCGGCGGCAGGATCGTTCTGGATGAGACGCTCGTCCCTCTGCGTCCCTGAGGCTTTGCCCTCCTACCGCCCTCCGAACACCTCCCGGATCGCCTCCAGATAGGCGGTTCCGCGCTTCGTGTCGGGAAGCAGGTAGCTGCCCTCCGTCCACTCGTTCCAGGCGTTGATCGTCAGCATCTTCTGCGGGCTTTCCGGGCTGGCGAGGAACCGCTTTGCACGCTGCAGCGCTTCCCGGAAGGCGGCGGGGGTGTTGCCGTCCAGGATCGCCGTCCAGGGATATCCACGCGCCTCGTACCGGTCGCTCTGGACGGTGCGGGGGCTGGAGTCCCATCCCATCGAGACGTTGGGATGGTAGGGAACGGGGAAGCGGGCGCGGGTCTCCTCCCAGACGGCGTAGTTGCGCGCCGCCGCTTTCGCATAGCTGCCCTTCGGGAAGCCGTCGGTGTTCGGGTCGTAGTGATGCACCCAGGTATAGGAGGTGACGCTCGACAGACCAAGCTCCTTCACCACCTGCACCGGATCGCTCAGTCTGATCTCGCTCGGCAGGACGCTCACGCCCCAGACGACCGCGTTCAGATGCAGTCCCGGAAAGCCGGCGGCGCGGCTCTTCGCCCGGAAGCGGTTCAACGCCTCCTTCGCCTCCTCCATCCCTCCCATTCCGGCGATAAAGGTTCCCAGTTCGTAGAGAGAGAAGTAGGGTTCGCCGCCGATGGTCAGATGGTTCACATGGGCGAAGTAGCGGTGGACGACGTGATCGGTCAGCTTCTCAAACGCCTCGCGGGAGACCCGCCCGGAGAGGAGCGTTTCGGGACGGTTGACAAACTTTGAAGGATGGATATTCAGCCAGTCGTGGTTTGCCCACATGACGGCGAACTTCAGCCGGTGGTTGTTGGCGGCGTTCAGAAAGCCCTTCTCCAGCCCGTCCTGCAGGAACGGACCGTCCTCATACCAGTACCAGTCGTAGAGGAAGCAGGTGATCCCGTGATCGGCGGCGAGATCAATCTCCTTCTCCGCCCAGCGCGGATCCGACTCGTCGAAGTAGCCCCAGGCGGGAACAATGGGCTGATCGTGTCCGGGGAAGCGCGGTCGCGCCGCCTTCATCAGCTCCCACTCGGTCCAGCCCCTGCCGTGCCAGGCGTCGTTGCGCGGGTCGGGATGGTACTGCGGAAAGTAGTAGACGGCGACCTCAAAGGGATTTTGCATCGGAACCGCTCCCGCTCTCTTGCTCTCTAAGCGCGCTCAGCCTCTCTGAAACCTGCTCCAGCCTTTCGCGCTGGTACAGCCTCTCCAGCCAGCGTCGGGGGATCGCCGCCGCGCCGTAGCAGGCTCCCGCCGCGCCGCCGGCAACCGCCGCCATCGTATCCGACTCGCCGGCGAGGTTGACCACGTCCACCAGGATCGTCTCCAGCGAGTCGCCGTGCAGGCAGCACCAGACCGCCGCCTCCAGACACTCCACCACGCAGCTGGCGTATCCGCTCGGCTGCAGCTGCTCATACCGCAGCGCGGGGATCGCCTCCAGCCGCTCCCAGAATCCCGGGGGCAAGGGCGACGGACCGGGGGTGTCGTCGGTGCGCGCGCCCTGCTGCGCCGCCTCGCGACTCTCTGCAAGCGCGACCGGCAGGATGCGCATCAGCGAGCCGTTGCTGGCGGCGCGCCCGATCTTTGCGTTCGGATGGCTGCGGGACGCCTCCGCCCAGCTGCCGCGATAGCCGCCCAGCGTCGCCCGGATCGTGTTGCCGATGTCTTTGGCGTCACGTCTCCACTCCAGAAATCGCGCGCCGACCGCCTCGACCGGATCGTCCAGGTTCTCCAGAATGCCCTCCGCGACGCAGAGCATCATGCCGGTATCGTCCGTCCACTCGCCCGGCATCCAGAGACCGCCGCCGACCATCTCCGTCAGCCGTCCCCATTTCGCCTGCACCGCCTCCCTGCTCTGAAACTCGATCGGCGCGCCCAGCGCATCCCCGCACGCCAGCCCCAGTATCGCCCCCCGAATGCGATCCATTGCCCGGATCAGCTCTTCTCATCCCAGGGGTCCAGCCCCAGCAGTCTGCGACCGAGCGGGGTCAGCACGGCGGTGGTTCCGAACTGCTGCTCGATCCGGCGGGGATCGCCGGGAAAGGAGGGCGGACCGGGCGGCTCGCGCTCCTGCCAGCAGCGGATGCGGTGCTGGCGGCTCTCCTCACTGGTTTCACGCGCCGGGTACATGCTGATAAACTGCGCCAGACGCGGGCGATCCGAGACGTTGTGCCCGTTGCCGTGCGGCAGCATATTGTCCCAGATCACCAGGTCGCCCGCCCTGCCGGGAATGGGGATCGCCTGATCGGGGCGCAGATCGGGCAGCGGAGCGTCCGGCGGCGCGCCGACAACCCACTCTTTCAGCTCCCGGTGCATTCCCGGCACGCACTGAAATCCGCCCTGATCGGGGGTGGTGTCGGTCAGGTAGAGCACGCCCTGCACCCAGAAGAAGGGCGCGCGCGGCTCCAGCCTCGCGCCCCGATACCGGCTGTGCAGGTTCGCTAGATCGTTATCCACATGGATAAACCCCTTGTAGTCGTACTCCGGGTGATCGGGATGTCGCGGCGGCTTCAGGTTCACCCGATCTATCGAGACCCACAGCTTCTCGGTTCCCCACAGGTCGGCGAACGCCTCGTGGATACGCGGATGCTGGCGGTTGTCCCACATCGCCTGATGCTGATACATCTCCACCATGCCGCCGCGCGGCAGCGGCGGGCGGTACCAGTCGTCCGGGTTGTGCCGGTCTATGCCCAGAAAGTCCCAGATCGCCTGTATGCACGCCTCCAGGTTCTCCGGCGGCACGGCGTCATGCACCACGACATAGCCCTGCTCATCAAAGAAAGCCAGATCGTCAGCCGTCAGGACAGGCATTTCGTCTCTCCTTCTGTCAGACTTCGTCCGATAACGTTCCGGAACCGATCAGGCTCCGCAGAAGACCGAACGCGCGGCGCGCCTCCGGAATATCCACGAAGCCGATATGCCATGCCAGCCGCAGCCGTCGCAGCGCGTTTCGCCCCAGCAGCGCACGCCGCAGCGCCTTCACCCAGAACGCCGCCGTCAGGTGTCCGCTCCCGGCTCCCTCCGCCAGCAGACCGGACGCCAGTTCGGTCAGATCGGAGAGCGGGTAGGAGTGGACGCTTCGCCGGCGTCCGACGCGGATAAACAGCGCGCGCTCATCGGTCAGCGCGTAGACCATCTGCGACATGCGCCGGAGCAGAAAAAACGACCCCGCCGCCATGCATGCGCCCGGCAGCAGGAGCAGCAGCCCGATCGTCAGCGAGATCAGCCACCCCGCGCTGCCCGCGCGGAAGGCGAGCAGGGTGATGAGGATCCACAGGAGCGCGAGCAGGGTGATCGGCGCGCCCAGCGTCAGCAGCGCCATGCTGATCAGCACAACGCGCCGGCGCGAGGGTCTGCCCGCCCACAGGAGCGTCTCCTCTTCCTGAATCGCTTCCGCGGCGATCTGATCCGGTCGGAAGGGGGCGTTCATGGCATCTCCGGCGTCAGGCGTAGCGCGGGCGAACGCGGTAGGGGATCGGGTCTTCGATCCCGGCGCGCTGGAAACCGCGCAGACGCAGCGCGCACGAGTCGCAGACTCCGCAGGCTTCGTCTTCCGATTGATAACAGGACCAGGTCAGCGCGAGCGGCGCGCCCAGCTCCACGCCCCGGCGCACGATCTCCTCTTTTTTCAGATAGATCAGCGGCGTCTCGATGCGTATCTCTCCTTTCGCCGTTCCCAGCCGCACCACCTCGTTAAAAGCGGCATAGTACTCCGGGCGGCAGTCGGGATAGCCGCTCGAGTCCTCGTAGACCGCCCCGATATAGATGCGCGTCGCCCCGATCACCTCCGCCCAGCTTACGGCGATGGAGAGGAGATGCGCGTTGCGAAACGGGACGTAGGAGGAGGGAATGTCGGGATTGGAGAGGTCGGCTTCGGCGACGGGTATGTTGGGGTCGGTCAAAGAGGAGCCGCCGATCTGCGCCAGATAGGCGATGGAGGCGACCAGCCGCCCGGAAGCCGGCACGCCGTAGTGGTCGGCGATGTCGTGGAACGCCTTCAGTTCGCGTTTTTCGGTGCGCTGCCCGTAGTTCAGGTGCAGAAAGCGCAGATCATAGCCGTCGGCGCGCGCCGACGCCGCCGTTACCGCGCTGTCCATCCCCCCCGACACCAGCACGACCGCCAGTTCGCCCATACTGCGCCTCTCTCCTCTCCTACAGCGCGCCCAGCAGCTTATGCGTCTGCGGGATGACGCGCACGCGCGGATGAACCGCCAGCGCGACCTGTTGGAAGCGGAGCATCTGCGCGGCGGTGGGAGCCTGCGTAACCGCTCCAAACGGCGTTACCGGCTGCAGAACCAGCGTCACCTCGCTCCAGACCTCCGCCGCGATGCGCGCGCTCTCCGCGATCTCCTCTTCCGTGCTGTTATGCCCGACAACCGCCTTGGCGAAGGTGGCGATCCCGGCATCCCGGCAGACCTGCAGGAAGGCGCGGTGCGCCTGCCAGAGCGGTTTTTCGCCGCTGCTGGAGGGGAGCTTGATGTCCATCGCGCAGAAGTCCACCCACGACGCCACGCGCTCCATCCTTGCGTGCAGTTCGCCGCTGGTCTCCAGATAGATCCGATAGCCTGCCCGGCGCAGCGCGGGAAACCAGTTTGCCAGAAAGCGGTGATGCAGCAGCGGCTCCCCGCCCGTTACCGCGACCGCATGGTAGAGCGCGGGGGAGCCGAAACGCTCCAGATGGCGCATCAGGTCGGCGACGGTGAACGGGTTCTCCGCCCACTCAAACCGCCACGATCCCGGCTCCTCCTCGATCCGGCAGCGGCTCTGACGGGTCTTGGTCTCCGGGACGTCGCAGTAGAGACAGTCCAGATTGCAGCCCAGAAAGCGGACGAAGAGCTGCCGCTCGCCCACCCAGGGACCCTCTCCCTGAACGCTGGCGAACATCTCCGTCAGATGCGCCTTCGTCTGCGTCGCGTCGGGTATCAGCGTCGCCATCGTCTTCCGGAGAGGCGGCGGTCAGACTTCGACATAGACCGCGCCGTCCTCGACGCGGCAGGGGTAGGTCTTCGCGCAGATCGCCGGGTTCATGACGACCTCGCCGGTGCGGACATTGACCTCCCAGGCGTGGAACGGGCAGGTGACGATCTCTCCGTCTAGATCGCCGTCGCCCAGCGGACCCTCGCGATGCGGGCACTCGTTCTCGATGGCGTAGACGTTGTCATCCACCTTGAACAGCGCGATCTCCGCGCCTTTCACATCCACGACCAGCCCTGTTCCCTCCGGGAGATCGCTCACATTGGCAACCTTCACAGACTCAGGCATTCCTTATGCTCTCCTGTGCGCGCAGACCGCGCATGCTATGCTTACAGCCCTGCCAGCCTGCGGGTAACATCCCAGGCGTGCTGCGGCGTGGAGGTGCTGCCATGCTCCATGCCGATATAGCCCGTGTACCCGACCCGCCGCAGGAAACGAAAGATATTGTGGTAGTTGGTCTCGCCGCTGCCCGGCTCGCGGCGTCCCGGCACGTCCCCGACCTCGATAAAGCGAATGTAGCCCTTCTCCAGCCCGACGCGCAGATTGTTCAGCACGTTGCCCTCGCCAAGCTGCCGGTGGTAGATATCGTAGTCCACCTTCACATGCGGATGGTTGGTCTCCGCGCAGTACAGAAACGCCTCGGCGGAGGTCAGCATCGTCATCTGGGGCGACTCGACCCGGTTCAGCGGCTCCAGCGTCAGATAGACGTTGTACTTCTTCGCGATCTCGCCTGCTCTCTTCAACCCGGCGATGATCTGCTCCTGCTGTATCTCCTTCGGAAAGTCTTTCTGGACTGCGCCGACGAAAGTGATCAGGTTATCGCACCCGAAGCGGTTGGCGACCTGACAGCACTCCTCGAAGTCCTCCAGAAACGCCTGCTCCGCCCCGGTCTTCGTCAGCCCCGTTCCCCATCCGGTTTTCGGGTTGCCGGTGATACTGACGCATTTCAGATCGTGCTTCGCCTGCATCTCCAGCATCTTTTCGAGGTTCTTGCCCTGCCATCCCCAGAACCCGTAGTGTCTGGCTCCGCATTTCGCGACCTGCACGATCCGCTCTTCGTAGGGCATCTCGCGCGGAAACATGATCTCCAGATTGATGGCAAGACGATAGGCGGGCGGCGGCGGCTCTTTCGTCTGGTCATCCTGCCCGTTCGCCGACAGGGACGACGCCAGCAGGATCGGGGTCGCCGTCGCCGCCGTCAGAAACTCTCTGCGTGTGCTGCCCATGCCGCTCTCCCATCATGCTGTACGTTGGTTTAGTGGGTTAGTATACCCGATCCGGGGGAACAGGATGAAAACGGCGTCGTCCAAGTCCTCTCCCTCTGCTCTGTACGGGTGTTCATGATGGTTCCTGCAGCGATGAATTTAAATCCATCGCTGTCATTCCTGCTGTCAGGACTGAGATGGCTTCGGTCGGCTGTCGCCTCCCTCGCCATGACAGAGGGGGTCGCTCATCCAGGAGGAGCCGTCTCTATCGAACGCGCAGGGTCTTCTGCAGGTAGGCGGTTATACGCGGCGGACCGTAGACAAAGTGTTCGGTGGTGCGCCGCGCATGCACCAGCGCGCCGATATCCACCTGCGGTCCGCGCAGATAGCGAAACTCGCAGCCCGCCTCAAAGCAGATGCAGAGGGCGGCGGCGATGTCCACAATCCCCTCATGCAGCCCGACCGTCGCGCACAGACTGCCCCGCGCCGTATACGCCAGTTCCGCCGCAATGCTCCCCAGACAGCGCAGCCGTCCGGGAATCGCCTCCGCCGTCAGCGTTTTGAGGCTGTTGCTGGTCATGCAGAGGGTGTCTTCGATCTCCAGATAGTCGCGGTCTCTGGCGTGCAGGCGCGTTCCGTTGCAGTAGGCGCCCTCACCGCGCACCGCCCAGAAAAGCTCCTCCAGAACCGGCAGGTAGATCGCACCCAGCAGCGGGACGCCGTCCTCAACCAGACCGACCGAGACGCACCAGTGCGGCATTCCGACCACGAAATTGGTCGTGCCGTCAATCGGATCGCACGCCCAGACCGGCGCATCCTCCGGTCCGCGCCAGCCGTACTCCTCTCCGACAAAGGCGTATCCCGGATAGAGGCGGTTTAACTCCTCCTCCACAAACTGCTCCGTCTCGCGGTCTACCGCCGTGACCAGGCTCATATCCGCCTTCTTCTCCGCCTCCACCGCTCCCCAGCGCGACAGGGCGCGCTTTCCGGCTTCCACGACAATCGCCTTCACCGCTTCGATCTGTGCCATTGACCTGCTCATGCTCTCCGCTGCTGACCTCCCGGCGTGAATGGTTCCGACCGATTGGGATTGTACCCGACGCAGACCCGCCCCGACCAGTTTCGCCCCGCAGGAAAGCCCGCCTCCGTCGTCGAATCGACTCCCATCTTCCGCCACTCGAGACAGCAGCCATGCTCAAACGCTCCCGAACGCAGCTCTATCTTCGCGCCGCGCTGACCTACGCTGCGCTTCTCTTCTTCACGGCGGTCTTCGTCGGACCGTTTCTCTGGATGCTCTCCACCTCTCTGAAGGCGGAATCGCAGATCTTCACGGAACGAATGGTCTGGATTCCTCGTCCGATGGTATGGAGCAACTACCCGGAGGCGCTGGCATCCTTTCCCTTTCTGCTCTACCTGCGCAATACGTTGCTGATCTGCGTGCTGACGACGGTCGGAACGGTCTTCTCGGCGGCGTTCCCGGCTTACGGGTTTGCGCGCCTGCAGTGGCGCGGGCGCGATACGCTGTTTATCGTTCTGCTGGCGACGATCATGCTGCCGGCGCAGGTAACGATGCTGCCGGTCTTTCTGATCTTTCGCTGGCTGGGCTGGACGGGAACCTTTCTGCCGCTGATTGTGCCTGCTTTTCTGGGCAACGCCTTCTCGATCTTCCTGCTGCGCCAGTTCTTTCTGACCATCCCCCAGGAGCTTTCGGATGCGGCGCGGATAGACGGCTGTTCGGAGGCGGGAATTCTGTGGCGGGTCGTGGTTCCCATCGCCAGACCGGCGATCGCGACCGTCGCGCTGTTCGCCTTTACCGCCGCCTGGATGGACTTTCTCAACCCGCTGATCTACCTGCACAGCGAAAAACAGTACACGCTGGCGCTGGGACTGCAGGCGTTTCTGGGACGGCATGGCGGCGAGTGGAATCTATTGATGGCGGCGGCGACCGTCATCACGCTGCCGATGCTGATTCTCTTCTTCCTGGCGCAGCGCACCTTTATTCAGGGGATCGCGCTGACCGGACTGAAAGGCTGAAAAAGGAGCCATGATGTCTCTGCTGCTGTTTGTCCTGTTGCTGCTGTTTCCGCAGCCGCAGGCGGAACTGATCACCAATCGGGCAGGGAACGTCTTCTCGACCGAGGAGGAGGTTACGCTTCGCACCGATGGACTCGAGAACGGCGCAGCGGTGCGCCTCTCTCTGACCGACGCCGCCGGAAGACCCGCGCCCTTCCCCGACGGGAAGATGAGCCGGGAGGCGACGGTAACGAACGAGACGCTCTCGGCGGGGAGGCTGTCGCCTGGGTGGTACCGCCTGAGCGCAGATCCGCCGAACGGAAAGACCGTCCGCGTGGATATCGCGGTGGCGCGCCCCCGCGCCGCTTCCGACTTTCGCGATAACTCGCCCTTCGGAACCGCTCGCGCCCCGCTGGCAACCGGCGAGTGGGACCTCTTTCACGATATGGGCGTCGCCTGGATCCAGTTCTCCATCCCCTGGGGATGGGCGGAGCGTCAGCCCGGAGCCTACTGGTTCACGCCCGGCGCGCCCGACTACGGGTACGATGTTACCGTCAAAGAGGCGATCAAACGCAAGATACGCGTCATCATCCATCTGCGCAGCACGCCCCGCTGGGCGAACCGGGGCAGGATCGGCAGCTACGTCGGCGACGAGGCGCGCACCGAGATGTATCCGCCGGACGACGATCACTGGGACGAGTTCGAGAAGTTCGTCGGGGTGGTGGCGGAGCGGTTCAAGCCGCTGGGGGTGCTTCACTACGAGCTGTGGTCGGAGGCGGAGGGCAGCCTCTTCCGGGGATGGAATACGCCCCGTTTCCCCAAGATCGAAGCCTACCAGAAGATGATCCTCCATACCCGCGCCGCCCTCGACGCCCATCTGTCGGACGCCGTGCTGATTGCGCCGGGAGATATTCCGGTCAACTTTCTGACCGACGCGGAGGAGGGGTACGTTGAGCCGCAGAACGACAACCCCTACGCGGGACGCCGTCTGTCGGGCATCGGCAAAAACCGGGTGGGCATCGTCGCCGGACACTTCTACTGGACCGACTGGCAGTCGCGCCCGCGCCGCATCTGGTCCCCCGAAGAGAAGAACCCGGGACGGCGCAATCTGACCCTGCAGGAGACGCTGGCGGGCGCCCGCAGGCAAGCCGGTTCGCGTCCGCTCTGGAACACCGAGGCGGGATACGCCTCCGCCCGATCCATTGAGACGCCCGACCAGATGTTCGCCACCGAAGACGAACAGGCGAACCTGCTGGTGCGCTACTACATGCTCAATCTGGCGTATGGCGTCGAGAAGGTCTTCTGGTACACCTGGAAGGACACCGATCAGACCTCCTACGGGCTGCTGCGCGCCGACGGAACGGTGAAGCCCGCCTACATCGCCTACCGGACGATGACCGAGCGGCTGGAGGGGCTGAAGTTCGACCGTCTGGTCGAATCGGGACCGGATCGCTGGATCGCCCGCTTCGCCGGAGACGGCAGAAGCGCGCTGGTCGTCTGGAACGCCCGCTCGGGCGGCGATTCGTCCGGGAAGGTTTCAGTCTCCGTTCCCTGGTCGCGTGTGCGGATCACCTCCCGCGACGGCGTCGAGACGATGGCGCAGAGCGAGAACGGCAGGGTGAGCCTGCGCCTGCGCCGGGGCGAGCCGGTCTATCTGGACGCCGCTCCCTGACCGCCTCTGTCTTGCAATCCGCTCCTGCGGTCGGCAGCGCAAAACTGCTGACCGCAGAGATTTTTAGGGCTGATGACCGTTATCGCATACAGGAAACTCAGGATCGGGAACCCAATAATACGCACAATTCGCCTGTCGGCGCAGATTTCTGTGAGAGCGTGAGATATGACCTACTGTGATGTAGTGATCCTGGTGGATAAGCCGAACGAGAAGCCGGTTCCTCTGGAGAACGCCTGGGTCTACTGGCGAGAGGGCGGGAAGCAGACCCTGCTGCGCACCGATTCAAAAGGCTGCCCCTTCTCCGCTCCCTCCGGCACCTCCGAGGAGGATGCCGGACTGCCCTGGAAGTATACCGTTCCCTTCGGGTCGCAGATCGGCGCGCAGGTGGAGGTCTACTACAGCCGGGGCGAGAAGCCTCTGCTGGCGAAGGAGACGACCGACTACTCCGATGTCTTCTTTGCGCGCGAACTGATCGAGCCGCCGCCGACCGTCTGCATTGATCCGCAGTATGCCGCCATCTCCCCGGAAGACATCAACACGCTGACCGTGGTTCCGCTGGTTTCGGTAACCCTGCCGCACTATCATCTGGAGCTGACCGCCCCGAAAGAGTTGACACTCTGGTCCCTGCTCTGGGAGAATCCGACGGACGACTACTATACCAGCGGGCTGAATCAGGGCGCCGCGCTCTGGCAGGGGCAGGGAAGTAACTTTACGCTCAATATAACGGAGAACAGCGCAGCGCCGGCGCTGGCAGCCACCTCGGCGGAGCGTCCCATCGAGCGCGCCCTGAAGCTGACCGCCAATGTGGACGCCCGCGTGAATAAGGCGTTTGTCTATATCCTCGACCGCAGCGGCAGGGTCGTCAAACTGCGGAAAATCGAGAACAACCAGATCACCGCCAACGCCGTCAGCGAGGTCAAGGCGACCCTCAAGCCGCCCGCCGGGGAGAAGCGTCCGCTGGAGGCGATCATCGCCTTCGACAGAGCCGTAGACGCCTTCGGTCCGGTGCAGATACTCATTCGCGGAGAAGGGATCAATCCGCCGCTGGAGGCAGGGAAAGACTTCATCATAGACGCCTTCTATGTCTATCTCTGCGGCTTTCAGATCGGACTGGTGGACGACTACCTTGCCCATGAGAATGGACTCCAGCGCGGACCTTTCCGAACGGAGAGCGATGAGGTCAATATTGTGGACTTCCATATTCCGAGCGGGGCGCAGCCGACGACCGCAGCCGACATGCGCGCCCGAACCCGCGCCCGCCGCATGCTCTCCTACCAGTTCCAGAACAGGCAGCGTCCGCTGCATACCGACCTGCGCAACCCGCCAGCCAACAATCCGCAGGTGCTCAAGCCGCAGATGCCGATGTGGATGGCGGAGTTTCAGATGGTCGGCGTGACGCGCGACCTGCTGAGAGACATCATGAAGCGCCTATTTCGCAGGGCGTATGAGAAGAACCCGCCTCCGCCGCCGGAGCAGAATAATCAGAGCTATCCGGGCGCGACCGATCCCTGCGTCGCGCTCTGGTTTGAGCTTTCCTGGCGGCTGACGTTGAAATGGAATGCGCCGGATTCGCGCCTGACACAACGGACAGGGCAGACGACGACCTATGAACAGCACTTCGACCTCTCCCATACCGCCAGCCTCTACTTCCGGGAGGACGGCACACTGCGCGATGCGGTGGTGGCGGAGGCGGGAGCGCAGGTCGTGCTCTGCGCCTTCGATCGCGAGCCGGGTATGGCAGTCAACTACTTTCCGGACCTGCCGACCGATACGCTGATGACCTACCCGCAGGGGCGCACAAACTATAATCCCAACGTGCGCCGCCGGATCCCCTTCCCGGCAGATAACCGCCGCCGGGCGCAGGTGGTGGTGCAGGGACTCTCGCGACCCTGGGGACGGCAGGCGGGAGCGGTGCAGAAAGAGTGCTTCATCATCGAGTTTCAGCCCTATATCGCCGAGCCGGTTCCCAACGACAACGACCGGGAGGTGATGCGCGGCGGCGACGGGATTCTGAAACTGATCTCGGTCAAGATCAACACGCAGGCGGTCGAAACCGGCTACATCCGGACGGCTCCGGGAACGAACAACGCGCTGACCGCCGCCCCTGCGCCCGCCGCCGACAACCCGCTGATCCTGCTGCCCCACTTCCGGGTGCGGGGGATGAATCCGCCCGACGCGCAGTCGGTGCTGGATCTCCTGCGCGCGCTGGTCAACGACTACTACGACCGCAACGTGCAGCAGGCAAGGGTGCACGCCCTGAGCCGCGACTGCTGGTACGAGACGATGCGCCAGATTATGGCGCACGAGAGCGGCGTCCATGGCAATAATCAGATGACCCAGTTTGAAGATCGCGCCTCCCACCGGCGAATCGTGCGCTGGGGAGGACATGCCTACGGTCTTCCGCTCGACATGCCGCTCTTCGGACCGCCGCACGGCTTCGGCATCGGGCAGCTCGACCTGATCTTCAATCGCGGATGCACGAAGGACGAAGCCTTCAGTTTCGTGGAGAATGTGAGGTCGGCGGTCCGGCTGCTGATGGAGGAGAAGGCGAACATCGCCTTCAACCAGTTAGGCGGTCAGCTTCCGGCTCTGGCAAATCCCGCCACGCCGCAGAATCTGGGAGAGCGGTGGCGTTGGCGTTCCGCCTATCAGCGGCAGATGGTGCGTCTTTACAACGGCGGCTCCGAGATTCAGATCGTCGGCGGTCAACTGCGGGTGCACCCGACCCTGATGCAGAACGGCGTCAACCAGTTCGCCCAGTTCACCCAGAACCAGAACGGCACCTTCCGCCCGCATCCCAATCTCACCTATCCCAATCACGTGCTCGGTCCCAACATCACCTACTTTAACCAGCCGAACCCGGCGGCTGCGCCGATGCTGCTTTCGCAGGCGTTTGCCGACAACTGGCGGACGGCGGAGACTCAGGATGAGCCGCCTCCCCCGCCTCCCCCGCAGCCGCAAAATCCCTGAGCCGGCGGGCAGGTCAACCAGAGAAGGAGTGTTGGAAGCATGGCTTGTTACCATAAGGTGGCGCAGGGCGAGTATCTGTCGCTGATCGCCCTCAACTACGGCTTCACCGACTATATGACCGTCTATAATCACCCGAAGAACGCGCAGTTCCGGCAGAAGCGTCCCAACCCGAATTTGATCTATCCGGGCGATGTCCTCTATATTCCGGATAAGCAGGAGAAGCAGGAGCAGCGAGGAACCGCGCAGCGGCATCAGTTCACGAAGAGCGGGGCGACCGTCCGCGTCCGCATCCAGTTAAAGGATAAGCAGCGGAAGATAATGCCCAATGTGAGCTATACGCTGAAGGTGGGCAGCGAGGTCAAGACCGGTAAGACCGACGGGCAGGGGATACTGGAGCAGGATGTGCCGATCGGCGTTCCGAAAGGGCTGCTGACCGTGCCGGACTACGGCTGCGCCTGGGAGCTGCAGATCGGTCACCTCGACCCCATTGACACCGTCACCGGCTACCAGGCGCGGCTGAAGAATCTGGGCTATCCCGTCGGTCCGGTGGACGGGATCGTGGGACCCCTGACCCGCAACGCCGTGATGATGTTTCAGGCGGACTATCCGCCGCTGGCGGTGGACGGCATCTGCGGACCGAAGACGCAGGCGAAGCTCAAGGAGGTCTACGGGTACTGAGAGGCGGCGCGCCTCTTGCGAAAAAACGCCGCTCTAAGGCAGCTCTACCTTCACCGCCTGCTCGGTCTGAATGGAGCGGTAGGCAGCCTCCGCAACGGCGATCTGCGGCACCAGCTGCTCCGGCTTGACGATCAGCTCCGCTCTGCCCGCCAGCGTATCGGCGATGTTCTGATAGTAGCGCTTCCAGTCGCCCTTGAGGAGCGGCACGCTCAGCTCGCCCTCCACCCCGCCGATGCTCCCCCGCACGCGGATCGGCTTGTCGAAGTTCTCTGCCAGCAGCGTGGCGCGCTCGCCCAGAATGTACCAGCGGGGCATCTCGATCCGGTGGAGGTAGCCGATCACCGTGACGGCGGTTACGCCGTTTTTGAAGGTGATGGTGCAGTGGACGTGGTCCTCCACCGACGCAGGGTTGTCGTAGCGGTGGTGGGCAAAGGCGTAGACCCGGACGGGACGGGCGTTCGCCAGCAGCAGGATCTGATCGAGGGTATGCGCTCCCCAGTCGTAGAGCCAGCCGCCCATCGCTTTGCGGTCGGCGCGCCACCCGCCCGGCTGTCCGTAACTCGTCACGCACGACTCGATATGGTAGAGCCGTCCAAGCGTTCCCTGCTCCGCCAGTCTGCGCACCGTCAGAAACTCGCTGTCCCAGCGTCGGTTATGGAAGGTGGAGAGCAGCTTTCCGCTCCGGTCGCGCGCGGCGATCATCGCCTGCGCCTCCGCCACCGAGAGGCACATCGCCTTGTCGGTAATGGCGTGTTTGCCCGCCTTCAGCGCGGCGATCGCCATTTCGGCGTGGGTGTTGTGCGGCGTGACGATCACCACGCCGTCCACCGCCTCATCCGCCAGAACCTGCTCGTATTCGCTGTAGGTCTTTGTCTCCGGGTAGTCGCGCGCGGCGCGCTCACGCTTCCCCGCCTCGATATCGCAGACGCCGTGCAGCGTCAGTCCCTCCACCTCCTGAATCAGCCTTGCATGATAGGCGCCCATGCCGTACCCGACGATTACCCAGCGGGTCTCACTGCTCACGTTATTCGCTCCTCTATCAGAACGTCTCCGGTTCGCTCTCCGGCGGCTGATTGACCATATGCGCGAAGTAGCCCGCGCCGAAGCCGTTGTCAATATTCATGACGGCGACGCCGGAGGCGCAGGAGTTGAGCATCGTCAACAGCGCCGCCAGTCCCTGAAAGCTGGCTCCGTAGCCGATGCTGGTCGGGACGGCGATCACCGGACGGCTGACCAGCCCGCCGACCACCGAGGGCAGCGCGCCCTCCATCCCCGCCACCACAATCAGCACGTTGGCGCGGAACAGCTTCTCCCGCTGATCCAGCAGCCGGTGCAGTCCGGCGACGCCCACATCGTAGAGCCGCTCGACGGGCGATCCCATCTCCGAAGCCGTGACCGCCGCCTCCTCCGCCACCGGCACATCTGCCGTTCCCGCCGCCAGCACCAGCACCGTTCCCACAGGGGCGCGGCGCGGGTCGTCGGCTGGCGGGATCTCGCCGGGAATGGAGAGGATGCGCGCGGGAGTATGGTAGATGGCGTCGGGAAAACGCTGTATCACGCTCTCCGCCACCTCCGGCGCGGCGCGGGTGGCAAGCACGCGGGAGGAGCGCAGGCGCAGACGCTCCGCGATCGCCAGAATATGCTCTGTCGCCTTGCCGGGACAGTAGATCACCTCCGGGAAGCCGTTGCGCAGCGCGCGATGGTGATCTACCTTCGCAAAGCCCAGGTCTTCGTAGGGCAGGTCGCGCAGCCGCTGCATCGCCTCCTCGACCGGAAGCGCGCCGTCGCGCACCGCCTCCAGCATCGCGCGCAGTCGTGCTGCCTCCATCGGCTTACCTGCGGATCGTCTCGACCGGGATCAGGCTCCCGGCGCGCGCCTTCAGCGCGTCGTTCATCTTGCCGGAGCGAAACCCTTCCAGATCGAGGGTAACATAGAGATAGCCCAGTTCCCGCAACCGCGCCGTGATCTGCTCCCGCAGTGCGAGGACGCGGGGGAAGTCCTGCGGTTCGACCTCCAGCCGGCAGACCGTATCGTGATGGCGCACGCGAAACTGCCGGAAACCCAGCTCGCGCAGATACTTCTCGCACCCGTCCACCTGCGCCAGCAGCTGCGGCGTGATGACGGTCCCGTAGGGGAAGCGCGAGGAGAGACAGGCGAAGGAGGGCTTATCCCAGTTGGAGAGACCCAGATGCTGCGCCAGCCGGCGGATCTCTTCCTTGCCGATCCCGGCTTCCTTCAGCGGACTGCGGACGCCCCGCTCCTCTCCCGCGCGCATGCCGGGACGATGGTCGCCCGCGTCGTCCGCGTGAGAGCCGTCAGCGATCCAGCGAATCCCGCGCTCCTGCGCCACCTCCGCCAGCACGGAGAAAAGCTCCGTCTTGCAGTGGTAGCAGCGATCCGGGTTGTTGACGCGAAAACGCTCATTTTTCAGCTCATGCGTGGCGCGCAGAACCACCTCCACGCCCATCTCCCGCGCCACCTTCAGCGCGGCTTCGACCTCGCCCTGCGGAAACGCCTCCGAGTCGCCGATTACCGCCAGCGTCTTCGTGCCCAGCGTGTCGTGCGCGACCTTCAGCACCAGCGTGCTGTCCACGCCGCCGGAGTAGCCGACCACGACCGCGCCCATCTCCGTCAGAATCTCGCGCAGCCGCCGATATTTTGCCTCCAGTTCCGGAGACAACGCTCCGGCGGGAGTAGTAGATACAGATTGCACGTTCGCCCTCTCCTGAGGAGTCTTCACAGATGAGTATAGCAGGTAGACGGAGGAACGGCAAGCGTCACCCCGAATCTATGAATGGACCCATGAGCAGGCAATGGACGGACAATCAGGTACGGGCGATCACCGCGCTGGAGCGCGATGTCTGCGTGTCGGCGGGCGCGGGATCGGGGAAGACCGGCGTGCTGGTGGAGCGGTTCGTGCGGATTGTGCGCGAGAGCCTGGCGGAAACGCTGCCGCCGGAGCGGCGCGCGGGAGTCGGCGAGATCCTGGTGATCACCTTCACCGAAAAAGCCACCCGCGAGATGAAGGAGCGGATCGTTCGCGCGCTGGAGGCGGCAGGGCTGCGTGAGGAGCGGCGCGCGCTGGAGACCGCCTACATCAGCACCATTCACGGCTTCTGCTCCCGTCTGCTGAAGGAGAACCCCTTTGAGGCGGGGGTAGACCCCGACTTCCGGGTACTGGACGAGACGGAGGCGCGCTATCTGCTGCGCGGCGCGTTCGAGCGTGTGATTGAGACCGCCTATCTGGAGGGGGAGACGGAGATCATTGAACTGGTCTCCGCCGTGCAGGATGAGCGCGTCTTTGGCGGCGAGATCGGCGACCCGCTCAATGCGCTCTACCAGTCCGTCAACGCCGCGCTGGACCGTCTGCGGGGAGCGGGGTTGCGCCAGGAGGAGATCGAGGCGTTCTGGCGATCCGGGCAGGATGTTACCGCCGCCTGCTCCCTGAGCGTCGTGCGCGCGCTCCTCGATCCCGTGCTTGCGGAGGCGAACGCCTGTCTGGAAGCCCTGCAGACGATGCGCGCCGGGATCGCGGGCGCGATGGAGATTGCGCGGGCGAACCTGCTTGAGCGCGCCGCTGAGCTTGCGCCCCTGCCCGAATCGGCGGGGATCGAGCGCGTGCAGGCGGCGCTGCGCGCGCTGGAGGAGATGACAAAGGCGGCGGGGCGCGCCGCGCGCGGGCGATCCGTCTCTTCCCAGACGGAGATCGAGGTGACGGCGGTCTTCGAGCGTCTGAAGATGTGCGGCGAACGCGCCCGGACGCTGTTTAAACTGAAGGCGGAGCGCGAGGAGCAGGCGGCGCGGCTCTCGCACCGCTTCTGGCGGCTGCTGTCGCTCACCTGGGCTGCCTACGCGCAGGCGAAACGTTCGCAGGGCGCGCTCGACAACGACGACCTTCAGAGCGAGGCGGTCTACCTTTTGGAGACGGAGCCGGGCGTCCTGCGCCGTTTTCAGCGGCGGTTCCGCTATCTGATGGTGGATGAGTTTCAAGACACCAACCCGCTTCAGATGCGGCTGATCCGGCTGCTGCATGAGGGCGTAACGGATGGCGCGGACGTATGCGCCTTTCGGCAGGCGCAGACCGACCCGCCTCCTCTGCCTGCTCCCCGCAACCATCTCTTTATCGTCGGCGACGTGCAGCAGTCCATCTACGCCTTCCGCAATGCCGATGCAACGATCTTTCAGCAGATCGAACGCGATTTTCGGATGAACGGAGCGGGCGAGTACATCTCGCTGGCGGATAACTTCCGCTCGCGTCCGGAGATCCTGCAGTTCGTCAATCGAATCTTCGATCAGATATGGCGCGCCTCCCGGACGCCCTTTACCCCGCTGCAGACGGGAGCCAGTCATGCGGAGAAGGCGATCCCGTCGGTGGAGTTTCTGCTGACGCGCGATCCGGGACGCGAGTCCTATACCCCGCTGGAGGCGGACGCCATCGCGGGACGAATCCTGCAGATCGTGCAGGGGCGCGAGCTGACGATCACTGACCGGGGCAGCGCGGAGTGCGGGCGTCCCCTGCGGTTCGGCGACATCGCGGTGCTGCTGCGCGGGCTGACGGAGGTCGAAAAGTATGAGAACGCCTTTCTGCGTCGGGGCGTGCCCTACTTTGTGGTGGGGGGCGGGCGCGGCTACTATGCGCGGCATGAGGTGCGCGATGTGATGAATGTGCTGACCTCGCTGGACACGCCGCTGGACGATCTCGCGCTGGCGGCGACCCTGCGCTCCCCGATGTTCGGCGTGAATATCGAGACGCTCTACGCGCTCTCCTGTTTTGCGCGCGCGGGGGACAGACGCGCCCCGCTGTATCCCGCCATTCCCGCGTTTTTAGAGTCCGAGCCGCTGCCGGAAGAGGAGGCGCGACTGCTGCGCCGTTTCTACGAGACGATGGAGACGCTGCGGGCGCAGGAGGATCGGCTGCCGGTCGGGCATCTGCTGGAGCGAATCCTCGCCGCCACGCAGTACGATGTGCGGCTGCTGGCGCGTCCCAACGGGCGGCGCAGGCTGGCGAACGTCCGCAAGCTGCTGCAGATGGCGAACGCGGTTTCGGTGCACGGCGTCGCCGACTTTATCCGGCGTCTGCGAGAGATTGAGAAGCTGTCCGAACGGGAAGGGGACGCCCCGACCGAAGAGGAGGCGGCGGACGTGGTGCGGGTGCTGACCATCCATAAGGCGAAGGGGCTGGAGTTTCCCGTCGTCTTCCTGGGGGACATGGCGCGGTCTCTGCTGAAGCCGGAGCGGGGGCTGTTTCTGTGCGATCCGAAACGCAGGGCGGTCGGATGCAGACTGGACGACTACCAGACGGCGGCGTATCGGGCGATCGCCGAGGAGCGCAGACAGGGAGACATCGAGGAGTCGGCGCGTCTGCTCTATGTGGCGTTGACCCGCGCGCGGGAGCACCTGATCCTCTGCGGCTCCTTCTCGCTCCGCCGACGAAACCTCAACTGGGCGGATATGGTCTTCCCGCTGGCGGGCGTCTCGATGGTGGAGGAGCCTGAGACCCGTTTCGGGGCGGGCGGAACGCCGATGCGCCTGATACCGATGAGGCTTCTGCAAACTGCCGATGATTAGCCGCATGCATCCGGGAACTCTCGGGGCGGGAGAGGGGATACTCTAAGAGAACCGCAGAGGATCTGAAAACTGGCTTCTCGCCGCCTCCTCTGGCAGGGCGCAGGCGGCGGGGAGCGACCGGAAGGATTGGAAACCGACATGAATCTCTGGACGATGCTGGCGGCTTGCGTCTCGCTGGCGGGCATGAACCCGGCGCAGCAGCCGCCTTCGGCAGTGGACTCGAAAGACTATCTGGTCTTCGCGCAACAATCCGCCAGCAGTTTCGAGGCGATGATCGCGGCGGCGGCGGAGGCGGATGTGATCGTGATCGGCGAGCTGCACAACCACAAGCTCGGTCACGCGCTCAAACTCGACATTCTGCGCGTTCTGTATGCGCGTTACCCGAAGCTGGCGCTGTCGCTGGAGATGTTCGAGCGGGATGTGCAGTTAGTCCTCAACGAGTATCTTGCCGGACATATCACCGAGCAGCACTTCCTGCAGTCTTCGCGTCCCTGGCCCAACTATCGAACCGACTACCGTCCTCTGGTGGAGTTCTGTCGGGAGAACCGCCTGCCGGTGGTCGCCGCCAACACGCCGCGCCGATACGTCAATATCGTCAGCCGGAAGGGGCAGGAGGCGTTGAAGGATCTCCCGAGAGAGTCGAAAGCCTTCCTGCCGCGCCTGCCCTACTCGATGGATATTCCGGCAGGCTACGCCAGGCAGCTGGACGAGATATTCGGCGCCTCGCATGATCAGCCCTCGGGCGGACAGACGGGCGCGGTTTCCGGCGGACAGGCAAGACCCACGAACATGCCCTCACCGGAGAACATGAAGCAGGCGCAGGGGCTGTGGGATGAGACGATGGCGGACGCGATCCTGAAGTTTCGCCGAGCCAATCGGGGACGCAAGGTGGTACAGGTCAACGGCGCGATGCACAGCGATTCGTGGTACGGGTTGGTGGATCGCCTGCGCAAAGCCTCCCCGCGCCTGAAGATCGCGCTGATCACCATCAAGCCCGATCCCGCGTTCCCCGGCGTCGCCATCGAAAAGTATGCGCAGACCGCCGACTTTATTCTGCTGACCCGCCCGGATCCGACAACGGGCGAATCGGGCGGGGCAGCTGCGCCGTAGACCGCCGGGACCGCCGACCATAGAGAGGAACGCCATGCGAGAAGTACGCTGGGAGCGGATGTTTCCCGATGAGCTGGAGCGGGCTTTCGCCGAGTGTCCGCTGGTCTACTTCCCCTACGGACTGTGCGAGCCGCACGGACCGCAGTGCGCCGTCGGGTTGGACGCGCTCAAGGCGCACGCCATCGCCTGCCGCGCCGCGCACACGCACGGCGGCATTGTCGCGCCGCCGGACTACTGGCATATCCATGAACTGAGCGGGTACGCCGTCTGGGCGGAGCAGAACATCGGACAGGTGGCGCGCACCTGGCTGACGAGTATGCCACCCTGGCAGCACTTCAAAAACGTCCTCTATCACGTCCGCACGGCGGACACGCTCGGATTTCACGCCGCCATCTTCTTCACCGGGCACTACGGACCCAACTGGCAGGACCTCAAGACGCTGCTGACGCTGGTTCAGCCGCATGTCGGCACGCGGCTCTACGGTCTGCCCGACTTCGAAGCCAACCAGCCGGGATTTGCGGGAGACGGGCGAAGCGGAGGCGATCATGCGGGGCGTGTGGAGACCTCCCTGCTGTGGGCGGCGGAGCCGGAGTGCGTGGACGTATCGCGCATTCCCCCGCCGGATGCGCCCGGTCCCCATTTTGCGATGGGCGACAATGCGCGCGAGTCGGATCGGCGGATCGGGGAGAGGATGATCGCCGACGAAGTGCGCTGGCTTGGCGACAAGGGGCGCGAACTACTGGACGCCTACGCCCGCGAAAAGCCGACGCACGCCCTGCGCACCTTCGAACAGGTGGAGCGTCTGTGGGAGGAGGTCGTTCGCCCGGTCTTCCCGCAGTTTCAGACCATGCAGCCCGCCTGGGGGGATCAGCCCCCGGTTCCGGAGACCTCCGTCTGGTTCGCCAACTGGCGCGTGCCGGATCGCCGTTAGCGGGAGGCAGGCTGCCCGCTTTGCGGCACAGACTGTATCCTCTCCCTGCGTGTAAAAGAGAGAAAAAAGTTCAAAGGACGGGAACTAATCGGAACAGACGCGGCGCCAATTACCTCGAAGTTGCGGTTATGGGATAACGATCCCATCCATCAAACAACGCTTACGAGGAGATCTGTTCCGTGAAAACACTGAAGTTGTGGATGGCTGCCGGTCTGTGCGCGATGGTGCTCTCTGGGGGTCTGGTCAGCGGACCGTCCGCGATGGCGCAGGCGAAGTCGGGCGAGAAGAAGACCTCCGCCACCATGCATGAGAGCGGAAGCAAGAAGAAATCCGCCGCCAAGAAGAAGACCGCCCGGTCAAGCAAGCAGACCGCCAAGAAGAAAAACGATCAGACGATGAGCGGCGCGAAGAAGAAGTAACGTCCGGTTGTGGCGCGGAGGCGTCTGATCAGCCCTCTTCTGCTCTCCAGAGGCGCTGACAGACGCTTTTTTTATGGCAGCCAGTGAGGCGGGCAAGCCTCCCGTCCGGGAACCAACGCGCGACTGTTTGACGCCATAGTCACTATGATGGCGAAAACTCTAACAATGAAGTGGACACCCTTCCACAAAAGCCGCACCGATACGTCCGAACACGCCTGGCGGGAGACCTATGAGGCGCAGATCGTCCAGTGCTGGGAGGCGTTGTGGAGGTACGCCTATCGCATGACCGGTAATCGGGACGATGCGGAAGACCTTCTGAGCGAGGCGCTGGTGGAGGGGTTCCGGTCCTTTTCGCAGTTTCGCGGGGACACGCGCTTTGTAAGCTGGATGTATCGTATCATGACCACCACGCGCATTGATATGGTTCGGCGTGCGCGCCGACGCCAGGCGGAGAGCCTGGATGCCGCTCTCTCCGCCGGCAGCGGGGAGGAGGTGAAGACGCGCGAGATCGCGGATACAGGCTCTGATCCGGTCGCGCTTCTGATCGAGCCGATGCTCTCCGAAGAGGTGCAGGATGCTCTGAACGCGCTGCCGGAGGAGTTTCGCGCGGTCGTCATACTGGCGGATATAGAGCAGATGGACTATGCCGATGTGAGTCGGGTTCTGGATGTGCCTGTCGGAACGGTGCGCTCCCGACTGCATCGCGGACGGGCGTTGCTGCGCCGTTCCCTGGCGCAGTACGTGGAGAGGTAGAGCCTCTCCGGAGAAGCAGATGACAAAGCGAGTCTCCTGTGCCGATGTACAGGCATGGATGAACGATTTTATGGACGGAGTGCTGAATGCGGATCAGGCGGTGACGCTGACCGAACATCTGCACGCCTGCCAGACGTGTCGGCGGGAATGGGAGGCGCTGGAGGCGACCCAGAATCTGCTGCGTGCGGCGCGGGTCCCGGATGGTCAAAGCTCTCGGGTGAGCGTGCTGGCGCGTTTTCGGCAGCGGGTGGCGGACACGACGTTAGAACGCGCTCCCGTTCGTCGTCATTCCGGGCGGCGCAGCGTCGCGGCGCCTCTCGGTCTGGCGACTGCCGCCGCGGCGCTGGGACTGGCGGGACTGCTGTTTTTGCTGCAGCCCGCCCTCGTCCCCCCGGCTTCTCCTCCGACAGACGCCTGGCCCTCGCATGGTGAGGTGAACCGGCTGCTGACGCTGCATGCGATTCACAGCGCGGACATCTCCGCGGACACGCCGGAACTGCATCGCTTCGTGCTGGCAGACGCAAGCTCCTCTGCGGAAGGGGAGAGCGAGGAGGGAGGGCTGTGAGAGTGCAGCGCCGACACGCCTGTGCGATTCCTCTGGCGCTTGCCGGTCTGCTGTCCGGCGCGGCTCTGTGTCTCTCCGGCGCGCTTGACGCGCAGTCGGCACAGAGCCGCGCGCCTGCCGGAAACGGTACGCCGGCGAATAAGCGCAAGCCCGCCTCCCTAAGTCCGCTGGAGATATGGCGCCGGTCGCAGACGCTCGGCGCGGATCGCCCCATGCGCGCGCAGTTCTCGCTGACCACCTGGCGTGACGGACAGTCGTTCGCAACGCTGGCGCAGGTGACACAGGGGGCGAATGGCAGCTATCGTATGGTCTATGAGGCTCCCCCGTCTGCGCGAGGGCGGGTCGTCTGGATATACAACAGGAGCTACTGGCAGTATGAACCCTCAAAGAACCTGTTGACCAGGACGGAGCTTCCCGCACTGGACGACCGCAGCCGGCAGACCGCGTATCGGCAGATCGAGCGGAACTATCGGATCAGACTGGTATCGGAGCGTGATGCGGCTGCCGGACGTCCCGCCTATCTGATAGAGCTGACGGCGGTCTCCGGCGGCAAGGGGAGACAGCGAATCTGGGTGGATCGGGCGACTTTCAAAGCGCTGCGCGTGGAGACCTACTACGCGGACGGCACGCTCGCCCGCCTGATAACCTGCTCGAATGTTGCGTTCCCGGCGAACATCCCCGACTCGGAGTTGAAGCCTGCCGTCGGACCGAACGTGCGTCGGCGTGAAGCGACCCTGTCAGCCGCGATGCGGGAGTCGGACAGCCGGGCGATGGCGGAGCGCGCGCGCAGCGTTGGTCTGGCGGCGGAGGGACCGCTCGGTTTCCGTCTGGAGCGGGTGATGGTCAGCCGCGTGGGCAAAAAGCGGACGCTGCAGCTCATCTACAGCGACGGTCTAGAGACCCTCTCTATCTTTGTTCAGGAGAATGGCGCGCCGTTTCGTCAGGCGTCGGCAGAGTGGCGCGCCGTGCCAATGAAGCGGATCACCGCCTATCGGCGCCTTCAGGGACATACCAGCACGCTGCTCTGGACGCAGCATGGACGCCGTTACACCGCGATCTCCCATCTGGAGCCGTCCGCGATGGAGGCGTTCGTGCGCGAGCAGATACGCTGACCGGCAGGGAAAACCCGACTGCTTCAAGCCGCCTTCGGAATCAGATGCGGCTCCAGGGCGGCTTTCAGACGCGCATACTCCGCCTGAAGGCGCGGGAGCAGCGTCTGTGCCTCCTCCAGCCGCCCGGACCTCCCCTGCGCCTCTATCTGCGCGCAGACCTGACGAAACGCCTCTGCGCCGATCATGCCGGCGCTTCCCGCAAGCGAGTGCGCCGCGCGCTCAATCGCCGGAGCGTCTCCCCTCTCCAGCGCCGAAGTCAGCGCCGTAAGCAGTCTATCCGTCGCGGTGAGAAACTCCGACAGCGCCTCGTGCGCCGTCTGCGGATCGTCGCCGATACTCTCCCGCATCCGCTCCCGATCCAGCGCGGGAGGCTCCTCGCCGACCGGCGGCGCGGAAGTTCGCGGCGACGTCGGATCGCGCCACCGCAGCAGCGCGCGACGCAGGTCCTCCGGCTTGACCGGCTTGCTGATGTAGTCGTCCATTCCCGCCGTCAGACACTTCTCGCGGTCGCCCGCCATCGCGTTCGCGGTCATGGCGATGATCGGCATATGCCCGCCCTGCGCCTGCTCGCGCTTGCGAACCTCCTGCGTCGCCTCGAAGCCGTCCATCACCGGCATCTGGATATCCATCAGCACCACATCGAACGCGCCGTTTTCGAGGGCGGTCAGCGCCTCCCTGCCGTTGCTGACCGCATGGGTAACGCAGCCCCACTTCTCCAGGAGCCGCAGCGCAACCTTCTGATTGACGGGGTTGTCTTCCGCCAGCAGCACCCGGATGCCGGTCAGGGGCGACTCGCCCGTCTCGACGGTCGGCACATGAACCGGGGCGCGCTCTACCGCTTCGCCCATCGCCGTCATCATCGCCTGCTTCAGCACCGACAGGCGCACCGGCTTGCTCAGCCGGGCATGAAACAGTCCCTCCGCCTCCGCCGTCAGATCGTGATTGCCAATGGAGGAGAGCAGAATGATCGGAAGGGAGGCTCCACGCGCCTGCCGGCGCATCTCGCGGGCGGTCTGCAAGCCGTCCATCCCCGGCATCTGCATATCCATCAGCACCATCTGATAGGGGGTATCCTCCCGCATGGCGGCGATGGCGCGCAGCGCCTCCCGACCGTCCTGCGCCGTCTCCGCCAGACAGCCCAGCGATTTCAGCTGTTCGCACAGCACGCGCCGATTGGTCGGATGGTCGTCCACCACCAGGATCCGCGCTCCCTGAAGCCGCTTCTCCGCCTGAAGTCCTTTCCGGTCGGCGGAGCACTGCCGGGGCAGCGTCAGTTCGACCCAGAACAGACTGCCCTTTCCCTCCTCGCTCTCCAGCCCGATCTTCCCGCCCATCAGTTCCGCCAGCTGGCGGCAGATGGTCAGTCCCAGCCCGGTTCCGCCGTATCGGCGCGTGGTGCTGCCGTCCACCTGCGTAAAGCTCTCGAAGACCGCGCTCTGACGCGCCGCCGGAATACCTATTCCGGTATCCCGGACGCACATCCGGAAGTGCACCGCCTGCTCGTTCTCCGACAGAAGCTGGACGCTTAACTCCACCTCCCCGCGCTCCGTGAACTTCAACGCATTGCTCAACAGGTTCATCGCGATCTGCCGGAGCCGGGTCGGGTCTCCGGTCAGGGTCTCCGGAAAGTTCGCGGGGATCATGCAGGCGAACTCCAGCCCCTTCTCGTGGGCGCGGGGAGCCAGCAGCTCCGCCACCTCCTCCAGCAGCGTTCGCAGATTGAAGGGAACTGCCTCGATATGCATCTTCCCCGCCTCGATTTTAGAGAAGTCGAGGATGTCGTTGATAATGGTCAGCAGAGCCTCCGCCGAGTGCTGAATGGTCAGCGCGAAGTCGCGCTGTTCGGCAGTGAGCGGGGTATCCAGGAGCAGGTTTGTCATGCCGACGATGCCGTTCATCGGCGTGCGGATCTCATGGCTCATATTGGCAAGGAACTCGGATTTGGCGCGGGTGGAGGCGAGCGCCTGATCGCGCGCCTGCGCCAGTTCCACCGCCTGCTCCTGAAGCAGAAGCGTCTGTTGCTCGGCGCGCGCGCGCGCAAACTCCAGCTCTTCGTTGTAGATCAGAAGCTCTTCCTCTGTACGTTTCCGCATCAGCGTGTTGACGAAGATGTCGCCCACCATCCGCAGCAGTGTGACGATCTCCGGCGTCCATTTCCGCTCCTGGCGCACCGCGTCGAAGCCGATAAACCCGATCAGGGTGTAGCCGTAGACCATCGGGATGCAGATGAGCGACCGGATGGACTGCTGCTGAAGATGCTCCCTCACCTCACGCGCCGAGTCTGGAATGTCTGCCACACAGTCTATCTCCAGACACTGAAAACGCTTCAGCGGCTCCATGAACCAGGCGAACTCTTCCACACGCAGCTGTTGGAGATTCTCTCGCTCCGAAGAGATGCCCGCCGCACACCACTCATGGGTGTTGTCCATCGTCGTGCCGTCGGCGGAGATCTGGAAGATGTAGCTGCGGTCTACGCCGGAAAACTCCGCGATCATCTGCAGGGCGCGCTGAATACCGGCATCAATCTGCTCCAGGGGCAGATTGATAAACTGTGTAGAGATAGAGGTGATGAGCTGCTCCGCCTGCGCGCGATGCGCCAGGGTCGCCTCGGCGCGTCGCTGCTCCGTCACGTCAATCATCACCGCCAGCGAACGAATCATCTCGCCCTGCGCATCTCTTTCGCCGATCGCTGAAAGGCGCACCTCGATGATCTCCCCGTTGTTTTTGATCATCTGGTAGGGGACGTCCCAGCAGAATCCGGTCTCCATAAAGACCGGGAAGACGTACTCCTCCGCATAGTGGCGGGAGGATTCGGTCATGAAATCGGTGATCTTTCGACCGATGACCTCATCAAAATCGTATCCCAGCGTCGCCAGCCAGTAGTTGCTGACGAAGATGATCCGTCCTTTGCGGTCCACGGTGTGAAGCATGACCGGCGTCTTCTGGTAGAGAGACCGGAACCGCTCCTCGCTGTCGCGCAGTGCTCTGTTGATCTGCTTCTGCTCGGTGATATCGAAAATGACGCCGTCCAGATAGCGGCACTCCCCATCCGGCGCGTAGACTCCCTGTCCCTGCTCTCTGACCCAGCGGATCGAGCCGTCCGCGTGGAGGATCCGATATTCGATCTGATAGGATTCCCGCCGCGCGATCGCCAGATTTACCTCATACCGAACCGCCTCGCGATCGTCCGGATGAATGACGTCGTTGAAACAGCGCGCGCGACCCTGCAGGAACTCCTCCGGCGGATAGCCGCAGATATCGGCGATGGGGGCGCTGAGAAAGAGCATGTTCCAATGCTTGTCGTTCAGGCAGCGGTAGACGGCTCCGGGGACGTTGGAGATGAGCGTATGCATCTTCCACTGCTCCTGCCGCAGCTCTTCAATCGCGGCCTCCAGCGCCTGTTCGGTCTGCGTGCGCTGTGCAATCTCCTCTCGCAGAGCCTCCTGCTGTTCAAAGAAGTCGCTGACCAGTCCCGCCAGCCTGCCGAACTCGGATCGGTCGGTCTGCAGACCTGTCAGCGCGCTGGTATCCTGCCCCTGAAGCGCCCGCGATATCCGCTGCAGGGGGCGCGCCACCCACACAAGCAGACAGAGCGACAGCGCTGCCAGCAGCGCGCCGGCGAACAGGAGCACCAGCATAATGGTGCGATGGGTCAGCGCGGAGAACTGACGGATGACCGGCGTATCCCTCGCGACGATCACCTGCGCGACGGTCTTTTTATCCCATCCCTGCAGAGGATACGTGAAGGTAATCGCCAGCTGCTTCTTGCTCTTCTGCGGCTGCGCCACCGGCGTCGCAGCGCCGGTAACCAGCGTCAGCTTCGAGTCGGACAGGCTCGCCATTTCGTCCAGAAACGCGCGGTCCCAGAGGCGTCCCACCAGAAAATATCCGGCATGAGGCTTCCGTCGCCGGACGTCATCCGACCGATGGATCGTTGCGCCCTGCACCTCCATGATTCCCAGAGGGGTCTGCACGTAGAAGCTGCAGAAACGGGGCTTCTTCAGCAGCGTCTCAATCGTGGAAAAGGGAAGCGGAAACGGGTGAAGTTTCGCATCGCGGGAGTCGTTGACCGAATAGATGAGGGAGCCTTTCAGATCGTAGACCCACACCGCCGAGACTTTGTAGGTGCTCAGACAGGTGTCCAGGTTCTCCCTTGCCCACTTCATATCGCGGCTTCTGACAAAGTCCGCCATCTCGTCCCAGTAGGTGTAGTCGAAGGCGAGGGTTCTCGTTTTGCCGCCCTTCAGACGCGCCAGTTTCTCGAATACATCCTGTCTTTCCCGGGCTTCGTTGTTCAACAGGAGGTTGAGTTTACGCTCCTCCGCTCTCTGCCAGACGACAACGCCTGCCAGGCAGGCGGCAGCTAGCCCCATTAACAGCAGCGACATTCGCATTCGAACCGTCATCATATCAGGATGCCTCGTGGCGCGAAAAACCGGAGCCGGGACACGCAGAAAAACCCCGTCTCCTTTCCTAAGAAGTTCGGCAGAAAGACGGGGTTTCTTCAGGCGCAGACGGGAGGAAAAATCCCTTTCAGAGACCGTAAAAGGCGTAGTCCAGTGCAAAGACGCGCGGCAGCCCCTCCGGGAAGAGTCCTCCAAAGGTCTCATCCGGATAGACGATCTGCTCGGGCTTGATCCAGCCGCCCTCATCCAGCGTGAAGGTCGGGGCGAACGCCTTCAGGTCCGGGGGCGGGCTGGCGAACCATGCCGCCAGATGGATCGTTACCTTCTCCATACGAAGGGGAGGATCGAAGAACGGGGGGAGCGGACCGGATACGGGCGGATCCGACTCGCCGGAGGAGGGGCGCAGATGGAAGATCGCATCGTTTCCAGCGCGAAGACGCGCTGAGCGACCCGCCGTCCCCTTCAACGCCTCCTGCAGCATCGGAAGAGGATAGGGTTCGTAGACCGGTATCTCCACCGTCACCGGACCGGTTGCCGCCTGCCGGATCAGCGGAAGCGCATGGTCGCGCATCTCCGTCAGCGCCTTCGCGACGTAGGGCGTGTTCGGGATGAGGAAGCTGTCATCGCCGGCAGGGCGCGCCAGCACGCCCGCAATCCCTTTCTCGCCCTTCTCTGCGACGGTGAGCATCGCCTTCTGCGCGGTCTGCAGCAGCGCGGCGTCGCGAAGGGTCAGAAACGGGCTGGGAGGCAGGTACTCATCGGGAGACAGCCTGCCGTCCTCGTTTCGGTCCAGCAGGCGCGGCGAGAAGATCGGGTGCATCCGCCCGCCTCCGCCTCCCGGCGCGCCGGGAGAGGTCTCTCCTGAAAACGGAGGGCTAAAGAAGGGAGGCAGCCAGCTGCCGGGATCGCGGATATAGGCGAGCGACAGCGCGATCTCGGCGCGCAGCGACTGAATGTAGGCGTGGAACAGATAGACCTCCGGCAGTCCGATGACGATCGTCCTGCCCTCCCGGTCCGCTTTCGGGAGTGTGAAGGAGAAGTTCGGATCGGCTTCCACCTTCTCCAGGTGCTCGGAGACCTGCGTCAGATCCTTCAGCATCTGCATTCGTCGCTCCGGCGCATCCCCGAAGTAGCCGTAGAACGGGATCAGTCCGCTGCGAATGTCCGCGATGGGCGCGAGCATATGGAGCAGGTAGAAGGGGTTGCTGAGTCCGCGATCCAGGTTCCACAGGATTCCCAGAACGTGGTGGCGCGGCATCGGCGTATCCGGCTCCGGGCGGTCGGGCGGCGTGGGAGGGAACTCGCCGCTGTCGGGCGGGCTGCCGACCACAGGGGGATCGCCGGCGCGGGAGCGTCCGGCTCCGCCGGCGGGGATCGCTTCGGGACCGTCTATCTGCTGCGTGACGACCGCTGCCAGACAGATCGCCGCGCCAAAGTGGGCTTCGGAGCTGTCGGGGTTTTTCCGGACAGCCTGCAGGAACAGATCGAGAATGGTCTGAAACTTCTGCTGGTTCGCCGTCTCTTTTCCGGCGGCAAGCCGGTCCAGCGCGGCGCGTCCATCCGCCAGCGGATCCGCGCTGTGCGCGCCTCCTCCTCCGGAGCCGCAGCCCCAGAGCGACAGAGCGACCAGTCCAGCCATCAGTAGACGCACTTGCTTCATCACAGGAACCTCCCCGGTGGTGGCGCGGCTTCCCGTCCGCGCAACGAACGCACAGATCGAAGCGGGCGCGTCCGCGCCTCGGGCACGCTTGCAATCAGCAGGGAAACTTGTGTATAATGCAAGTCTCTAAGGAGCGGATGCGTTCTGGCAAAGAGGCGCAGGAAGTTGAACCTGCGTCGGCGTGACGATGCAGCTGATAATAGACGTAGAGAGTGGAAACAGGGCGCGGGAGGCTATGCCGCCCGCGCCACTTTGCCCGCTTTGAGGCACTTCACGCAGATACGAATCTTCATCGTCGCGTTGCCCCGGGCGACCCGCACGGTCTGCAGGTTCGGCAGCCAGCGGCGTTTGGTGCGCGGCGCGCGATAGCGCCAGCCGACGGAGTGCTGGTTCCGAATATTCTGACCGAACTGCGGGCTTTTTCCGCAGATTTCGCACTGTTGCATGGCTGATACGGTCTCCTGAAGACGATTGACGCCGCTCTCGCAAAGACGCGAGGTAAGCAGGAAAGTATAGCACAGTTTCTGCATTCTTGCAATCATTCATCGCTGTGTGGAAATGACGACCGAAACAACGTCGCTGGTCAGCTACATACGTCAGATACCCGTTCTGGAGCCGTGGGATAGTCTCTACCGCGCCGCAGAGCTGCTGCGATTCGGCAATGTGGACACGCTCCCGGTGATAGACGGCTACGGGTATCTCTACGGCGTGATCACGCTGCGCGAACTGCTGCCGCTGCTGGAGTCGGAGCAGAGCGAGGAGAGCCTGCAGGAGACCGTCTCAACGCGCATGCGCGAACCCGGCGCGGTCGGCTATGCCGGCATGGGGCTGGAGGAGGCGCGCCGCGCGCTGGTCTCCAGCGGGGAGACGACCCTGCCGCTCCTCGATTCGCAGAACCGCTATATCGGCGCGGTCACCCTGGCAGATATGCTGGTTCCCAACGTCACCCCGCCCCGCCCGACCGGGATCGGGGGCATGGCGACGCCCTGGGGGGTCTACCTCACCAACGGCTATCTTCAGGCGGGAACCGGAAACCTGTCGCTGATCGCCGGAGGAGCGGTGATGGGCGTGCTGATGATCGCCGCGCACCTGAGCATCGGGGTCTTGGCGTGGCTGGCGCAACAGATATTCGCCTACCCGCTCTACGCGCTCTGGAGCGCGCCGCCGCCTGCCCGGATCACGCCGGAGACCGTAAGCTGGTACCTGCTGCAGGGGATTGCGCTGCCGCTCTTCCTCGCGATGATCCGCCTGATGCCGCTGGCGGGCTACCACGCCGCCGAACATCAGGCGGTGCATGCGCTAGAGCGGGGAGAGCCGCTTCGTCCGGAGATCGTCAAACGGATGCCCCGCGTGCATCCCCGATGCGGAACCAATCTGCTGGCGGGCGGGCTGATCTTCGCGCTCATCTCGCAGATTGTCCCCGCGCTCAACCTCTGGGGGCTGGACGCAACCGACGGCGCGATTTTGGGGGCGGTCGTCGCCCTGTTCACCTGGCGCAGTCTGGGAGCCTTTCTCCAGCAGTATGTTACGACGCGCCCCGCCAGCGAACGACAGATCGCCAGCGGCATCATGGCGGCGATGGACCTGGAGCAGAAGTTTCTGCAGACGGTACCCCAGCGTCCCACGCTGCTGCGCCGTCTCTGGTGCATGGGACTGCCGCAGACCTTTGCGGGGGTCTCGATCGGCTCCAGCGCAGCCCTGTCTCTTGCCCAACTGCTGATGAACTACCTGAAATAGAAGAGGAGAACGCTCCGCGTCTCTCTCCGGGAGCCTGTGTGTGATTACCGAGCATCTGATTACCTGTCTGCGCGAGGCGGTCGCTTCCGCTCAGAAAGCGGGCGAACTGGATCTGACATCGCCTCCCGCAGACGTGAGCATAGACCCGCCGCGCAATAAGGAGTTTGGCGACTTTGCCAGCAATATTGCCATGACCCTCGCGAAGCCTGCGGGACTGCCTCCCCGCGAGGTCGCCGCACGGATCATCAAATATCTTCCCGTCGGGCAGGGCGTCATCGCCCGCGTGGAGATCGCCGGTCCGGGATTCCTGAACTTCTACCTGAAGCCGCACTGGCTGCAGGATACCCTGCTGGAGATCGAGGAGAGGGACGCGTTCTACGGCACGAATCGCACGCGGCTGGGTGAGAAGACGCTGATCGAGTTCGTCAGCGCCAATCCGACCGGACCGATCAGCGTTGTCAACGGGCGCGCCGCCGCGCTCGGCGACTCGCTGGCGAACCTGCTGGCAGCCTGCGGCGCGGAGGTGTCGCGGGAGTTCTATATCAACGACGCGCTCAACTCCCTGCAGCTGGAGAAGCTGGCGCAGTCGCTGGCATGGCGCTACGGACAGCAGCTGGGGCTGGACTGGGCGATGCCGGAAGACGCCTATATGGGCGAGTACCTGATGGACATCGCCGCCGATCTCGTGAAGGAGTTCGGCGACCGCTATGCAAAGGTCTCGGAAGAGGAGCGGCAGGCGGCTTTCCGGGAGATGGCGACGAGCCGCATGGTGGAGCAGCAGCGGCGCGACCTGGAGGCGTTCGGGGTGCGCTTTGACCGCTGGTTCTACGAGAGCAGCCTCTACGAGTCGGGGGCGGTGCGCCGCTGCATCGAGGAGATGAAGGCGCGCGGTCACGCCTACGAGAAGGACGGCGCGCTGTGGCTCCGGACAACGCAGCTCTCCCGCGATGAGAAGGACCGGGTGCTGGTTCGCTCCAACGAGAAAGAGACCTACGTCGCCGCCGACGCCGCCTACCACAAAGATAAGTTCGATCGCGGTTTCAATCGGCTGATCAATATCTGGGGAGCCGATCATCACGGCTACGTGCAGCGGCTGAAAGCCGGGATCGCCGCGCTCGGTTACGATCCCGACCGGTGCGAGATTATCCTGACGCAGATGGTGCTTCTGATGCGTGACGGCGAGCCGGTGCGCGGCTCCAAACGCGCCGGAGACATCATTCCGCTTGCCGATCTGGTGAGCGAGATCGGCAGGGACGCCGCCCGCTTCTACAATCTGCTCAACTCCTATGAGACGACCGCGACCTTCGATCTGGAGCTGGCGAAGAAGCAGTCCAACGAAAACCCGGTCTTCTACGCCCAGTACGCCCATGCGCGCTGCTGCAATGTGCTGCGCCGCGCCGAGGAGATGGGCGTATCCGTGCCGCAGGCAGGGGCGGTCAATCGGGAGCTGCTGACGCATGAGAAGGAGCTGGATCTGCTGCGGCGTCTGGCGGACTACCCGGAGGAGGTGCGGCTCGCCGCCGACATGCTGGCTCCCCACCGCCTGACCGCCTTCGTGCGCGAGATCGGACAGGCGCTCCACCAGTTCTATGAGGAGTGTCCGGCGCTGAAGGAGGGCGTTCCGGCGGACCTGCGGGATGCGCGCCTGACCGTCTTCAACGCGACGCGCATCGTTGTGCGCAACCTGCTGACGCTGCTGGGGGTCTCCGCGCCGGAGCGGATGTGATTCGCCGATCGAAAACGCCGTCCATACGGGGCGGACCTTCGGGTCTGCCCCCCCCTTTTATTCTCCTCTGTCGGGCAGGAACCCCGCGCCGCCGCGCCGAACAACGCCCCGGTAGGCGAGGGCGGCAACGCCCTTCTCCGAAGACCACCTTCACACAGGGAGCGACCGATGACCAACGAGCAGAGCGACTACGCGCGCCGGATGGAGTGGTTCCATCAGGCGCGGTTTGGCATGTTCATTCACTGGGGGCTGTACGCCATCCCCGCGCGGGGCGAGTGGGTGATGTATATGGAGCGCATCCCCCGGGAGGAGTATGCGGTTTTAGCGCAGCAGTTCAACCCCGATCGTTTTGACGCCGACGCCTGGGTCGGGCTGGCGAAAGAGGCGGGCATGAAGTACATGGTGCTCACCACCCGCCACCACGACGGGTTCTGCCTGTTTGACAGTCAGGTGAGCGACTTTACCAGCGTCAAGACCGCCGCCAAACGCGATTTCGTGCGCGAGTACGTCGAGGCGTGCCGACGCGCCGGTATGCGGATCGGGTTCTACTATTCGCTGCTGGACTGGCGCTTCCCCGGCTACTTTCTGGGACGCGACAAAGACCCCGACAGCGTCGAGGCGATGGTGCAGCAGTACCACGCGCAGGTGCGGGAGCTGATGACCAACTACGGCAAGATTGACGTGCTGTGGTACGACGGCGGCTGGGTTCCGAATGTGGACGGCAAAGACATCGCCGACTACTGGCGGTCGGCGGAGGTCAATGCGATGGTGCGGCAGCTTCAGCCGGACATTCTCATCAATAACCGCTCCGGCATCGAGGAGGACCTGGACACGCCGGAGCAGCATGTGACCGCCTCCCGACCCGGACGCGGATGGGAGTCCTGCATGACCATCGGCGACTCCTGCGGCTGGGGCTACATCCGCCACAACCCCAACCGCAAAACCGTCCCCCAGCTTATCCAGTACCTGGTGGAGGCGGCGCGCGGCGAGGGCAACTATCTGCTGAACGTCGGTCCGCGCGCCGACGGGACGATCCCCGAGGAGGACGCGGAGCGGCTGCGGGCGATGGGGCGATGGCTGGAGGTCAACGGAGAGGCGATCTACGGCTCCCAGCGCTGCGCTTTCGGGGGCGGCATCATCGGCACGACGACCGCGAAGGGGAACACCGCCTATCTGCACGTGTTCCGCTGGCCCGGAGAGACCGCCTGCATTGCCGGGGTCGGCAACGAGGTGAAATCGGCGCGGCTGCTGGCGACCGGACAGGAGGCGAAGATCACCCGCGCCTCCAACGGACGGGTCCTTCTGAGCGGTCTGCCCGCCGATCCGCCCGATCCCTGCGACACCGTGATCGCGCTGGAACTGGACGGACCGCCCGTCAGTCTGCCGATGGGACCGCTGTAGTCGGGCAGGCTCCTTGCGGGAGCGCGGCGCTCGACGGTCTGAGCGCCGCGCTCTGACGCTGCAGGCGTAAACTCCTTGAGGAAAATGGCGAAGGTGTATACAGGGATCATGCTGCTGCTGACGCTGGGGGCGATGGCGGCTGCCGGACTGCCGGCGCGCTGCCAGGATCTGCGCGTCATGAGCTTCAATATTCGCTATGGAACGGCTAACGACGGAGACAACCACTGGGAGAAGCGGCGCGAGATGGTTTTCGACCTCCTCCGGAGCCAGCAATCCGACGTGATCGGGCTGCAGGAGGCGCTGCGGTTTCAGCTGGACGAGCTGCTGAAGGCGCTGCCGGAGTATGCGGCTCTGGGCGTGGGAAGGGATGACGGAAAGTCGGCGGGCGAGCACAGCGCGATCCTCTATCGCAAGAGCCGCTTCAGCGTGGAAGAGAGCGGCACCTTCTGGCTCTCCGACACGCCGGAGGTTCCCGGCTCGAAATCCTGGGGAAACCGGATCACCCGTATCTGCACCTGGGCGCGGCTGACGGATCGGATGACCGGACGCGCTCTGTCTGTCTACAACGTCCATCTGGATCACGAGTCGCAGCCCTCACGGGAGCGCAGCGTCCGGCTTCTGCTGGAGCGGATGCGTGCGCGCCGGAAGGCGGAGCCGATCCTGCTGCTGGGAGACCTGAACGCGGGCGAAGAGAACCCCGCCACGCGATTTCTCACCTCACAGCTCGACTTTCCGCTGGTAGACACCTTCCGGGTGCGCCGCTCCGACGCCGCGGAGGTCGGCACGTTTCACGCTTTTCGGGGCGTAACCTCCGGCGCGAAGATTGACTACGTCTTCGCCTCCCTCGACTTCTATGTGCTGGATGCGCAGATTGTCCGCGAGAACCGGCGCGGACGCTATCCTTCCGATCACTTCCCGGTTACGGCGCGTCTACGCTGGAAGCAGACAGACGCGCCCCCGCCGGACGCACTCTCCGGACTGCGAGGTACGCCGTGAATACGAAAAAACGCTCTTCTACCGTCGTCTTCTTTCTGCTGATCCTTGCTGTCGGGTTCTGGTGGCTCAACAACCGCTACCGCCCGGAGCCACCCCGCCGCGCCGGGCGGACGACGACCTCCGAGACCCCTTCGCGCCGCGCTGAGCCTTCAGAACGCCGCGCCGAACCGACAGGCGCGCGCAGTCCGGGCGCACGGATCGCAGCCAATCTGCTGCTGGGCAATCCCGACGCCGCCGTCTCCGACCCCCGCAGCCGTGAGCGTTACCTGATCCGGCGTCCGCAGTACGTCCTCTCCTACAACGCCGAACGCAATCGCCCCAACTGGGTCAGCTGGCATCTGAGCCGGGAGGATCTCGGGACAGTGGAGCGCGGTCAGTTTCAACCCGACCCCGACCTGCCCGACGGCTTCGACCGCGTAACCCCCGGCGACTACACCCGCAGCGGCTTTGACCGCGGGCATATGTGCCCGTCGGCGGATCGCTCCAACTCCCGTGAGGACAACAACGCGACCTTCCTAATGACCAACATCGTGCCGCAGGCGGGAGGGAACAATCAGGGACCCTGGAAGGGGCTGGAGGACTACACGCGGGATCAGATCGAGAAGGGCAAAGAAGCCTACATCGTGGCGGGCGTGACCGATCCGCAGAGACCGCGCCGGATCGGTCGGCAGCGCAAGATCACGGTCCCCGCCTTCACCTGGAAGGTGATCGTACTGCTGGAGGACGCGCCGGGGGACGACCTGCAGCGGATGGGGCGCGGCGCGCGGGTGATTGCGGTCAAGATGCCCAATCGAGATGACATTCGCGAATCCGACTGGCGGCAGTTCCGGGTCGCCCCCTCGGAGATCGAGCAGTTGACCGGATACCGGCTGCTGGAAAACGTGCCTGCCGCCGCCCGTTCCAGACTCATGTCAACGCTGGACCGCGAATAGAGGCGTCGGGGCAGGGAGGATCCCTGTCCCGCTCTCTCTCTTATGTCTCGACGACCCGCGTGGAGACGCCGGCGTAGTCGCCCGTCTCTGTCCTGCCGACCACAAAGACCTCGCGCTCCGGTTCGCCTCCCACCTTATATACCTGCAGATCGGCAAGCTGCGCCTTCAGGAGAGCCACCAGGTTCTGAAAGCCTTTTGCCTGAAGCAGCTCCTCCGGCTCATACCACTCCTCTTCGGCTTGCGCCGCCTCGAAGAAGCTCTCAAAGTCCGCCGTCTCCACCGGCGTATCGGCAGGATGTCCGGCGAAGGCGGCGACGCTCTCCGGCGTAACGCCCGCCTCGCCGACCTTCTCTCTCTCCCAGAGAAACGGGGTCAGCGGATAGTCGCTTTCGCTCATGTACAGAAGATCGCGAGACGCCTCTTCCAGAGCGGCAATCAGGGGATGTTTCGGTTCCGGCGCGCCGGTCATCTGCCGTTCCTCCTATGCACATTTCGGTTCACAGGCGATCCGCCCTCTTTCCGATAGTGTACCACCGAAGCCTGTACATAGCATAGATACTTCCGATCCGATCTCTCTTCGGGTCGGACGTATGGAGGGACGTCGCGGTCCCGGTTGCCTGAGTCGCGGAACGCTACCCGAGCCGGCGCGCCGACTGCCGGGCAGAATTGAAACTACTGCCGCTACAGCCAGGCGACTTTTTTCACTCTCTGTGTGACAGATGTCTCCTGAAACTCTCTCACGCCTTATGCATCGGAAGCGACCAGGGCTTGCGGTACCTGCGTTGAAAGACCATATCTTCCCGCGCTTTGCGGCTGTTGCGAATGGTCAGATGCGCGTTGTCCCATTCCAGATGCTCCCCCGTGCGGTAGGCGATATTCGCCAGATGGCAGACGGTGGTCGTCTGGAACATGGAGTAGAGGTCGGAGCGGCACAGTTCGCGGGACTTGATGCAGTCGAGCCAGTTCTGCCAGTGATCGTTGACCCGTCGGGATGAGGGGATCTTCTCCAGCGGTTTGTTGTCCGGCGTCCAGACGCGCCATCCCTCGCGATCTACCAGCAGCCGCCCGTTCTGACCGATGAACTCCGTGCCGTGATGCCCGCCGCCGTCAATGCCCGGTCCGCCGACGCGCACCTCCCAGTGCAGCAGCCAGTCCGGCGTGCCGTCCGGTTTATTGAACTGAAAGATCGCCAGCTGCGTATCGGGCGTGGTGCGGTCGTCGTCCGGACCGCAGACGATCTTGCCTCCGACAGAGGAGACCCGCGCGGGCATCGGCAGGTCGTGGTCGTTCTGGCTCATCGCCAGCAGGGCGATGTCTATCATGTGAACGCCCCAGTCGCCGGTCAGACCGCCCGCATAGTTAAAGAACCAGCGGAAGCTGCCGTGCTGCCGGTTGGGCTGGAACGGCTCCCACTGCGCCGGACCGACCCAGAAGTCGTAGTCAAAGCCGGCGGGCGGGTTCTGCGGCTGGCTCTTGCCCTGTCCCGCGTGTCCCAGCGTCCAGGCGCGGCACAGGGTGATCTTGCCCAGCTTTCCGGAACGCACATAGTCAATGGCATCTATAAAGTGCTGCGTGCTGCGCTGCCAGGTTCCGACCTGCACCACGCGCCGGAATTTGCGCGCCGCATTGGCCATCGCGATGCCCTCAACGATGTTGTGAGAGATCGGCTTCTCGCAGTAGATATCTTTTTCCGCCTCGCAGGCGAGGACGGTCGGCAGCGCGTGCCAGTGGTCGGGCGTGCCGATGATGACCGCGTTGATCTCCTTCATCTCCAGAAGCTTACGGAAATCCTTGAAGACCTGCGGGGCGCGCCCGTACTTCGCCGTCACCCGTTTGGTTGGCTCGGCAAGATGCGACTCATCCACATCACAGATCGCGGCGACCTCCACCTCCCGTTTGCCCATGAGCGTATACATGTTGGCGCAGCCCATGCCTCCCGCACCGATCAGCCCCAAAACCACCTTCTCATTGGGGGAGACCTGTCGGCGCGGTCGGGAGACCGTCTCGGCGTGCACGCCGGAAGAGAGCCATCCAGGCGCAGAGGCGGCGATCCCGACTCCGACGGCGGCCTTGCCGCCCTGCTCCAGCAGTTCGCGACGCGATAACTTTTCGGACATTCTGTTCACTCCTTCATATGCGCGGGGGCGTTCCGCGCAGAATCGTGTGATCGAAAAGCGATCTCTTCACGGTATTCGTCCCGCCGCCAGCTTCTCCCTGCATGCGTCCCGATCGTCTTGCGTCGGGTTTCGGGGGACTCTGTCCTTGAAATTGACATCCTACAGGGGCGCATGTATAATCAGTCAGACCGGCGCGGTCATCTGCCGCCGGGGAAGAGGTAGGAGGTACTGTCATGACTATCGGGTCGGATGTGACTGTGGATAAGATCGAGATGGACGCGGAGCGTCTGGATGCGGCGCGCGCCGCCGCCATCTATCGGGAGCATGGCTGTCTGGTGGTACGCGGGCTGATGAAGCCCTACCTCGAAGCCTTGAACCGCGATATCGAGGCGACCGCCGCCCGCGCCCTCTCGCTGCTGGATCGGGCGCGGCAGGTTCCCGAAGGCTGGGTAACGCCGGACGGGACGCTCTTCATCCCGGCTCCGCCCGGCTTCACCCGGGACAAACAGATCATGGTGCTCTCCCTGCGCTACAGCACCAGCGCCGCCTTCTTCCAGAGCGCGTTCGACCCGAAGGCGCTGGACATCGTGGAGGCGATCCTCGGGCCGGATATCGAGCTTTTTATGGATGGGCAGTGCCTCTACAAGGAGCCGGTCGGCGGTCATGCCAAGAATCTGCATCAGGACGCCGCCTACTTCGAGCACAAGTATGAGGGTCCGGTTGCGATCCTCAACTATGCGGTGGATACCGATCTGGTCAACGGCGCGCTCTACGTGGTTCCCGGCTCCCATCGCTTTGGCGTGCTCAAACATGTGGATACCTCCTCGCATCTGGGGCTGGATGCTGAGGAGTGGCCCTGGGAGCGCGCTCTGCCGATTGTCGGCAGGGCGGGCGACTCTATCTTCTTCCATGTGAAGACGATTCACGGCTCGCAGACCAACCGCTCGGACAAGCCGCGCCCGGTCTTCATCCACCGCTACCGCCGCGCCAACGACTATGTGGTGATCGGCGCGACGACCACCGCCAATCGCGCTGAAGCCGAAAAGCGCGCCGAACAGGCGAAGAAGGAGAACCAGCACGGGCTGATGGTGCGCGGCTTTCGCCCCTACGAAGAGTCGGAGGATCGGGTAGGATGACGGCGCAGGGGGCACAGGGGATGTCTGTCGTCGAGATTCGGATCCCGCAGATGGGGGAGGGGCTGCAGGAGGCGCGGCTGCTTCGCTTTCTGAAACAGCCGGGCGAGCGCGTAGGCAAAGATGAGCCGATCTTCGAGATAGAGACCGACAAGGCGATCCTGGAGATCGAGGCGCCGGCGGAGGGGGTGCTGGAGGCGTGGCTGGCAAACGAGGAGGATATTCTTCCCATCGGCGCGGTGATCGGCAGGCTTCGCGCCGCGCAGACCGCCGCCGCTCCCGAAACGCCCGCTCCGGAGCTGCCTTCCCGCTCCGCCGCATCGGTGTCCGCCCCGCTCACGACGACGCCCCCGACGCGCCCGGTTATGGGTAATCAGCGGATCCCTCCGCGCACGCGCGCCTATGCGCGCGAGCAGGGCGTTCCGGAGGAGATCCTGTACCGGCTGGCAGAGCAGAGCGACGGAAAGCTGCTGCCCGAAGCGATAGACCGCTATCTGCAGGCTCTGCGCGACTCCGCCTCCGCCTGGACGCAGACGCCGAAGCGGGAGGCTGCCGACGCGAAGTTCCCGTATACGGAGGAGCCGCTCCCCGCCGCGCAGCGCGCCCTCATCTATCGGATGCAGCGCGGCGTACAGACGGCGGTGCCGGCGACCCTGGAGATGACTCTGGAGTGGGGCGCGATCGAGGAGGCGCGCGAGAGGCTGCGCGAGACCCTCCCGGAGGATCGTCAGCCGACCCGGTTCCTGCTGTTTGCCTGGTGCGTGGCGCAGGCGGCAAAGAGTCACCCGCGCTTTCGCAGCACGCTGGCGGGTGACGGGGTTCTGCGCCGCTACGAGAACCTGCATCTGGGAATTGCGGTGGCGCGCCCGCAGGACGCGTTGACGATTGCCTGTGTCCATCGCGCCGACGCGCTGACGTTCGAGGCGTTCATCGCCGAAGCGAAATCCGCCATCCAGCGGGCGAGGGCGGGCGAGGATCAGGCGCATGAGGCGATGCAGATCAGCCTGACCAGTCTGGCGCAGACCGGCGCGCGCAGGGGCGTTCCCGCGCTGGTCCCCCCCGCCGTCGCCACGCTCTTTATCGGCGCGCCCTATCCCGAAGCCTGTCCGCTGCCCGACGGCGCGGTCGGCTTTCGCACGACGGCGAATATGACGATGACTTTCGACCACCGCCTGATAAACGGCTTCGGCGCGGCGAGCTTCCTTCAGGAGGTTCAACAGCGCGCGCTCGCTCTGCGCCGGGAGTGGACCGATTAGAAAGAGGTTCGTATCCATGAACGATCAGCCTCCCCGGGGCGGCGCGCCGTGAGGATAGCTGGACGAAGGCGCTGATGCGCCGCCTGCCTCTGGTAGATATCGTCGGTGACTTCATTCGCACCAACTTTGTCATCACGCATGTGAGCGGGCAGCCGCTCGGAGCGTTCATCCGGCGGCTTACCCTCGCCGATAAGTATGTGATGGACCTGACGGCGGATCCGATCCGCGTGCTGGACCGCCAATCGCCGTCGCGCTGGCGATCCTGCTGGATAACCTGGAGCGCCGATAACCTCTCTCTGAAGACAGATCATGCCAAAATCCAACACCCGTTTCGTCTGTCAGTCCTGCGGCTACGACTCTCCGCGCTGGCTGGGACGCTGCCCGGAGTGCGGGGAGTGGAACAGCTTCATCGAGGAGCTGATCGTCCGGGAGAAGGCGGCTCCCTCCGCAAAAACCGGGGTCTCGCTGCCCTCCTCCATCAGCGCGCCCGTGCCGATCACCGAGGTGACAGCGCAGGCGGAGCGTCGTCTCACCTGCGGGATCGGGGAACTGGACCGTGTGCTGGGGGGCGGGATCGTTCCGGGCGCGCTGGTGCTGGTCGGGGGCGATCCGGGCATCGGCAAATCCACGCTGCTGACGCAGGCGGCGCACCGCATCGCCGCCCGGACGCCGGAGGCGGAGTCCGGCGCGCTGTCGGCGCTGTATGTCTCCGGGGAGGAGAGCGTTCAGCAGATACGGCTGCGCAGTCAGCGTCTGGGCGCGCTGTCGGAGCGTCTGCTGGTGGTCAACGAGACGGAGATCGGCGCGATCCTGCACCACATCGAGGCGGCGAACCCCGCGCTGGTGGTGGTGGACTCCATTCAGACGACCTACGACCCCGCGCTCGATTCGGCTCCCGGCACGGTCAGCCAGATTCGAAGCTGCGCCCATGCGCTGGCGCGTCTGGCGAAGACGGGCGGTCCGCCCATCTTCCTGATCGGGCACGTTACCAAGGAGGGATCGCTGGCAGGTCCGCGCGTGCTGGAGCATATGGTGGACACGGTGCTCTACTTCGAGGGCGAGCGGCAGCAGGCGTACCGGATCCTGCGCGCCGTCAAGAACCGTTTCGGCTCCACGGACGAGATCGGGCTGTTTGAGATGCGCGAGGAGGGCTTGACGGAGGTGGAGAACCCCTCCGCCGCGCTGCTGGCGGAACGGACGGTGGAGGCGAGCGGTTCGGCGGTCGCCGCCACGCTGGAGGGAACGCGCCCGCTGCTGGTCGAGATTCAGGCGCTGGTGGCGCGCTCCTTTCTGGCAAACCCGCGCCGTTCGGCGACCGGGATAGACCTGACCCGTCTGCACATGCTGCTGGCGGTGCTGGAGAAGCGTCTCGGGCTGAAGCTGGCGGAGCAGGATGTCTTTGTGAATGTGGCGGGAGGCGTGCGGATTCTGGAGCCGGCGGCAGACCTGGCGGTGACGATGGCAGTCGCCTCCAACTTCCGTGAGCAGCCGGTAGACCCGACCGCCATTCTGATCGGCGAGGTCGGACTGGGGGGCGAGGTGCGCGCCGTCTCGCAGGTGGAGAAGCGGCTGCGTGAGGCGGCGCGGTTGGGTTTCAAGCGCGCTATTCTCTCGCGCCACAACACATCGCGCCTGCCGAAAGGGCTGGGCGTCGAGATCGTGGCGGCGGGCAGCGTGCTGGACGCCATGCGCGCCGCGCTCCTGCCCGCAAGGGATTGATGGAGAGAGCGCTATCCGGTCTGCGTCTACCGCTGCTCTGTCAGATGCTGCGCCAGCCAGTCGGTGACCGGCTCATGCTCAAAAGAGGTCCAGACCTCCGTATCCCCGCTCTGAAAAAGCGTAACCCCCAGCACATAGGGATCGCGCTGCAGCTCCCGGTCAAACCACGCCAGCCACTGCTGGTACCGCTTCACGTCGCCCCGCGCCGCAAATCCGGCGGTCTTTGGGTTGCCGTCCCGATCCACGCCCCCTTCGGTCAGGATCATCGGCAGAGTGGCAAGGTCGGGGTATCTGCGGCGCAGATAGTCGTAGAACTGGCGGTAGCGCAGCGAGTACCAGCGCTCCACGCCCGGATCGGCGGAGTACTCGACGGTATAGGCGTGATAGCTCCAGGCTCCGTCGGCGCGTTTCGCCGCCCGTAACGCCGGGACGAAAGCCTCCAGCTGCGCCTGCATCTCCTGCGGCGAACCGGGCGGATTCCCCACCGGAATCGAGCCGATGCAGGGGCGAAAACCGTTCTCCCGTATAATCGGCGCGAGCGTCTCCCAGAAGCGGCTGAACCAGCGCGCATCCTCCACGCTGCCCCAGCAGGGCGTGCTGTCTCCCTCGTTGGGACCCTCCAGATAGTCTATCAGCCGCCGCTCCGGGGCGGGCAGCCTCTCCAGCGGGGGCTTTAAGACCCGCTCCCAGAAATCGTGCGCGCTGGCAGTCGGGTCGTCCTTGCGCTCATAGCGCACACGGGTATAGATTCGCAGGACGGTTTTACCGTCGGGATGCCGGCGCTTGTAGTCGCGCAGGGCGGCGCGCATATCGTCGTGCAGGTCGAGGATCTTCAGCACGGGCGGACCGGCAGCCACCACCTTTTTCGCTCCGTCCGTATAGCGCATAATCAGGTGCAGGCTGAGCTTGCTGCGCGACAGCGCAGGGGGATCGGGCGAAGGGACTACGAGCAGCAAAGTGATCAGAGACAACAGCATGGCGCAGCGCACGGCACGGCTCCCTCGTGTGAATGGAATGCGTCTCAACAGACGATACCCTGTTTCTGCATTCCCGGGCGCAACACCTGCCGCCGGAGGTCCTTGCGCTGGGGAGAGACGGGCGCGGACAGGAAAAAGCGGCTCCGCCGGAGTTGTGTCCGAACAGAGCCGCTTTGCCGTTATGACAGGAGGGACTCCGCGTGTCAGGAGGGCATGATCACGCTGTCAATCACATGGATCACGCCGTTGTCGCACACGATGTCGGTCTGAATGACGTTGGCGTCGTTGACGCGAACGCCGTTGTCGGCGCTGATGCGGATCTCCCCGCCCTGCACGGTCGTCGCAGAGGTCAGGTTCACCACATCGGACGCCATCACTTTGCCCGCCACGACATGGTATGTCAGGATCGCGGTGAGCTTCTCCTTATCCGCCAGAACCGCATTGATCGTATCCGCCGGGATCTTGGCGAACGCCTCATCGGTCGGAGCGAAGACCGTGAACGGTCCCTCGCCCTTCAGGGTCTCCACCAGTCCCGCCGCCTGAACAGCCTTGACGAGCGTGCTGAACGAGCCGGCGGCTACTGCGGTATCAACGATGTCTGCCATCTCTCTCCTCCAAATATCATTGTGCAATGATATGTTCATGCACTAAACCATACGCTATGCGGGCGGAGGATGCTCCCGCAGTCGCGAGAAAATGGCAGGGGTCCGTGTTAAAAATTTATTAAGGATCTGCCCCGGATACGGCGTGCCGTTCCGGGGCAGCGAAGGTTGGGAGAGGGGGGCTACTCCGGCTTTCCGAGCTGCACATCGCCGGAGAGAGTCTGTATCGAGACGTTTCCGGCTCCCGTTCCGACGGTTCCCGTCCAGAGCGTATCGGTACGGCTGGCGTTGGAGAGCGCGTGATCACAGCGAAGATCACCGGACTGCGTGACCAGCGTGAAGCGGAAGTTGCTGGTCTCGGGAATATGCACCGCCACATCGCCGGAGACGGTGTTGGTGGAGAGCGTTCCGACGAAGTCGGCATCCAGACGCAGGTGAATGTCGCCGGAGACCGCCTGCCCCTGCAGGGTGGTGACCTCCAGATGCTCCGCATGGATGTCGCCGGAGACCGTCTTGAGGGTCATATTTCCCCGGGCATGGGTCACCTTCACGTCGCCGGAGACCGATTCAGCGGCGATATCCAGGGGCGCGCTCTGCCCGACCTGCTCCACCAGCACATCTCCGGAGATGGAGCGCGCCTCCAGCCTGCCTCCCTCCACGAACTGAACGCGCACATCGCCGCTGACGCCGACCACCGAGCCTCCCCGCGAGAGTCTCTCCGCCGACAGGCTGCCGCTCTTGCTGGTCAGATGGAGCGCGCCGCCGATCTCGCTGGCGCGAATATCGCCGCTGATGCTCTCCGCGCGCGCCTCGCCCTGCACATTCTCCAGGATGACCTCGCCGCTGATGGCGTGGCACTCGACCTGACCGGCAACGTTCTCCACGCGGATCGCCCCATAGGTGGTTCCCAGCCGCAGCGACATTCCGGCGGGAACCTCAATCCGCAGATGGACATAGCCCTCGCGCCAGCCTTCCGGAGCCGTGACGCGGGTCTCCAGTCTCGACGCGCCGGTCTCCGGCGTGAAGGCGGCGGTCTCGACCTGCACCTCGCGCAGGCGGCTCTGCGCCTCCTCCGACGTCTGCGCCCAGGCGACCTTCTCGGCATCTATGCGGATCTGGTCGCCCCCGCGGACGACGATTTCGCCATAGTTGTTCTCCACCTGGAACAGCGCATTGGCGGGCAGGGTAAAGTTGAAGTGCTCTTCCGCCCGCTCCGTCGGGTAGCCCATCGTGTTCTCCGGCGGACCCTCCTCGTCCTCCATAAACCAGCTCCAGGTTTTGACTCGCTCCTGCCAGCGTCTGCCTGCGCCGGAAGCCCCCGAACGCACCTCGCGAATGATCCGGTCGGGATCGAGCTTGCGAACCAGATCGGTGATCTGCTTGCCGATATTGCTCAGATCGAAGGGAAAGGATCGCCGTTGACTCCAGCGAAACTCAAACGACTTGCTGGTCTCGCTCTCCGTGGAAGAGGCGGCGGACTGCGTCTTCGTCTCGGAGCGGGTCTCGGAGGGGCGAGAGGCGGTTGAAGAGGAGGCGGCTTCGCCGCCGCCGGCAGAGGCGGAGGCTCCGGCGTTGCGCGGTTCCGTGCGAAGCGCTGCGATCAGGGTTTCGGCATCCGCAGCGGAGATTTTCCCTTCTTCCAGCATCTTCAGGATGCGGGAGATATGATCGTCCATTATCTGCTCCTTCGTCAGAGGATTACAACTCGCGCAGGCGACGGGTCGCCTCTTCGGCGGTGATGTCGCCCCGATCCAGCATCTCCAGAATGCGGCGTCTATCGTTGTCTCTGCCGTTGACGCGCACGAGGGACGGAAGAGGCGTCTCCTCCTCCTCGCGCAGTCCGAGCGCGGCGAGCAGCGCATCCAGCCGCTTATTGACGGTTGGATGCGACAATCCCATCTCCGCGCCGACCCCGCTCAGATTACCGCGGCAGCGCAGGAAAATCTCCAGAAACTGAAGGTGTTCCGGAGACAGACTGCAGAACTGACATCGTTCGAAGGGACTCTGAATCCGGGTGCTGCATCCGGAACAAGCCATCTCCGAAACATAGAGATCGCCCGCGCATACAGGACATTTTGAAAGCATTCGATTCATGCTGCCCTCCATGTTGCATTAACCTCTACGGTTCAAAAACTGAAACGGTTTCGGGCGCATAACCTTAAAATTTTCGATATCACCTTAAATTTAATAGAAAAAAACGGAGACGCGACCTATCGCGCCTCCGTCTGCCGGTGCAGCGTCTTCGTCTCTACAGACCGACCGACTCGGCTCCCGCGCTCTCCAGCGTCGCTCCCGCGCGTATCAGCTCCTCCAGCCGGTCCGAGACGGCGTCGAGTTTCGGCTCCTCATGGCTAATCGCGATGCCCTTGCGGATCCGTCCGCTCTCGTCGGCATAGAGTTCGACAAACTCGGCTCCCGCCAGATCGCCCAGAAGCTTCGTCTGCGCCTGCGCCGCCGGGTCGCCCCGCAGGATCATGTGCAGGTCGAGGAAGTCGGAGAAGAAGTAGGCGACCTGATCGTAGGGCTTCTCCTCTCCCGCCATGATCGCGCCGACCGCCCGTCCCTGCCATTTGGCGTTCAGGTGATGCTCGGCGTGCCAGCGGCGACCGAGGACGATGTCCTGGAAGGCGGCGATATCTCCCGCCGCCCAGATGTGCGGATCGGAGGTCTGCAGAAACTCGTTGACGATCACCGCGCCGGCGGAGTCCAGCGCAAGACCGGCGTCGGCGGCAAGCTGCGTGTTCAGGGTGATCCCGACCCCGATTACGGCGAAATCGGCTTCGACGCGCTCGCCTCCGGAGGTGGTCAGCGCGTGGAAGTGACCGTTCTTCCCTTCCAGGGAGGCGACGATCTGCCCGAAGTGGAACGCAACACCCCGCGCCTCCAGATAGCCGCGCAGGAACCCGCCCAGGGTCGGACTGGCAAAGTGAGACCAGGGATGCCCTTCTGGCTCGATCACGGTCGCCGCGACGCCCCGCTCAATGCAGGCAGCCGCCGTCTCCACGCCGATATAGCCCGCTCCCACAATGGCGGCGCGGCGGCTGTGCTGCAGCGCAATGCGAATCGCCTCCGCGTCCTCCACCGTCCGCAGGTAGTAGACTCCCTGCAGATCGCTTCCGGGAACCTCCAGCCGACGCGGGGAGGATCCGGTCGCCAGCAGCAGCTTCTCGTAGCGAATCGTGCTGCCGTTCTCCAGCGTCACCACCCGATCCGCGCGATGGATTGCCGTCGCCTTCACGCCGGTATGCAGCTGGATGCGGTTGTCCGGATAGAAGTTGTCAAACTTGCTGTAGGCGTCCTCCGCCGTATAGTCGTCTCGGGTCAGATACTGCTTGGAGAGCGGGGGGCGGTCATAGGGGGGATGCTTCTCGCCGCCCACCAGAATGATGCGTCCCTCGTTGTCGCGTTCGCGAATGTTCTGCGCCGCCCATACCGACGCGACGCCTCCGCCCACCAGCAGATAGCGCGTAGACTCTTCCATACGGTGTCACCTCCCTGAAAGCGTTCAAACACCCTCTATTATGCCGGAAGAATCGCGCCGTATGGCGCATATTTCTGACAACATTCCGGCGCAGTCGCCGTATTTTTTGCGTGCCCCCCTATCCGGAGGAGCGTTTGCGGTCTCTCTCTATCAGGAGGAGCGATCCGAACGGTGCAGGGCGACTATCTCTACCGACAACTGGACGATGAGGCGCTGGTGCGGCTGGCGCGGCTGGAGAATACGCGCGCCTGCGATGAGCTGGTGCGCCGGTATCGCGGGGCGGTGATCGTGGTGGCGGAGCAGATCCTCTGCTCCCGCGAAGCGGCAGAAGATGCGGCGCAGGAGACGTTCCTGCTGGCATTCCGCGCGCTGCCGCAGTTGAAAGAGGAGGCGAAGTTCTCCGGCTGGCTCCACGCGATCGCCCGAAACCGCGCGCAGCGGATGCGCCGGCGAGACGGGCGCGCCGAGCCAACGGAGCTGAGCCGGCTCGACTACCTGCGGCATGCGCGCGGGGACGCACCTGCCGTGAATCCGGCGGAGGAGGCGCAGCGCAGTCACCGTCGGGAGAGCGTGCGCGCGCTGCTGGCGCAGATGCCGGAGGAGGCGCAGACGGTTCTGCTGCTGCACTACTTTGAGGAGTGGTCTCTGACGCAAATCGCAGCGTTTCTGTCGCTTCCCCTGACCACCATTAAGTGGCGGATGCATCAGGCGCGCAAACGCCTGTGCCGCCAGCTATCACGCCTTACGGAGGAAGAGAGCGATGAGTCAATCGGAAAGTAAAAAAGAGCTTCGACGGATCTGCAGCCTGCTGCAGGAGCTGGCGGATCTGGCGGAACACGCCAGTCTGACCGGGGCGCTGGAGGGCGGATCCCGCCGCGCCGCGCGCCGCTACAACGCCATTGTGGAGCATCTGGAGGAGAGGGAGATCATCCCGGAGGGCGTCTTCCAGCCGCTGGATGAAGACCAGGACGGCTATGACGCCGTGGGCATCGAGAGCAAGCTGCTTCTGGGCTACATCCGCGAGGAGCGTGAGGAGGGCGACGAGGAGCCGGGCGCCGCTCCTTTCGAGGGAAAGCGCAGAAAGAGGCGTAAGCCGGATTTCGAGTTCATTCTGGGACTGGCTCCCTTCATGGATCGGCGGGATGTGGGCAGGATGGTGCGCGCCGCCGTGAAGGGCAAACAGAACGTGGAGCCGGGCTTCATCATGGGGCTGGCGCCCTTCATGGATCGGGACGAGATCGCCAGACTGGTGCGGGAGCATATGCCCGACTGGTTCTTCGAGGGCAGAGAGGAGGATGAGGAGGAAGAGGAGGAGGCGGCGCTGAAGATGAGTCTGACGGACGACGAGGCGGCGGAAGATCCGGAAGTGGACGACGAGGAGCCGTCCGAAGCGCAGGAGCCGCACCCTCAGCAGCTGCTTCAACGGGAGGGGCGTCTGGCGGAGGTCCGCGCGAAGCTGCAGTCCGTAGCGGATCAACTGCGGGAGACCGACCCGAAAGACCATGCGCGGATGCGCCGTCTGTCGCTGGAACTGGCGCGGCTCGGGCAGGAGCAGGAGCGGATCGCCCTGCGGCAGGAGCGGCTGAGCCGGCGCCCCGGCAGCCTGTAACGCCTCAGTGGTGCCGCCGCCCGATACCCGTCGCCCGACCGCTGCTGCGAACGTCGCGCATCTATACACAGAAAAGGAGCCGTCTCTATGTCTGCGGAACGACCGCTTCCTCCGGAGATACCCCGTCGTTATGGTCATGGCTTGCTGGGCAGCCTGCTGCCGCCCGATGAACGGTGGCTGGTGGTAACGATGCCGGAGCCGTGGGCGCTGGCGTCCCGGCAGTTCTCCCGCCCGCCCGCCGCCCTGCACATGGTAACCACGATGACTGAGGAGGCGGTCGAGGCGCAGACACGGGAGCTTCCGGCGGTGGAGGGCGTGCTGGGGATCGGGGGCGGCTCCTGCATGGACTTCGCCAAGTATGTCGCCTGGCAGCGCAGTCTGCCGCTGGTGCTGGCTCCCAGCATCGTCAGCGTGGACGCCTGCCTGACCGATGCGGTGGCGGTTCGGCGCGAGGGGCGGGTGCACTATATGGGCGAAGCCTACCCACGCGAGGTGGTGGTGGACTTCGATCTGGTCTGCGCCGCGCCGCCGGAGCTGAACCGCGCCGGGGCGGGCGACATCCTGAGCATCCATACCGCCCTGTGCGACTGGAGTCTGGCACATGAACACAACGGCGAACCCTACGACGCCGGACTGGCGGCGGAGAGCCGCGCTCTGCTGGACCGGCTGGCGGAGAAGTCCGAAGAGGTTCGCAACGCCACGCCCGAAGGCGTCCGCACGCTGACAGAGCTTTTCTGGGCGGAGGTGCGCCTCTGTCAGCGCGCCGGAAGCAGCCGCCCCGAAGAGGGCAGCGAACACTTCTGGGCGTACAATCTGGAGTTTCTCACCCGCCGATCGTTCCTGCACGGCGATCTGATCGCGCTGGGGATTCTGCTGATGAGCGGTCTGCAGGAGAACGATGTCGCGGGCGCAAAGGAGCGGATTGAGGCGGTCGGACTGCGGCATACGCCGGAGGCGCTCGGGCTGTCGCGGGAGGCGGTGCGCGAGAGCCTGCTGACGGCGCGCGACTATGCGGTGAGCGATCAACTCAACTTCAGCATTCTCAATGTCCGGGAGATAACGCCGCAGCTGGCGGATCGGTTGATAGAGGGCGCGCGGTAGCGCAGCCGCTTCACTCCGGGAAGAGGTAGCGCATCAGGGTATCGGTCTGCGCAAAGTCGCGCACGATCGCGTCGGCTCCGGCGGAGATCAGACGGTTGCGCTTCCACTCGTCCAGACCGCCCGGCAGGTCTTCATCGGAGGCGACGCCGAGCGCGAACCCGCCGACGCCTTTTGCGTTCTCGATCTCGACATAGCCGTCTCCGACGACCAGCAGCTCCGGTCCGCGCAGCCCGTTCTCCTGCAGGATCCGCTCGATGATCATCTGTTTGGAGAAGTTGCGGTACTGATCGAGCGCGCCGTAGATATGCGGCTCAAAAAAGTGCGCGATCTGCAGCGCTTCCGCCTCATCTCGCACATAGAAGAGGTCGGTTCCGCTGGCGAGGTAGAGGGTTACTCCCCGCGCCTGAAGCGCCTCCAGAAACGCCCGTGAGCCGCGCAGGAGCAGCGTCTCCGGCGAGATCGCGCCCGCTTTCAACCCCTCCACGCGCCCGTGAATCCGCTCCCACAGCCGCGCCAGATAGGTGTGCTTGTACTCCAGCGCCTCCTTCGGCGCGCCCCCCCGCTTCCGCACCTCCTCCTGAAGCTGAAAGCACTGATAGATCGTCTGCTTGCCCGTCAGCCGCTCCACAAACTCCCGGACAACCGTCTCGATCTCCTCCGCGGACTCATGCTCCGGCGTCTGGAGCAGCTCCTCCACGAAATAGGGGATCATCACATCCTGCCAGCCCTCGCGGATCAGGGAGAGAGTCCCGTCAAAATCGAAGAGCGCGGAGCGAAATGCTCCGCGCGGCGCGTCAGCGCGCAGTATCTCCAGAAACGGTTCATTGGTCATCGGTGGCAGGCGCTCGCCTTTCCTGTAGTGATAGAGCTGGTGCTATGCATCGGTCATCGTGAGGGCGCGACAGACGACCTCCTCTCTGTCCTTGCGAGGGAGGCGCAGCCGACTCCCTGTCCTTGCGAGTGAGTGTGAGCGACCGAAGCAATCTCACACCCGACACCCAATCCCCGACGCCCCTCAATAGTTGCGCCGCCAGTTCCACTTGTCGCTGCCGGTGATGAGCGGGCGGATCGAATCGGGCAGCGCGGCGGCGAACTCCGGACTAATCTCGTTGCCCTGCCACTCCTGAAACATCGTGGGCGTGTAGCCGCTGACCAGGATCACGCGCTCCCTTTCGCTGAGGATCTCGGTGGTGCTGTGGATGAGCGACTCGGCGAACAGAAGGACCGAACCGGCGGGCGCGACGATCTGCGTGATCAGCCGTTCGTCCTCCATCGCCGCCTCGATCATCTCCTTCTGGGACCAGCTCATCCGATGACTGCCGGGAATGACGGCGGTTCCGCCGTCTTCGGGACCGACGTCGGTCAGGTAGGCGAGCGTCTTGACGAAGAGGCAGTGAAAGCGGTTGTGCTCGATGTAGGTTCCCCAGCCGTGCCGGGTTCCGGTGTGAAAGCCGGTCGGGTTGACGCGCCGTCGGCGCAGCGTATCGAGGTCGGCGTCCGGTCGGCGGCGATTGATGATCGCCTCCGTCTCCTCCAGCCGCACCGATCCTCCGACCACCTCCTCGACCAGCGGTATCAGTTTCGGGTGGGCAGCGTACTCCAGCAGCGCGGGATCGTACTCGACCAGATGCCCGAACAGCTGGAAGTGGTCGCCGCGTTTGTGGGTATAGATGCGCCGCGCCGACAGATCCGGCTCCGCCTTCATGCGGTAGAGAGCATCCCGCATCCGCGCCGTCTCCTCCGGCGTCAGGATGCTCTCCAGCAGCACAAATCCATAGGCGTCGAAGTGGAACCTCTGCGAAAGGGTCAAGCCGCAGGACATGACGCGCCTCCGGGTGCGTTTTCCCCGTATTTTACCCTATCCGCGAAACATGCCGGTCGGGTCGGAGCGGAACGAGTGGAGAGTCTTCATGTAGTTGGCGCGCTCAAACGCCGCCGGCTCGGCGACATTGCGCTGGCTCATGCTGCCCCGCATCTGCGCCACCGATACATACTCGTACTCGTCCATCCAGGCTTCTATCTCGGCAAGGATTTCGCGGATCCGCACCACCCCGTTCTGCAGCAGCTCGGAGGTCATCATCGCGACGTTCGCGCCCGCCATCATCGCCTTGAGCACATCCATGTGGGTGTGCACGCCGGTCGTGATGGCAAGGTCTACGGAGATGCGTCCGTAGAGGATGGCGACCCAGTGCAGGGGCAGCCGCATCTCGTAGGAGGTGCTGAGCTGCAGGCTCGGCACCACCTCCAGCATCTCCAGGTCCAGATCGGGCTGATAGAAGCGGTTGAACAGCACCAGCCCGTCTGCGCCCGCCTCCGACAGCCGCAGCGCCATATTTGCGGTGGAGCTGAAGTAGGGACCGATCTTGACCGCCAGCGGGATGCTGACGCTGTGGCGCACCTCGCGCACGACATCCACATACATCTGCTCGACCTGTGCGCCGGTCAGATGGGGGTCGGTCGGGATATAGTAGATGTTCAGTTCCAGCGCGTCGGCGCCCGCCTCCTGCATCAGTCTGGCGTAGCGCGTCCATCCGCCGCTGGAGACGCCGTTGAGGCTCGCGATGACGGGGATCTCCACCGTCTCTTTCGCCTTGCGGATCAGTTCCAGATACTCCTCCGGTCCGGTGTTGTAGGTCTCCATCTCCGGGAAATAGCTCAGTGCCTCCGCAAAGCTGTCGGTTCCGTAGGTCAGGTAGTGATCCAGCTGGCGGCTTTCGTGAATAATCTGCTCCTCGAACAGGGAGTACATCACAAAGGCGGCGGCGCCGCCGTCCTCCAGTCTGCGAATGCCGTCGAGGGTATGAGAGATCGGCGATGCCGATGCGACGATCGGGTTTTTCAGGTTCAGCCCCAGATAGGTGGTCGTGGTATCCATTATGTCACTCCGGGTAAGCGTATCAGGGATCGGTGGTCCGGCGGGGGAACGCCGGGAGCGCAGGCGCACAGGTCTGCAGCGCTCCCGGCGTCCTGTCTGACTAGGCGGCGGCAAGCTGCTGGTAGATGCGCCACTTCTCCTCCACATCCGCCTGCGCCAGCTCCAGCAGCGCCTGCGCCGCGCGCGGGTCGCTCTGCATCAGCATCCGATAGCGGTTCTCGGTGTAGATGTAGTCCTTCAGCGGCAGGGTTGGCGGCTTGCTGTCCAGCTGGAACGGGTTCTTCCCTTCGGCGGCGAGCGCCGGATTGTAGCGATAGAGGGGCCAGTAGCCGGAGTCAACCGCCAGTTTCTGCTGGTTCATGCCCCGGCGCATATCAATGCCGTGCGCGATGCAGTGGCTGTAGGCGATAATGAGCGAGGGACCGTCGTAGGCTTCCGCCTCGACAAAGGCGCGCACTGTCTGCGTATCGCTGGCTCCCATCGCGACTTGCGCCACATAGACGTTGCCGTAGGTGATCGCCATGCGTCCGAGGTCCTTCTTCGGACGCGGCTTGCCTCCCGCCGCGAACTTGGCGACCGCGCCGCGCCCGGTGGACTTGGACGCCTGTCCGCCGGTATTGGAGTAGACCTCCGTATCCAGCACCAGCAGGTTGACATTGTGTCCGCTTGCCAGCACGTGATCCAGTCCGCCGTATCCGATGTCATACGCCCAGCCGTCGCCGCCCACGATCCAGACGCTCTTGCGAACCAGCGTATCCGCCAGACTGAGCAGCAGCTTCGCCGGAGTGTCTTCGCTGCCCTGCAGCGCGGCTTTCAGGCGGGCGACCCGCGCCCGCTGCGCCGCAATGCCCTCTGGAGAGGACATATCGGCGGAGAGAAGGGCGTCCGCCAGTTCCGCGCCGATCCGGTCACGCAGCAGGTCTACCAGCCGGCGCGCCGTCGTCTCCTGCTGCGTCAGCGCCAGCCGCATTCCCATGCCGAACTCGGCGTTGTCCTCAAACAGGGAGTTGCTCCAGGCGGGACCGCGCCCCTCGCGGTTTTTGGTCCAGGGCGTGGTCGGCAGGTTGCCGCCGTAGATGCTGGAGCAGCCCGTCGCGTTGGCGATCAGGGCGCGGTCTCCGAACAGGCGGCTCATCAGCCCCAGATAGGGCGTCTCGCCGCAGCCCGCGCACGCGCCAGAGAACTCAAACAGCGGAATCAGCAGCTGCACGTTTTTGATGGTGTTGTAGTTGATGCGCTCGGTCGTCTTTGGTGCATCCGGCAGGTTGAGGAAGAAGTCCCACTCCTTCGCGCCCTGCGCCCGCAGCGGAAGCTGCTGCGCCATATTCAACGCCTTACGCCCGACATTGCTCTTATCCTTTGCCGGACAGACCTCCACGCAGACGGCGCAGCCAGTGCAGTCTTCGACCGATACCTGCAGCACATAGCGCTGGTCGGGCAGTTCGCGCCACTTGGCGGAGGCGGATTTGAAGCCCTCCGGCGCGTTCTCCAGCAGAGCCGGCTCCACCACCTTGGCGCGGATCACCGCGTGCGGACAGACGAGCGAGCATTTACCGCACTGGATGCAGATGTCTGGCTCCCAGACCGGAACCTCCTGCGCGATGTTGCGCTTCTCCCAGGCGGCGGTTCCGGTCGGGAAGGTTCCGTCTACCGGCAGCGCGCTGACCGGGACCTCGTCGCCCCGCCAGGCGATGATTCCCTCGATCACATACTTCGCCGCCTCCGTGACATCGGCGGGAACCGGCGACTTCACCTCCGGCGCGCAGCGGTCGCCCGGCTCCGCCGGAACCTTCACCTCATGCAGGCTCTCCAGCGCCTTGTCCACCACGGCGAAGTTCTGCTGCACCACCGCCTCGCCCCGCCGTCCGTAGGTCTTCTTGATCGAGTCCTTGATCTTCTCGATCGCCTCCTCGCGCGGGATCACCCCGTTAAGCGCGAAGAAGCAGGTCTGCATGATGGTGTTGATGCGCACGCCCAGTCCGACCGATTTCGCGATCCCATAGGCGTCAATCACGTAGAACCGCAGCTTCTTGCCGATAATCTGCTCCTGCACGGAGCGCGGCAGATTCTCCCAGACCTCCTCCGGTCCGTAGGGGCTGTTGAGCAGGAAGGTGGCTCCCTCGATCGCCGGCTCCAGCACCGGATAGCGTCCCACAAAGCCAAACTGATGCACCGCGACGAAGTTCGCCTGATTGACCAGATAGGCGCTCTTGATCGGGCGCGGTCCGTAGCGCAGGTGCGAGACGGTCAGCGAGCCGGACTTTTTGGAGTCGTAGACGAAGTAGCCCTGCGCGAAGTTGTCGGTCTCCTCGCCAATGATCTTGATCGAGTTTTTGTTGGCGCTGACGGTTCCGTCGGAGCCGAGTCCCCAGAAGACGGCGCGCGCCACATCCGGCGGCTCTACGCCGAACGACGGATCGTAGTCCAGGCTGGTGTGCGACACGTCGTCGTGGATGCCGACCGTGAAGTGATTCTTCGGGGTCTCTTTCGTCAGCTCGTCCAGCACCGCCTTGACCATTGCCGGGGTGAACTCTTTGGAGGAGAGACCATAGCGCCCGGTGAGGATGCGGGGGGTCGTCTGCGGATCGCGCTCGGAGAAGGCGGTGACCACATCCTGGTAGAGCGGCTCGCCGGCAGCACCCGGCTCTTTGGTGCGATCCAGGACGACGACGCCCCGGACAGTTGGGGGCAGCGCCTTCAGGAAGGCGGCGCAGTCGAACGGGCGATAGAGCCGCACCTTGACCAGACCGACCCTCTCTCCCTTCTCCACGAGATAGTTGACCGTCTCATCGGCGGTTTCACATCCCGACCCCATCAGGACAACCACGCGCTCGGCGTCCGGCGCGCCCACATAGTCGAACAGATGGTAGGCGCGTCCGGTCTGTGCGGCAAACTGATCCATCACGCCCTGCACCATGCCCGGAACAGCGGCATAGAAGGGATTGATCGTCTCACGCGCCTGGAAGAAGACATCCGGGTTCTGGGCGGTTCCGCGAATGACCGGGCGGTCAGGCGAGAGGGCGCGCAGGCGGTGCGCCCAGACCGCGTCCTCGTCTATCAGGGCGCGCATGTCGTCTTCCGTCAGCACCTCGATCTTGTTGACCTCGTGGGAGGTGCGGAATCCGTCAAACGCGTGCAGGAAGGGAACGCGGGACTTCAGGGTGGCTGCCTGCGCGATCAGGGCAAAGTCCATCGCCTCCTGCACCGAGTTGGAGAAGAGCATCGCCCATCCGGTCATGCGGATCGCCATCGCGTCGCTGTGATCGCCGAAGATGGAGAGGGCGTGCGTGGCGACCGTCCGGGCGGAAATATGGAAAACGGTGCTGGTCAGTTCGCCCGCGATCTTGAACATGTTGGGGATCATCAGGAGCAGCCCCTGACTGGCGGTGAAGGTGGTGGAGAGCGCGCCCGCCTGCAGTGAACCGTGTATCGCTCCCGCCGCGCCGCCCTCCGACTGCATCTCCTGCACCAGCGGCACGGTTCCCCAGAGGTTTTTCTCTCCTGCCGTCGCCCAGGCGTCCGCCCATTCGCCCATCGGCGAGGAGGGAGTGATCGGGTAGATGGCGATGACTTCGTTGGTCTTATAGGCAACGTAGGCCGCCGCTTCGTTGGCGTCCGTGCAGATCTGACTGCGTTTCATCCTCGTATGACCTTTCTAAAGGCAAGAAAATCGCGCGGGACGCCCTCTTTCACAAAGAAAGCGTCCCGCGCGATTGCTTAGCCAGACTATATGATTCAATTCGCCAACAGGGAGGCTGCAGCAGATTCTTTCAGATCGCGCAGCCCGGGGTCTCAGCTGCCTGCCCGGCAGTAATCCGCTTTCCGGATCACACGCGGCAGGGTTTCTCTTGATCGCCCCGCGCAAGGTGACAACTCCCTGTTTCCTTGATATTTATTATAGCAGAACTTCTCCGCCCGTTAAGGGATGGAGGCAAATTCCGCCAGGGGCAGACACTACCCCTTTAAAGCGTTCTCCAGATCCTCCTGTAAGTCCTCCACCGTCTCCAGCCCGATATGCAGGCGCGCCCCCCAGTTGCCGGAGGGGAAGAGCATCGGCACGATCAGGCTCTCAAAGCCGCCCCAGCTGACGCCCAGCCCGAAGTAGCGCAGGCGGTTGATCATGGCGAAGGCGCGTCGCTGATCGCGTTCGGCGAACTCGACGCTGAAGAGTCCGCTGGTGCCGCGAAGCTGACGGCGCGCCAGAGCGTGCTGGGGATGCGAGGGCAAGCCGGGATGATGCACGCGGGCGACGCGCGGATGCGCCTCCAGATAGCGGGCGATGGTCAGCGCGCTGGACTGATGACGCTCCATGCGGATCGGCAGCGTGCGCAGCCCTCGCAGCATCAGCCATGCGGCGAAGGGATCGAGGATGCTGCCCAGAAGGCTTCCCTCCTGATCCTTGATGGCGCGCAGACGCTCCTTCGGTCCCGCGACCACGCCCGCGACAATGTCGCTGTGTCCGCCCAGATACTTGGTGGCGGAGTGCAGGACCAGGTCCACGCCCAGGGCGGTCGGGTTCTGGAAGTAGGGGGAAGCCCACGAGTTATCCGCGATGGTCAGGATGCCGCGCTCGCGCGCCATGCCGGTGACGGCGGCGAAGTCCTGCAGATGGAAGACCATGCTGGAGGGGCTTTCCAGATAGAAGACGCGGGTATTCGGGCGCAGCGCGTCGGCGAACTGCTGCGGATCGCTCCCCTCCACGAAGGTGACGGCGACCTGGAAACGCTCCAGATAGCCGCTCAGAAAGTTGCGCGTCGGACCGTAGGCGGTCTCCACCGCCACCACATGATCGCCGGCGCGCACGCCGTGCAGGATCGCTGCGACCGCCGCCGCCATGCCGGAGGCGAAGCAGCGCGCCGCCTCCGTCCGCTCCAGCGCCGCCAGTTTCGCCTCCAGAATGTCGGTGGTGGGATTGGCGACGCGGGTGTAGTCGTAGGCGTCCGGGTGACGGTGCCCCCGCACCAGAAACGACTCCACGTCCGGCGCGACGAACAGGGAGTTCTGGAAGATCGGGGGGATGACGGCTCCGCTGAAACGCTGCGGGTCCTCGCCCGCGTGCGCGCACAGCGTCTCAAATCCGGGTTCTCTCATGAGGGACTCTGGTCCTGGATGGGGTATAGGTTTTCGGGTATCGGAGGTCGCGCCGGCGGCGCCGGCGGCGTTACAGCCGCCGACCCCTGCATCCGACTTCCGATACCCGTTGGATGCGCGAAGAGCCGCGCGCGGGGACACCGAAGGGCTTAACGCGCCACAAACCGCGCGATCTGCGTGGCGGAGAAGGCGGCTCCCTCCGAATCCTCCGCCACCACCATCCAGTAGTAGGTGCGACCCCGCTGCAGCACGGGACCGGCATAGACCTGCGAAGTGCGCGGAGCCGGAACCAGACTGCTGCCCGGATTATTGAAATTGGCGGGCCAGATCGGCGTAACGCCGTTGTTGGTGTCCTGGGCGTTCTGCAGGTCGGGGAAGCGATCCCATACGTATATCTGATAGTTCGCCGCGCCGTTGACCGCCGTCCACTGGAAGGTCGGATCGCCGTTGACCGAGGCTCCCTGCGCGGGAGACTGCGCGCGGATCGGTCCGAGCGGGTTGGCGCTGACGATCTGGCTGGCGGGTCCGAGCGTGCCGCGATCCGGGAAGTCTATGGTGTCCAGGCAGTGAACCGTGTAGTAGTAGACCACATCCGGGGTCAGTGTCTGATCTACATCGAAGAAGAACCGGGTCAGGGGGTCGCGCACCAGGGCCGTTACCGAGAGCGCGTTGCGGTTGGTTCCGCGCTTAATCGCATAACCGAACAGGTCTTCATACGAGGCGTAGGTCCAGTCCAGATCAATCTCGATCACCGAGCCGGAAGGGGTGAGGCGTCCCGTCGTCTTGCGTTCGATGTTCCGGACGGTCGGGTTCTCCGGCAGACCGCGCTTTTTGCGGTAGTGCCGCTTCAGCCAGTCGTAGACTCCCTGCGCGCCGCTGTCGGCGCGGGAGATGGTTCCGGAGATCGTGAAGGCGGTTGCAAAGACGTTCTCCGGCGCGGGGATCGGTCCCTGAGAGGTGCCGAACGCCAGCGCAAACGACGCTGCGGAGGTCTGGTTGGCGTTGACGGTAACCCTTCTGGTCTCATTGACATAGCCCGCCAGCGAGCAGGTGACGGTGTAGGTGACGCCCGGCGTCAGGCGGCGCACCTCGTAGGTTCCGTCATTGCGGGTAACCGCCATGGTTGAGGCGATCATCTCGCCAAACTCACCCGACACCTTCGGACGCAGCACAAAGATCTTCGCGCCCGGAAGCACGAATCCATTGGGATCAATCACCGTTCCCGCGATGCTCCCCTGGAACCGTTCATCCGAGATGGTTACATTGATGCTGCGGTTCTTCTCGCCGCCGACCAGGTCCACCACCGTCTCGCCGCTCCATCGGTTGCCGCGAATCGTGGCTTCGGCGCGCACGGTCTGCAGTCCGCCGCTGATATTCTCAATCACAAAGGTTCCGTTGCTCAGGGAGGTCGTGGTCAGGCTGCCGACCCGCACGGTCGCGCCCGCCACCGCCTGCCCGTCCACATCGGTCACCAGACCGGTCAGGTCGCCTTTCGGCTTTCCGCCGCCCGAACCGCAGCCCCAGTAGGGCAGGATCAGGAGCGTCAGCAGGGCGAGGGCTGCCAGTCCGCCGCCCCTCCAGCATCTCTTCACGACGGGTCTCCTCCTTCGTCAGCCTTTTTCTCCTCATAACGCCTGAGCGAACGTGTCGTGACAGGCTCCTGCCTATGTTCGCGGTCGGCGCGCCGATTCCTGCAAAGGCGGAAGGTTTGTGTATTTCGGAGACCCCCTTCTCCTCTCCTACCGCGTCATTCTCAATCGGCACGCCGCCGGACTCATCGCGGTCAGCATCGGGCGTGTGAGGCTGGCAAACGAGACGACCGCCTGACCGGGAGCCAGTCGGGGCAGGCGGCTCCACAGGCTCTCGTCCACTCCTCCGATGCTGCGCCGCAGCCGACCGATCACGTTGGCATCGCCGATCTTGTGCAGGATGAAGTTGTTGACCAGTCCCAGGATCTCGTCCGGAAGATGCTGCGGAAGCTGGGTGACGAAGCAGAGGCCGAGCCAGCGTTTGCGTCCGCGCTTGGCGATTCGCTCCACCTGCTGGTGCAGCGTGGGCATCCGGCTGATCCGCTTCGCGGAGAGGAACTCGTGCGCCTCCTCGATAATGACCACAACCGGCGTGACGGGATGCCCCTGGTTCATCGCCCCCGTGTAGGCGTCGTCCTGCGCCTTCTGGACGCCGCGCAGCAGGTCGCTGATGATCAGGTTGTTGACGAGGGTCGAGTCGGTGTCGGAGAGGTCTATGATCGAGACGCGCCCCGGCTGCAGCATGCGGGCGTAGTTGAGGGGAGACGCCGTCGGGTTGTCAAAGATCTGCAGGCGTTCGACACGCCCGATCTTTCCCTGCAGCTTCCGCCAGCTGGAGGGGAACTTCACGCTGGTATCTAGCAGCTCCGCCAACCTCTTCTCATTGCGCAAGAAGTCAGGCGACTTGAGGTGTAGGACGGCTTTTCCGCTGCCGGCCTCCAGCGTATCGGCGGTGGCGCGGACGACGTCATACAGATGCGACAGACGCATCTTCGGGTAGCCGGTGTCGAACTCATCCAGCCCCTCTTTGACCAGACGGCGGTCCTCATCGGTCCAGACGATCTCGTCGAGGGCGCGCACCGTTACATCCAGCGCCTTCTGGAACCGCTCCTCCTGCGCATCGTTCAGATCGAACAGCTCCTGCGCGACGTAGGGGGAGATGTCCTCAAAGCGGGGCGAGAACGGCTTGCGGCGCGGATGCTGCGGATTGGACGTCTGCCTGCCTGTCAGGTAGTAGAGATCGGTGTCGGGGATGCCTGCCGGTGCGCGCCCTTGTTGGCGTAAAAGAGCACAGATGCGCGGATCGTCCGCCGGCTGGTCTATCTCGGTATACTCGCCCTCCGTATCCAGCAGGATCACCGCGACGCCCGCCGCCTGAAGCTGCGAGATCAGGTGCGCAACGGTCGTGGATTTTCCGCCGCCGGTGGTGCCGAGGATGCCGAAGTGTCGGGGGAGCGTCTCTTTGGAGGCGGCGGAGAAGCGTATCGGCAGGTTCTCGTAGCCGAAAGCGTCGCCCAGCGTGATATTACCTTCCGTGCGCAGAAAGGTCTGCACCTCCTCCGGCGGCAGCACGAAGACGGGGCTGTTGGGGCGGGGGCGGAGGCGATGGGGATGCGTCTGTCCGTTCTTCTCCTCGCCCGCAATCTCCACGACCACCAGCCCGTGATACTCCGGCAGGAAGAAGCCCCCGCGAATGGCGGTGGCGACCACCGGGGGAGCGTCGGCGCGCAGACCGTCCGGCAGCGCAAACGGTCCGCCGACCACCACGCCCAGATAGACCCGCTGATCCTCCCGGCTTACGATCCGCACCACTGACTGCGACGGAAGCTTGCCGATATTTTCGCGCGGCAGCAGCACCAGCAGCGTGTCATCCTGAGAGTTCTCCCGGTCGAACATCGTGAAGCCGACGCAGCCCTCGCAGTCCGCGGGCGGCGCATAGGGACCGCCCGCCGCCAGCATGTCTTCCTGGATATTCGCCATCGCCTGTGCGGGGTAGGGCAGCGCCACCTCCTCAGCGCGGAGGCATCCAGACGCGCCTTCAACGCTTGTCTCGTTCTCTCGTTCATAGGCGTCCATCTATTCTCCCCCTCCTTCTCGTCTCACCGGCGGGTATCGCGCTCTCCCAGAAAGCGCGTCGGCTCGCCGGCGACGGCGTAGGCGTTCTGGATCGAGCTGTCGAAACTGCCGCTGTCGAACACATGCCGGCAGACCGTGTCGGCGAGATCAATCAACATGGGAAACCCGCGATAGGGCTGCAGCAGAGAGTCGGCGATGGCGAGCGCCGCCGCCTCGCAGGCATAGTCCTGGTGCGCGTAGAAGAGGCGCGGAGGCGCGTGCGGACCGGCGCGATAGATGCCGACCGCCACCTCGAAGCGCGCCTCCCGCAGAAACGTCTGGATCATATCTCGCTCGGCAGGATGGCCGCTCTGGTTGACCGCCAGTCTGTCCAGGTACTCGTTGGTGTAGCTGTCCGCCAGCGTTCCGATGACGGCGAACTCCAGCGGGTAGAGGGCGTTGCCGATGGTCAGCAGCAGGCGGTCCGCCGGGTCGCTGGGAACGAAGACGAACCGCTTGTGCTCAAAGATCAGTTGACGCAAAACTTGCAGGCTTGCCCGCACCAGTTGCGGCGTTGTTGGAATGATGAGGTTGGCGGGCAAGGGGTGTCCGTGTCCCATGCGCCAGCGCGCGGAGGAGAGCTGCACGAGCGCGGCGCGTTCGGCGTACTCCATCAGGGCGCGGCGAATCAGGCGGGTCAGCGGTTCGCCTCCCGGCTCCTCTGCGCCCCGGCGTCTCTTTCCCCGCTGCTCCAGCAGGATGAGCGCCTCTTCCACCGGATCGGCGATGGCGGCGCGCAGGTCGCGGCGGTAGAGCCGTTGCACCCATGTTCCTGTGCTGCCCCGGTAGGCGACCAGCGTGATGCCGATCTGAACAATCGTCAGCAGCAGCGATTCGTGTTCGACGCGCGTTCCGTCGCAGCACTCGGTCGCGCCGTTGAAGAGCAGCCCGCAGTGCACCTCCCTCACCTGCTCCGGGGTCATGCGATACAGCCCGGCGGCGCGGGGCGTAAACCGGCTGTTGCCGTTGCGCAGCGCGGCGAAAACCTCCCGACGGATCGGCTCGCGGATGCGCCTCTCCTGCGCCACGGCGTCGGCGATCTGCGCGCGCGTCTGATCATAGAACCCGGCGAGATCACCGCCGTCGCGCCACGATCCCATATCCAGCACCTGAGAGATCGGCTCGCCGAAGGCGTCGGCAAACTCGTCCGCAGGGTTATCGGAATGCCTCATGCAAGCGGTTCTCCTTGCCTGTCCAGCGTCCAACCGCAGCGCGCAGGGAGAGAACGCAGGGGCTGACGTTCTCACACCCTTGCGGCAGGCGCCGTGACCTCTGCAGTCGGGCGCCGGACATCTATCTATTCGTTCCGGGGCGGCGGAGTGCGACGGCCGGATTTTGGAGAGTTACGGGTCGGACAGGCGCAGGCGATCCAGCAGGGTGGTCGGTTGAGCATGTTCGGCGACGAAGGCGCGCGCATAGCGCATGGCGGGAAGCGCGGGCAGGTTATACTCGTCAGTGAGGACGCTCCGCACCCGGTCAACCGCCTCCAGATCGGCGCGAAGCCCGGTAAATCGCCGCTTGAGCGCGGCGCAGGGAGCCAGCAGCTCCCAGGCAAAGCGGTCGGCTTCGGCTTCGCGTCCGGCGATTTCGGCATCGAGGCTCTCCTCCCGCCCCAGAAGGTGCGCGCACTGGATGAGGTCGGCGCTGGCGAGGATGGCATGGACTCGCTCTTGGGGGTTCGGAGCGCGCAGTCCGTCCAGCACCGGCTTGATCGAGGGACCGAGCCGTTCCAGAATGTCGCGGCGCGGGTAGAGGTGATCGCCGAGGAAGTGACCCGCTTCGTGCGCCAGCGTATAGAGCTGCTCGTTTGCCGGGTCGTCGCGATCCGCAAACAGCAGACCAAAGCCGCCCCATCCGATGACGCCGCCGCGCAGACGACGGTCCCGGCAGATCGTCAGGCAGGGGGGCGGCGGGATGCTCCACCGCTCCAGCCAGTCGCGCAGTCCGGTTACCGTCAGCTCAGAGAGCCGCACGCAGTCCGCCGAATACAGGCGCAGCAGGACATCCTCCGGGTCTACGGGCGCGTCGGGCGCAATGCCCGCCTCCCGCCGCAGGCGCGCCGCCGTCACCATGAAATCGCCGCTCATTCCTCTTCGCTCTCCGGCTCTTCGCGATCGCGCGCCGCCAGCAGGGTCTGGTCCGCAAGATACGCTGCCCGCGTCTCTGCGGCGCGATCCGCGAGCGCCTCCGTTACCTGCAGACGGCGCAGGACGGGCAGCAGGCGGGCGGTCTCCACGCCTGCATGCTGCGCGATCGCCTCCACATCGGCAAGGAACCGCTCCTCGCGCGGCGGGTAGCAGCAGGCGATCCGGTTCAGTCCGTCCTCCTCCGCCCCCAGCCGGCGCGCCAGCTCCGCCCAGGAGATTCGTTCGTTCTGTGCGTATCGGTGCAGCTGCGCCGCCAGCAGGGGAGCGTCGGTTTCGATGGCGCGGCGCATCAGCCGGGCGCGCAGCCGCCTCTCTTTCGCGTTTATGTCAGTCATCCCAGAATCTCCGAAACTCCTCCCGGTGACGTCTCAGCCGTTTGAGGATGCGGTCACGATGCTGTTTTACGATTCGCCTCTGCTCGCTTTCGGGTAGCGATCCGATGCCCAGTGTGGCGGCGTATGCGGAGGTCTCCTGTCTGCCTTGGCAGATCAGATTCAGCAGGCGGCGGTCGCGCGGCTCGGGAAAGAGATTGTTCAGCATCTCCTCTATTTCCGGCGGAAGCGCGTCCGGGTCACCCTCCTCGTCAAACGCGGGCGGCCATGTCCCTGCACTCATATTCGATCCATACTGATCTATCTCGACGACTCCGCCGACCCATATCTCTCTTTTATTCAACCGCATCTGTTTTCGCAGGGCGTCGGTCAGCCGGCGGCTGGCGATCATTTTCAGATACGCCAGCAGCGACGGGCTGCGCCGCGGGTCGAACGCATCGGGACGCTGCAGGTACGCCAGCAAGGCGTCAACTACCGCATCCTGCACCGCTTCGCGCGGAAGGAGGAGCCAGCCTCGCCGCAGAGACGTCTGCAACGGAACCAGATACTCCGACACCAGTTGATCCGGGGCGACCGGATCGCCCATACATATCCGGTCGTGCAGCTTCAGAAGCAGATCGTGATCCATTGCGCAACTCCGTCGGGCAGTATCGCAACACGCGATAAGAGTTCGCGAGCGCAGCGAGAAATCCTGCATGATCCTCTGAATTGCCTGTCTCCCTGTCTCTCGAGCGCACGTTATGCAGGAGGCGCCTGCTCCAACGTGAAAATAAGAGTAGGGGTTGATACCTCTGCGCGACATTCTGAGAGACGGGAGGAGAGGCATTGGATCGGGGAGAGAGAGAGGAGAGGATCTCGCGACGCGAGTTTCTGGGACTCGCCGGCGCGGTCACGGCAGGCATCGCGGCGATCCCCGCGACCGAGCAGACCCCGGCATCCGCGCCCGCCGGGCGGCGGATCGTCGGAAGCGGCAGACAGCGGTACGAGGTGATCCACGACTGGCTGAAGCCGCCCGACGGCATTCTGTGGGGAGATACGCACGGCGTTGCGCAGGATTCGAAGGGGCGCATCTACGTCGCGCATACCGTTCACCCGGACAGCCCCTCCCGGCACGCCATCGTCGTCTTTGATAAGAACGGGACGTTTCTGACCTCTTGGGGCGAGCGGTTTGCCGGAGGCGCGCACGGGATCGAGGCGCGCAAAGAGGGCAGAGAGGAGTTCCTCTATCACTGCGACATCGCCCACCGCAAAGTAGTGAAGACGAAACTTGACGGGACGGTCGTCTGGGAGAAGGGCGCCCCGGAGGAGTCGGGCCTCTACCGGAAAGGGGAGCCGTTCGTTCCCACCAATGTCGCTTTCTCGCCCGACGGCGACTTCTACGTTGCAGACGGCTACGGCTCCGACTGGATTCATCAGTACCGGCTGGACGGCAGCTATGTCCGCAGCTTTGGCGGGCGCGGCACGGAGCCGGGCAGGTTTCGCACGGCGCACGGCATCTGGCTCGATAATCGGGGACGCGAGCCGCTGCTGGTGATCACGGATCGCGCCAACAGCCGCTTTCAGTACTTCACGCTGGACGGGAAGTATGTCAGCGGAGCCGCGACGGGCATGCGTATGCCCTGCAACTTCGACGTGCGCGGCGATATGATGGTGGTTGCGGATCTGAAGAGCGTGGTCACGCTGCTGGATAGAGACAACCGGGTGATGGCGCAGCTGTGCGACGGCGACCCGTCGAACCTGCGGAGCGCGCCTCGCGAGCAGTTCATTCCGGGCAGGTTCATCCATCCGCACGACGCGGTGTTCCTGCAAAACGGCGATATTCTGGTGGCGGAGTGGGTTCCCATCGGGCGTATCACGCTGCTGAAGCGGGTGTAGCTGCCCCTCTCTCAGCGGCTGATGATCCCGCGCAGTGAGAGGATCAGCCGCGCCGTCACCACGCCGCCGTAGGAGGCGAACAGCCCCAGGAGGACGCTGAACACAATGTTGAGCGCGGCGATATGATAGCGGCGCCCCTCCGCGATCAGTTGCAGCGTCTCGTAGCTGAAGGTGGAGAAGGTCGTGTAGGCTCCCAGTATCCCGATAGCGAAGAAAAGACGCCACTCCTCGCGCCAGGGAAGCTCCAACGCAAGTCGGGCAAACAGCCCCAGAATAAAGCAGCCCGTGATATTGACGAGAAAGGTTCCGTAGGGGAAGCCTGCGCCGAAGCGCGCCTGCACCCATCCGCCGACCAGATAACGCGCGTTCGCCCCCAGAAATCCTCCCAGTCCCACGACCACACATTTCATCCACACGCCCGAAATCTCCATATGAGTTGCGTTAAGCCCTTGACAGACGGGCGATCCTTCAGTATAATCTATCCTCGCTGAATGAGATCATAATAGACCACGGCGCCATCGTCTAGCGGTCAGGACAGGGGGTTCTCAGCTCTCAAACCGGGGTTCGATTCCCCGTGGCGCTATTCATACGGAGAGCGCGCGCTGCGCGCTCTCCGTTTTCATGCCTGGCGAAGCCTCGCACAACTGCCCTCACGGCTGTCTCGCCTCCGGCGCGGGAAGTACATCGGCAAAGACGAACCCGTCCCGCTCCACCACCTCCCCCGTCGAGATCGCCAGAGGACGCGAAAACATCGGACCGTCCCAGACAAAGGAGTGAAACTCCCCCGCCTCGCCGCACGGATCCACCCCCTCCGGCAGATCGTTGAGCAGAGACGGATCGAAGGCGCGTCCGGCAAACGATGCCGGCAGGCAGCGCGGGTCCACACAGGTCAGAACGGCGCGCAGACCGCCCGCCATCATCTCCTGCGCCAGCGCGCGGGTCGGCTTGCCCCAGAGCGGGAACAACGGCGTCAGTCCCGTCCCCGCCATCTTCTCCTCGCGATAGGCGCGCACATCCTCCAGATACAGATCGCCAAACGCAACGTGCGTAACGCCCATCTCCCGCTGAACCCGGTCCACCGCCTCGCGCATCGCCTCTTCGTACTGCGCGTTGGAGCAGGGCCAGGGCAGGGGGACGGTCACCAGAGGAAGCCCCGCCGCCTGCGCCTGCCTCTCCAGCAGAGTACGGCGCACCGCGTGCATCGCCACCCGGTCGAACGCTGCATTGAGCGTCGTCAACAAGCCGACGATCTCCATCTCCTGCGATTGGCGCAGCGTGTGGAGCGTCCATGCGGCGTCCTTTCCGGAACTCCAGGAGATCAAAACGCGCGGTTTTGCCACTCTCTTCTATGCTCCCGAAAGCTCGATGCCGGTGAGGCGGCGCAAGGCTTCGCGATACCTGGCGGCGGTGCCCCTCACCACCTCCGCCGGCAGCTGCGGCGCGGGGGGCTGCCGGTTCCAGCCGGAGGCGAGGAGCCAGTCGCGCAGATACTGCTTGTCGAAGGAGGGCTGCGGCTGCCCCGGCGTGTAGATTGCGGCGTCCCAGAATCGGGAGGAATCGGGCGTCAGCGCCTCGTCCACCAGCGTCAGGCTGCCCTGATGATACCCGAATTCAAACTTGGTGTCGGCGATGATGATGCCGTTCTCCAGCGCGCGCTCTGCCGCCGCCTCATACAGTTCGAGACTAACCTCCTTCAGACGCTCTGCCATCTCCTCGCCGACGATATGGCGCATCTGCGACAGACTGATATTCTCGTCGTGCCCGCTGTGCGCTTTGGTGGCGGGCGTGAAGATCGGGTGCGGCAGGCGATCCGACTCGCGCAGCCCCGCCGGAAGCGGGACGCCGTGCAGGGTTACCTCATGGCGCTCTCCCCCCGCCTCCTGATACTCCTTCCAGAAGGAGCCGGCAAGATAGCCCCGCACCACGCACTCCACCGGAAAGACCTTCGCCTTCAGCGTCAGCATGGCGCGCCCCTCCAGCCGGCGGTACAGGTCCGGCGTGATATGCACGCCCGCCTCCTCCAGACGCGCCATGATAAAGTGCATATCGGAGGTGATGTAGTGGTTGGGAAGAAAAGGACGCAGATGCAGGAACCAGAAACGCGACAACTGCGTCAGCACCCGCCCCTTGTCGGGGATGCCGTTGGGCATCACCACATCGAACGCGGAGATCCGGTCGCTGGCGACAATAAGCAGCATATTCCCCAGGTCAAAGATATCGCGCACCTTCCCGGTGGCATAACGATGCAGACCCGGTATCTCGGCATTCAACTGTATGTCCGACATTGCCTCCCCTCCGCCCTGAATGATGAACTGCGCCGGGCGTCCCGACACCGATCCGGTCGCCCGACGTCTGCGCCGCCTATCCGGAGCTGCCGGACAGCGTCATGCTGGTGATCGCCTCGTACAGTCGCGCGCGCCAGTAGGGAATGGGCGCGATCAGCACTCTCCCGGTTCCCTGGAAGGTGCTGACCAGAAACTCCCCGGAGGTCATCGAGCCGAAGAGCGATTTTGTCGCCTTCTCCACCGAATACTGGAGGCTGGCGGCGCGCGCCACGACAAACCTGCCATCTACCACTAGTTTATCGTTCTTCAGCTCCATCTCCTGCACGTCGCCCTGCGCCACGACCACCACCTGTCCTTGACCGAAGACGCGGGTCTGGATATTGACGAAGCCCTGCCCGCTCAGCAGACTGGTGAGCGTCTTGTCGCGATAGACATCCACCTGCACGCCGCTCTCCGACGCCCAGTACGCCCCGCGCTCTAAAATCCACTCCTGCCCCTGCACTTCAAACACATGAAAGTTGCTGAAGGACGGCTCCAGATAGAGTTCTCCCGTTCCGGTGTAGGTGGGGCGGATCAGCGATTCGCCGCTGGCGAACGCCTTCAACAGCCCGCCCATCGGTCCCACCTTCGACTCCATCGTGATCGGTCCGCGCATGTAGTAGAGCGCGCCCGCCTCCGTGCGCACCATCTCGTTCTGCAGGGTTATCTTCACCAAGTTGAGACCCTCTGAACGTATCACCTCGAAAACCGCCATCTGATTACACGCTCCTTATAGTGTGTAGATTGTGCGGAGAATGCGACGTTGCGTCTATTCGGTGATACGAAATACCACATGCTTCCCGTTCGCTCCTCCCCTGCGGAGATTCCGGGAGGAGATTTGCGCTCCGGTTGTGAAGAGGATGCATATCGCCGAAGAAGGGCATGCTAAGGAGGCTGTGAGCGTTCGCGTATGAAGGATGCACTTCGCCCCATCGCCGCAGGGCTGACGACTCTTGCGCTGGCGATCCTGTTCGCCGGGCTGTCTCTGCCCGCCTTCCCATCCGCCGACCCGGAGAAAAAGATGACTACCCTGACAGCAGCCGATAAGCCCCGCGATCTGGACACGCCCCGCCTCTTTACCCCGCCCGCCACGCGCAAAGCGTGGGAGGCGCGGGCGCGCCGTCTGCGGGAGCAGATTCTCTTTTCCAGCGGACTGCTGCCGATGCCCCCGAAGACGCCCCTGAACCCGCGCATCACCGGAACGATCGAGGGACCGGACTACATCATCGAAAACGTCGCCATCGAGACGCTGCCCGGATTCTATCTGTGCGGCAACCTCTACCGCCCCAGAGGGAAGCGGGGACCGTTCCCCGCCATCGTCAATCCGCACGGGCACTGGTCGAATGGTCGCCTGGAGATGCAGCCCGATGTCGCTCCCGCCCCGCCTGCGCCGGCTCCCCCCGCCGAGGGACGCGGAAATCTGGTCGCCATCGGCGTCAATCTGGCGCGGCAGGGGTTTGTCGTCTTCGCCTACGATATGGTGGGCTACAACGACACGCATCAGGTTGACCACCGGTTCGCCGGGACGCTGCGCCACTGGGCATGGGGCGTCAGCCTGTCGGGGCTGCAACTGTGGAACAGTATCCGGGCAGTGGACTACCTCTGCTCGCTTCCGGACGTAGATCGCAGACGCATCGGGGCGACGGGAGCCTCCGGCGGCGGCACGCAGACGTTCCTGCTCTGCGCGGTGGACGACCGCATCCAGGCGGCGGTCCCGGTCAACATGATCTCGGCGCATATGCAGGGAGGCTGCCTGTGCGAGAACGGACCGGGGCTGCGCCTGGAGACCGACAACGTCGAGATCGGGGCGATGTTCGCTCCGAAACCGCTCCTGCTGGTCTCCTGCACCGGAGACTGGACGAAGGACAACCCGAAGGTGGAGGGTCCCGCCATCCGAAAAGTCTACGCCCTCTACGGCGCGCAGGAGAAGATGGCGGTCGTACAGTTCAACTATGGGCATAACTATAACCGCGAAAGCCGGGAGGCGATGTACGCCTGGTTCGGACGCTGGCTGAAAAACGATCCCGACCCGGAACATTTTCGCGAGCAGCCGTTCGAGGCGAATACGCAGGCGATGCGCGTCTGGAACGCGCAGTCGCCTCTGCCGGAGAATGCGCTGCGAGAGCCTGCGCTGACCCGCGCCCTGATCGAGCAGTCGCAGCATCTGATCGCCGCGCTTCTGCCGGAGAGCAGAGAGGGCTGGAGACGTTTTGAGCGCACGCTGCGTCCTGCGCTGGCGCATGCGCTGGGAGTCGTCCTGCCTGCGCCCCCGCCCCGCTCCCGAACAGATGCCCGCCGCGTTCTGGTGGTCTCCAGCCGTCCGGAGGCGGAGGATCGCGCGCTGCTGGAGTCGCTGCGCGCCGCCGGATTTGCGCAGGCGCAGCGTCTGCCTCTGGAGCCGGTGAACGCGGATACCGGACGTCTCTGGAACGCCTTCTTCTCCACCTATAACCGCACGCCGACCGGCGATCGGGTACAGGCGATCCTCGATGCGCTGGCGCAGATGCACAGAGAGGGAGGGGGCGCGATAGATGTTGTCGGCGTCGGCGAGGCGGGCGTCTACGCGCTGCTGGCGCGCGGTCTCGCCTCCAGGATCGGACGCGCCGCCATAGACCTTGCCGGCTTCAACCCGGAGGAGGAGGAGATGTTCCTGAAACGGCTCTACGCTCCGGGCATACGCCGCGCGGGAGACCTGCGAACGGCGGCGCTTCTGGGCGCGCCCGCGCCGCTGCTGCTCTATGGAACCGGGGGCGTCTTTCGGACGGGGGAGATCGAAAAGGGCTGCCGTGCGCTGAACGCGCCGCTGCGGGTCGAGATCGGGTCGCTTTCGGAGGCGCAGATCGCCGCCTGGCTGACAGCGAAGTAGGCGACTTCCCACCTGACAGACAGGGCTGGCGTTCATCGCCAGCCCTGTGTCCATTTCTGCAGAGAGGTGGTCTCTACTGTCCCGGCGGGTAGACCGGTCGCCAGGGGCTGAACGCGCTGCCGCTGTTGCGATAGTAGACCGGCCTACCCTGTCCATCATATCTGGAACTGTCTGTCGGGACGCGGGCGTCGCGCATCCACTTGACATGTCCGTCCAGGTAAGCCATCGTCATGCCCTGGTTGTGCTTCATGAAGATCTCGTCGTCCTCGAGGTCCACGTCGTTGGAGTCGACATCGGTATCGAACGTGGTCTCCATGAACAGGTACTCCTCCGCCGGACGCTGCCAGGCTGCCAGGCTGGTGAACCCGATCCCCGTCTCGCCGATGATCGAGTCGTTGATGCAGTAGCTGGAGTGCCACGCCCACGTTCCATCCGGTCGCTGCGTCAGCTTGAACTCGCGGGCGAGATCCCATCCCCAGACGGTCAGCGCCTGCTGCACGACCGTGTTGCTCACAAGCTGCAGGTTGATGTTGCTGGGGCAAACGTAGATGTTGGCACGGGTGCTCGCCCAGTCCTGCGGCGCCCCTTTGATATAGGGGACGATCACGAAGATCCACAGATCGTCCATTAACTGCGGACGTCCCGCGACGGGGTCCTGCGAGGGGAACGTCTCATCATAGTCCTGGACATACATCAGCATGCCCAGCGTAAACTGCTTCACGTTGGAGGTGCAGGTCGCGTGCCGCGCCTTCTCGCGCGCCTGGGCAAAGACGGGGAACAGAATCGCCGCCAGGATCGCAATAATAGCAATTACAACAAGCAACTCAATGAGAGTAAAGGCTCTGCGATACATGGGTCCTCCTTCCATCGCATGGATCCATTTCTTTGCTCAGAGAGATTCCGGTGAGATGGGGGAATTGAGCAAAGCAAGGATGAGTATCTGTACTACACTATAGATTATGCGTCTGCAAAGTTAAGAGAATATTAAGAGCATGTTAAATCCGCTTTAAATGGCGGGCTGGCAGAAGAAAACCCGAAGAGATGCGGGGGATCTCTTCGGGCGATGATTGCGGAGAGTGAGGGGAGTCGCGTTACGTATTCGGGACGCCGTCCGGAATGCCGGAGAGATCGCAGGGCAGGGTATAGGTCGGAACCTGCCGCCCGCCGGAGGGAGAGGTTCCCTCGATCGTGCCGCGGCGGGAGAAGTATTTGGCGTGTCCATCCACGAAGTTGACGTTGAACCCGTCGGAGTGGCGCGGATCGCCGGGGAAGTTATACCACTCGAAGACGCCGGAAGGGCGGGGGCAGATCGGGTCCACATGCGGATCGGTGGGACGGATGTAGCGCGAGTCGAAGAACATGGTGGTGTTGACCGGCTGGCTGATCGCCGCCAGAGCGACGACCGGATCGCTGTCGAACAGTCCCGGCGGGATCGCCGGGTCCTGGAAGAGCGCAAAGTTCATGGCATAGGAGGAGTAGCGGAAGTTTCCGCTGCCCCGCAAGCCGATCGTACCCAGAATGCCCGTGGGAGGCGGTCCGGCGAAGTCTATGCCCGGTCGCTGTGAGGGGCAGACCAGTATCTCGATGTTCTTCATATAGGGCATGGTCGCGTCATAGACGGTGAAGACCCGATGCCCCGATCCCGGGATCAGGATCGGCGCGTCCATGCTGTAGGCGCTCTGCGGAAACAGTTCGTCGTAGTCCTGCACGTACATCAGCGTGGCGGTCGCAAACTGTCGCAGGTTGGAGAGACAGGAGGCTTTTCGCGCCTGCTCTCGCGCCTGGGCAAAGACCGGGAAGAGGATAGCGGCAAGAATCGCGATAATGGCGATCACGACAAGAAGCTCGATCAGCGTAAAAGCGCGTCTGTTCACTTTCAGAATATCCTCCGACAGATTACTGCACGCATGCTCGTAGTGAAAGTATAGTCGTTGGACGTTAAGCGAGGATTATGGACTCATTAAATCTACATTAAGGAGCGTATTCAATTTGGGGAGGATGCGGACATGAAAGCGGGGACAGCCCGAAGAGCGGGCTGTCCCCTCAATTCGTCTCTTATGGTGCCGAGGACGAGACTTGAACTCGTACGCCTTTCGGCACACGGCCCTCAACCGTGCGCGTCTACCAATTCCGCCACCTCGGCAAAGGAGCAGCGCCACGGAGAATCGAACTCCGGTCTACGAGCTGAAAACCCGTCGTCCTGACCTCTAGACGATGGCGCCGCAAAGACGCAACTATTATAACGCTGTTCCCCGTCTGTGTCAAGAGAGACAGAGGCAGGATCACGCCTGTGCACCCGGATCAGCTGCACTCCTTGGTGCAGATATAGCGCAGCCGCTCGCCCTCCTCCAGCACCTCCAGCGTCGCGGTCGCCCCGCAGCGCGGGCAGAGGATCTCCTCCATGCAGAGCATGATATAACGGCTCTGGTTCTCATTGTTGATGTAGATATCGTGCAGAATCCATCCTGCTTCCAGCAGTTCGTTGGCGAGATTGACCTGCACCTCCATCACCTTGCGGACCTGATGCATTGTCAAATGATGACCTACTTCACGATCCATCGGCGATCCTCCCTGGGCGATTCGTCTCTGGTTTAACAGGGAAGGCGAGGATAAGGAGGTTGGAGAACCTGCCTATCCTCGCCTTCTGTTATTACCGCGGTGGAGACGGCGGGGAAGAGCAGCTTACCGGCACATCAGCGAATGCGCCGCGTGCCGCGATACCGCTTGGCGTAGTAGCCGGAGGTCAGACTGTCCACCCGCACCCGTCCGCCGCCGCTGGAGGCGTGGACGAACTTCCCGTCGCCGACATAGATGCCGACGTGCGAGATGCCGCGGCGGGTGGTGCTGAAGAAGACCAGATCGCCCGGTTTGCGCTCGGAGGGGGAGACCCGCTGTCCCCGACTGAACTGCGCGGCGGCATTATGCGGCAGCGAGATACCGTTGCGCTGATAGACAAAGCTGGTGAATCCGGAGCAGTCGAATCCGCTGCGAGAGCTGCCGCCGTAGCGATAGCGCACCCCGCGATAGGCGTAGGCGGTTCGTATCACATCTGACGCGGCTTCCGGAGCCTGCGCCTCGCTTCGGCTGCGTCGGCGCGTATATTCCGTGCTGCGCGCATAGCGGGGACGCACAGAGGAGGCGGAGCGAGTTCGACGCGCGCTGCCGGACGCCGTCCGGGTGCGTTTGTGCGTAGAGGCGCGCGCCTCGCGCTCGCTCTCACGGGAGCGTCTGCTCTTGCTGGCGGTTTTGCGGCTTTCGCCGGAGCTGCACTCACTGGAGGCGGCGCGCGATCGCTCAGATCGGCGCGCGGAGGCGCTGGACTGGCGGGAGGAGACCTCCAGAAAGTCACTGCGGATCCAGCCGGAGCGTCCATCCTCCAGGTCTACCTGATACCAGTTGCCCGCCTGGCGGGTAACGGTTACACGGTCGCCGTGATCGAGCAGGGTCACGCGCCGGTAGCCCTCGTAGGGTCCCATGCGCACCGAGATGCGGTTTCCGTTGATGGAAGCCGGGCGGTTCATGGTGGCGGGGCGCTTAACTCTCTTCGGGGGAGAAGGGATAATCAGTCTCCTACCGTCACGCAGCAGGGTGTCTCGGGAGATATTATTCGCGCGGGCGATGTCTTTCCAGGAGACTCGATACCTGCGCGCCAGACTGTCAATGGAGTCGCCCGGTCCAACCGTAACGACCCGTTCTGATGCCCCGGCAGCGATAGCCAGAAGCATTCCGTAGGTAGCCGCGACGCACAAAAGCGCCCAGCGAAGTCGGCGAAAAATCACCGCAACCTCCTTCCGTGGCGTTGTGTCGGCACACACCAGCGGTGCATGCTCTGTGCCTGATCTATATTATGATGGCTCGTCCGCTGAAGAACGTAAAAAACGCAGGACTTTGTTGTGTTGTTCGTGGATCAGCGCATGTGATTTTCGTCACGCAGGAATTGTGACGCGCTTCACAGTCCTGAAGAGTCTAGATGATTTGCCCCTCTGCTGTCAACCCCTTTCATGGAAAAACCCCCGGAGATTTTCCCGGGGAAAGCCGTCGCGTTGGAGGAGGTCCGATTGACCGGCGGGGAGAGTGGTGTTATACTAAAAGGACGCAGCAGGCGCGGCGACGCTGCCAGATTTCGGTATCACGGGCGGGACAGGCATGCAGTTGGGTCATCTCTGGGAGGCGGTGCGCGGCTTCGACTACCGGGTCGCCATAGATGTGCTCGCAATTGCCTGGCTGCTCTACCGCCTGCTTCTGCTCGCCAAAGGTACCCGCGCCTGGCAGATCATCGGCGGGCTGGCAGTCTTTGTCGCCGCCGTCCTCCTCTCCGACTGGCTGAACCTCTACGCGCTCAACTGGCTTCTCCGTCAGGCGTTTCCTTTAGGACCGGTCGCCATCGTGATTCTCTTTCTCCCGGAGCTGCGGCAGGCGCTGGAGCAGTTCGGACGGCTGGGATTCTGGGGCAAGAGTCTGGGGCTGACCGCCAAAGAGGATATGACCCGGGTCATGCAGACCATCAACGCGGTGGTCGCCGCCGTCTCCACCATGTCCGTCAAGCGAATCGGCGCGCTGCTGGTCTTTGAACGCGAAACGAGGCTGGATAATATCATCGCGACCGGGACGGTGATCAACGCGGACGCCACCTCCGAACTGCTGAGCACCATCTTCTATAAGGGAACGCCTCTGCACGACGGCGCGGTGATCATTCGGGGACATCGGGTGGTCGCCGCCGGCTGCACCCTGCCGCTGACCGCCAGCCCGCGTGTGGATGCGAATGTGCATACCCGTCATAAGGCGGCGCTGGGGATGTCGGAGGAGAGCGATGCGGTGGTGGTCGTGGTCTCGGAGGAGACGGGAACCATCTCCATCGCGGTCGAGGGCAAGCTGCTGCGCGGTCTGCGCGACGATACGCTGCGCGAGCGGCTCTGCCAGATGCTCAACGTCAACGACTCCGCCGGTCCCCGCAGCACCATCGGTCAGGTCGCCTCGCGATTCGGCGACGCCATCAAGACGGTACGCACCCGAAACTCCGAGTAAGCCATGCTGCGATCTCTGCGCGAAAATCTGGTGATGAAGCTGCTGGCGCTGGCTATCTCGATCATGATCTGGCTCTATGTGGAGGCGGAACGCAATCCGATGCAGCGGCGGCAAGTCAACGCGCAGATCAAGCTGGTCGGAAAAGCCCCGGACAATCTGATCGTGCGCGTCCGCCCCGATATGATCCCGGTGGAGGTCTCCGGTCCGCGCAGCGAGGTCGAGTCGCTGGATGAGAACCCCGATCCGCTTCCTTCCGGCAACAACCTCTCTCGGTCCGCGATCCGGGCGGTCGTGGATTTGAACACGGTCAGCGCCAACACGCTGCGCCTGCCAATCACCGGCTACGAACGCCCCGAGGGAGCGTCCCGCGTTGCCGTGAAGGGACTGCGCCAGTACGTCAACGTGGAGGTAACGCGCAAACTGCGAAAGCCGCTGCCGATCACGCCCTCGTTCAACAATGCCGCGCCCTTCGGACGGCGGTTTACGACCCCGCGGCTGGTTCCCTCGGAAGCCTCGGCGGTGGGCACGCAGCAGGACCTTCAGCAGGTGGACAAGCTCGTCGTCTTCATTGACAGCCAGGAGGGGGGAGTGCGGGAGGAGCTGCCGATACGCGCGCTGGACAAAGACGGAGTTGTGCTGGACAACGTGCAGATCGAGCCGCCGACCACCCGCGTGCAGTTAGGACTGGTCGAAGCGCCCGCCGAGCGCACCCTGCTGGTCAGCGTCCCGATCACCGGTCAGCCCGCCCCCGGACGTGTGGTTACCGATATTCTGATCGAGCCGCCGCAGGTTACCCTGATCGGCAATGCGGAACGTCTGCTGCCCCTGACGCATGTCTCCACGACGGAGATCTCTCTGGATGGCATTCAGGAGGAGACCGTGCGTCAGGCGTCTCTACAGCTGCCCCCGAACGTTACCGTCAAGGAGGGGCGCGCGACGGTGCGCGTAACCATCAAGGTGCGCGAACTTCCCGGCACAGCGCGTCCGAGCGCGCCGCAGAATCCCTGACCATGATCCGCGCCGCCCCCTCGCCCGCCTCCGAACTGCTGCCGCTCTCCATCGGCGACATCTTTGATGAGACGTTCGATCTCTACAAGCGCAACTTCGCGCTCTTCGCGGGCATTGTGGCGACGCTGCATGTTCCGGCGCATATCCTCTTCCGCAGCACCAGCTATGCGCTGGGGATCGAGCGTCTGCTGGAAGAGCCTGCCGCGCCCGGCAACGAGATGGGCGCGGCGCTGAACGTGCTGGCGTTCCTGATGGTCTGGGGAGTGTTCTACACCGCGCTGTTCGTCGTTCTCAGCGGCGCGCTCACCGCGGCGATCTCGGACCGCTACCTCGGCGCGCCGGTAACGGTGGGAAGCGCCTATCGCCGGATGTTCCGTCACGGCTTCTCGCTGGTCGGAACCTGGCTTCTGATCTTCTGTATTCTCATCCCCATCTATCTGGCGATCGCCTCCTTCTGTTTTATGATTCTGGCGGCGGCGCTGATGGCGGTCGGAGCCGGAGTCGGAAACAATGAGGAGGTTATCGTCCTCTTTACCCTCCTCTTCATGGCGGTCGCCTTCGTCCTGACGGGAGCCGCGATGCTGTTTGCGCTGGAGGTGTTCGGCGTGTTCGCGACACAGATCGCCGTGATCGAGGGAGCCCGTCCGCTGCAGGCGATACAGAGAAACTGGAACCTTGTGCAGGGGCGTATCCTTCCCATCTTGGGAGCCATGCTGCTGCTGGCGCTGGTGCTGGGCGTCTTGAGCCTCTCCCTCCATCAGTCGGTCGTCTGGACGCTGGAGCTGCTGGTCTTTCCCGCGCTGCAGGTCTCGCCGCTGGCGCAGCGGCTGATGACGGAGGTCGCCTCCGCGCTCATCAGCCTCTTCCTGCAGCCCTTCTGGATGATCTGCCTGACCCTGCTCTACTACGATCAGCGCGTGCGCCGCGAGGGGTTCGATCTGAACATTCTGGCGCAGCAGTTTCAGGCATCCTCGAACCGGGAGGCGCGGCGGTGATCCGGCGGAGCGCGCCTCTTCTGCTGCTGTCGCTTGCCCTGCTTGCCGCGTTCGGGGCGGCTCCTCCCGTCGTCGCGCAGTTGGAGGAGCCGGAGCGTGTTCAGCGGATTCAGGGGCACCTGCGCCAGATTCTCGCCGATCCGGAGTTTCAGTGGAAGAAGCCGGAGCCGACCCTTCTGGAGCGCGCCGGGAAGTGGATCGGCGAACGGCTGGAGCAGCTTTTCGATGCGCTGGGGAGGCTGTTCCGCTTCTCGCCTGCGCCCGGATCGGGAGCCGGCGAACGCTTCTTCTGGGTCGTCTACGCGCTGCTGGTCGGCGTCCTGATCCTCCTGCTGGCGTGGCTGCTGACCCGCATTGCCCGACGCCTGAGCGAACGCAGAGCCGACGCCGCGCCTCGCAAACGCCCGACGGTCTCCTCGCAGGTCGTCGAGCCGGAAGAGACGGTGGAAGCCGACCCGCAGTCGTGGCTGGAGACCGCGCGGCAGTACGCCGAATCGGGAGACTACCGCCGCGCCTACCGCGCCGTCTTTCTGGCGATTCTGATCCGTCTGGATCGCGCCGGAGCCATCCATTTCGACCGCGCGCGCACCAACGGCGAGTATCTGCGCGCCCTGCGCAGCCGCCCGTCGCTGCTGGCGCTGTTCCGCCCGCTGGCGCGCGACTTCGATGCGCGCTGGTACGGCTCCGCTCCCGTCACCGAACAGGACTATCACCGCCTCCTGGGCTCCTATGCCGCCGTCTCCGGCACGGGAGAGTGATCCTCCTTCGCCCCGCCTCCTTTCCGCAGGGATCAGGCAGGTATCTACGCCCGCTCTGACGAATCGGGGTTGCATGTGCGCGGTACGAATCTCTCCTGCCGCCGGGTGGAGGCGAAGATGACTCTTTTCGGGGATATTCTGGGCGGGCTGATGACCCTGCCGAAGGGGCGCAGCCGGCGCATCTCCAGCAACGAACAGCCCAACTGGAACGATGGCAATTTCGATATGACGCGCCTTGCGCCGGGGCAGACCTTTGAACTGCCGCAGCTGCGCGGTCCGGGGGTCATCAACCATATCTGGATGACCAGCCATGCGGGGGGCGTCGGGGAGTTGAACGCGCTCAGCCTGCGCATCTACTGGGATGGGCGCAGCGAGCCGGGAGTCGAGGCGCCGCTGGGCGAGTTTTTTGCGGTCGGGCAGGGACGCCCCGCCGTGGTGGAGAGCCTGCCGGTGCAGGTGTCGCCGACCGGCAGTCTGACCTGCTACTGGCGGATGCCGTTTGCGAAGTCGGCGCGAATCGTCATCGCCAACGACAACCCGGAGCGCGCCTCCGGTCTCTACTGGCAGGTGGACTGGGTGGAGCTGCCCGAACTGCCGCCCGATACGCCCTACTTTCATGCGCGTTACCGGCAGGAGTACCCGGCGGTCATGGGGCGGGACTACCTCCTCGCGGACATCGCGGGGCGCGGGCACTACGTCGGGACGGTGATGGGAATCACGCTGGCGCAGGACGGCTGGTTCGGAGAGGGCGACGACTTCTTCTATATTGACGGCGAGGAGGTTCCGGGACTGCAGGGAACCGGGACCGAGGACTACTTCAACGACGCCTGGGGATTTCGCCCCCGCACGAGCGCATGGTTCGGACAGCCGCGCTGGCAGGGCTGGCGCGCCGGAGATGAGGGCGTCTGTTATCGTTGGCATGTCCTCGATCCGGTCGGCTTCCAGGAGTCGCTGCGGGTTACCATCGAGCATAAAGGCAACCGCGACATCCCGGAAGAGGCGTGGTATATCGAGCGTCCCGACTTCATCAACAGCGTCGCCTTCTGGTATCAGATCGGCGAGCCGAAGCCGTTCGGACATCTGCCGGGCTACCCGGAGCGGTGCGTTCCCTGGCGGCGACAGCACCTCGTGCGCGCTCTGCGCTTCGCGGAGGTCAACGGGGGCGCGAAGCCGGAGGTGCGCGCGGCGGGCTTCTTCGGCGGCAGACCCGCGCTCTTCTGGCTCTCCCGGCAGGAGGGCGCGCATCTCACGCTGCCCTTCTCCGTGTCGGAAGAGGGACGTTACGCGATCCGCCTGACCGCACTGACCACGCCCTCCTCCGGCGCGTTCGATGTGATCATTGACGGCGGGAAGCCGGTCTGCCGGCACGATTTCTACAGCTCCGAGCCGGACGAGACCGACCTGCTGCTCGGAACCTTCTCCCTCTCCCCCGGACAGCATGCGCTGACGTTCCGCGCTCCCCGCTCCGGCGAGACCACGCTGATGCTGGAGATGCTGCGCCTGCTGCGTCTTCCGCCGGAAGCCGTGCGCGCGCACAAGACGCACAATGAGGCGCACTTTATCCGTCTGGGGATTGGACGGGCGGTCTACGCCTACCGGCTGGCGTATGACGCGCTGCCGGACTCGCTGGAGCGGCTGGCGGAGATGGGCATTATGGAGGAGCGCTACCTGCGCGATGAAAACGGCTATCCGCTGCGCTGCCGGGTGGAAGAGGGGTGGTTTGTGGTGGAGAGCGAAGCCCCCGGCGGGTGGCGGCATCGGTGGCAGGGGCTGGACGCGCGCCGGTAGCGGCTGAACGCGCGCCGGCAGCGGCTACTTCATCAGCAGCAGGCTCGCCGCCATGACCGCCATGCCGGAGAAGATGCCGACCAGCGACTCGTGTCCTTTGCCATACTCGCGCGCGGTGGGGATCAGTTCGTCCAGCGAGATATAGACCATGACGCCCGCCACGCCCGCGAAGAGAATCCCCAGAATCGTCGGGGTAAAGACCGCCTGCAGCGCCAGATAGCCGGCGACCGCGCCGACCGGCTCGGCGACGCCCGACAGAAACGACAGTTGAAAGGCGCGTTTCCGGCTTCCGGTCGCGTAGTAGATCGGCACGGAGACGCTGATGCCTTCGGGGATATTGTGCAGGGCGATGGCGACCGCGATGGCGATGCCCAGATTCGCGTCCTCCAGCGTGGCGATGAACGTCGCCATCCCCTCCGGGAAGTTATGGATGGCGATCGCCATCGCGGTGAAGATGCCCATCCGCATCAGGCGGGTCTCGCCGGAGGGCAGCCTGTCGGAGGGGATGTAGGGCGGGCTGTCGGGCTTCAGCCCCGCCAGGTCGCCGGCTGCGCGCGCCTCGTGCGGATTCTCCGCCCGGGGAACCAGCAGGTCTATCAGACCGATCACCAGGATGCCGCCGAAAAAAGCCGCCGCTGTGATCCAGGCTCCGGCGCGTTCGCCGAACCCGACAACCAGTATCTTCTCCGCCTTGCCGAGGATCTCGGTAAACGAGATGTAGAGCATCACGCCCGCGGAGAAGCCCAGCGAGACGGAGAGGAACCCGAAGTTGGTGCGGCGCGCAAAGACCGCCAGCGCGCTGCCGATGCCGGTCGCAAGCCCGGCGAAAAGCGTGAGAGAGAATGCCAGAAAGAGATTGTTCATACCGTTCTCTCACTCTATTCTCCATCGGTGCGGGTCTATCCTGTCCGATGCGGGGGAGGGAGGAGAGAGAATGTCAGAGACGGTAGACCGGCAACGCCGCTCCGCAAGCCGTGCGGCGCGTGAAATATATATGGATGCGCTGGAGGCGATCCGCGCAGACCGGCTCGTCTATGCCGCGCTGACCCGCATGGGCGACAGGCTGCATCTGGGCGAGGAGACCTTCGACCTGCGCGGCTTCCGCAATATCTACGTTGTCGGCGCGGGCAAAGCCGGAACCGGCATGGCGCAGGCGGTGGAGGAGCGTCTGGGCGACGATCTGACGGAGGGCGTCGTCGTCACCAAGCACGGACACGCCGGACCGACAGGGCGCGTCCGCCTTCTGGAAGCCGGGCATCCCATTCCGGACGACGGCTCGCTGCGCGCCGGAGAGGCGATCCATGCGCTGGCAAGCCGGGCGGGCGCGGAGGACCTGCTGATCTGCCTGATCTCCGGCGGCGCGTCCGCGCTGATGGAGCTGCCCCGCGAAGGCGTCTCTCTGCCCGATCTTCAGGCGACGACCGGCGCCCTGATGCGCGCCGGAGCGACCATTCACGACCTGAATACGGTGCGCGCCTGCCTCTCGCGGCTCAAAGCGGGCGGTCTGGCGCGCGCCGCCGCGCCGGCGCGGACGGTCTGTCTGGTTCTATCGGATGTGCTGGGCAGTCCGCTGGAGGTCATCGGCTCCGGTCCCTGCGTGGAGGTCGCAGTTGATCCGGCGGCTGCCCGCGCTATTCTGGAGCGTTACGGCGTATGGGAAGCCGTCCCCGAAAGCGTCCGCACCCTGCTGGAGCGTCTGAAGACACAGACCGCCGATACTCCGTCGCTGGAGGAGCGCGCCCCGCATCATCATATCATCGGAGACATCTGGACCGCGCTGACGGCGGCGCGGGAGGCGGCGATCCGGCGCGGTCTGAAGCCGGCGATCCTGACCGGAATGCTTCAGGGGGAGGCGCGGGAGGCGGGGAAGGTCTGCGCCGCGATCGCCCGCGACCTGCCGCGCACCGCGCCGCAGACCGGGATAGACTGCTATCTGCTGGGGGGCGAGACGACGGTAACGGTGCGCGGCGAGGGCAGAGGGGGGCGCAGTCAGGAGATCGCCTGCGTCGCCTCCGCCATGCTCTCCGGCGTGGAGGGCGTTGCGCTGCTGGCGGGCGGAACCGACGGAACGGACGGGCCGACGGATGCGGCGGGCGGCTGGGCGGACTCGCGGACGCTGGAGCGTGCGCGCGCCCGGGGATGGACGCCGGAGGCGGCGCTGCAGAACAGCGACTCCTACGCCTATCTGCAGGCGGCGGAGAGCCTGCTGATCACCGGTCCCACGCACAGCAACGTCGGCGATCTGGTCATCATGGTATACCGTCCCTGAGAGCGGCTGCCGAATACGAAAGGAGCGAACCTGTGGAGAAACGCAGACTCGGACGCAGTGGACCGGAGATAACAACGGTCGGATTTGGAGCCTGGGCGGCGGGTGGACCCTGGAAGGTGGGGTGGGGACCGCAGAGCGACGCCGATTCGATCGCCGCGATCCGGCGGTCGGTAGAGATGGGCATGAACTGGATAGATACGGCGGCGATCTACGGGCTAGGACACTCCGAGGAGGTCGTCGGGCAGGCGGTCCGGGGTCTGCCCCGCGAGGAGGCGCTGATCTTCACCAAGTGCGGGCGCGTGCCGGACGAGACCGGGACGCCGCGCAGCGACCTGCGCCCGGAGAGTATCCGCCGGCAGGTCGAGGAGAGCCTGCGCCGACTGCAGACGGATGTCATTGACCTGTATCAGATACACTGGCCCGACAACGAGACCGGCACGCCGATCGAGGAGTCGTGGGCGGTGATGGCGGAGCTTCAGGATCAGGGAAAGGTGCGCTGGCTGGGCGTCAGCAACTTCGACGTGCCGCTGCTGGAGCGGTGCGAGGCGATCCGGCACGTCGACTCGCTGCAGCCACCCTACAGCCTGCTGCGGCGCGATGTGGAGACGGAGATCCTGCCCTGGTGTCTGGCGCATGGCGTCGGGGTGATCGTCTACAGCCCGATGCAGTCGGGCTTGCTCTCCGGCACGTTCTCCCTGGAGCGGGTGGCGGAGGACGACTGGCGGCGGCGCAGCCCCTACTTCCAGGAGCCGCAGTTGAGCCGCAATCTGGCGTTTGTCGAGCGTCTGCGCCCGATTGCGGCGCGGCGCGGCAGGACCGTTGGACAGCTTGCCGTCGCCTGGACGCTGATGAACCCGGCGGTCACAGGCGCGATCGTCGGGGCGCGCCGTCCGGAGCAGGTCGAGGAGAATGCGGGGGCGATGGGCTGGCGCCTGACCGATGCGGAGATGGCGGAGATCGAGGCGGCGCGGCATGCGCCGTAGCCTCCGCGCCCTCTGCCGCGCCGATTCTGGCGGCGGGCTGTTTCCCGGTAACGAACCGCGCCGTCAGAATCGTAGACTGCTTATAACTTTTCAACCAGAAGGATCCGGACCGGAGGCGGGCGGCGCGCCGCCCGCCCTCCGCCGCCGGAGATCTCTTTCGTCTATCCCTGTGGGAGGATCTGAGGCTTTATGACTGTGCTTCGCGCGGCGCTCTGCGCCGCTCTTTTGACTCTCTTCGGGCTGTCGGCGTATGCTCAGGGGAACCTTTTGCCGCTGCCGCCGGAGAGTCCTATCGTCGGCATGAACACGCCCGCGCTGTCTCCCGACGGCAAAACGCTCTGTTTCACCTATCAGGGCGATCTGTGGACGGTTCCCAGCAGCGGGGGAACCGCCGCGCGCCTGACCGTGCATGAGGCGCTGGACATCGGTCCGCGCTGGTCGCCCGACGGCAACTGGATCGCCTTCACCTCCAGCCGCGAGGGAAACTTCGACATCTACCTGATCCCCGCCGCCGGCGGCGAAGCGCGGCAGTTAACCTACCACAGCGCCAGCGACTGGGTGATGGACTGGTCGCCGGATGGAACGAAACTGCTCTTCTACTCCCAGCGCGGCTCCACCACGTTCCAGATGTACACCCTGGAGGTGAAGACCGGCGTTGTCAAAACCCTCACAAAGGACAACCTGAACCTGCGCTACGGGGTCTTTTCGCCGGACGGCTCCACGATCGCCTATAACCGCAGCGCAGGAAGCGGCACCGGCGTCTGGTGGCGCCCCCGCTATCGCGGCTCCGCCAATATGGAGATCTACACCCGCTCGCTGACCAGCGGCAAGATCACCCGCGTGACCGACTACGAGGGCGCGGACATCTGGCCCATGTATTCGCCGGACGGGAAGACGATCTACTACGTGAGCGACCGCCTCTCGCCCGGCGTGCCCAACCTGGTCGCCAGTCCGGCAAACGGCGGAAGACCGACCCAGATCACCCGGTTCCGATCGGACGAAGTCCGCTGGCCCAGCATGTCGCGCGACGGCTCCCTGATCGCCTTCCTCTATCGGGGAGAACTCTATACGGTCCCGCCGCGGGGAGGGGAGCCGCGCAAGATCGTCATCTACGCCCGCTCCGACGATAAGACCAACAACATCCTGCGGCTGACGCTGACCAATCAGGCGTCGGAGGTCGAGATCTCCCCCGACGGCAGAACGCTGGCGCTGGTGGTGCGCGGCGAAATCTGGACGATCCCCGCCGGTCAGGGCGGCGACGCCCGGCGGCTGACCAGCGACCCGGCGAACGACTACGATATCTTCTGGTCGCCCGACAGCAAGCGGCTCTCTTTCGTCTCGGATCGCCGGGGGAACTTCGACATCTACATGCTGGATGTCGCCACCCGCGAGGTCAAGCCGATCTCCGAAGACCCCAACGACGAGAGCGCGCCCAAATGGTCGCCCGACGGCAAGTGGATCGCCTTTCTGCGCACCGGCGCGCAGGGAGGGCTGTTTGTCGCGCCGGTGGACGGCAGCGCCGCCCCGCGCCGGCTAGCGGAGGGCAGCGGCAACAACCTGTTCGGTATCGGCTTTGAGAGCTTCAGCTGGTCGCCCGACAGCAAGTGGATCGCCTTTTCCCGCAGCGATGTGATCGGAACTAACGACATCTGGGTGGTGCCGGCTGCGGGGGGGAAGGAGACCAACATCACCTACCTTCCCGGCGACAGCATTCAGCCGGAGTGGACCAGCGACGGGAAGTATCTGCTCTTCCTCTCTACCCGCGACGGCGCGCTGGAACTCTACTCGCTCTCGCTGGAGAAGCAGAAGGCGGAGCCGGACGCCCCGGCGCAGGCAGCCCCCGCCGGCGGGGAGCGCAGGGCGGTCGAAGTGAAGATAGATTTTGACGAGATCGAGGAGCGCGCGAAACGGCTCACCACGCAGGGAGCCAGTTCGTTCCAGATCACGGCGGACGGACGCAACGCCATCTTTGTCAGCGCGGCGGGCGGCGCGCCGGACTTCTGGTCGGTTCCGGTCAACGGGGGCGCGGCGCAGCGGCTGACGACAACCGGCGAGGGAACTGCAACCCCGCGCCTGACGAACGATCAGAACCGCTTCTATGCGCTGGGACAGGGGGGAACCGTCAAGGCGATCCAGCGCAGCGGTCCGGGATGGCAGGCGGTTCCCATCGCCTTCTCGGCGCGTCTGGATGTGAACCGGCGTCTGGAGCTGGCGCAGGCGTTCAACGAGTTCTGGCGGCGCATGAACGTCGGGTTCTACGATCCGAAAATGCACGGCGTGGACTGGAAAGCCGTGCGCGCCAAGTACGAGCCGCAGCTTGCGGGCGTCGGCACGCGGGAGGAGTTCGCCCTCTTCTTCCTTTCCGCCATGGTCGGGGAACTCAACGCCTCGCATGCGGAGGTCAGCCCGGCTCCCGGTCCCGCCGGTCCCAGCACGGCGCAGCTGGGCTTGACCTTTGACGAGAGCTACGCCGGTCCCGGTCTGAAAGTCTCCGACTATATGCCCAGAGGTCCCAACGATGACCTGGGACCGAAGATCAAGCCGGGCGAGTACATCCTGACCATAGACGGCGACGATGTGAGCTGGAACGAGTCGCTCTATCTGACCCTGCGCGACAAGGCGGGCAAGACCGTAGAGCTGCTCGTCAACGGCGCGCCGAAAAAGGAGGGGGCGCGCACCGTCAAGCTGCGCGCGATCACCTTCGCGCAGTGGGCGGATCTGAACTACGAGCGCGAGGTGCGCGAGGCGCGCGCGCTGGTGGAGAAGCTCTCCAACGGACGACTCGGCTACGTTCGTATTCAGGGCATGAATAACGAGGCGCTGCGCCGGTTTGAGCGCGAACTGTGGGGCAAGAACCGCGAGAAGGAGGGGCTGGTGCTGGATATCCGGGGCAACGGAGGCGGCAGTCCCTCGGTGGTGGACGCGCTGCTGACGCAGCTGCGGCAGGCTCCCTACGCCTACACCGTTCCCCGCGACGCCTCCCAGCGCGCCCCGCAGCCCAACCGCCGCTGGAACAAGCCGACCATCACCCTGATTGATGAGAACTCGGCGTCGGCGGCGGAGGCGTTCCCGCACGGCTTCCGGTACTACGGGCTGGGCAGGCTGGTCGGCAACACGACCCCCGGCTATCTGATCGCAGTCTTCCCCGGAACGACCCTGCAGGATGGGACCTCCATCCGCGTTCCGACCATCGGCTGGTACACCACCGACGGCAAGCTGATCGAGAATGTCGGCGTCAAGCCGGATATCGAGGTTGTGATGACGCCGGAGGACTACGCCGCCGGGAAAGACCGCGCGCTGGAGACCGCCGTCGAAAACCTGCTGAAGCAGCTGCCGAAAAAGTAGCTTCGCGGAAGGGTGCCGCCCCGGCTCCCTGTTGGATCGGAGCCGGGGCGGCACAAGAATACCGAGGAATCGTCATGATGATCGTTCGCACTCTATCCGCAATCGCGCTGCTGGGCGCATGGATCGCTCCGCTATGCGCCGGGGCGCAGAAGGCTCCCGCGCCGCCCGCACCGGCAGCCGGAAATCGGAGCGCGCTTCCCGCGCCCGCCGCCTCCCCGATCCGGGGCGCGCACTATGCCGCGCTCTCGCCGGACGGCAAACGGATCGCCTACTCCTATCAGGGCGATCTCTGGGTTGCGCCGGCGGAGGGGGGAGCCTCCACGCGCCTGACCCTCCACCGCGCCTACGACGCCTTCCCGCGCTGGTCGCCCGACGGCAACTGGATCGCCTTCTCCGCCAACCGCGAAGGGAACATGGACCTCTACCTGATCCCCGCCCGCGGCGGAGAGGCGCGGCAGATCACCCTCCACAGCGCCGACGATATTATGCAGGACTGGTCGCCCGACGGCACGCAGATCCTGTTCACCTCCGCGCGCGAGGGACGCTACGCCGATCTCTACCTGTTGAATCTCAGGGACAGAACGCTCCGCCGTCTGACCGCAGACCGCTTCTCCGCGCGCTATGCGACCTTCTCGCCCGATGGGAAGACCATCGCCTACACGCGCGGCGGGCAGGAGTGGTGGCGCACAAAGTATCGGGGCAGCCGCAACAACGAGATCTACACACTGTCGCTGGCGGACGGACGCACGACCCGCCTGACCCGCTATGAGGGGTGGGACAGCCATCCGCTCTTCTCCGCTGACGGGAAGAGCCTCTACTTCGTCTCGGATCGCACCGGCACGCCCAACCTCTGGCGCATGCCTGCGGGAGGCGGCGAGCCGCAGCAGATCACCCGGCATCAGAGCGACGCCGTGCGCTTCCCTGCCATCGCGCGGGACGGATCCCGGATCGTCTACGAGTATAACTTCCAGATATGGACGCTGCCGCTCTCCGATTCGCGCAGCGCCGCGAAAGCCGAAAACGCGAACGCCTCTCGCACAGGCTCCCGGACAACGCCTGCCAGCCTGAACGCGACGCGAAAAACGCCGATGACGGCGGCGGAGCCGTCGCCGGTGCCGCTGTTTGCTCCTTCGGACAGGCTCTACAATCTGGCGCAGCAGGTCACGCTGACAAATGGAGCCTCTTCACTCGCGCTCTCACCCAACGGCGGCACGCTGGCATTCGCCGCGCGCGGGGAGATATGGACCGTTCCCGCCGCCGGCGGAGACGCCCGGCGCCTGACGCGCACGCTCGCGCAGGAGTCCGCTCCGGCATGGGCGCCCGACTCCCGCACGCTCGCCTACGTCAGCGAGCGCAACGGCAATCTGGATATCTATGCGATGGATACCCAGACCCGCGCCGAGAAGCAGATCACGAGCAGCCCGGCGGACGAGGTCGGCGCGAGTTTCGCCCCGAGCGGTCGTCTGCTGGGATTTGTGCGAACCGGCGGAGCAAAGCCGGGTCTCTACGTGATTCCGCTGCCCGCCGCTCCCGTCGCAGACTGGAAAGACATGGAGGCGTCCGCCGTTCTGATCGATTCGGGCGTCGGGATCGGCGGGTTCCGCTGGTCGCCCGACTCTCGCTGGCTGGCGTACATGAAACGCGACGCGGTGGGAACGGTGGATATCTGGATTGCCCCTGCGACCGCCGGAACTCCCGTCAACATCACGCGCTACCCGGCATTCAATGCCAATCCGCAGTGGTCTCGCGACGGCAGGTATCTGATCTTCACCTCGACGCGGGGCACCGACGCCCCGACCGCGCCCGCCAACATCTACAGCCTGGAACTACTGCCGTCTGATCAACGCGAGCGCGGACGCGAAGGCTCCTCTTCTCCGGAGGATCGGTCGGAGACGGCGGGGGAGGAGCCTGCGGCGGCGTGGCTTCATGCGCCGTCGGGGCAGTCCGCCGATCTGCCGGAAGATCAGCGCGGTCGGCGGGGAGGCGCGCCCCCGCAGGGCGGCGAGACGCCCCCGCAGACCGGCGGAGGACTGCCGGCGCGCGGGGTTCCGCCGCCGGCGACCAATGTGCAGATCGAATTTGAGAACATCCACAACCGCGCCCGCGCCCTGACCAACACCCGCGACCCGATCAGCAGCGTGACGCTGGCTCCCGACGCCCGCTCCGTCCTCTTTGTCATGACGGTCGGCGGACAGCCGGGCTGGTGGGCGGAGGATATTGTGAGCGGCAACCTGACGCGCATCACGCAGGGCGGCGAGGTCGGCGGATCGGTCGAGTTTTCGCAGGACAACGCGCGCTTCTTCTTCCTGGGTCCGGGGGGCGCGATCTTTCGCATGGAGCGATCCCTGCCGGTTCCGACACAGGTCGCCTTCAATGCCGTCCTGGAGGTAGATCGGCGACTGGAGCAGCAGGCGGCGTTTAATGAAGCCTGGCGCTCCCTGCGCACGCGCTTCTACGACCCGAAGATGCACGGCGCGGACTGGGAGGCGCTGCGCGCCAAGTACGAGCCGCTGCTTGCGGAGACGACGGCGAAGGAGGACTTCGCCTGGCTTCTTCAGGCGATGATCGGAGAGTTGAACGCCTCGCATCTGGGGGCGACGCCCCCCGCCGATCCCGCCCTGCCGACGACCGCTACCGGCTATCTGGGGCTGCGCTTCGATCAGAACTACGCCGGACCGGGCATGAAGGTAACGGACGTCGTTCCGCGCGGTCCCGCCGATCAGACGGGAAAACGGATTGCGGTCGGCGAATATGTGCTGGCGATTGACGGCACGGACGTAACGTTCAATGAAGATCTGTACGCTGCGCTGCGCGACCGGGTCGGGCGCGAGGTGGAGGTAACCGTCAACCATCGTCCGACAAAGGAGGGGGCGCGCACGGTGAAGCTGCGTCCCATCTCCCGCCCCGCGCAGGACGAACTGGAGTATGAGCGCTGGGTCGAGACGCGGCGGCGCAGGGTGGAGGAGCTTTCGGACGGTCAGTTCGCCTACATCCATATCCGCGCTATGGATCAGCCGTCACTGCGCCGCTTTGAGCGGGAGATTTTCGGCGACGCGCAGAGCAAGCGCGGGCTGGTGCTGGATGTGCGCTACAACGGCGGGGGGCGCATCAGCGCCGATCTGCTCGACATCTTAACGCGCCGCCCGAACCTGATCCGCATCCCGCGCGACGGCGAACGTTCGCCGCAGCCCTCACAGGTCTGGAACCGCCCGCTGGTGCTGCTCATCAACGAATCGTCCGGCAGCGACGCGGAGATCTTCCCCAACGGAGTCCGCGAGTTCAAGCTGGGCAAGATCGTCGGCGTGCCGACGGCGGGAGGCGTCATCGGCACGACCAACATCACGCTGGTGGACGGCACGGTCTTCCGCATCCCCTCGACCGGAGCCTACACGCTCGACGGCAGGAACCTGGAGAACATGGGCATTGCGCCGGATATTCTGGTGGAGCATACGCCGGAGGACAACGCCGCCGACCGCGACCGGCAGCTGGAGGAAGCCGTGAAGACGCTGCAGAAGGAGATCGGCAGCCGCTGATGCCGGAGAACTTCGCCTGCGGCAGATGTGGCGATAGGGGGCGCGGGGAGGGCGGCGAACCGCGTTCAGGCGGCGGACGCCTCTTCCGGGAACTGAACGGGGATTTCGATCTGAACGGTGGTTCCGTCGCGGCGCACGACGGTCTGAGGCGCAAGTCCGGTCAGCAGGCGGATCGCGGGGGTGTTGGTCGCCAGCACCTCGCAGCGCAGCCGCTCAAAGCCGCGCTCCCGCGCCGCCTCGATCAGCCGCTGAAAGAGCAGCCGCCCCAGTCCGTGATGCTGCATCCGGTCCAGAACGGCGATCGCGGCTTCCGCGACCTGCGGCTCCCCGGGGATTCGGACAAAACGCGCTACCCCCAGTCCCTCGCGAGGGTAGCGTCGGTTGACCGCTCCCAACGCGAAGTGATTGATCCCGTCCACTTCGGTCAGGTAGCGCAGTTCGCTCTCGGAGAGCGAGGTTTTGGGAACATGGAAGCGGTGATAGCGGCTTTCCGCCGACAGTCTGCCCATCCCCTCCGCAAGCAGCCGCTTATCCTCCGGGCGGATTAGGCGCAGGCGCACACGGGTTCCGTCACGCAGGGTGACATCCTCCCGGTAGCGCGGATGATATCGTAAATGCGCATGGTGCCGGAAACGCCGCGCATGGAAGAGGGTTCCCATGCCGACCGCCAGCGCCATCCCGCTCAACATCCCCGTCAGCACCAGACTGCGTTTACGATTCATCCCCATCCTGACGCAGAGAGCGCGCTACTCCAGTTCGCTCGCGACGCGAGCGATCAGCCACCCGATGACCGCCCCGAAGGTCGTGGCGACATACGGGTTGCAGGTGATCCCTCACGTGCTGCCCGCCATCTGTCCGAGCCGGTTGTAGCCCAGCCCGATCAGCGCGCCGATCACCGTATACCAGAACAGTTTGGAAGAGAATATCGCCTGTAACATGACCGCTTTCTGTATCTTATCAACGAACGGACCACATAAGGGCAGGCGCTGCCGCTGCATTAACGCGCAACCCGCCCCCTCCCTCGCAATGACAGAAGGGGTCGCTGCCGCCTTTCTCGCAATGACAGGGAGGGGGAGACCGCCTCTGTCTCCCCTGCCGGGACAGAGGGGCGCGCCCCCGTTTCCTTGCCATGACAGTCCGACGCGCCGATCTCCCGACGCTCTGTCAGTTATCAGATACGCAGTCGGCGCGCGGGGAGTTTCTAATCCTGCAGACCGTAGAAGCGGGCGGCGTTGTCATGAAACAGTTTTCGCTGATCGGCTTCCGACCAGTCGGCGACCACCGTCTTGAGCGCCTCCACCCACTGCCGCAGGCGGGCGGTCAGCGTGCAGACGGGCCAGTCGCTGGCGAAGATCACCCGGTCGCGCCCGAACGCCTCGCAGGTATGGCGGATGATTGGAGCCAGATCGTCCGGCGTCCAGGCGTCTGGTTTCGCGGAGGCGATGATCCCGGAGACCTTGCAGACCTCGACGTTTTTGCGCTTCGCAATCGCCTCCATGTCCCGCTTCCACTGCGAGAGGTCGCTCGCCTGCACGCTGGCGTTGCCGCAGTGATCCAGCACAAAGCGCGTCTCCGGGCACAGATCGGCGAGTTTTGCGCCGTCGGCAAGCTCTTCGGAGCGCAGGCAGATGTCGAAGCAGAGACCGGCTTCGCCCAGCAGCCGGATTCCCCGAACAAACTCTTCTGTCAGGCAGAACCCCTTCGGACTGCCGTGCAGCACCTGCCGCACGCCCCGAATATACGGGTTGCCCTTGAAATGGGCGATATAGTCGGCGAATCCTTCGGAGGCGGGACGCCCGCCCACGACCGCCGCCGACATCGGGTTGTCATCGCGCCGGCACAGATCGGTGACATACTCGGCTTCGGCAAGATGCTGCGCGGGGTCCACATCCACCTCCATGTAGACCGTCTTCACGATATTCAGCCCCGCCGCCTCCGTCAGATACTCCTCCATCCGATGGCTGCGCGCCAGCCTGCCCCCGCCTGCCAGCCAGGGCAGCCGGAACCGGTCCAGGTCCCACAGATGCTGATGCGTATCTATGATCGGGATCATGCCTGCCCGTCCTCTCTGTTTCGCGGCGCGCTTGCTGAACGGCTCCCGGCGCGCCTCCTGCCCCGACAGCTCCCCGGCAAACGCGGCGGAGAGCGCCGCTGCGCCTCCCAGCGCAGCGGCGCCGCCCAGCGCAGCGGCGCCGCCCAGCGTCAGCAGTTCTCTTCGCGTCCATCGGTCTCCGGCTCCGCGCATGCGCTCCGCCCCGCCCCTCACTCGATGTGCTCCGCCTCGTCTCCCCGCTGCTCCAGAAACGCCGCGATATACTTGCGATGGCATGCCTGCACGCTCTTTTCCGAACACATCAGGCAGAACGGCTCTTCGACTCCTGCCCGCAGCCGCTCGGTCAGAAGACTCCCCGCGCTCTCAAACAGCCGCGCGTATCGCGGCTCCCAGTCGTCCTGCTCGAAAAAGGGGTTGCCCAGTTCTATCAGCGAGACGTAGCCGATTCCCGCTTTCGCCAGCAAGCCGCGTATCCCCTTCTCCGGGTCTCTCGCCAGCGTGTAGACTCCCATGCTGGCGCGATCCGGTCGCAGTCGCACATCCACCACCGTGCGCACGCCGCGTTCGGTCAACAGCCGCAGAAACTCTTCCGTCTCTCTTCCGCCGTAGCCGATGGTATAGAACTTGCTCATGTCTGACACGCAGGAGGTTCCGGAAAGGATGGAGTAATCAGAGTCGTCTATTCGGTAATGATCTATAGATTACTGAGCGATTGCACAGGAGTCAAGAGGAGAGATCCGACTCCGGGGGGTGCGCCATGCCCTACGAACGATTGCCGCTCTTTCCGCTGAATATTGTGCTCTTTCCGCGCATGTCGCTGCCGCTGCACATCTTTGAAGAGCGCTATCAGGCGATGATCCGCCACTGTCTGGAGACCGACTCGCCGTTCGGGGTGATCCTGATCCAGGAGGGAGAGGAGGTCGGGACTCCCGCCATTCCACAGCGGGTCGGCACGCTGGCGCAGATTCAGGCAGTGCAGCATCTGACGGGAGGGCGGATGAATATCCTGACCATCGGCACGCAGCGTTTCCGTCTGCTGGACTACGATGTCGCGCCGGAAGCCTACCTGATCGGCGAGGCGGAGCCGCTGCAGGATGAGCCTGCCGACCCGGAGGCGACGGAGTCGCTGGTCGCAGAACTGAAGAGGCTGTTTGAGGAGTTTTTCCGGCTGCTGATGGAGCGCGCCGGGGTGGAGGCTCCCCACTATGAGCTGCCGGAGGCGCCGGAAGACCTCTCATTCGTCATCGCCTCCATCATGCAGATTCCGCTGGAGCAGCGGCAGAGCTTTCTGGAGATGACCGACACCGCAGCCCGGCTTCAGCAGGAGAGGGCGCATATCGAAAAGATGATCGAACGCCTGAAAGCCATGCCCTCACAGCCGATCCGCCGCGTCATTCAGGCGCAGCCGGTGAAGACGGATGAGTTAAAGACGCTGTTTTCGCCCAACTAACACGGAGAGCGTTCCGCTCGCTCTGGAGAGCCATGCCACGTAAACCGACGCTCAGCCCGACGCGCATCGCCACCTATCTGGAGTGCGCCGTGAAGTACCGCTATATCTATCTGGACAGGATAGGGCGGTTCTACATCCGCGCCCGCCCCTACTACAGCCTCGGCTCCACGCTGCATCAGGTGCTTCACGTCTTTCACCAGGAGGGAGGCAGGCAGAGCGCGGAGCAGGTCGTCAGGAGTTACGAGCAGAGCTGGATCTCTGCGGGATATGAATCGGCAGCGCAGGAGCAGGAGTATCGCGACGCCGGAAAGGAGATGGTGATCTCCTACCTCGATGCCGCGAAGGAGCGCGCCGTGCTCGCCATCGAGACGCTCTATCTCGAAAAGACGATGAGCGTTGACATGGGCGAGTTTCTGCTGTCGGGACGGCTGGATCGGGTAGACCGGCATCCCGACGGCTCCCTGGAGGTGATTGACTACAAGAGCGGACGCTGGGAGCCGACCCCCGAAGAGGTCGCCTCCGATCTGGCGATGAACATCTATCAGCTTATCCTCCGACGCCAGTTCCCGCAGACCCGGGTCTTCGCCACCATCTACCACCTCCGCTCCGGCACGCGGGCGAGCGCGGAACTCTCCGAGGAGGAGGCGGAGCGCTTTACCCGCGACCTGCTGGAGCTGGGCGCGCAGATCCTCCACCGCGACTATCAGCAGATCGAGCCGGTGAGAACAGCCGCCTGCGACGACTGCGACTTTCGCTCCCGGTGCGAGCGTTTCTGGCGTCAGCAGGAGGCTCTGGACCGCTTCTGATCCGCTCCGTCCCGTTGCGCGAGAAAACTCATCGCAATTTTGAACTTCTCCTCGATGGCTGCGTCTGTAATCCTGAAAGCCGGTTGTGAAGGAAGAACAACCATCGCCCCCAGGAGGTTATAACAGCCATGTATCGCAGTCGTATTCTGACGATCTGCGCCGCGATCGGAGTCATCTCTGTGTTGAGCGTCGCCGCGCTGGCGCAGAACCCAAACCGTGAGCGCGGACAGAACCGCGCCGGACAGGGGCGCGCCGGAGCGCAGCGAGTCTCCGTCGCCGCGATCCCGCCGTCCGTCCTCAAAGACCCGCTCAAGCTCACGCCGCAGCAGATGGAGAGCATCACCCGGATCCACAATAAGCTGGTTGAGGAGACCCGCGCCCTGCGTCCGCAGGCGGGCGGTCAGCCAGACCGCGAAGCCATGCGCGAGAATATGCAGAAGCTTCGCGACCTGAACCAGAAGGCGACGCAGGAGATCCAGGCACTTCTGACCGACGAGCAGAAGGCGAAGCTGCCGGAGGTTCTGCGGGAGATGGGTCAGCTTCGGAGCATGGGCGTTCCGCTGGAGGCGCTGGCGGAACTGAAACTGACCGCGGAGCAGAAGAGCAAAATATTCGCGCTGGGAGCCGAGTATCAGAAGAAGCTGCAGGCGCTCAGCCCGCAGGAGCGGCAGACCGCGCGCCGCGAGATCATGCAGGAGGCGCGCGCGAAGATGGCGGAGATCCTGACCGCCGAGCAGAGAGCGGTCGCGCAGAAGTATCAGCAGCGCAACCGCCGCCTGCGTCCCAATCCCTGAGCCGCCGCGCCTATCGCAGGAGCCGGGCTGGCGAACTGCCAGCCCGGCTCTTTTGCGTCGGCGCGAACGCATACAGATAGTAAGCAACAAAATTCGACCTGAAAATTCCGCCGCCGCCTGCTTGAAAACGGCGTTCGTCTATGATATACTCTGCCACTACCAAACGTGCCGGGACTGCCCGCGTGAGACTACAGGAGGAACTCCAATGACGGAAGAGGAGAGCGGCTTTACCGTCGTTGACAGACGCCGTGCAGCCCGACCCGAAAGCGAATCCGCCGCATCTACCCCTGAGACTTCTGCATCCACAGAAGCGCCTGCTCCTCCGCAGACGGATTCGCCCGCGCGCTCTCTCCCGGACGATGCGCTGCCGCGCCTGACCGTTCGTGACCGGATGCTGATGAGCATTGACATCCTTCAGCAGGGAGCCTGGATCGCTATGGGGCTGATCCCCGACCCGGCGACCGGTCAGAAAGAGCCTCCCGATATGGCAGCCGCCCGTACCGCGATTGACTGCGTCGTATTTCTTGCAAAGCAGGTAGAGGGGACGCTTGATGATGAGACGCGCAGGCATCTGCGCGGTCTGCTGAACGACCTTCAGATGTACTTCGTCAAGCTGAATCAACGCTGATTTTTATTCCGGGGAGGAAGGTGTTATATGATCCGTATCGGACTGCCGGCGCCGGCATTTCTACGCCTGCGCCTGCGCGCCCAGCTCGCCGCCAGTCGCGCGGCGCGTCAGTTTCAGGCATGGCGGCAAAATGCTCAGACCGCTGGCGGCAGCCTCCACGCGCTGCTGTTACGCCTGAGAACGACAGACAGGGCGCAGTCCGAGGCACTCACCCTGACCCCCCGGCTGCAAGCGGAATTCTCCGAGCGCTACGACGATCTGATTGATCTGCTATGCTGGGCGTCCAAAGACGGCGTTCATGAGGGGCGCGATGCGCGCTACGCCCAGCTGCGCGACTGGTTTATGCGCCACTATGAGCCGGTTCGCCCGAAGCTGCTGCCGCTGCTGGAGGCGGTTCCGGAGGAGGACTGCACTCCTGCCGCCCCCGGTGAGCGAACCCCGCGAGACGCCTTTGAATCGCTCTACCTGCCTTCCGACATCTGCTTGGTGATCAACTCCGACACCGTTATCTCCCGCATCATGCGCACGCGCGCGGCGATGAACCGCCTGCAGGTATCGTAACGATTTCGCCCTCCGGCGATATACGCTGGGGGGCGTTCGACTCTCTCCCATGTCCTATCCGCTTCAGCTTGTGATCGCCACCGGAAACCGCAAGAAGGGCGTCGAAATGCAGACCCTTCTGCGCGAAACCGGGCTGGAGATACTCACCCTCGCCGACTTTCCCGACGCTCCGCAGGAGGTGGAGGAGACCGGCTCCACCTACATGGAGAACGCGGAGATCAAAGCGGTCGCCGCGGCGCAGGCGACCGGGCGGGTCTGTATTGCCGACGACGCCGGACTGGAGATTGACGCGCTCGACGGACAGCCCGGTCTCTACTCCAAACGGTTTCTGGGAGAGGAGACCCCCTTTCCCGAAAAGATGGCGCGTATTCTCCAGATGCTGAAAGATACGCCGGAGGAGCGGCGCGGATGCCGATTTAACTGCGCGGTCGCTATCGCCACGCCGGACGGAGAGGTCTATCGCTGCACCGGCGTCTGCGAGGGACGCATCGGCTACGAGATGCGCGGCTCCTACGGCTTCGGCTACGACCCCATCTTCCTGCTTCCCGAACTCGGGAAGCATATGGCGGAGCTGCCTCCCGAAGAGAAGCACAAGATCAGTCACCGGGGGAAGGCGCTCGCCTGCGCCCGCGAGACGCTCCGGCGGATATTCGAACGGCCGGATTAGCCGCCGGCGCGCAGCGCACGGGCGATGACCGCCTCTCCCAGACGCGCAAAGGCGCGAATGCGCTCCTCGTCCGACCCGAAGGCGGGATTCGGACGCCCGCGATCATCCACAAAGCCGGTCCTCCCCTGCGAAACCAGGTGCTGATGCGCGGCAGCCACACAGGCTCCCTCCCAGAAGATCGCCTCCAGCTCCTCCGGGATCGCCTGACCGCGCACGCAGGCGGGGCGCAGCGGGATCAGGTCGAGGGTGTTGTGCTCCGTTCCGGCGGTGATCGCCAGTCCGGCGCGGCGCATCTCCCGCACATAACGGCTCAGAACCTCCGGGCTGTTTCGGATCGGGATAAACTCCGCGCAGTAGATGCCGCGTCCGCGAATATCGGCGATCAGCCGCTCTACCGGGTCTTCAAACGGACAGATCGGGTCGGTTCCGTCCGCCAGGGTCGGGTAGCAGGGGATGCCGCCCAGCGCCAGAATGAGCCGGTAGGCGTGCTCAAAACCGACGAACGTCTCCTCAACATACGCCGGCTTGCCCGCCTTCATCAGATGGGAGCGAATCTCGTTCTGCACGCCCGGCGCGTCCTGCAGATCGCACTTCGGCGCGGCTCCGAAGAGCCGCGTCAACGCCGCCGCGCGCTCCTGCGGCGCGATCCGCTCAAAGATCGCCTCCTGAAACGCCTGCGCGACATGCCGCTCCTGCAGATAGACCGTGTGGGGCGCGCAGCCGTGACGCCGCACGATGCCCGCCCGGATCGCCTCCTCGTTCAGTCCCGTCTCCAGTCCGGCGGCGCGAAAAACCTCCTCCAGCCGGGTTACCATCGCGGACATGCGCGCCGAGTCCTTATCCCGGATCGCCTGCAGAAGCTCCTGTGCCTCCGCCGTCATCGGATCGAACCGCGCGATGCCCTTGCCGCAGATGTACATCTTGCCGGGATTGCCGGGATCGTTGATCTTGATCCCCGCCTGCGCCAGATCGTCCAGCAGCGCGATGATCTCCAGACCATAGAGGGGAAAGATGCCGCGCCGCTGCGCCTCCGCCGTAAAGTCCGCGTAGACATGGTAGTCGTAGTAGTTGCTGACCCCGATCACGCGCACCTGCTGCTCCGCCGCCAGTCCGACCGCCTGCTGAACCGTATCAAACGCTGAGAAGTTGGGCGGCAGATGGATATGGGCGTTGACCGGCGGACGGCGTGCAAGCCGATCGGTCTCGGTCAGCGCGGAGAGGATCTCCGGCATCCCGCAGTCCGGAAAGAGCGTGGTATTCGCAGAGAGTCTATCTGAATGCATGGAGCGTAGCCTTTCATAGAGGGATCATGACGTTCAGAGAGAGGCGGCGGAGAGAACCGCTCGCAGGACGCCGTCGGGAGTTCGCAGCAGCAGCGCGCCCTCGTCGTTCACTCCCTCCGCCACCCCGACGGTCTCCTGACCGTCCAGCGTGGTCCGATAACGGCGTCCGGCGGTGGCATCGCATGCCCGCCACTGCGCCAGTATCTCCGACCATGGTCGGGAGCGTGCCGCAAACAGATGCCGTCGCACCGCCTCTTCCAGCGCCTCCACCGACAGTTGTCGCCCCGTCTCCCGCTGCAGGGAGGTCGCCCGCTCCGCCAGTTCGGGCGGAAACGCGGGCACGTTCACGTTCAGCCCGATCCCGACCAGCGCCGCCGGGGGCTGCGCGACCGTCTCGATCAGGATGCCCGCCGTCTTGCGCCCGGAGAGCAGCAGGTCGTTGGGCCACTTGACGGACGCCATCAGCCCGGTCTGTTCGCGGATCGCCTCGGTGACCGCGACCGCCGCCCGGAACGCCAGCGCGCCGGGCGGCTCTGCAGGGGCGGCGTTCTCATCGAGATAGAGGATATAGGTTGCCAGCAGGCAGGTGTCCGGCGGCGCAACCCAGACGCCTCCCTGCCGCCCGCGCCCGGACGACTGAAAGCCGGCGCGCACCCCGACCACCTGCCGATCTCCGGCGCGGACGCGCTCCCGCGCCGCATCCATTGTCGAGCCGATCTGCGGATAGTAGAGTATCATGGCTCTTCGCTGCGGGCGACAAAGTCCAGGCTGATGTCGAGCGCGGGCGCGGAGTGGGTCAAGGCTCCGATGGAGAGGATGTCCACGCCGGAGCGCGCGATCTGCGCCGCCGTCTCCTCGTTGATGCCGCCGGAGGCTTCGGTCAGGGCGCGCCCCTTTGCCAGCCGCGCCGCCTCCCGGCGGGTTTCGTGGTCCATATTGTCCAGCAGAAGCGTGTCCGCGCCGGCTTCCAGCGCCTCCAGCGCCTGCTGCAGGCTCTCACACTCGACGGTGATGGTCATGGTGTGCGGGATGGCGGCGCGCGCCCGCTGCACCGCCGCGGTGATGCCTCCGGCGGCGACGATATGGTTATCTTTGATCATCACGGCGTCGTACAGCCCGAACCGATGGTTGTGTCCGCCGCCCATGCGCACCGCATACTTCTCTAGCATCCGCAGTCCGGGGGTGGTCTTGCGGGTATCCGCAATCCGGACGCCCGTTCCCGCCGTCAGCGCGACAAACCGCGCCGTGAGCGTAGCGATGCCGGAGAGCCGCTGCAGGAAGTTGAGCGCGACCCGCTCGCCCGTCAGGATCGCCTGCGCCGGTCCCTGCAGCAACGCCGCGATCGCGCCGGGCGTCGCCGCGTCGCCGTCCTGTAGCTGCGACGTCATGCGCACGGCGGGGGAGACCTGCCGGAAGACCTCCTCCGCCACCGGAAGCCCCGCCACCACGCCCGCCGACTTCACCACGATGCGCCCCTGCGCCTGCGTCTTCGGGGAGACGGTCGTCAGCGTGGTTACATCGCCCGTTCCGATGTCCTCTCTCAGGGCGCGGCGCACGATCTCTTCCAGTTCCAGCCGGCTCAACAGCATACGCCTCCTCCTATTGCGCGGTCTGCTGACACACCTCGCCCAGCCGCCGCATATAGTAGGCGTAGTTGGCAAAGGAGATGTCCGGCGGGCAGGAGTGATCGAGCATCGGGATATAGCCGCCCTCGTCTATCAACGGCTTGACCCGCGCAAGCTCCCGCTCAATCGCCTCCGGTCCCGCCGCAACCGCCTGCTTGGCGATTCCGCCGATCAACCGCAGCTCTTTGCCGAACTGACGGCGCACCGCCAGCACATCCATCCCTGCCTGCACCTCGAACGGGTAGAGGAAGTTCAGCCCGGCGTCCATCCAGATGGGAATGAGCGTGGTCACGTCGCCGTCGCTGTCCAGACCGATGAAGGGCACGCCCCGCTTACGCAGAAACTCGACGACCCGCCGATAGCGCGGCAGCATATATCTGCGCGCCAGTTTTGGCGACAGCAGCGGACCGGAGCGGTACGCCATATCCTCCCAGAAGGCGAAGGCGTCTATGGGAGCCGCGTCCAGGATCTGCTCCAGCATCGCGATCAGGAAGTCGGCGTTGGCGTCCATCATCTCCTCCACGAACGCCGGGTCGTCGTAGAAGAGGGTGCAGAGCCGCTCGACGCCGACCAGGTTGCGCAGCGGTCCGAAGAAGCCGCCCCAGCGATCCGAAATGATGACCAGAGGGATCGGCTCGTCATGCAGCTTCTGCAGCCGCTCCTTCCAGTCCTCGCCGACCCGCCGGACCAGATCGGGCTGCATCCGCTTCTTCCAGAAGGCGCGAAACTCCTCCCGCGTCTCCACCGGAAAGCGGACAAACTGCGGCATGGAGCTGTAGGGCTGATCTTTGCGCTCCCGCATTAGAATGCCCTCATGGTTGATATAGAGGATTGTCTTCTCATCTTCCTCGATCACCTGATGCTCGAAAGGCGGGTTCGGGAAGAACCAGGTGGAGACCCAGAAGACGCGGTTGGCTCCCATCGTCAGATCCATCGTCTGCGGATCGTAGCCTTCGGTGATCCAGCGTTGGATGGTCTCGGGCCAGCCGCCCCACGTCCAGTGCGGCACGACATCCACCGGCTGATAGTTCAGGCAGGCGTGAAAACGCTCCCGATCATTCATGGTGTGCCCTCCTCGCAGACCGGCGCCGCTTCGTCCCGTCCGCATCTTTTCGTTCTTCTGCGGGAGACTCATTTCCTGCGTTCGGGAAGGAGTTCGCCGCCTTCTCACGGAAGAACAATAGACCGAACCTACTCTCTGTGCGATTGAGGAATCCTGCATGTCCATTCGTTCCTTTCACCGTGTCCTGGTTGCCAACCGCAGCGAGATCGCCATTCGCGTCTTCCGCGCCTGCGCGGAGATGGGCATCCGCACCGTCGGCATCTACTCGAAAGAGGATCGGGGGGCGCTTCACCGATACAAAGCCGACGAGACCTACCCGCTGCCGGAGAACCGCGATCCGCTGAAAGCCTATCTGGATATCGAAGCCATCGTGGATATTGCGCGCCGTCATGCGGTGGACGCCATCCATCCGGGCTACGGATTTCTCTCGGAGAACGCCGATTTCGCCCGCGCCTGCCAGCAGGCGGGGATCGTCTTCATCGGACCGACGCCGGAGGCGCTGGAGGCGATGGGAGACAAGACCGCCGCGCGCGCCCGCGCCATCGCGCTCTCTATCCCGGTGGTGCCGGGAACCGATGCGCCCGTCGCGGATGTGGAGGCGGCGGCAAAATGGGCGGCAGAGACCGGCTATCCGGTGATCCTGAAAGCCTCCTTTGGCGGCGGCGGACGCGGCATGCGGGTCGCCAACGATGAGCGGGAGCTGCGCGAGCAGTTCACCGCCGCCGCGCGCGAGGCGGAAGCCGCCTTCGGTCGCGGGGAGATATTCCTCGAAAAGTACCTGCGCCATCCCAAGCATATCGAAGTGCAGATCCTCGCCGACAGCGCCGGCAACACCGTCCACCTGTTCGAGCGCGACTGTTCGGTGCAGCGGCGGCATCAGAAGGTGATCGAGTTCGCGCCGAGCCTGGCGATCTCGGAGGAGCAGCGGCAGCAGATGTGCGCCGACGCGGTGAATCTGGCAAAATCGGTCGGCTACGTCAATGCCGGGACAGTCGAGTTTCTGGTGGATCAGGAGGGACGCCGCTACTTCATCGAGATGAACCCCCGCATCCAGGTCGAGCACACCGTTACGGAGATGATCACCGGCGTAGACCTGGTCAAGAGCCAGATTCATATCGCCGAGGGCAGACCGCTCTCCGACCCCGCCATCGCCCTGCCCGATCAGGAGGCGGTGCAGCGGCGCGGCTACGCCATTCAGTGCCGGATCACCACCGAAGACCCCGCCAACAACTTCATTCCCGACTACGGGCGTCTGACGCACTACCGCTCGCCGGGAGGCTTCGGCATCCGGCTGGATGGCGGAACCGCCTTCTCCGGCGCGGTCATCACCCCGTTTTACGATTCGATGATCGTCAAGGTCTCCGCCGGCAGCCTGACCTTTGAGGACGCCTGCCAGAAGCTGCTGCGCGCCCTGCGCGAGTTTCGCATTCGCGGCGTCCGGACCAACATTCCCTTTCTGGAGAACGTGATCAGCCACCCGACCTTTCGCGCCGGCGCCTGCACCACCACCTTCATTGAGGAGACGCCGTCGCTGTTCCGCTTCCCGGAGCGCGCCGACCGCGCCTCCCGCGTGCTGGAGTTTCTCGGCGATGTGATCGTCAACGGCAATCCCTTCGTGCCGCAGGGGAGCCGACCGGCGCGTCTGCATCCGGTGAAGCCGCTGCCGGCGGACACCGATACGCCTCCTCCCGCGGGAACCCGCCAGCTTCTGCAGCAGCTCGGCGCGGAGAGGTTCGCCGCCTGGGTTCGGGAGCAGAAGCGGCTGCTGGTAACCGACACGACGCTGCGCGACGCCCATCAGTCTCTGCTGGCGACCCGTATGCGCACCTTCGACATGCTGGGAGCTGCCGACGCCATCGCCCGCGATCTGTCCGATCTCTTTTCGCTGGAGATGTGGGGCGGCGCGACGTTTGACGTAACGATGCGCTTCCTCTTTGAAGACCCCTGGGAGCGGCTGGCGGCGCTGCGCGCGCGTATTCCGAATATCCTGTTCCAGATGCTGCTGCGCGGCTCCAACGCGGTCGGCTACACCAACTACCCGGACAACGTCGTGCGCGAGTTTGTGCGGGTCGCCGCGCGCAACGGCATAGATCTGTTCCGGATCTTCGACTCGCTCAACAACATCGAGGCGATGATCCCCGCGATCGAGGCGGTGCGCAACGAGGGAGCCATCGCGGAGGCGGCGATCTGCTACACCGGCGACCTGTTCGACCCGAGCCGTCCGAAGTATCACCTGGACTACTACCTGCGGCTGGCGAAGCGTCTGGAGGCGGCGGGCGCGACGATGCTGGGGATCAAGGATATGGCGGGGCTGTGCCGTCCCTATGCGGCGCGCAGGCTGGTGGAGGCGCTGCGGCAGGAGATCGGCATTCCGATCCACTTCCACACGCACGACACGGCGGGCGGACAGGTCGGCGCGCTGCTGTTTGCAGCGGAGGCGGGGGTGGACATCGTGGACGCGGCGATCAGTTCGATGTCCGGTCTGACCAGTCAGCCCGGTCTGGAGGCGCTGGTCGCCGCGCTGCAGCGACAGGAGCGCGATACCGGTCTGGACTTGAACGCGCTGATGCGTCACGCCGACTACTGGCTGGGGGTGCGCGAGCAGTACGCCCCGTTCGAGAGCGATCTGAAGACCAGCTCCGGCGACATCTATCTGCACGAGATCCCCGGCGGTCAGTACAGCAACCTGCGCCCGCAGGCGGAGGCGATGGGGGTCGGAGACCGGCTGCCGGAGTTGAAGCGGATGTACGCGGTGGTGAACCAGATGCTGGGGGATATCGTGAAGGTAACGCCCTCCAGCAAGGTGGTGGGCGACCTTGCGCTCTTCATGCTGACCCACGACCTGACGCCGGAGACGCTGGTGAAGCGCAGCAAGGAGCTGCAGTTCCCCGAATCGGTGGTGGGGCTGTTCGCCGGAGAGATCGGCTTTCCGCCGGAGGGCTTTCCGGCGGAGCTGCAGCGCGCCGTCCTGAAGGGACGTAAGCCGGTGGAGGGGCGCATGGGCGCGCTGCTGCCTCCGGTAGACCTGGAGGCGACCCGCAAAGAGATCGAGGCGAAGACCCATCACCGGGCGACGGAAGAGGACGTTCTCTCCTACCTGATGTACCCGAAGGTCTTCACCGGCTTCATGAGCCACCGCCGCCGCTACACCGACGTGAGCGCGATCCCCACCGCTCCCTTCTTCTACGGCATGGAGCCGGGCGAGGAGACCGAGGTGACCATCGAGCCGGGAAAGACGCTCTATATCCGGTATGTAACCCGCACCGCGCCGGACAATCACGGGATGGTCACGCTGCTGTTTGAACTCAACGGACAGCCCCGCGAGGTGAAAGTGCGCGACCGCTCGACCGCCTCTGCCGCGCCGGCGCGCCCCAAAGCCGACCCGGACAACCTGCACCATGTCGGCGCCTCGATGCCGGGGGCGGTGGCGGAGATCGGCGTCAAGCCCGGTCAGCAGGTCAACAAGGACGACTTTCTGCTGGCGCTGGAGGCGATGAAGGTCTACGTCTACATCAACAGCCCGATCAAGGGGATCATCAAAGAGGTTGCCGTCAAGCCCGGCGAACATGTCGAGAAGGGCGACCTGCTGGTGGTGTTCGAGTAGACCGCCCGCTCATCGGTCACGCGAAGCCGCTAATCCCGGAGATCGGATCGTTGCGCACGCATGCTCGCTGCCCTTCGCAGCCGCGACGGGCAGGTCAGAAGCGGCGGTTCTGCTCCCAGTTCCAGGCGGTGCGAATCGTCTCGCGCAGATCGGGGTAGCGGGGCTGCCAGCCGAGTTCCGCCTTCGCCTTCGCGGCGCTGGCGACCAGTCGGGGCGGGTCGCCGGGGCGGCGCGGTCCCTCCACCGCGCGGATCGGCAGTCCGGTCACCTCCTCGCACAGGCGGATCACCTCGCGCACCGAGTAGCCGTGCTCCGTTCCCAGATTGTAGAAGCCGCTCGGCTGACCGTCGCGCAGCCGGTCGAGCGCCAGCGCGTGCGCCTGCGCCAGATCGAGGATATGGATGTAGTCGCGGATGCAGGTTCCGTCCGGCGTGTCGTAGTCCGTGCCGAAGATGGAGATCGCCTCGCGTCTGCCCTGCGCCGTCTGCAGCACCAGGGGGATCAGATGCGTCTCCGGATCGTGGCTCTCGCCGATGCGCCCTTCGGGATCGGCTCCGGCGGCGTTGAAGTAGCGCAGCGAGGCGAAGCGCATCCCGTAGGCGTGATCATACGCCGCCAGCATCTTCTCGCAGATGAACTTGCTCTCGCCGTAGGGGTTGATCGGGTTCTGCGGGTGCTTCTCGTCGAGCGGCACGTACTGCGGGTTGCCGTAGGTGGCGCAGGAGGAGGAGAAGATGAAGCGCAGAACGCCGTGATCGCGCATGGCGTCCAGCAGGTTAAGGGTTGCGGCGACGTTGTTCTGATAGTATTTTGAGGGGTCGGTGACCGACTCGCCCACGTAGGCATAAGCGGCAAAGTGCACGACCGCGTCTATCGGGTAGTCGCGGAAGATCCGATCCAGCAGCGCGCGGTCGCCGATATCGCCTTCGATCAGCGGGACGCCTGAAGCCGCCTCGCGGTGTCCGTAGACCAGATTATCCAGTATCACGACCTCGCTGCCGCGCGCGCTCTCATACAGCACGTAGTGGCTGCCGATATAGCCCGCGCCACCGGTTACCAGTATCATCGGTATGTTACTCCCTCAGAGCGAACGGGCGCGAGACCTCGCGCCCGTCATGTCTGTTTCTGTGGCGTTAATCCATAAATCGGTATTTCAGGATCGTCCATAGAGCCTGCACGCCGTCTTTCCAGCCGATCTTTTTTCCCTCTTCGTAGTCGCGTCCCGCGTAGGAGATGGGCACTTCGTAGATGCGGCAGCGCCGCTTCGCCACCTTCGCGGTGATCTCCGGCTCGAAGTCGAAGCGGTTGGAGCGCAGCCGGATGCTCTTGATGACCTCCGCCCGGAACACCTTGTAGCAGACCTCCATGTCGGTCAGGTTCAGGTTGGTCATCATGTTGGAGAGGGTGGTCAGGAAGCCGTTGGCGACCCGATGCCAGAACAGGTGCACGCGATGCGCGCCTCCTCCCAGAAAGCGCGATCCGAAGACCACGTCGGCTTTCCCCTCCAGGATCGGCGCGATCAGGGCGAAGTACTCGCGGGGATCGTACTCCAGATCGGCGTCCTGAATGATGACGATGTCCCCCGTGCACTTCTCGATGGCGGTGCGGACGGCGGCGCCTTTTCCCAGGTTGCGCTCATGGTAGAAGACCTTCACATCCGGGTAGCAATCCTCGATCTTCTCACGCAGAAGCTCGCGGGTCCCGTCCGTCGAGCCGTCGTCCACCATGATGATCTCTTTGGGGATCTCGACGGCGCGCACCCGCGCCACAATCTCCTCCAGCGTGCGGACTTCATTATAGACCGGGATCAGGACGGAGAGGAGGAACTCCTGCTTCGGCGCGGTCATCGCGCGGGGAAGCGGGGCGCTCTGTTCGGCTCTTTCCTGGTTGCGGGTGGCGCTTTCGGGCGTCTCCATCGGGAATGGCACCTCTGTCTGCCGGCGCGGCGCCGCGTCCGGCGTCGTCAGTCCGCGGCGGTTTCGGTGCGGCGGCGGCGCGTCAGCGTGGTCAGGATCACGGAAAGACCCTGCGCGCTCAGCGCCAGCAGCGCCGGGAAGACCGGCATCGAGTAGCGCGCAAAGGCGAGAAAGGCTGCGTAGACGACGTTGAAGTATAGCACAGTCGCGATTACGGGGGCAACATCCGTCCCCGCCCTGCGCGCTCTCCAGATGCCGACGCCGGCAAGCAGCCACGCCAGCAGGGCAAACGCGCCGACCAGGATGGATTTGGAGGGCGTCTCGACCACATACCAGAAGGTGAAGCACTGTATGATGAATTTCCGCGCAAAACCGAGCGGGTCGTGGGACAGCTTGTCCCGGACTATCTGCATTCCGACCCGGTCTTTCAGGATCTCGTTGTCCACATTGGAGACGCGGAACATATCAAAGTATACGCCGTACTGTCGCAGCAGGGCGTCCTCATAGAGGTTCGCCTCCACATCCCAGTTGCCGCGAAACTCCCTGCGCAACAGATAGTACTGCGGCTGGGCGTTGACATATCCCCGGATGAACTCACCGGGGGCGTTGCTGCTGATGTTGTGGAAACGACCCTGCGAGACGATATGGTTGCGCACGATCCAGGGCAGGCAGACCAGCGCCAGTACGCCGATGCACGCCGCGCAGGGACCCCAGGGGATCGGCTGTCGCAGCCGCAGCCCGCGAAAGATCACCATCGCCGCCGGCATCAGCGGGAAGAAGAGCGAGGTAGACTTGGTGAGGGTGTAGAGACCAGCGACCAGACCCACGAGGGCGGCGTTTCGGAAGTCCGGCTGCTGATAGAAGCGGACGGCGGCGAGCGCGAGCAGGGCGGTCCAGAGCGTCATCAACGCCTCCGGCTCGACCGAGCCGAGATAGCGCAGGCACTGGGGCCAAACGGCGCACATCAGCCCCGCATAGATGCCGACGCGCAGTCCGAACAGCCGGTTCGCCAGAAAGAGGGCGGCAACGCAGGTGAGTGCGGCGAAGAGACACTGGATCAGAAAGAGAGGAAGATAGCTGCGCTCCGGATGCACGGGATCAAAACCGAAGACCCGCACGATGCCTGCGACCAGCAGGGGGTAGACGGGGGCGCGGCGCACCGAGGGACCATAGCCCAGACTGAAACCCTCACCGCGGGCAAGACGCACCCCGATGCTCCCCAGACCGTTCACATCCAGATCGCGCGCGATCGGGGCGAAGCGGGGCAGGGCGATGAACGTCCACAGCAGCGCCGTCGTCAGCCCGACGAGAAAGATCCACAGCGCGGCGCGGATCACGGCATGTTCGCGGATTTGAGGCACAACAGGTCTCCTTCAGGAGTGGTTCTGTAGACGATTATCGGCACAACGGCAGACGTCGCGAGGTTGACAGCCGCCGTCGTCCCGGCTATAATAGAATCGCACAATGTGCCCTCGTAGCTCAGAGGATAGAGCGCTGGCCTCCGGAGCCAGGTGCACAGGTTCGATTCCTGTCGAGGGCGCGGCAATAGAGACTGATGCGAGAGAGGCGAGGATACGCCTCTCTATTTTTATGGCAGGCGCGCAACAGTCTCTGGATGGCACGAATTTTGCAGCCATTTTACCTGCAGATGCGCCCGGATGCATCGCACAACCTACGAAACATGACAGATTAGGGCTAAAACTGCCGCACGGACTATCCGATAATCGGTATGTCGCTTTTGCCCTGGCGAAGGAACACAACGGGATGAATATCTGCGTCATAGGAACAGGTTATGTCGGTCTGGTGACCGGTTCCGTATTCGCTGACCTCGGCAACGAGGTCATTTGCGTTGATAAAAACGAGGCGAAAGTCGCCATGCTGCGGCGCGGGGAGATGCCGATCTACGAACCGGGCCTGGAAGAGATGGTGGCGCGCAACGTCGCCGATAACCGCCTGTGCTTCACCTCAGATACGGAGGAGGCGGTAGAGCGTTCGGAGGTCGTCTTTATCTGCGTCGGCACGCCCCCGAAAGAGAACGGCGACCCGGATATGACCTATGTCGAGGAGGCGGCGATCTCGATTGCGCGCGCCCTCAATCGCTACAAGGTAGTCGTCAACAAGAGCACGGTTCCGGTGGGAACCGGCAATATGGTGCGCGAGTTGATCGAGGTCAACCGCCGCCGCAATGTGGATTTCGATGTGGTCTCCAATCCCGAGTTCCTGCGGGAAGGCTCGGCGATCAATGATACGCTCTATCCGGACCGCATCGTGATCGGCGCGCCCAATCACACGGTCGCGATGAAGATTCTGGAACTCTACGCGCCGCTGGAACGCCCGATGCTGATCACCGATGTCGCCTCGGCGGAGATGATCAAATACGCCTCCAACGCCTTTCTGGCGACCAAGATATCCTTCATCAACGCGATTGCTAATATCTGTGAGGCGGCGGGTGCGGACGTAGTCCAGGTGATGAAGGGGATGGGTTACGATCATCGCATCGGCGCGGCGTTTCTGCAAGCCGGGCTGGGATACGGCGGCTCCTGCTTCCCCAAGGACTCGATGGCGCTGATCCAGACCGCCGAAAAGTTCGGGTACGACTTCCATCTGCTCAAGTCGGTGGTGCAGGTCAACCGGGAGCAGGTGATGCGCTTTATGGATCGCATGGAGCGCGTGATGCAGGGGTTCCAGGGCAAACGCATCGCCGTGCTGGGGCTGGCGTTCAAGCCCAACACCGACGACCTGCGCGAGGCGAAATCGGTGGAGGTGATCGCGCGGCTGCTCTCTTCAGGAGCGACGGTGCGCGCCTACGACCCCATCGCCATGGAGAAGACCCGCGAGATCTTCCCGAATATCCACTATGCCGAAAACGCCTACGACGCGGCGGAGGGGGCAGACGGTCTGGTGGTGGTGACCGAGTGGAACGAGTTTCGTTTCCTGAATATGGATCGGCTGAAGTCGGCAATGCGAGGCGCGACCATATTCGACGGGCGTAATATCTACGACCCGCTGCGTATGCGCCGGATGGGGTTTGACTATCACTGCATCGGGCGCCCGACGGGGCGCAACAGGTCTGAGTAGACGCACGGTGAAAGCGGAGCCTGCGGCGCGCCGGCTCTGTCTCCCGTTGGCTGATAGAGGTGTTTTCCATGTCAATGCTTGGTAAGATGCTGGGTTTCGGGCGCAACGAGCACTACGATCGTGCCATTCGCCTGTTTGATCAGGGGCTGTATGAAGAGGCGATCTCCGCCTTCGAGCGGGCGCGCAGCGTTCCCAAATGCGACCCGCTCACGGAGCGGCTTTCGCTCTTCTATACCGCCGAGGCGAACGCCAACATCGGCTTGTGCGCGATGAAACGCGCTGCCTGGGAGCGCGCGGAGTTCCACTTCCGCAAGGCGCTGGAGATCAACCCGCACTATGCCGACCTGCACTTCAATCTGGCGCTGGCTCTGCGCCGACGCCTGCAGTACAAGGAGGCGCTGGAGGCGCTGGACCGCGCCCTGCGGATCAATGCGCGGTTTGCGAAGGCGCACTTCCATCGCGGACTGACCCTCTACGCTTCGGGACGCCGGGAGGAGGGGCTAGAGGCGATTCAGACGGCGGTCGAACTGGAGCCGGGCTTCCTGACCGAAGCCTACTATAAGGGCATCGAGGCGCATCAGGAGGGAAACTTTGCCGGCGCACTGGAGGCGCTGGAGACCGTCTCCGTCACGGAGGTGGATGACATTCTCTTCCACTACCGGCTGGGCGACGATCTCTATCGCCGCGGTCTCTACGCCGACGCGATCGCCGAGTACCAGAAGGCGCTGGAACTCAACTCCAACTATGCCGACATCCATAACCATCTCGGCATCGCCTACAGCGCCAACGGGCAGCCGGAGCAGGCGATTCTGGCGTTTGAGAAGGCGCTCAGCATCAACTCCCGCGCTGTCGAGCCGCTGCTGAACCTGGGGGTTACCCTGCGCGAGATGGGACAGCTGCAGCGGGCGGCGGAGACGTTCCAGAAGGTGCTGGAGGTGGATCCCAACCATCCGCTTGCCCGAGAGAATCTGGAAGCCATTCGTTTCCAGCAGGCAGCGTAGCGCAGGCTGCCATCGGATCCGGCAGGCAGCGTGGCGCGGGTATCCGGAAAAAATCCATCGGGGGCAGAGGCGGCGTTCACCGCTCTCTAGCCCCCGGTCGCATTTTCCGAGTATACTGGAAGGCATCCAGACGCGGCGGCGAGACCGACCGCCGGATATGGCGGCGAGACCGACCGCCGACTATCAACCGTCATACAGCGACCTGATGACCCGATGACCGCCTTCACGATTACCGCGCGCTGCGCGCAGAGCCAGGCGCGCTGCGCCACGCTCACCCTTCCTCATGCCACGCTGGAGACCCCCGTCTTCATGCCGGTCGGCACGCAGGCGACCGTCAAAGCGATGACGCCCGGAGAACTGGCGGAACTCGGATTTCGTATCATACTGGGCAACACCTACCATCTGCATCTGCGTCCCGGCGAGGAGCTGCTGGCAAAGGCGGGCGGACTGCATCGGTTTTCCGGCTGGGACGGCGCGCTGCTGACGGACAGCGGGGGGTATCAGGTCTTCAGTCTGAATAAGCTGCGCCGGATCGGGGCGGAGGGCGTCGAGTTTCAGTCGCATATAGACGGCTCGCGGCACCTCTTCTCGCCGGAATCGGTGATGGAGATTCAGCGCAAGATCGGCGCGGACATCATCATGGCGTTTGACGAGTGCGCCCCCTTTCCCTGTGAAGAGAGCTATGCGCGGGAGGCGATGGAGCGCACGCATCGCTGGGCGGAGCGCTGCCGGCAACGCTGGGCGCAGGCGGAGAGACGGGCGGCGGGCGGATGGGAGCAGGCGCTGTTCGGGATCGTGCAGGGCGCGACCTTCCGCGCTCTGCGCGAGGAGAGCGCGCGCACGCTGACCGCCATGGACTTTCCCGGCTACGCGATTGGCGGGCTGGCGGTCGGAGAGTCGCAGGCGGAGCGCAACGCGGCAATCGCGTGGTGTACGGCGCTTCTGCCGGAAGAGAAGCCGCGCTATCTGATGGGCGTGGGAACGCCGGTGGACATTCTGGACGCGGTGGAGCGCGGGGTGGATATGTTCGACTGCGTGCTGCCGACCCGCAATGCGCGCAATGCGCAGGTCTTTACCAGCGCAGGCGTGCTGAACCTGATCAACGCCCGTTATACCGAAGACTTCGGACCGCTCGATCCGGCATGCCGGTGCGCGGTCTGCCGGCGCCACTGCCGCGCCTATGTCCGCCATCTGTTCAAGGCGAACGAGATTCTGGCTTCGCGCCTGACCACCTATCATAATCTGGCGTTCTATGCGGGACTGATGCAGGGGATCCGGGAGGCGATCCGCGCCAATCGCCTTGCGGAGTTTCGGGAGAGGTTTCTGGAGGGGATGCGCGCCGGGGAGACGCAGGCGGCAGACCTGTCGGCTGAGACGGCTGCCGCGACGGAGTGAAGGAAAAGACACCTATGAGTCTGACAACCACGGAGAATAATCAGAAGACGCGGGGCGTGATGCTGCGCGATGTGCGCTCCAACAAGAAGGTGCGCGCCTATATCGAGAAAGCCAACGAGCAGATGAAAGCCATCGGGTACACCGAACACGGCGTTCGGCATGTCTCGCTGGTCGCTGCGATTGCCCGCAATGTGCTGCAGGAGCTGGGGGCGGAGCCGCGTCAGTCGGAACTGGCTTCCATCGCCGGCTATCTGCACGACATCGGCAACGTGGTCAGCCGCCACGGTCATCCGCAGATCGGCGCGACGATGGCGTTTACCCTGCTCAACGAGATGGGAATGGAGGCGGAGGAGATCGCCCTGATCGTGGGAGCGATCGGCAATCATGAGGAGGGCGAGGGGGTCGCGATCAATGCGATCACCGCCGCCGTGATCCTTGCCGATAAGTCGGATGTGCACTTTACCCGCGTCCAGAACATGGAGCCGGGAACCTTCGACATCCATGACCGGGTCAACTACGCCGTGCAGAAGTCGCACCTGACAGTCAACGCCGAGGAGCGCACCATCACGCTCGAACTGGACATTGATACGAGCGTGGCGACGATCATGGAGTATTTTGAGATCTTTGTCGGACGGATGGTGCTCTGCCGGCAGGCGGCGGCGCAGCTCTCCTGCCGCTTCCAGCTGAGCGTCAACGGGGTACTGCTGGGGTAGCGATGTGAGGAGGGAGTTCAAGCGGATGACAGCGGTGAAAATCACCCCGACGCTGCTTGCGGGGCTGGCTCTCTTCGGGTTCACGGTCCGGGCGGCAGGCGGACAGGCGCAGACGGCTCCTGCCGCGCCGCCTGCCGCCCCTTCGCTGATTATTGAGAGCTTCGGACCGACGCGCGCCTATGTGGTCGGGAAGGAGCGGGTAACGCTGGTCGCCACGTTCCGCAACACCGGCTCCGCGCCGCTCCCGCCCGACACGGTCACGGCGCGGGTCTACGGGCTTGCCGGGCTGGACTACGAGGGCAGCATCTTTCAAAAGCTGCCGGGACTGGACGCCAACTCCGCCGTCACGCTGCGCTGGCAGACCTATTCGGTTCGCACCGATATTCCGCTGGTGGCTTCGGTGGGACTGGACGTTCCCGAACAGCCGCGACTGGTGCGCGTGGCGCCGATCCAGCAGTTCGACCGCCCGCCGCCCGCAGACAACCCCGGCTTTTCGCCGAAGGCGACGGCGCGCGCGCGGGGCGTGAGCGGCGTGCTGGAGAATGAGCGGCTGCGGGCGAGGATCGCGACCACCAACGCCAACGTGCCCGCGCTGTTTCTGTCAGCGCGCACCGACGCCGGCTGGCAGCGAATCGGCGTGATGCTTCCTCTGACCGAACTGATGACGGCGGAGGGAGGACAGCAGCCCTGGTGGGAGGTGTTTCGCGCCGACCGCATCCAGGCGGATAATCGGGCGACGGAAGCCTCGCTGATACTCAACGGCGGCGTCGGGCTGCGCTGGCGGGCGACCCTGCAGCTTACCCTGCGTACCGGCTCCTCCGTACTGGAGATCAGCCTGCGCTGCGTGCCGCTTCGCCCGGTGCGGCTCTCCGGCGTGCGTTTTATGCCGTTCTATGCGGGGGAGCGCAGCTTCGGCGCGGAGATCTCCGAACAGATGCCTGCCGAGAACGTCGGACAGCACACGCTGACGGCGATGCGCTGGAATCGCATCACCTTCGGAACGCTGCTGCCGAATACGCCGCTGTTTCCGGACTGGGAGACGGTCGCCCTGCCGGAGGTGATCGGCGCGTCCTACCGTGTGCTGGGCGTGGAGATGCGCGCTCTCAACGCGCCAGCCTCCGTAACGCCCGCGTCTCTGGTGGAGGTGCGCGGACGCCTCTTTGCGCTGAACCCCAGCAGCTCTGCGCAGGACGCCCGGCGGATCGTCCAGCCCGCGAAGACTGCGCCTGCCGTCACACCGGCGCCATAACAGGGGCGCGGAGCAGACCACTACAGGAGGAGAAGGGTGAACGAAACGGGGAGAAACCGGCTGAATCGGCTCAGGGGCGGCTTCACGCTGCTGACGCTGCTGACGTTGTGCCTGGCGCAGAGGGCGGCTCCAACCGCGCCGCCTTTGGCGCGGGAGAACGCGGCGAGCGGCAGGCTGTTCGGACAGACCCTGGACGAGTTCGCCAACCGGCGCGAACTGGTGCGCGAGGCGGCGAAGGGAGGCATCGTTCTGCTGCGCGCGCCCGCCGAGGGGGGCGATGTGGATCGCGTCCGGTTCCGCACCGACAACCATGTGATGTACCTGACGGGGGTGGAGGCTCCCCGCGCCTGTCTGGCACTGCTGCCGGAGGGCGATCCCAGCGGAAAGCGCGAAATCCTGTTTCTCCCGCCGCAGAACGCGGGCGCGTCGGTCTGGACCGCCCCCTATCCGGGACCGGGCGCGGAGACGGAGCGCGCCACCGGCATCGAGTCGGTGCAGAGCACGCGCACGATGTGGGAGACCCTGCGCCCCTCCCTGATGAACGCGAAGACCGTCCATCTGGCGGGACCGGTCGGCGAGCGGGCGCGCTACACCGAGACCGCCGAACTGGAGGCGCGGCTGCGCGCCATCAATCCCAATCTGGAGATCACCGGGTCGGCGCAGAGCCTCATCCATCCCCTGCGCTGGCGCAAATCGCCGGGAGAGATCGCCAACCTGCGCGCCGCCATCGCCGCGACCGCCGACGCGCAGATCAGCGTCGCGCGCTTCCTGCGCAAAGATGTGACCGAACTGGCGGCGGAAGGGGTGATCATCGCGGCGTTCCGACGGGGCGGCGCGGTGCGCGAGGGCTTTCCCTGCATCGTGGGCAGCGGTCCCAACTCCAACATTCTGCACTACTTTGCGGGCGACCGCAAGATGCAGCCGGGCGATCTGGTGGTGGTGGACATCGGCGCGGAGTACAACTACTACACGGCGGACATCACCCGCACATTCCCGGTCAGCGGCAGGTTCACCCCGCGCCAGCGCGAGGTCTATCAGCTGGTGCTGGACACCCAGCGCGCCTGCGAGAAGTATGTGGTTCCGGGCAAGACGACCCTCTGGGAACTCGATCAGTACGCCCGCGACTTTATGCGAAAGAGTCCCCTCCGGGCAAAAGACAGCAAGGGGGAGCTTCGCACCATGGACGCCTTTTTCGTGCATGGACTCGGGCACTGGCTGGGGATGGATGTGCATGACGTCAGCGGCGGCTCCGCCGTGCTGCAGCCGGGCGTCGTCTTCACGATTGAGCCGGGCATCTACCTCCCCTCCGAGGGGTTCGGCATCCGGATCGAGGACGACTATCTGGTAACGCCCGGCGGTCTGGAGAAGCTCTCCCGCGATCTTCCGAGCGATCCGGCGCAGATAGAGGCGATCATGCGCGGCTCCCGAAGGTAGCGGACGCGCGATGCCGGTGGCGCATACGCACAATCCGGAAGAGACCGCGGCTCTGGCGCGTCGTCTCGCGGCGCATCTGCAGGCGGGCGATCTGATCCTGCTGCAGGGCGGTCTCGGCGCGGGGAAGACCACGTTTGTGCAGGGGCTGGCGCAGGGGCTGGGCGTGGGGGAGCCGGTTACCAGCCCCACCTTCACTCTGATACATCACTACTCCGGCGGGCGTCTGCCCCTCTTTCACTTCGATCTCTACCGGCTGGAGGGCGAACAGGAGATCGCAGACCTGGGCTTCGAGGAGTATCTGGAGCAGCGCGGGGTGATCGTGGTGGAGTGGGCGGAGCGACTCGGATCGCTGACCCCGTCGGAGTATCTGCGCGTGAACATCACACGCTCCGGAGAGAGTGCGCGCGCGTTCGATCTGCAGCCTTTCGGGACGCGCTATGAGACGACGCTCTCCTCTGCGCTGTCGGGCGCGTTCTCGGAAAACGACCCATGCTGATACTGGCGGTGGAGACGAGCGCAGACCTGTGCAGTCTGGCGGTGCGCGATGAGAGCGGCACGCTGGTCGAGCGAGCGTTCCGGCATCGTATGCGCCTGCTGGAGCGGCTGATCGGGGATGTGGACGCGCTGCTGGCGGACGCAGGGACGACCCTGGCGCAGATCGAGGGGCTGGCGGTCGGGCTGGGACCGGGATCGTTCACGGGCGTGCGCATCGGCGTGATGGCGGTGAAGACGTGGGCGGCGACCCTGGACAAGCCTGTCTGCGGAGTAACCGCGCTGGAAGCCGTCGCGCAGGAGTACGCGGCTGTTCCCGACTGCCGCATCATTTCGGTCATCCGCGCGCGCCCCGGAATGGTCTACACACAGACCTTTCTGCGCGCGTCCGACGCACTGCATCCGCAGGACGCGCTGCATCCGCAGAGCGAGCCGCAGACCCTCTCCCTTACGGAGATGATCTCTCTGCTCTGCGCGCAGCGCGATGCGCGATACCTGCTGTGCGGGGACGGGCTTATACGGGACGGCGAGGCGCTGCGAGCGGGGCTTGACGCGGCGGGAGTTGCGGCGACGTTCGGAAGAGCGGAGGCTCCCCGCGCCTCTGTGATCGCGGCGATGGCGGCGGCGCGTCTGCGCGCCGGGCAGCAGGACGATCCGCTCTCGCTGGTTCCCCTCTATCTGGCTCCGCCGCCGATCGGCGGTCCGAAAGGCGAGAAGCGGGAGGGGTAGACAGCCGAACAGGACAGGCGAACGCCTGTCCTGTTTTGCCAGAGGAGAGAGACGGGTCAGAAGCTCATGTGCTGATAGTTTCTCAGCAGCCCGATCACCTTGCCGATGATGCGGCTGTCTTCGCGGTTGACCTCGATCGGCTCATAGGCGGGGTTGGCGGGCATCAGGCGGACGCGCCCGTTGCAAAACTGGATTCGTTTGACGGTGGCTTCATCGCCGAGCAGCACCGCGACCAGATCGCCGTTTTCGGCGGTGTTCTGCGGCTTGATGACCACCAGATCGCGCGGCATAATGTGCTCGTCAATCATGCTGTCGCCGCGCACGCGGAGGACGAAGGCGCCCTGGATGTTGTTGACCAGCTCCTGCGGGACGGGAACCATGCTCTCGATGTTTTCGGTGGCGGTAATGGGCAGACCGGCGGCGATGGTGCCGAGGAGGGGAAGAAAAGCGGCTTTCTTGCTGGGAGCGGTCGCTCCCGTCTTCCCCATGATGGTGATCGAGCGGGAGGTGCATTTGCGCTCAATGTAGCCTTTGCGCTGAAGGGCGTCCAGATGAACTGTTACGCCGCGCAGGCTGGAGATGCCGAAAGCGTTGCCAATCTCTCGGATCGAAGGAGGATACCCCTTCTCTTCCACATAGTCTACAATATAGTTGAGTATCCGCTCTTGCTTCTCGGTCAAGCCTCGTGTCATGTTACGGTACCTCCTTACCCCATTAAGTGTACACCGATGAGTGTCTACTGTCAAGAGTTCTACCGATTTTTCTGTCAAAGATTTTCCAACTGGAACCGGGCGCGATTTGCCCCAACGTATAGAATTATCAGACGCGCGCCGGGCGGTATCGCCCGGATTTGACATTGTTTGCGCCGTTGCGGTAAGATAGCAGGCTAGTCTAGGAGACCGACCTCGGAAAGAAGGTGTGAACGTGAAACTCGCTGTGATAACCGATGAGATCGCGCCGGATTTCGAGCATGCGCTGGATGTGATGGCGGAGTACGGCGTGACGGCTGCGGAGCTTCGCGGTCTGTGGGGAACCAATATCGCCGAACTCGATCCGGAGCAGTCCGCGCGCGCCAGACGCGCCTTGAAGGAGCGCGGCATGACGGTCGCCGGGCTGGCGACCCCCGTCTATAAGTGTCATCTGGATACGGATGAGGCGGAGGAGCTGGGGAGAATGCATCTGGCGAAGGCGCGCGGACTGAGCGAGCAGATGGACACGCTTCGCCGCTGCTGCCAGCTGGCGCATGCATTTGAGACGCGATTGATTCGCGTGTTCACCTTCTGGCGGCGCGGACCGTTGACGCCGGAGATCGAGCGTCGGATGATAGATGCGTTTGAGGAGCCGGTGCGGATCGCCGAGCAGGAGGATGTGATCCTGACGCTGGAAAACGAGCACGCCTGTTATATCGGCACGGGCGCGGAGGCGGCGCGCATCGTGCAGGCGGTGAACTCTCCCCGTCTGCGCGTCTGCTGGGATCCCGGCAACGCCTACTGCGCGGGCGAGAAGCCCTATCCGGACGGCTATGAGGCGGTGAAGCCCCTGGTGGCGCATATCCACGTCAAGGATGTGGTGATGGCGCAGGACGCCGTCGAGCCGCAGTGGTGCGTCATCGGCGAGGGCGATGTTGACTATGCCGGGCAGTTCGACGCGCTGCGCCGGGATGGTTACGACGGATATATCTCTCTGGAGACCCACTATGTGCCGCAGGGCGGCACGCCGGAAGAGGGGTCGCGCGCCTGTCTGGAGGCGCTGCGCCGCTTCCTGTCATAGACCGGGGTTCGACAGACAACGATAAAAGGATTGAGCGAGAAATGCCTAAACGTACATCCGCAGGTTCCCGGAAGATCGTCCGCAGCACCGAGGGCGCCAACAGCCCGACGAAGGGGGCGTTTGGCGACCCGACGGGAACCCATCGCCGCCCGTATGCCAGCGCCGGAGGGATGCTGTCAGTCTCCAACTGGCGGCGCTTCGCCTCCAACCGCTTCTGGTTTCTGCTGATTGCCGGCATCTTTGCGTTTGGAATCATCGCCTACTTCGGCACGGGAACGCCCAGCATGAATCGAGAGCGCGAAGCGCGCTCGAATGAGCCTGTCGCTACCGTCAACGGCGAGCCGATCACACGCGGCGAGTTTGAAAGCATCTGGAACACCTGGCAGCGAAGCGGCATGGGATCGGACGAAGCCAATGCGCCGCTGATGCAGGGAATGATCCTCAATCAGTTGATAGATGTCGCCCTGATGCGCGCCGCCGCCAAACAGCGCAAGGTGCAGGTCTCCGACGCCGATATCGAAAAGGAGATCACCGACCGGAAGGCGCAGTTGGGGCAGGGCGGCAAGCCGATCACGGATGAGGAGCTGCTGAAGCTCTCAGGCGCGAAGAGCAAGGACGATCTGCGCGAGAGTCTGCGTGGCAGCCTGCTGCCCCGCGCGCTCGGCAAGAGCCTGGCGAACGTCAATGCGCTGACCGAGAACGACCTTCAGGCAAGCTATGATGAGGTGAAGGTGCGGCATATTCTGGTGGCGGTGGACACCTCTCCGCGTCCGTCGGCGAAGGCGCTGCCGGAGGCGCAGGCGAAACGCAAAGCCGAAGAGATTCTGGCGAAAGTGAAGGCGGGAGGAGACTTCGCGAAGCTCGCCAACGAGTTCACGGACGACCCCTCCAACGCGCCGCAGAAGTTCGATCCCAAAGAGAAGAAGATGGTGCCGGACGGCGCGCCGAAGGGCGGCGATCTGGGCTGGTATCGGCGCGGCGGCGGTTTCGCGAAGGAGTTTGAGGACGCCGCCTTCGCGCTGGGTCCCGGACAGGTCAGCGATCTGGTCCGGACGCCCTTCGGTTTTCACATCATCAAGGTAGAGGAGAAGCGGCGCAATCTGCCGCCGGACTATGCCACCACCAAGGGCAAGCTGCTGGACGACCTGAAGAACCAGCGCGCGGGGGAGGCGCTGCAGAAGTTTCTGGAGGAGCAACGCAAGTCGGCGCAGGTCGTCTGGAAAGACCCGGGGATGGAGTGGCGGTATCTGTACGTCAAGTCCAGCCCCATGGGGATGATGGGACAGCCCTCAGGCGATATGAAGAAGATGGAGACGGAGCTGATCGCCAAGCTGCGCGCCTACCTGCCGAACCATCCGGAGGACACCGCCGCCAATCTGGTGCTGGGGCGTCTGCTCTATCAGCAGTATATGATGGCTTCGCTCCCGATGGGGGGTCCCGGTAACAAGCCGGCGGACCCGGCGGAGCGCGAGAAGCTGCGCAACGAGGTGATCCAGTACTACGAAGCGGCGCTGAGGAGGGCAGAGGATCGCGAGGTGCGGTTCACGCTGGCGCGTCTCTATCAGGAGAAGAAGGACACCTCCCGCGCGCTGGAGCAGTATCAGATGATCGGGAAGTTCCTCTTCGACCAGCAGGATCAGCAGGCGCTGACGACCCGCCAGCGGTTGAAACAGGGCTTCACCGAACTGGGACGCAAGGACCTGGCGGACGCCGAGACCGCGAAGATCGCGGAGATCCAGGTGAAGCTGGACGCCGAGAAGAAGGCGGAGGCGGAGCGGCAGGCGAAAGAGAAGGCGGAGCAGGAGCGTCTGGCGAAGGAGAAGGCGGAGCGCGAGAAAGCCGCGCAGCAGCAGCAACCGCCGACTTCCAACGCCAATACCCCGCCGCCGCCCGGCAGCTCCGCGCCCCCGGCTCCCGGCGCAACCGCCCCTGGCGCAACGCCGCCCCCGGCTCCCGGCGGAAATCGCTAAACGGATACAGAGAAGAGAGAGGCGCGCCTCTCTCTTCTCTTTCGCTCTCCTCATATGCCCGGAACCCTCTACATCGTCTCCACCCCCATCGGCAACCTGGAGGACATCACGCTGCGCGCCCTGCGCGTCCTGCGCGAGGCAGACCTGATCTGCGCGGAGGATACGCGCGTTACCCGCAAGCTGCTCAGCCACTACGACATCCACACGCCTCTGACCTCCTATCATGAGCACTCACGCGGAGAGAAGATCGAGTCGCTGGCGGAGCGGCTGAGCGTAGGGCAGAGCCTGGCGCTGGTCTCTGACGCGGGAACGCCCGGCATCTCCGATCCGGGACAGGCGCTGATCGCCGCCGCGATCGGTCTGGATGCGGCGGTCGTCCCGATACCCGGTCCCTGCGCCGCGATCGCCGCACTGACGGCATCCGGACTGCCAGGGGGGCGTTTCGCCTTTGTCGGTTTTCCGCCCCGCCCGAAGGGAGACCGGCGCGCCTTCTTCGAATCGCTGCGGGAGGAGCCGTTCACGCTGGTGCTGTATGAGGCTCCCGGTCGCGTCCTCAGCACGCTGGAGGAGCTTATTCGGACGCTGGGCGACCGCCCCCTCTCCTACGGACGCGAACTGACCAAGCAGTTCGAGGAGATCTACCGCGGGACGGTCTCCGGCGCGCTGGAGCGTCTTCGCGCCCGCCCTCCTCGCGGCGAGTTTACCCTGATCGTCGGTCCTCCCTCTCCCTCCGGGCAGACGCCCCCCTCGGACCTCTCCGATGTGCAGCAGGCTCTGCAGAATGCGCTGGATCAGGGCGCAACTGCACGCGACGCCGTGCAGCAGGTCTCCACCCTTCTGAAGCTCCCCCGACGCCTCGTCTACCGCCTGCTTCTGGAGATGCAGCGCCGCGCTGAAAAAAATCTCTGAAAAAACAAAAAAATAGTGCCGGATTCTCCCGCTCTTTGGCATAGAACTTGCAATGATAGAGGGATGAGTGAGTTGTGCGGCGGTCTCGCCCGTCGGTCGCTGCCTTTAGCAGACGCATCGGTAGTTCAGCGTAGAGTGCGAGACGCTTTTTTAGCCGCATCGTGGCGTGCGTGCACCCTCGCCGCAACCTGGAAGAACTTAAAAACGGATGGAGTTGGAAGTTATGGCAACTGTCAAAGGACCGGAATCCTCAATCGCCATTCGTTCGCTTGAGCGAACCATGCACGCAGGTCAACGCTCTCTGTACGGCACAGACTACGTGGGTACGGAATATCCCATCCCGGTTCGCCCCGTCGCATACGCAAACGCGAAGCGCGTTCTGGACATCGTCCTCTCTCTTCTGGGCATCCTGCTGTTCGCCCCGATCTTCCTCCTGGTCGCTCTGCTGGTGAAGATGACTTCGCGCGGACCGGTGATCTTCCGACAGACCCGCGTGGGTGTGGGGGGACGCCTGTTCACCTGCTACAAGTTTCGCTCCATGTATCAGGATGCCGAGCGGCGCAAAGCCGAACTAATGCACCTGAACGAGGCGACTGGACCGGTCTTCAAGATGAAGCATGACCCCCGCATCACGCCGGTCGGGCGCATCATTCGCAAGCTCAGCCTCGACGAGCTTCCGCAGCTTTTCAACGTGCTGCGGGGCGACATGAGCATCGTCGGACCCCGTCCGCCCGTGCCGCAGGAGGTGGTCCGCTACAGCAAGCATGAGCTGCAGAGGCTCTCGGTGGTTCCGGGACTGACCTGCCTGTGGCAGATCAGCGGTCGTAGCAGCATCGGTTTCGAGCGATGGGTGGAGCTGGACCTGGCATACATTGATAACATGTCCTTCTGGAACGATCTGAAGATCATCGCCATGACCGTACCGGCGGTTATAACCGGGCGCGGAGCGCACTGAACCCCCGACCCGTCTTATCTATAATGTAACCCGTTCAGCCTCCTGCCGCGACTGGCAGGAGGCTGTATCTGTTTCCGGGCATACTCCTACCGAAAAACGGCGATGGTGAGCCTGGAATGGGGCGTGACACTGTACGATCGGAAGGAGACGCGGGAGAACTCTGGCAAGCTGAGAGGGGCGATCAGCGGTGATCCGGACCATGGCGCGTACGACCGGTATGCTGGGCGTGTAGGAGAACTCAGCGTCTCTTATCGGAGGTCTGGATGAGACGGGAGAGAATCTGCTGAAGCTGCTCTTTCTCCTCGCCCGACAGGATGCTCATGCGCCGGTCTGCATTTTCCGCCTGTACCGCCAGCACCTCTTCGCACCGGGCTTTCCCTCTCTCCGTCAGCCGCACCATGATGCTGCGTCTGTCCTTCGGAGCCGGAACGCGCTCTACCAGCCCCAGCGCCTCAAGGCGATGCAGCCGGTTAGTGATCGCGCCGGAGGTGAGCAGCAGACTCTTGTAGAGGTGGGTGGGCGTCAACTGATAGGGCGCGCCGTTGCGCAGCAGGGCGGTCAACACCTCCAGACCGCCCGGCGGAAGCCCGTGCGCCATAGAGATCTTCAGCGCCTCCTGATGGAGCAGGAAAGCGGCGCGCAGCAGCCGCGCCAGCAGATCCAGCGAGTCGGTGCGAAGATGCGGCATCTCCCGACGCCAGGCAGCGATGTACAGGTCAACACTGTCTTGTAGATCTTCCATAGCGGTATTATAACGTTGTCCGCAAAAAAAGAGAAGTACCCTGCTCTGATATTGCGGATGTTATGCAGGAGGGTGGAAGATTGCTTCGCTTCGCTCGCAACGACACATTGGGGGCGGGTTGCGCGTAACTGGAACGGTAGAACCCACCAGATTGTCATTGCGCAAGAGCAGTCAGGCGACCCCCTCCTGCCCTTGCGAGGGAGGCGTCAGCCCCTCCTCTCTCTCCTTGCGAGGGAGGCGCAAGCCGACCGAAGCAATCTCCACCCGATACCCGCCCCCCGTTCATGGACGGAACTCGTATCCGAAATCGCAAAATCTCCTGTATGCCTGCTACTTTTACGAGGGAACAATGTTCTTCGTCCGCCTGTCTGACGATAGGCGGCGCGACGGACATACAACGTCATCTGCTTCCGGCGGTTTCCGGCTGTCCGCCGGGCTGGTATCTACGAAAGGAGTGTAGGGCATATGAACTGGGAGAGACTGAGCCAGACGCTGGTAGAGCAGGGAACGCATATCGGCTTCCAGGTTCTGGGTGCGCTGGGGCTGTGGATCGTGGGGCGCTGGTTGATCAGACTGGCGGTTCGCCTCCTCAACGGCGCGATGCAGCGGCAGAAGATGGACAGCACTGTCGCCTCCTATGTGGCTTCCACGATCAACGGTCTGCTGAATATCGTACTGATCATCTCCATTCTGGGTGCGTTCGGCGTCCAGACCGCCACCTTCGCTGCGCTGTTTGCCGCGTTTGGTCTTGCCATCGGGACGGCGTGGAGCGGTTTGCTGGCAAATTTCGCCGCCGGAGTCTTTATGATCATCCTGCGCCCGTTCAAGGTGGGCGACTTTGTGTCGGCGGGCGGAGTAACCGGAACCATTGTGGAGATCGGTCCGTTCGCCACCAAGATCAACACCCCGGACAACCTGCTGACCATTGTCGGAAACAATAAGATCCTCTCCGACAACGTGCAGAACTTCTCTCATAACCCCTTCCGGCGTGTGGACCTGACCAAACAGTTCTATCACGATACCGACATCATGGCGGTGCGAGCGCTGCTGAAGGAGCGGCTGGCGCAGATCCCCAACGTGGTAAAGGAGCCGGCTCCCGATGTCGAGATCCTGGAGTTCAACAGCTACGGTCCCCTGCTGGCAGTGCGCCCCTACTGCAGCAACGAACACTACTGGCAGGTCTACTTCGACACCACCCGGATGCTGGCGGAGACCAGCGCGGAGAAGGGCTTCACCGTTCCGGCGCAGCATATCCTCGTGCGCAACGGGTAGGGGTTCGACAAAAGAGGACGTTCGGCTGTGTTACGACGTAAATAACTTCATGGAGGTAAAAACAACATGGATCGAAAAAGACTGTTTGCAGTGGTGGCCTTGACGGCGGTCCTCTGTACCGCGTTGGGCGCATTTGCCTATGCGCAGCTGGGCAAGGTGTTGAAAGGCGGCGCGATTGCGGTGGCGGTGGACAAGTTCGGACCGGACATTGACAAGGGCATCAACAGCCTGACCGGAGACCGCAATCTGAGCATCAATCAGGCGACGAAGGTGGTTCCGATCCTGAGCATCGGCAGCGGGGAGTATCTCGGCGCGGTGCAGGTTACGGGTCCCAAAAGACAGGTGGACAAGGTGAAGGCGGTGGCGCAGCTGGAAGGCAACTTCCGGCTGGTCGGCGGCATTCGCCTGAAGGCGCTGATTCCCATCGAGGCGCGCTCCGCGACCAATCTGCGGCGCGTGCCGGGGGTCGGCGTCAGCGCGCTGGTGGACATCCGGCTCTAGTCCGCCCCTTCTCTCTCCGGCTCCTCTCCTCCGGCTATGCGCGGAGAGGAGCCGTTACGCATCCGCCGGTCCCGCAGGAAAGGAGTAGAGTATGAGCGCGCCCGTCAGCATCCTCACGCCCGAACAGGTCGCCCATTTCCACGCGCAGGGCTACGTCGTCGTCCCCGATCTGCTGACGGCGGAGGAGACGCAAGCCTTTGTCCATCACACGCCGGAAGGCGCGTTCGGACTGCAGGGGCATCGGCACGATCCGCAGTATCGCTATCTGGCGACTCATCCGAAGGCGGCGGGGGGAGCGCGTCAGATTCTGCAGGGGCGTCCGCGCATTGTGCAGACCATGTATCTCGACAAGCCGCCGAGAGGCGGAAAGGGGATCGCGCTGCATCAGGACAGCCACTACCTGCCGAACGAACCCAATACGCTGATGGCGTGCTGGCTCGCGCTCTCCGACACCGGACCGGATAACGGGGGACTCTGCGTCGTGCCGGGAAGCCATCTTCAGGGGCTTCGGAGCGCGCACCGCACCCGCAACGAAGCCGACCATGTCTCCTGGGTCAACGACCACCTCATGCGCGACCGCGACGGGCGCGAGTGGACGCAGACGATGTACTCCTTCGAAATTGACGATCTCGATCCCGCTGAAATCGTGCGCCTGACGGTTCCCTGCGGCGCGGGCGTCTTCTTCTCCGGCATGGTGATTCACGGCTCTTTCGCCAACGAATCGGCAGATCGTCCCCGCCGCGCCTTCGCCGTCCACTATGTCCATGAAGATACCTGGCTGTTCCGCGCCGACGTGCAGGAGACGATGCTGGTGGAGGAGTGAGAAGGCTCTCTTAACCTCCGTACAGGATCGGGCAGAGCGTCGGGTCGTCAATGAACTGCGCCAGCCCCTCCCTTCGGTCGCCGACCGGGCGGGAGTTCTGCGTGCGCAGGTGGATCGCGAAGCTGCGGCGCGGACCGGCGGAGTGGTTCGGACCGGAGCCATGAAACGTCAGGCAGTGGTGGAAGCTGACGCCGCCGGGAGGCAGGATCGCCGCCGCCTCTTCCCAGCGTTCGCCCTCCGGCACCTCGATGGCGCGCAGCTGTCCGTCGAGATCCTGCTCGAAGAAGTCGCCCTGATTGCGAAATCCCCAGCGATGGGAGCCGCGCACAAAGCGCATCGGACCGCTCTCCTCCGTCACGTCCGACAGCGCAACCCAGGCGGTGAACAGTTCGCTACCCTCCTCCCAGATGTTCCAGTAGTAGCGGTCCTGGTGCCAGCCGACGTTCGTCTTCTTCTGGCTGTCGGGGGCGGCGGGGGGCTTGTAGAGAAGCTGCACCCACCACGCCTGCACCATCGTCGCGCCGGTGATGGCGGCGGCGGCTTCCCCGAGCGCGGGGTGTCCGACCAGTTCAAAGACCGCCCGGCTGGCGAACTGCGGCTGCTCGATTTTGCACAGCGCGTTCGGATCGTCGCCGGGGTTCCAGGGCGAGGGCTGCGGCGGGCGACCGGTGTCGTATTCGCCGCGCCGGATGGCGTCCATTCCGGCGATGGCGCGCGCGATCAGCTCCTCCGGGAAGATGGACTGCGGGATCATGAAAAAGCCGTCGGCTTCGTAGGCGGCGCGGGCGTTTTCCAGCGCGAGAGCGGACATGGCATCTCCTCAAGCGTGTGATTCTGTCTCTGCTGTTCTGCTCTGCGCGGGCTTTTTCCTCCCTGCGGCTTCCGTTTGACTCCTGCGGTTCGGGCGCGTATAATGGGGCGAAGGAGGGGACCGCCGCGATGTCCGCGTTTGAGTTTTTCGATCCCGGCAGACTGGTGGATGGGGAACTGGAGTTGAAGCTGGTGGAGAAGCGTCCCGGTATGGCGCTTTTGGGGCGCGCGCCCGCCTACCGGTTCAAGATGACGCTGGTCGGCGCCGATGTCGAGGCGGGCAGCATTGATCTGCGGATTGGCAACACCTACAACATCCTGATGTACGGCGGACACATCGGCTACGGGGTCGAGCCGGCGTATCGCGGACGCCGGTTTGCGGCGCGCGCCTGCCGACTGCTCTTTCCTCTGGCGCGCCGGCACGGCTTGCATACCCTCTGGATCACCTGCAACCCCGACAATATCGCCTCGCGGCGCACCTGTGAGATTCTGGGCGCGACGCTGGTCGAGATCGTAGACCTTCCCCCGACGCTCGATATGTACTGGCAGGGAGAGCGGCAGAAGTGCCGTTACCGCCTCGATATCGGGGAGTAGCCGCCCCCTCTCTCCGCAGGAAACCGCGCGCTGACAGCGAAGCTCTTTCCAGCAGAGGTCTCCCGGTCGGAAGAAGAGGGAGCGTATATTGCTGCGGGAGGGATGTGCGATGATGCGCCGGATTTCTGGTCTGCTGACGGTCGTGATGCTGTGCGGTCTGCTGTCGCGGGGCGAGACGCAGACGCTTCAGGCGAACTTCGAGCGTGGCGCGCAGGCTCCGGAGGGATGGACGCTGGTCGGCGCGGGACGCTGGGAGACGCAGGGACGCGCCGGTCGCAGCGTGAGCGTGGTCGGGACGGGCAGCGACATCTCCTACTGGCGGCGCAGCGCGCCCGGTCTGCCTCCCAACCGACTCTATCGCCTGCGGTTTCATGCGAAGATTGCGCCCGGCTCCGCCTCCTGGACGGTGGTCAGCGGGCTGGATGTCTGCAACCGCGACTTCGGGGCGTCGCCTGCGTGGCAGCCCTACTCCTTCGTCTTTACAACTCCCGACAGCGTCTCCTCCGCATTTTTGCGTCTGGGGCAGTGGCATCTGCAGGGGCGCGTCTACTTTGACGATGTGGAGTTGACGGAAGCGGCGGCGGTTCACGCCACGCTCAACGGCATGGAACTGGGAGAGGGGGAGCGGGTGGACGGCTCCTCCTACTCCTTCTCCGCCCACTTCGCCGGCGAAGGCTCCAACAGCGCGCGCCCGCTGGTCTCGCATACCGCCGCCTTCAACACCAACCGCTGGGTCTTCACGGGCGGATCGGAGGTGGTCTACCGCCACACGCTGCCCGGCGTGATGCAGACGGGCGCGAAGATCGCCCTCAACTTCCCCTTCTACGTCGGGGGCGAGTGCGTGGCGGAGGCGAGCCGGGACGGACGGACATGGGTCGAGGCGGGACGGTTTCGCCGGCAGGGCGGCGAGGCGGCGATCCCGTCGAGCCTCTTTCCGGCTTCCGTGATCTGGGTTCGGCTGCGGGGCGACTCGGCGCGGGACGCGGCGGGCAACTCCGCTCCCGGCGCGTTTCAGATAGACGCCTATCGCTACGAGGCGACGCTGAGCCGTCCGCTCCCCGCCGCGCAGGGATCCACGCGCTATCTGGAGGTAACGCGGCGCGATCCCCGCTGGCAGACGGCGGTCGGCGTCTCCGGCAGTCCGGGGCGCGCCTCCGACGCCGCGCTGATTCTGCGCCTGCGACCTCTGCAGGGCGCGCAGGGCAGGGTCTTTGCGACGATGCGTCTGTCGCGCCCGGATGCGCTGACCCCCGACGCCGCGCAGACGGTCACGATTCGACAGTCCGTGAATGTCCCGGCGAACCGTGAGACGACGATCCGGCTCCCCTATCGCTGGACGAAGACCGGGCGGCTGGCGGTCGTCGCGGAGGTCGCGGGGGCGGACCGGCGTCCGCTCTTCCGCGCCTCGTTTGAAGAGTTTGTGCCGGAGTACTACGCCTCCGACTACGGCTACCGCCTGGCTTCGACCCCGGAGGGCGACCTGTGGTGGTGCGAGGCTCCCTACAAGGTCTATCCGCGCCGTCCGGCTCCGACGAAGCCCCATCCGAAAGGGGACGCGCTCTGGATGGAGGCGGCGGGAGGCGAGCGGGAACACGCGCATCTGATCCTGCTTCCGCGCCGAGCGGTCGGAACGCTGCAGGTCTCCGCCTCCGATCTGACGGGACCGGGCGGGGCGCGCATCCCGAAGACGGCGATCGAGATCCGCGAGGTGGGGTATGTGCCGGTGCGCGTCCCGACCGATCGGGTCGGCACGGTGGACGAGTGGCCCGACCCGCTTCCGCCGCTGGAGGGCGGCTGGAAGCCCCGCCCCGCCCGCAACAACCCGCTCTGGATCACCGTCACGGTTCCGCGCGGCGCGCGCGCCGGTCTGTACGAGGGCAGGATCGTTCTGCGCGGCGCGCGGACACAGACGGCGCCGATCCGGCTGCGGGTGCGGGACTTTTCGCTGCCGGAGAAGACCGCGCTGCGCTCCGGGTTCGGGATCAACCCCGACAACATCCGCCGCTACCATAACCTGCAGTCTGCCGAGGCGATGGAGAGGGTCTGGGATCTCTATATGCAGGCGTTTGCGCGGGCGCGTCTGGCTCCCTACAACCCGATGGCGCTGGCTCCGTTTGAGATGAAGGTCGCCGGCGCAGTGTGGAGGGGGGGCGAGCGGGTGCGCGAAGACCCGGCGGAGGGGTCCTTCTGCCGGAAGATTGCGGACGACAGCGAGAGCCGCTCGCTCGCAATCGAGGGGAGCGAGGTGATCCCGGTGAAGCCGGGCGAGGGCTACCGCCTGCGCTGGAAGTGCCGCACAGGGCAGCCTGGGCAGTCCTACATGGTGACGCTGGGCTGTTACGACGCCGCCCGCAACTGGATCGCCTACCATAATATAGATCTCGTCCGCACAGGCGGCGTCGCGTGGCAGGAGGAGACGGAGGATCTCACCGCGCGGATTCCGCCGCAGGCGCACTTCGTGCGGATCGTGCTGCGCCCGGTGATCTGGACGGAGAAGGGGGAGCAGAGGGGCGTCGCCTGGTTCGACGGCGTCTCGCTCACGCGCGTCTCCGACGGGGCGGAGCTCGTGCCGGACGGCGGCTTTGAGACCGATGCCGCGCCGCAGTTGACGATAGACTTCACCGCCTTCGACCGGGCGGCGCGCCGCTATCTGGATGAACTCGGCTTCAACTCCGTGACCCTCTTTATCCCCGGCATGGGCGGCGGACGCCATCCCGACTACTATCCGGGCGACTTCATGGGGTATGCGGAGGGGACGCCGGAGTACGACCGGCTGATGACCGCCTTCGGGGAGCAGGTGCAGGCGCATCTGGAGAAGAACGGCTGGCTCTCAAAAGTCTACATCTACTGGTACGACGAGCCGGAGGTGAACGACTACCCGTTTGTGATCCGCGGGATGGAGAAGCTGCGCCGCTATGTGCCGAAGCTGAAGCGGATGCTGACCGAGGAGTTTCAGCCGGCTCTGTACGGGCATGTAGACCTGTGGTGCCCGATCACGCCCAACTTCACCTACTCCGCGTCGCGGGCGCGTCAGCGGCTGGGCGAAGAGGTCTGGTGGTACGTCTGCACGGGACCGAAGGAGCCGTTCTGCACGCTGTTCATAGACCATCCCGCCATCGAACTGCGGATGTGGCTGTGGCAGACATGGATGAATCGGGTGCAGGGGGTGCTGATCTGGGAGACGACCTGGTGGACCAGCCCGCAGCAGTTTCGCGATCGGGTGCAGAACCCCTGGGAGGACCCGATGAGCTACGTGGCGGACGCGGCGGGAGTCTGGGGCAACGGGGACGGACGCTTTTTCTATCCGCCCAACCGCCGTCCCAACGAGGACCGGACGACGGAGTACCGCACCGGTCCGATCATCGCGCTGCGGTGGGAGATGCTGGGCGACGGCGTGGAGGACTGGGAGTATTTCCGGCTGCTGGAGAAGCTGGTGCGACAGGCGGAGGCGCGAGGCGACCGCTCGGCGGCGGTGGCGCGCGCCCGCAGGCTGCTGACGGTTCCGGCGGAGGTCTGCCGCAGCATGACTCACTTCTCGACCGACCCGCAGCCGCTGCTGCGCCATCGGGCGGCGGTGGCGCAGGCGATCGAGACCCTGCGCGCCCGAACGGCGCGCCCTTGAACCGCTCCGGCGGCGCGCAGGCAGCCCTGACGCAGGCGGCAGAGGACGGGGCGGGCAGTCTCACGCTGCCGGCGGGGCGTTCGTCTGCGCGTGTCCGTCTGCGTTCAGCAGAGCCTGCAGCTGCGCCTGACTCGCCTCCAGCCGATGCAGGGACGCCTGCACCGCCTCGGCGCCGGCTGCCTGCACGGCGCGCGCGCGCTCCATGGCTCGTTCCGCTGCCTGCAGCGCCTCCGAGAGGATGAAACGAACCCGGCTCTCCAGATGGATCCGGCTGTTCTGCAGCCGCTCCTTCAGATCGCTTTCGACGCGGGCGGCGTTGGTCTGCAGAAGCCGTCGCAGAAACGCCTGCGCGTCCCGCTCGACCCGGATGCGGGTGATGCGGCGGGGCAGCAGCAGGTCCGCCAGCCACTGCAGAGCCGGAAACAGTCCCGCCGGCGAAGCCAGATGATGGAAACGGTGGAAGTAGAACCGGCGTCGGGAGCCAAGCTGCCGCTCCTCCTCGATGTCCGGCGGAAGCGAGACGATCTCCCGCGCCTCCGAATCGCGCAGGCTCGTCAGCAGATTGCGGACGATCTCCAGAAAGCGGTCGGCGGCGGTCTGGTACGCCTCGCCGGCAGCCTGCTCCGATCCGCTCAGCCAGGGGGCGACCGCCTCCTGCGCCAGCCGTTGCGCCGCCTCAAACGCCTGACGTCGCAGCGCCGGTCCGGAGGGAGCCTCCATCGCGCCGATCTCCTGTGAGAGCCGGGCGTGCAGGGTCGGCAGCGTCTCCCGCAGGAAGGCGGCGCGCCGGTCGGCGAAGGCGCGGCTCAGCCGCTGTATCTCCGCGTCGAAGAGCGGACCCAGGTCCTGAAGCGCGCGGCTGGCGGCTTCGGAGGCGGCGCGCAGTCTCTGAAGCCGCTGCGCCGACTCCTCCAGAGGACGCCGCAGCGCGGCGTCCTCTTCCGCCAGCGACCGATATAGACGCTCGCCCAGATGCGCCATGCCCCGGCGCACCGCCTCCTCCACCAGCGCGCGCCCCGACTGCTCTGTCATGCGCTGCAGACGCTCCTCGAGCGCATGCCAGTCGCGGGCGGGAGCGTCGGCGGAGAGCCGCTCCTGCGCGCTGACGCGGTAGAGGCGGTCTATCTGCCTTCCCAGCCGCTCCTGCAGCACGCGCCGGGTGAACGCCTCCGCCTCCGCCGCCTCCGCCTCTGTCACCCGGTCCGCTTTGTTGAGCACGAAGATGAACTCCTCCACGTCCCGGGCGATCGTCTCCACCAGATTCAACTCCTCTGCGGAGAGGGGAGGATCGAACCCCAGCACCACCAGCGCAGCGTCAATGTGCGGCACGAACTCGCGGGTCGCCTCGCTGTTCGCCTCAAAGACCGATCCCAGCCCCGGCGTGTCCACCAGGCAGAGACCGCCGGCAAGCATCGGCGACGGCAGGAAGACCTCGACGGCGCGCACGCCCTTGCGGTTGCCCGGGTTGCGCTCTTCGGAGACGAACTCCGCCAGCTGTTCGGCGGGGATCGGCATCCAGCCGTCCCGCAGGGCGCGCTCCGACGGCTCGCGTTGCGGCGGATGCGCCACGCGCATCCGCACGGCAAAGTCGCCGTAGCGGATCACCGTGGGCACGGAGGTGACCGGAACGACGCCGGTGGGAAGCACGGAGCTTCCGGTCAGCGCGTTGAGCAGGGTAGATTTGCCCCGCTTGAACTGCCCTACACAGGCGACGTAGAACCTGCCCTCGGACGCCCGCTCCGCCAGTGAGGCGGCTTCGTCCGCGATCGTCAGCGCCTGTGACTCGCGCGCCAGCCGCTCCAGCGCGTGCAGCCGCTCTACCGCCGGGGCGATCGGCTTCCGGTCAGAAGTCGTCTCCATCACTGCCCTCCGTCGGCGCCTCTCATCCCCGCAGGGAGCCTCCAAACCGCGCCGCCGGTCCCAGCTCCGCTTCGATCTCCAGCAGACGGTTGTACTTGGCGATTCGCTCGCTGCGGCACGCTGAACCGGTCTTGATCTGTCCGCCGCCCATCGCGACGGCAAAGTCCGCCATGAAGGTATCCTCCGTTTCGCCGGAGCGGTGCGAGATGACGAAGCCCCATCCGGCTTTACGGCACATCTCGATCGCCTCGATCGTCTCCGTCACCGTGCCGATCTGGTTGAGCTTGATCAGGACAGCGTTGGCGCTCCGCTCGGCGATGCCGCGCGCGATGAACTGTTTGTTGGTCACGAAGATGTCGTCGCCGACGATCTGCACGCGCTCCCCCAGCGCCGCCGTGTGCCGCTGGAAGCCCTCCCAGTCGTTCTCCGCCAGACCGTCTTCAATCGAGACGATGGGATACCTCTCGATCCATTCGCCGAAGAGCGCGGTCATCTCGTCGCTGCTTTTGACGCCGCTGCCCGACCGGGTGAGATGGTAGGCTCCGCCCTCGTAGAAAGAGCTGGCAGCCGGATCGAGCGCAAGGGCGACATCCTTCCCCGGTGTAAAGCCCGCCGCCTGGATCGCCTCGACGATCACCTCGCACGCCTCTTCGTTGCTCCGGAGGTTGGGGGCGAACCCGCCCTCGTCGCCGACAGACGTTGAGTATCCTCGCTTCTTCAGCAGGCTCTTGAGCGCATGGAAGGTCTCTGTCCCGTAGCGGAGCGCCTCCGCAAAGCCGGGCGCGCCGATCGGCATCACCATGAACTCCTGAAAGTCCACGCTGTTGTCGGCATGTTTGCCGCCGTTGAGGATGTTCATCATGGGGACGGGCAGCCGCGTGGCTCCCGCACCTCCCAGATAGGCGTAGAGAGGCAGGTCCGCCTGCTCCGCCGCCGCCTTCGCCACCGCCATGGAGACGCCCAGAATCGCGTTGGCTCCCAGTCTACCCTTGTTGGGCGTGCCGTCCATCTCGATCAGGCAGTAGTCTATCTCCGCCTGCCGCGCCGGATCCATTCCCCGGCATCGGGGTCCGATCACCTCGTTGACATGGGCGACCGCCTGCCGGACGCCCTTGCCGCCGTAGCGTCCCGGATCGCCGTCGCGCAGCTCCACCGCCTCGTTCTCTCCGGTAGAGGCTCCGGAGGGCACTGAGGCGCTGACGCGCACGCCGCTGCTCAGCTCTACGAAGACGCGCACGGTCGGGTTGCCGCGCGAATCCAGTATCTCCAGAGCGTGTATGCTCTCGATTCTGCCGCTCATCTTCTCTCTCCTTGCGCTTTCGTCGTCGTGTCGCGTGATCCAGAGCGTCCGGACGCCGCGAACTATCCCTCCTCTGCCGCCCGGGGCGCATGCACGTACTTGACGATCTCACAGTCCTGCACCGTGATCAGCCCCTCCGTCACCATCTCCTCCAGCAGCGGCAGGAACCTTTCGACTCGCTCCGCCACGTCAATGATCTCGATCTTGATGGGCAGGTCTTCGGAGAGGCGCAGGATGGAGGTGGTATGGATGCGGCTGTTGGCTCCAAAACCCACCGCGCCCCGGGACACGGTCGCCCCGGCAAGCCCCTCCCGTCTCGCCCGTTCGACGATGGCATGGTAGAGCGCCTGCCCTCTCCAGTTGTCCGCCTCTCCCACGTAGATGCAGATATGTTTGCCCGATCCTTCGATTTTCATGGCTGTCCCTCTGCGCCCTGCTCCCTCTTGTCCGACGCTCCCCAGCGTCTGCGCGCCGCATCCACGATCCACTCCGTGACCGTCTCGATGCCCAGACGCGCGGTATTGAGCACCGCGTGGTAGTGCTCCGGGTTATCCCAGTCGGCGCGAAAGTAGTGCTGAATGAACTCGGCGCGATCGCGGTCGCTCTGCGTAATGGTCTCGCGCGCCGGACCTTCGTTGACCCATCGCACCTCCATCACCCGCTGGATTCGGAACGACAGCGAGGCGATCAGGCGGTAGTGGAGGGCGTCGGCTTCCCGGAGAAAAAAGTTACCTCCCCGCCCAACGATCACCGCGTTCCCCCTCTGCGCGTACTCCTGCATAATGCGGCGAAGGGCATGGAAGTACTTCTCCGTCTCGCCGGGATGTCTCCACGCCTCGATTTTGTTCGGGATGCGCTCATCGTAGTGCGCGACATAGGGCAGGGAGATGCCGGTCTCCTCCACCAGGCGATCCAGAAGCTGCCGGTCCAGGCACTCCCAGCCGAGCCGTCGGGCGACTTCCGGAGCGATGGTCGTCTCTCCCGCGCCGATCTGGCGAGAAATGGTGATGATGCCCATGAACGTGTCTCCCTTTCTGCACGTCTTCAGGGTGTCTGCGCGCGCGCCGCATCCAGGCGCGCGCGCAGGGCGTCTGCCTCCCGGTGAAGCGACTCCACCAGTTCGGAGAGGGCTGCCCGCTCCGCCTCCTCCAGCGCGCCGTAGCGGCGCTCCACCTGCGCCGGAGCCAGGTCCTCCACGATCTCCTCCTCCATCTGCCTCAGCAGGATGGAGAGCCAGAAGAGGGTATCGGCGCGGCTGCGGGGGGCGTCATGCCGCGTCAGCCGCCCTTTGTTGAAACGTCGGACGGCGTTCAGCATCTGCGCCCGTATCCGCTCCAGGATCTCGGAGAGCGTCTGCCACTCCTCCGCGGACAGCGGCGTGAGCGCCTGTCCGCTTGCCGGACTTCTGCCCTCGCGTCCGGCGCGCTCCATCTTGCGGATCAGGTCGTTGACCGCCAGCAGCGAGGCGAAGAGATGTCCGCGAAGTCCTTCGGTCATCGGCGTGACGCCTCCCTGGCGGCAAGTGCGTTGAGCGCCTCCTGCGCCGCCGCCCGAACGCTCGCGCTGGAATCCGCCAGCGCCTGCGTCAGCGCAGGGACGGCGCACGGGTCTCCGATGGCTCCCAGGGCGCGCGCCGCCTGCACCCGCACGGAGACGTAGGAGCCGCGCAGCAGCGATGCCAGCGCCGGAATGGCGCGCGGATCGCTGATCTTGCCCAGCGCGCGCGCCGCCTCTTCCAGCGCACCCATCTCCCGGGTTCGGGCGGTGAGCGCTATGAGCGGCTCAACGGCGCGCCGGTCGCGCCGCTCTCCCAGCACCCACGCGGCGCGCGGCGCCACGGTCGGCTCCGGGTGATACAGCGCCCAGAGCAGCCGGTCGGTGAAGTCGCCCGCCTCCTCTTCCATCAGCGACGCGCCGCACTCCGCGCAGACGACGCGCGTCTCGGCGTTGGCGGCGTAACAGACCGGACAGTAGATCGTCAGCATGACGCGCCTCCTGATCCTGCCGGGGCGGCGCCTCCCTCCCCTGTTTTCGTTCCGCTCATCCTGACTACCTTCCTTTTTCGACGCGACGGCGTTTCACAGGCTGCGATGATCGGAGCGGCGAAGGGGAACGGCGCGCTTGCCAATCATCTGTTCGATCACCCGCACCCAGCTGTCCCGCTCTTCGCCCATCGGCTCGTTCTGAAAGGGGAGACTGCGCTTGCGAACGAACTCCTGCAGCTGCGCGGCGAGGCGAGCCGTTTTATACATCTGCGTCTGCGCCAGCCAGAGGACTGCTTGCTCGGACGGCGATTCGTGCAGCAGGGCGAGAAAGTGCGGCAGACAGGCGCCGGCGCTGTCGCGGTAGAGGCGCACCAGCCCCTCCTCTTCGCCCGAATCGTGCAGATCCTGCAGAAACTGCGTCAGCGCGTACCGCTCGCTCTCCGCCTGTCGTTCGCAGGCGAGGCAGGTCTCCTCCGTCTGCAGGCAGTTCCACAGCCGCGACGCCAGGGACGATCCGCCTGCCCGGCGCGCATGCGAAGAGCGTGCGGACGACAGGCAGGCTTGCAGATCGCTGTGCAGCCGTTCGGCGACGCTGCCGTAGAAGAGGGCGACGCCTACGCCGTCCGGCTGCTCCGCGTGGGCAATGTACTGCAGAAGCCAGGCATGCGGATTGCACAGACCGCGCGCCTGCGCCAGACGCTGATGGATATCGGGGGCGAGTGTGTACTCATAGAGAAGCCGGCTCAGGTAGCGTCGAGTATGCTGCTGGGCGAGCGTACAGAAGGGACAGCCTTTCTGCTGACACGCCTGCCGGAACTCCACCACGAAGAGCGTGTTCATGGCTCTCTCTCCTGCAGATTCGCGCGGACGCCGGCAGCCTTCTGCAGGGCGCGCCGCCAGGAATCGCGCTCGGCGTTCATCGGCTCGTGGGCGAAGCGGTGGTCGTGTTTGCGGATGAACTCTCCCAGTTCATCGGCGAGGGCGGCGATCCGCGCCTTCTCCTGATCCGCCACAAACGCGACGATCTCGGGCGCAGACAGGGCGAGCAGTCGTTCCAGGTGCGGGACGCACAGTCCGTTCGACTGACGGTAGGCGGCTTGCAGATCGGGGTCGCGCAGATCGCGCGCCAGCGCATGCAGACACCGCCGCTCGTCCGCCTGCTCCGCCAGGCACTCCGGGCAGGGCGAAGGGGCGGGGAGGCGCGTCCCGCGCTTCGCCGCCTCCAGCCTGCGGAGAACCCGGGAGAGGATGTCGCGGTAGAAGATGGCGATCCCGCAGGCGTCGCTCGCGCCGGCTGCCATCTGCGCGTGACGGGAGCAGTAGCCCAGTGATCCGCGCAGCGATTCGCGCACCAGAGGATCGTTGACCGATTCGTGGAAGAGATGGCGCAGACGCTGCTGCGTGCTGGCGGCGACCAGGCGGCAGACGGGGCATTGACCGCTCAGCAGCGCCTCCCGGCAGGCGTGATAGAGGAGATGTTTCTGTACGACCGGTTCCGGGAAGAGAGGACGGGCGCGCCGGCGAAGAGCCGCCAGGCAGCGCTGGAGGCGGTCTGCGGCAAACGAGGGCAGCGAGACAGGAGCGCCGCGCCCGGCACTCCCATTCCGCTCCTCCCTCCGGCTTCGTCTCTCCGCTCTGAACATGCGCTCACCCCCGATCCGGCAGGTGCGCTCGGGGCGGGGAGCTGTCTGCAGAGCCAAAAAAGCCCCCGTCCGGCGCGCTGTCGCGTCCGTCAGGAGCCATCAGCTCGGTGAGAGCGGTTCGACGGGCGACCCGTCAGGCGGCCTCCATCGCCTTGAGTACAGTAGCATATTACCATACTGCTTCACTGTCGTCAACATTACGTCTATCCAGTTCGAAAAAAAGCGATATGGATGGTTCAGAGGGTTGATTTACGGGGGCAGGTGTGGTAGACTGAACGGGAGCGCACCGCAGAGGACGTTGCATCTTTACGGCGGGGCGCCAGGAAATCGAGGTTATGTCACAGGATTCCAGTCACAGTACCTGCGGCTGTCGCAACGGCTCAGAGGAGCCGGGCTTGCGGCGGCAGGCTCACCGCTGATCGCCTCTTCTTGAGCGCGGCAGGGTGATCCTGCGCGCTCTCTCCCGTTCCCTCTTCGGTCCGTTCCGACAGTCCTCTCTACACGCGCGCGCTGTGCGGCGTCTTGCGCCGTCTCTTCGCGTGCGTCTACACGACCATAGAAAGAGAGGCTGAGCCATGCCGGCATCTCCGCCGCAGACATACGCGCCTTTTTTGCGCGTCTGTTCCATCGGCGCGCTCCGCTCTCCGTCGGCGCCGTCGTTCCCGGCGCCGCCCGGTAGAGAGGAGCGGGCGTCATGATTCGCTTTCCGCAGTTTATCCCGGCCGCCGCCGAACCGATCCGCCGCCGGGTATCGCGTCTGCGCGCCGTCTGGACGGACGCCGCGCTGCTGCTGGGGCTGTTCCTGCTGCTCTACGCGGTCGGCAGGATCGGCAGGGACTTCTTTGCGGAGTTCTATCCGCCGCAGGTCATGCCGGAGGTGAGCCTCGATCCGCGCAATCTTCCCTACTATGCGGCGCGCTCGACCCTTCGGATGTTTGCGGCGCTGGGGCTGTCGGTGATCTTCACGCTATCCTACGGATACGCCGCCGCGCGCAGCCGCAGAGCGGAGCGCGTGCTGATACCCCTGCTGGATATTCTGCAGTCTGTGCCGGTGCTGGGCTTTCTCTCGATCACGGTAACCGGCTTCATCGCTCTGTTTCCCGGCAGCCTGTTCGGTCTGGAGTGCGCCTCGATCTTCGCCATCTTCACCGGGCAGGTCTGGAACATGACCTTCTCGTTCTATCACTCGCTGATCACGCTGCCGAAGGAGATGCATGAAGCCGCCGCGGTCTTCCGGTTCTCCCGCTGGAGGAAGTTTATCTCGGTGGAGGTTCCCGCCGCGATGATCGGGCTGGTGTGGAACGGAATGATGAGCTTCGGGGGCGGATGGTTCTTTGTGGCGGCAAGCGAGGCGATCTCGGTGCTGAACCAGAGCTACACGCTTCCGGGCATCGGCTCCTACGTGGCGAAGGCGGTGGAGGAGCAGGACGCCCGCGCGCTGGGCTGGGCGATCCTGACGATGGTGATCACCATCGTCGTGGTGGATCAGCTGTTCTGGCGTCCGCTGGTGGCGTGGGCGGAGCGGTTCCGGATGGAGCGCAGCGCGGCGGCGGTACAGCCGCACTCCTGGCTGCTGGATCTGCTGCGTTCGGCGCGTCTGCCGCGTCTGCTGGGAAACGGCTTTCACTGGCTGCAGAGCCGCCTGATCCGGCGCAAAGCCCGCGCCCCGCAGGAGGCGCGGCAGAGCCTGCCGCAGCGCGCGTCCCGGTCCCGACTGGAGGCGTACGGCGACTGGATCTTCAACCTGGCGGTCGGGGCGGTCGTGGTCGGCGCGCTGTTCGTCGGCGCGCGGTTTGTCGCGACGGAGGTCGGGCTGGGAGAGGTCGCCACTGCCTTCGGGCTGGGCGTGCTGACCTTTCTGCGCGTCTGCGCGCTGCTGGTCTTCGCGACTCTGATCTGGACGCCCGTCGGGGTCGCTATCGGCTTTAACCCGCGCCTGTCGCGGGTGCTGCAGCCTGTCGTGCAGATAGCGGCTTCTTTCCCCGCCAACTTTCTGTTCCCGGCGGTGACCGTCGTTTTTCTGCAGACGGGCGTCAGCCTGAACTGGGGGGCAATCCTGCTGATGGCGCTCGGCACGCAGTGGTATATCCTGTTCAACACGATCGCTGGGGCGATGGCGGTGCCCAACGACCTGCGGGAGATGGCGGCGGTGATGAATCTACGCGGCTGGCATCTGTGGAAGAAGCTGATCCTTCCCGCGATCTTTCCCGCGTGGGTAACCGGCGCGATCACGGCGGCGGGCGGGGCATGGAACGCCAGCATCGTGGCGGAGGTCGTCTCGTGGGGCGACCGCACGCTGACGGCGCAGGGACTGGGCGCCTACATCGCCTCCGCGACCGAGATCGGCGACTGGCCCCGGATCGTGCTGGGCGTCTTTCTGATGTGTCTGTTCGTGGTGGTCACGAACCGGCTGGTCTGGCGCCGTCTGTACAGGCTTGCGGAGACCCGGTTCCATCTGGACTGACGCCGCATCCAAACGCATGAAAGGAGTAAAACCATGACGAACAACCCGGCGACCGCCGCGCCTCTGCTGCGCGTGGAGCAGGTAACGATGACCTATCCGCGCCCCGAATCGGGCGGCTCGTTTACCGTGTTGGAGAACATCTCCATGAATATCCATCCGGGAGAGATCGTCGCGCTGCTGGGACGCAGCGGCAGCGGCAAGTCCACTCTGCTGCGCGCCATCGCCGGCGTGCGCCATCCTACCGGCGGAGCCATCTATAGCAACGGACGGCGGGTAGACCGACCGAACCCCGATGTGGCGATGGTTTTTCAGTCGTTCGCGCTGCTGCCCTGGCTGACGGTGCTGGAGAATGTGCTGATCGGGCTGGAGGCGCAGCGTCTGGAGCCGGAGGAAGCCCGCGAGCGCGCGATGAACGCGCTGCACATGGTCGGGCTGGATCGGTTTGAGAAGGCGTATCCGCGCGAACTGTCCGGAGGGATGCAGCAGCGGGTCGGCTTCGCCCGCGCTTTCGTCGTTCGTCCCCGCCTGCTGCTGCTGGACGAGCCGTTCAGCGCGCTGGATGTGCTGACCGCCGAGAACCTGCGCGGAGAGATCAGCGACCTGTGGGAGGCAGGCTCCTTCCCCGCCGAAGGCGTCCTGATCGTAACGCACAACATCGAGGAGGCGATCCTGCTGGCGGACCGGGTGGTGATTCTTGGCTCCAATCCCGGACGGATCCGGGGCGAGATTCGCATCGCTCTGAGCCGTCCGCGTCAGCGGCTTTCGGCGGCGTTTCGCGCAATGGCAGACCATATCTATACGCTGATGACCAATCCGGAGACGCAGGTCGCCCCGCCTCCCTCGGCGCGCGACCGGGACCGTCGCCTGGACACCACGCCTCTGCCCGACGCCCGCCCCGGCGCGATCAGCGGTCTGCTGGAGCTGATCCGGGAGTATGGAGGACCGCAGGATGTGGCGGTCATCTCCGAGCGTCTGCGTATTGAGGCGGACGACCTGCTGCCGATTCTGGATGCGGCGGTGCTGCTCGATCTGGCGCAGGTTCATCAGGGCGACGCCCGTCTGACCGAACTGGGAGAGCGGTTTGTGGACGGAGACAACAAGGAGAAGATACGCCTCTTCCGTCAGCAGGCGCTGCTGCATGCCCCGCTCCTGCGCACCATGTACGAGGCGCTGGCTGCCGCCGGCGGACGCCCGATCCGGGAGGAGTTCTTTCTGGACATCCTGGATCGCAACTACAGCGCGGAGGAGGCGCAGGTGCAGTTTCAGACGGCGGTAAACTGGGGGCGATTTGCCGGCTTGATGGACTACGACAGCGACGAGCAGACCCTGCGCCTGGCGCGCGAGACGTGAACGCCGCCCCTCTCGCCAGGACGGTCTGGGGCGGATGCAGCGGGTGGAGCGTCAGAAGTAGAAGCTGTAGGTGTTGACGCCCAGCAGCCAGCCGAAGAGGTGCCATCCGCAGCCGATCAGAAAGTCGCCCAGAATCAGCCCCAGAAAGAAGGGCAGCGCTCTGCGGTAGGCGGCAAGACCGCCGTAGCGCAGCAGGCTCACCTTGAAGATCCAGGCGATCAGGAGCGGCATCCAGAGGGTACTCAGGGAGAAGCTGCCGGAGACGGCGTAGCCCAGCGGATGGAAGGGCGAGCCGGAGAAGCGCATCCGCGCCATCTGCAGCAGCAGCGTGAAGCCCAGCCCGACCAGAATCGCCAGCGCCGCCGGGACATCGGTGTCGCGCGGGCTGAGAATCCAGCCCGACAGCCGATTGTACGCCTCCCAGCCAAACCCCGGAAAGTGGCTCGCCATCTTCGCCTCCGCGCCGTAGGTGTAGCCGATGGCGTAGAGCGCCCAGCAGCCGGAGGCAAGCCCGACGAGGGAGGAGATCAGCAGGGCGAGCGAGATTCCCCGCATCGAGATGCCCCGCTGCTCCCCGATCTTGAACGCCTCCATCTGGTAGGGCATGGCGATGGTGCGGTAGGCGCGGTTGAACCAGTAGAACCAGGTCAGCCCAGTGAGCGCCTGCGGGGTGAAGGCGCGGCTGCCGAAGACCGCCGTCAGGATGTAGTCGGGTCCGCCGTTATGCAGGTCGTGTGCGGGCGGACCGAGTTCGGCGCGCATGCGCGTGCAGGCGAGCGCGATGGCGAAATAGAGGAGGAACCCGGCGGCGCACGCCCACAACGGCACGCCCGCCGCATGGAAGAAGAGGATCAGCGCGATCGTTCCCAGCACGACGCCGATCAACGCCGCGCGGTAGCTGATCGGTTGATCGGGCAGAGGCTGCGCCTCCCATGCCTGCCGGACAACCGTCGCCAGATGCTGCCGCAGACCCCATATCGCCAGCGCCGCCACGCCCATATACGCCCCGAACGACTGCTCGTTGACATACGGAAAGCTGGGGCTGTAGCTCGCCCAGCCGAAGTAGCTGCTGACGATCCGTTGTACGCGCCACGTCAGACAGAAGAACCAGCTGGAAAAGAGCATATCCGCCGGGAGCAGAAACCCCATGCCGACGGCAAACGGAAAGAGGCTGATCGGCGTCCATCCCATCGCGTTGAGGGGCGGGTTCGGGAAGAAGGGGGTGAGGTCGCGGCTTTTGATCGGCAGGGAGGAGATGCCGGGAAGCAGCACCGCCATGCCGTTGAGCAGGCTGATCCCTCCGGCGACCGCAAAGCCCGCCCACAGCAGCCGCTGACGGTAGAAGCTGCCGGAAGGGTCCGTCATATCGAGCGGGAGCTGAATGATCGGGTAGCTCAGCTTCTCGTTGCGCGTCCACTGGATCCGCAGCAGCGTGTTCATGCAGAACATCACGAACAGCAGCGTCAGCGTGAACGCGCTCCAGGCGAGCACGGGAACGATCCAGGCGCGCAGATGCGCCCATGCGTAGGGATTGGCGCTGCCGGTGTACCAGCCCTTAAGCGCGTCGGCGTCGCGCACAGAGAGCCAGGAGGGGAGATAGCGCACGAACAGATCGTTCCAGCCGTTGGAGGCGGTGGCGTAGCGAGTCGGATGCCCCAGCATGGGAAACAGCACGTCCAGGAAGTCCACGCTGGCGAGGCAGGTCCCGATGGTGAGCATGACGTAGACGATCAGCAGTTCGTTCTGGGAGAGCGCCCAGGCGCGACGCAGGCGGCGCAGCGCGGCGTTGAGCGCCGCCAGAGCCGCCAGCAGGAAGATGACGTTGGCGAACAGCGAGAGGGTGCTGGGGTAGGGACCCAGATCGGTGGTTCCCCGCAGCGCGCCGCTGGTTGCCATCTCCATCTGCACAAGCCAGAAGGCGTTGATCGGCAGAAGGAGCGTTCCGACAACCAGGGCGCGCCACGGAATCGCAGGGCGTCCCGGCAGGGGGGCAGCGGGTTGTGAGCGCCTGGACATGATGGCGTAGAGGAGGCTTGCGCGCCTCCGTCCTCAGCGCGTCTCGACCGGCTGCATGATCTCGAAATTACGCGCTGTGATGCGAACCGGCAGCCGCTTCCAGTAGTATTTCAGCTCCTCCTGCTGCCAGCCCTCGTAGATCTCGTCCCAGCTCATCCTTCCGTAGTGAGGCATCAGTGAATCCTCGACCACCGGCTGCGAAACGCCCTGATAGCGGTAGTCGGCGGAGACCCGCAGCCGTCGTTCGCTCACGTTGGGCAGCGCGCGATGCACCGTGTGACTGTGGAACAGCAGCAGATCGCCCGCCCGCATATCCTGACCATGCCACGTCAGCCCGAACCGCTCCGTCTCGACGGACAGCCCTCCCGGACCGGAGGCGCGATGCACCGGAAGCAGTCCCATCGTATGCGAGCCGGCGAGCACCGCCAGCCCGCCCAGCGACTCCGGACAGTCGCAGAGAGGGATCCAGGCGGTGTAGGTCTGCGGCGTCCCCTGAATGAGCGGGTAGTCCTGATGCGGCGGGGTGGTGTAGTGCGCCGCGCCGGGGAAGGTGATCCGGGCGATGTTGCGGGGATGCACCAGCACCGGCTCCTGCGTGATCGCCTCGACCAACCGCAGGATCTCCGGTCGGTGCGCGAAGGCGTGAAACGCCTCCAGCCTCTGCAGGGAGTCGTAGACCGCCCACCATTCGGGGTAGCCCTCCAGACGCGGCTCTCCAAGCGCGAGGTTGTCGGCGTCCGCCCAGCCCTGCTCCCGACAGATCGCCATGATCGCCGCATAGAGCGCCTCGACCGCCTCTTCCGGCAGCAGACCGGAGACGAACAGGTAGCCGTCCCGCTCCATCCGGGCGCGGAGCGCCTCCGGCTGATCCAGCAGCGGCTGTGAGTCGGCAAAAGGGGTCAGTAGCATGGTTCGTCTCTCCGTCAGACGCATGAGTTCGCCTTCACATAGGCGATCAGCTCGTCCACCTGACAGAACGCCAGCCCGGTAACGGTATCGGCGCAGCCGTAGTAGACGGCGATGCGTCCGGTCGGCGCGTCGGTCAGGGCGGCGCAGGGGAAGCAGACGTTGGGCACATCGCCGACGCACTCGTAGAGAGTCTGCGGCGAGAGGATGTAGGGGGCGGTGCGGTAGATCACCTTCCAGGGCTTCTCCAGATCGAGCAGCGCCGCGCCCGCGCTGTAGACGAAGCCGTTGCAGGAGGTCAGCACGCCGTGATAGATCAGCAGCCAGCCCTCGGTGGTCTCGATGGGGTTGGGTCCAGCGCCGATCTTGGTGCTCTGCCAGCCGCCGTTGGGCGCCATCACGTGCCGGTGGCAGCCCCAGTGCGTCAGATCGGGGCTTTCGCTGTAGAAGATGTCGCCGAAGGGGGTGTGCCCGTTATCGCTGGGGCGGCTCAGCATGGCGTATTTGCCGTTGATCCGGCGCGGGAAGAGGACACCGTTGCGGTTGAAGGGCAGATAGGCGTTCTCCATCTGCACGAAGGTCTCGAAGTCGTGCGTATAAGCGACGCCGATGGTAGGACCGTGAAACCAGTTGCACCAGGTCACGTAGTAGCGGTCTTCCAGCCAGATGACGCGCGGGTCGTAGCCATAGACCCAGCCCAGTTCCGCCGCCGTCTCGCCGCTGAACTGGATGCGCTCGTTGTTAATCTGCCAGTGGATGCCGTCCTCGCTGCGACCGGCATGAAGCTGCATGAAGCGCCGCCGGTCGTCGCAGCGAAAGACGCCCGCGAATTTGCCCTGATAGGGCACGACCGCGCTGTTGAAGATACTGTTGGAGGAGGGGATCAGGTTGCGGGGGATGACCGGGTTGCCGCTGTAACGCCACATCACGTCCCAGCTTCCCGCCGGCTTGTCCTCCCAGGGAATATTGGGTAAGGGATCGCCGATGATCGTTGATGACATGGGAGTTGCTATCCTTTCGATGAGTATCGCAGGCGTCAGAGGGCAGAGGCAGGCGGCGCCTGCTCCTCGCGCTTCTCTGCAGTCATAAGATGCGGGGCGTTGCAGGAAGGCTCGCTCCTATCTTTGCCATCCATCCCGCACTTTCCTGCCTGCCGCCCTCCTCCTGTGCGGACAGGAATCGCCGGTTTTACCACGAAATAGGGAACCGTCACGAACACTGCGGCGTGTCTCAGAAAAACCGGGAAGGGGTTGTGAGCGATGAAAATTACGGATGTGGAGGCGATCATTCTGTCGCTGCCGCAGAAGCGGAAGCGCACCGACGGCACGCAGGATATGCTGCTGGTCCGGGTGAGCACCGATGCGGGGATCGTCGGGTACGGGGAGGTGGACTCGTCGCCGCTGGTGGCGAAGGCGCTGATTGATGCGCCCTTCTCCCACACCATCAGCAGCGGTCTGCGCGAACTGGTGATCGGGGAGGACCCCTTCGCCTACGAGAAGATATGGCACAAGATGTATAACGGCTGCATCTATCACGGGCGGCGGGGCGCGGCGATCCAGGCGATGAGCGGCATTGATCTGGCGCTGTGGGACATCATGGGCAAGGCGCTGCAGATGCCGGTCTACCGGCTGCTGGGCGGAGGCTTCCGCTCACAGGTGCGCGCCTACGCCAGCGCGCTGTTCGGCGACGACCTCAAGCATACGGCGGACAAGGTGAAACAGTATGTGGATCAGGGCTTCACGGCGGTCAAGATGGGCTGGGAGCCGATGGGGCAGGACCTGGAGTACGATGTGCAGCTCGTGCAGACCATGCGCGCCGCCGCCGGACCGGAGGTGGACATTCTGATAGACGCCGGGCTGTGCTACGACGCCAAGACCGCCATCCAGATGGCGCGCCGCTTCGAGGAGTACGACATCTTCTGGCTGGAGGAGCCGCTGCATCCGGACAATCTGGAGGGCTACCGTCGGCTGTCGGAGAGCGTGGATGTGCGGATCGCCGCCGGAGAGGAGGAGAGCAGCCGCGCCTCCTTTATAGACCTGATGGATCGGGGAAAGGTGGATGTGGTGCAGGTGGATGTCACGCGGGTCGGCGGCTTGACCGAGGCGAAGAAGATCGCCTACCTCGCCCACGATCGAGGACTGCCCTGTATCAACCACTCCTTCACCACCGACATCAATATCGCCGCCTCCCTGCACCTGCTGGCTTCGATCCCCAACGCGATCCTGCTGGAGTTCTGCGTGGAGGAGTCGCCGCTGCGGATGGAGCTGGCGCGGGATCCGATACGGGTCGAGGACGGCATGGCGCGGGTTCCGGAGGGTCCGGGACTGGGCGTGGAGCTGAATGAAGAGGTGATCGCGCGCTACCGGGTCTCCGTCTGAGAGACGCGCTCCAGCCGCCAGCGCGTTGTGAAGGAGGTCTGCGCGCCGGGGCGCAGCGTCCGGATCGGTCCCAGAAGCTCCAGTTCGATGTATCGCAGCGGGTCGGGGTTGGTGTAGATCTCCAGCATGCTTCCGTTGTCGGGATACTCCTGTCCCGGCTCATAGGCGGCGGACATCGTCAGCCGCAGCGTGCCGCGTCGGGCGGCGATCCAGCCCTGCGGGGAGTCGCCGCCGATCTTGGAGGCTTTGACGGCGGAGCGGCGCAGCCGCACCCGCCCCTTCTCCTGCGTCAGCATCCCCGCCTCCGGGTCGGCATCTTTGAACAGATAGTAGCCTTTCGGGTTCCTGCCCCGTGTGTAGGACGGCATCTCGGTGACGTCGGGATCGTCTATCTGCGTTACCTGCCAGACCGACCATCGCTGTTCGCGGTCGCTGACGTTGATCATGGTGTTGAGGAAGGTAACCTCCGTCCCGGAGGCTGCCAGCGTAATCTCGCGCACGAACCGGATGCCGTGCTTTTCGCTGACGGGGCTTTCGACGCGCAGGCGGCTGTCGGGCAGGACGGTCACGGCGTGCGGGCTGCCGTCCAGTGCCGGGTCGGGGGGCCAGCCCCAACGCTCCTGCGGCGCGGGCCACAGCTTATCGCCTCCGTAGTTGATCCAGTCGGTCGTCTGCGCCGGGTCTGATGTCCTGCCCCACAGCGCGGCGTTCTCCCACAGCAGATTCGCGCCTCCCACATAGCCGTAGCGCATCACCCGCCCGATCTGCGGCACGAAGACCAGTTCCGCCGTGCCGTTGGTCATGCGGTATGCGCCCTCCCATCCGTAGTAGTTGATCCGCTGCACGGTAACCGCCCCCTGCATTCGATCTCCGATCAGCAGAAGCGTTCCCGCCCAGACCGCCATCCGCAGCATTCGCCCCATCTTCCTCTGTCTCCCTATTCTCTCTTTTCGGCGCGCTCCACCGCAATGCCCTGCGCCGCCGCCCACTGCCCGACATCCTGCCTCTTGATCGCCGCCGCCATCAGATCGGGGAAGAGGTCGGGCGTACAGGCGAAGCAGGGAACGCCAAAGCTCGCCAGCTCCGCCGCGACGGAGTGATCGTAGTCCGGCGCGCCGTGATCGTCCAGCGCCAGCAGGCAGATCATCTGCACGCCCGAACCGGCGATGGTCGCGGCGCGCGCCAGCGCGACCGTAGCCGATGCGCGTCTCCGGGATGATGGTCTTCAGCTCTTTCTGGTAGTGCTTGAGGTTAGCGCGGATCGTGCGATGCCAGTCCATCTCGCTGTATCGGGGGCAGCATCTGCTCTATCGGCAGCGGGATCGTCTCCAGCCAGGGATTGCAGGCAAGCGCGTCGGAGACGGCGGACAGCGCCTCTTCCAGATTCGCGTATCCGGGAAACGAGGCGACGCTCTGGATGGGCGAACGGCGGGCTTTGAGCAGGGCGCGCTGCGGGTAGGAGCCGGTAAAGTAGACCATCTCCGCCTCAAATCCCATTCCCGGCGGGAGAGTGATGTCGAATGCCTGATCGGGGCGCGTAAACTGGAGGATGAGGGCGGCGCGGCGGCTTCTCTCTCCCCATAGTCAGGTACGCTGTACCCGGTACTGCTCCTCGTCGTAGACGCGCTGACCCAGCGTGATCCAGCGATCGGCAACGCCCGGTGATTCCAGCAGCCGCTCCTGGCTGACCGTCCAGCCGATTGCGGCGCGGATGTCCGCCTGCGTCTCTTCAGACTGCTCCCCGATCCGCCGGTAGCCTTCGATCAGCAGATGCAGCAGTCCGATCCGGGTCATCAGCCGTTGCGTCCAGCCTTCGCCGGTAGCGGGAATGCCCGCCATCTCGCGCAGCCTGCGCGCCGCGCCGGGAGCCTGCGCGTCCACCAGTCGGGCAGCCATATCGTTCCAGAAGCGGTAGGGGCGGGAGGGGAGCGAGGCGATTCCCTGACGCATCAGGTCGCACAGCCATATCTCCAGACTGTTCAGCCCCTCTGCCACGCTCTTTTCGCGGCGGGCGGCGCGTTTTGCCTGATCGGCGGCGGCTTTAGACAGCTGCTCCTGCGACTTCACGGCGGCAGGGCGGGTTTCCGCCTGCTTCTGCGCCCGCTTCTCCCGCAGGGAGAGCCACTCCGCCGCCCAGGCGGGCGGTTTGCCCTCACGGACCGCGTCCGGATGATTGACTAGGATCAGCAGCAGCCCGATGCTGTGCTTGCAGGGGAATTTACGGCTGGGGCAGGAGCAGCGAAACGCCGGCTCGGAGAGGTCTATCTGCACCTGATAGGGCGAGGAGCCGCTTCCCTGACACAGCCCCCATACCGCGCGGGCGTCTCTGCCCAGCGACTTCCAGAGGGCGGGCACGGCTAGCCCTCTGCCCGCCTGTCCGGTCGCAGCATCGGGGGCTAACGTCAGCGCCTGTTCCGCTGTCCAGCTCACGCTCATCCCTGCGCTTCTCCGTGTACGTCTCTTCTCCTCTACTCGCGCCGGGAGCAGCGAGGCGGAAAACGGATCTGACGGATAGTTCTCTGCAACAGAGAAGGGGTGTCGGGTGTCGGTTGGAGATTGCTTCAGTCTGCTCCGCCTCCCTCGCAATGACAGACCGGGACGCTCGACCGTTCCTGTCACGCGCAACACGCCCCCAGTCTGTCATTGCGAGTGCAGCGAAGCAATTTCGCCGCTCTCTCCCGACCGTTTTCCTGATTATAGAGGGGCTTCCGACCGGTGTCAACGCTGAATCGGTCGGTCTTCTCCTCCATCGCAGAAAAGAAATCGCCGGCGTCAGACAGGAAAACGCTTTCCGCTCCGCAAACAGGAATCCGGTTACACCAGAACGAGAGGGGAACGGGGAATGCCGGAGCGTGGAAACATGCGGCTGATGCTCCGCAGCAGATATCTGACGAGGGACGCCAACGGGCGCAACGTCTGGCAGACCAGCGTTGAGCGCAGGACCGTCCCGGCGGCGCAGACCGCGCTGCTGCTGTGCGATGTCTGGGATCGTCACTGGAGCCGGGGCGCGCAGGAGCGTCTGGAGGCGATGATTCCCCGGATGAGCCGCGTCACGAGCCACCTGCGGGAGCGCGGCGTCCAGATCATTCATGCGCCTTCCGACACGATGGACTTCTATCGGGAGACCGCGGCGTTTCGGCGGATGGCAGCCGTTCCGGTCATCGAGCCTCCCCCTCCGGCAGATCATCCCGATCCGCCCCTGCCGATCAACGACTCCGACGGCGGCTCCGATACCGGCGAACCGACCTGGCATCTCGCCTGGAGCCGGCAGCACCCCGGCATCGAGGTGGACGATCGGCGGGACGGGGTCAGCGACGACGGCAGGACGATCTACCGCTTCCTCCGGCATCGCGGACTGACGCAGCTTCTCATCATGGGCGTGCATACGAATATGTGCGTGCTGCATCGCTCTTTCGGGATCAAGCAGATGGTGCGCTGGGGCGTACAGACCGCGCTCATCCGCGACCTGACCGACACGATGTACAACCCCGCGATGCCGCCCTATGTCGCACACGAGGAGGGAACCCGCCTCGTCGTCGAATTCATCGAAAAGTTCTGGTGCCCCACCATTCTCAGCAGCGACCTGCTGTAAAGGAGAGAGGAAGATGCGAATCTCGATTGCCGGCTTCAGCTTTCATGGACTGCGCGGCGCAGGCATGATGGACGCCTTCGGCTATCTGGAGTCCGTAAAATACCGCTACCGCCTCGATGCCGCCGACTTCTGGAACGGCATCATCGGCACGACCGACGAGGAGTATCTCAAGAAGGTGAAACAGGCGCTTGATGAGCGCGAAATGACGGTCGCCAACTATCATGCGGACGGTCCGCACGTCTGGGAGGACGACCCGGCGGCGCGCGAAAAGAACTACCGGGACGCGCTGACGCATCTGCGGGCGGCGGCTCTACTGGGCGCGCAGACGGTTCGCATAGACACCGGCGGGACGCTCACGCCGATCACCGATGAGCAGCTGGAGACCCTGGCGAGCCGCTATCGCGAGTATGCGCAGTTTGGCGAAGAGCACGGCTTTGTGGTCGGACCGGAGAACCACTGGGGGTTGTCGCTCATCGCCGACAACATGGAGAAGCTGGCGAAGGCGGTGGATCATCCGGCATACGGCATTCTGCTGCATGTCGGACACTGGGAGGACGGCGACGAGGAGGGGGGCGACCGCCGCATGGCGAAGTACGCGGTGCACACCCATCTGGACGCCCGCATCACGCGCACCTGTCTGCAGGAGCGCGTCAAGATCCTGGCGGATGCAGGCTATCAGGGCTACTGGGGCGTAGAACACCACTCCGGACAGAACGAGTACGTGGAGGTCGCCTGGCAGCTGGCGGAGGTGCAGCGGGCGCTGGTTCACGCGGGCGTGAAGTAGGGAGAGGAGATGCACGCCGAAAGATATGCCGCACGGATCGCACAGGCGCGGGAACGGATACGCGCCGCGCTTGCGGAGCGGTCGGTTCCCTCGCTGGCGGTGGCGGTGGCGAAGGACGGCGAGGTGATCTGGGAGGAGGGGTTCGGGTGGGCGGATCGCGAAAACCGCATCCCGGCGACCGAACATACGCTCTACTCTCTCGCCTCCATCTCCAAACCGATCACGGCGACGGCGGCGATGATTCTCGCGGAGCGCGGCAGACTCGATCTCGATAAGCCGATCAACGACTATCTGGGAGCGGCGAAGCTGACGGCGCACGCGGGGCGGGCGGAAGAGGCGACCGTGCGGCGCGTCGCCAATCACACTGCCGGGCTGCCGCTGCACTATCAGTTCTTCTACGCAGATGAGCCGTATGCGCCCCCTCCAATGGAGGAGACGATCCGCCGCTACGGCAATCTCGTGACGGCTCCGGGAGAGCGGTATCAGTACTCCAATCTGGGCTATGGCGTGCTGGGCTATGTCGTGGAGAGGCTCTCCGACAGGTCCCTGGCGGAGTTCCTGCGGACGGAGGTCTTTCTGCCGCTCGGCATGGTTCGCTCCTCGTTGAACGTTGCGCCGGGGTTGGAGCCGTATCAGGCGATCCGCTACGGCTCCGACGGCGTGCGCTATCCCAACTACGATTTCGATCATCCCGGCGCCTCGGCGGTCTATGCCAGCGCGCACGACCTGCTGCGTTTTGGCATGTTCCATCTCAAACAGCGGCTGCCCGATCAGAAGGCGATCCTCTCCGAAGCGGCGATAGACGCCATGCAGGACCCGCGGGACAACGTGAACGGAACCTCCGGGTATGCGTTCGGGTGGGGCATCAATACGGACGATCACGGATATGTGACGGTGGGACACAGCGGAGGAATGGGCGGGGTCAACACCCTGCTGCGCCTGATCCCCTCGGAGAGACTGGCGATCGTCGCGCTGGCGAACGCCTGCAGCCGTCTGCCGTTTGACTTTGCGGAGGAGGCGACGGCGGCGCTTCTGCCCGCCTATGCCGAAAGACGGGCGCAGAGACCGGCGTCCGGGTCGGAGACGGAGCCGCAGAAGCCTTTCGCCCCGCCGCGCGCCCTGCTGGGGGAGTGGCAGGGAGCGGTCAGCACCTATCGGAACGATATTCCCGTCACGCTCACCTTCTTCCGATCCGGCGATGTCCATGCGCAGCTTGGCGAGCAGTTGAAGACGCTGGTGAATGAGCCGCAGGCGCAGGAGAACGCCTTCCAGGGCGTTCTAATGGGAGACATCGGAACGGAGGACGCGAACCGGCGACCCTACCTGCTGCATCTGGATCTGAAGCGTCGGGGCAGAGTTCTCAACGGCGCGCTGATGGCGATCACGCATCTGGAGAAGGATCAGGGAGGCGCGCCGGGAAGACGGGTCGGCAACGCCCTGGCTCACTGGATCGAGCTAAAGAAGCGATGAACGAACGATATAAACTTTCTGTTTAAGGAGAAGAGATCATGCAGAAGATTCGCATAGGAATGATCGGCGTGGGGCAGATCGGCAAGAGCCACCTGCGCCACTATGCCGAGATTGACGGCGCGGAGATCGTCGCCGCCGCCGACATCAACGAGGCGGAGGTCAAACGGGTTGCCGAGCAGTTCTCTATCCCGCACACCTACACCGATTTCCGCCAGCTTCTTCAGCGGGACGACATTGATGCGGTGGATGTCTGCCTGCACAACAACTTCCATGCGCCGGTAACCATCGCCGCGCTGGAGGCGGGCAAGCACGTCTACTGCGAGAAGCCGATGGCGGGGGCATATGTGGACGCGGTAGCGATGCGGGAGACGGCGCGCGCCTGCGGAAAGAGGCTGAGCATACAGCTGGCGACGCTCTACTCCAAAGAGACCAAAGTCGCCAAGAAGCTGATCAACGAGGGGCGGCTGGGCAGAATCTATCACGCCCGCTCTACGGGCTTCCGGCGGCGGGGACGCCCGTATGTGGACGGCTATGGAACCGCCTCCTTTGTGCAGAAGGCGGTGGCGGCGGGCGGCGCACTCTACGATATGGGGGTCTATCACATCGCGCAGATGCTCTATCTGCTGGGCTTGCCGAACGTGGAGCGGATCAGCGGGAAGGTCTATCAGGAGACCGGCATGGATGCGCGCCGCCGGGAGATCAGCGGCTTCGATGTGGAGGAGCTTGGCGTCGGGTTCGTGAAGTTCGACGGCGGTCTGACGCTGGATATTATCGAGTCGTGGGCGATCCATCTGGGCGGCTTCGAGGGCAGCAGCATCGTCGGCTCGGAGGGAGGCATCCGGCTGGAGCCGTTCTCCTTCCACACCACCTTCAGCGATGTGGAGATGAACGCCACCTTTGAACTGGACAGCGTGGACTGGCGATGGCACCAGCTGGATGAGACGCAGGATGCCTACGATTCGCCGCAGCGGCACTGGATCGCCGCGCTGCAGGGACGGGTCGAACTGCTTCCGACTGCCGAGATCGCGCTGGCGACCATGCTGATCAGCGAGGGCATCTACCTGTCGGATCGGCTCGGTCGGGAGGTGAGCCGGGAAGAGGTGCTGGAAATGTCGCAGTCTACCGCCGTGAAACTGTAGGCGCGGGAGGTCTCTCTCCGGCGCGCGTCGCCGGAGAGAGACCGGATGTCCCCTTCCCTGTCATTGCGAGCGCTGCGAAGCAATCTTCCACGTTCCGGAAAACGACGAGATTGCTTCGGTCGGCTGCACTCCCTCGCAAGGACAGGAGGAGGGTCACCTGCCACCTCCCTCGCAAGGACAATTCGGGTCGCATGCCCGCGGCAGTCACGCGCGACACGTCCTCGCATTGTCATTGCGAGCACAGCGAGCAATCTTCTGGCTCCTGCGCAAGAACGGCGGGCGTTGACCTGCAGACTGCCGCCGCGCTTCCCCTGTCTGCCGAGAAACCCCCGAAAAATCCGCCGTTAGCAGGATAACAGCCCCGCAGATCGGATTCTATAATCCCTCCAGTTCACTCGCAGGCGAAGCCGCCTCCCTCGCCGGCGGAGAAATTGGAAGACAGAGGGGTTATATGCACTATCCATTCTGGTACGTTCCGGGACTGACTTCCCCCATGTTGATTGCTCTGATCGCGGTATTTCATGTCCTGGTCTCTTCGTATGCGGTGGGCGGAGGCTTGTTCCTGGCGATGGAGGTGCGCTACGCGCATCGCACCGGCAATAAGGAGTATCTCGCCTACCTCAAGCAGCACACCTGGTTTTTCGTTCTGCTGACCGTCGCCTATGGGGCGATTACCGGCGTCGGCATCTGGTGGACGATCGGTCTTGCCTCCCCGCTGCCGACAGAGTTCCTGATCCATACCTTCGTTTTCGGCTGGGCGATGGAGTATGTCTTCTTTGTTCTGGAGATCGTCGCCGCCTTCATCTTCTACTACGCCTGGGATCGGCTGAAGCCGCGCGTGCATGAACAGATCGGCTGGATCTACGGCATCTCCGCCTGGATCAGCCTGGTCATCATCACCGCTGTCACCTCCTTCATGCTCAATCCCGGCAACTGGCAGAATAACTTCTGGCTGGCTGTACTCAACCCCCAGACCATCCCTCAAATCCTGGCGCGCACCGGCGCATCTCTCCTTCTGGCGACCCTCTACGTCTTCCTCCACTCCTCGTTTCGCGCCAATAATGCGTCGGTGCGCACCCTCATCGCGCAGCGCTCTTCGCGTCCCGCCATGCTGGGAGCCGCGTTGATCCTGCTGGGCGGGCTGGGATGGCTGCTGACCGTGCCGGAGAGCGCGCGCGCCGCCCTGACCGGAGCCGCCGCGCTGAATATCATGGCGGTCACGATCTTTCTGTTGACAGTGGTCGTTCTCTTTATGTTCTACTACGGTCCCTATAAGAACCCGAGCTGGGTCAGCTCCGGTTTTGCGATCCTGCTGTTCGTATTAGGGGTGATCGTCACGGCGGAGGGAGAGTTTGTGCGCGAGGCGGTCCGCAAGCCCTTTGTGATATACAACGAGGTCTACAGCCATAACGTCCTCAAGAATGAGGTGCCGACGCTTCAGCAGACCGGCTTCCTCAATGGAGGGGTCTGGACCCGACACTACATCACGCAGCGTTTCCCGGAGATCAAGACGGCGGAGGGCAAAATAGATAATGCGCGCCTGGCAACCCTGCCGCAGGACTCGCAGGTGGAGGTCGGGCACACGATCTTCCAGTACCACTGCGGCTCCTGCCACGCCTCCAGCGGCTACTCCGGCATGAAGGAGATACTGCGCGGATGGGACGCGCCCATGCTGGAGAAGCTGGTGCTGAACCTGGATCGCTATCACTACTTTATGCCGCCCTGGTCGGGGACGCCGGAAGAGGCGAAGATGCTGACCCGCTATCTGGAGACGCTCACCTCTCCGCATCCGATGGAGACTGCCGGCGGACGCTCCTCCGGAGTGCAGTCCGCCGCCTCGGCGCGATAATGTATGGCGCGCTCGCTGCGCGATAAAAAGGAGTAAGCAGACAGATGAACGATTTCCCTCTCGCCCCCGAGACGCCGCTGGGCAGCCCGGCTCCGTTCTGGTTCATTCTCTTCTTCAAGACGCTGGGCTTTACCCTGCACATGATCCCGATGCATATCTGGTTTGCGGGAACGGTGCTGATCGCCCTATTCAGCCTGTTCGGGAGCGCGCACGCCCGACTGCTGGCGCATCGCATGATTAACGCCCTGCCGATCCTGATCGCGCTGGGCATCAACTTCGGGATCGTGCCCCTGCTGTTCATTCAGGTCAGCTACTATCCGGTGGTCTATCCGGCGAACATCCTGATCGGCTGGTACTGGTTTGCGGTGATCCCGCTGCTGATTGTCGCCTACTACGGGGTCTACTACTATGCGGTGCAGGTGCGACGCAACAAGGTGACCGCGCGCGGCGTCTTCTGCGGCGTCATCAGTTCGCTGGCGTTCCTTGCCATCGGCTACATCTTCGCCAACAACTTCAGTCTGATGACCAATGAGCCGCAGATGATGGCGGCATACAATCGCACGGCGGTGGGAGGAGCGGTCACCGGAACCGCGCTCAATACCGGCGATCCGACCCTGCTGCCGCGCTGGCTGATGATGTTCGGTCTGGCGTTGACGACGGCGGCGGTCTATATTCTGGTGGATACGGTCTTCCTGGCGAAGCGCGAGACGGAAGAGTACCGCGCCTGGGCGGCGAAGTTCGCCTTTCTGCTGCATACTGTCGGTCTGGTCTGGTTCGCGGCGATGGGAAGCTGGTATCTGTTCGGCGCGCTCAGCCCGGAGCTTCGTCAGACGGCGCAGAGCAGCGTTGGGGTTCTGTTTGGCTTGACGGCGGTCGCCCCCGGTCTGGTCTGGCTCTGTATGCTGCTCGGTCGCAGCAGGGCGTCGGATGGACGGATTGCGCTGGCGGCGGCGGCGGCGCAGGTCGTGGTGCTGGCGTTGAATGCGGTCAGCCGTCAGTGGCTGCAGAATGTGGAGCTGGCGCGGTTCTTCGATCCGGCGAAGATGCGCGTGGAGACGCAGTGGTCTCCGATGATCGCCTTTCTGGTGCTGTTTGTGCTGGGACTGGGCGTGGTCGGCTGGATGTTGTGGCAGCTTGCGCTGGCGTTAAAGCCGCAGCCGGCGATGGCTTCCTCCTCCGGCGGCTCGCCAAAGCCCCGAAAACGCTGAAAATCTGTCTCTGGCTGCCCTCGCCCTTTGCGGGCTTAACATACCCCCTCGCGCCGTACATCTAACCATGATGGAGCGAGGGGGAACTGCTTTGAGGGCGGTTTTCGGGGCGCAGGAGCGCCTGCGTCTGCGCCCAGAGGCGGCGAACCAGCGCGGCGGCTTCCGGCAGGTCCGCGATGCGCCCGACGCCGGTTCCGGCATAGAGCGCCATCTCCCCGACCGCGCCGGTGTGTCCGATCCGGGGCGCGACATCTTCATAGCGATAGATCGGGTCGCCGGAGGCGGCGAAGGCGACGATCTCTCCCTCGCTGGGACGCCGACCGATCGGAGGACATCCGGCTGCCTCCCATGCCTCCAGCGTCGCGTTGCGCAGGACACGATGGGGAGCGTGAGACCAGCCTCCCTCGAAGCAGACGGTGAGGGAGGTCTGCGCTTCGGAATCGGCATCCAGCAGCCGCCGTTTATACTCCGGGTGGGCGCGGCTTTCGACGGTCGCGACGAAGCGGGTCCCCATCATCACCGCGTCGGCTCCTGCATTGAGGGCGCGCGCGATGTCGGCGGCGTCGGCGATGCCTCCCGCCGCCACGAGGAACGCCTCTTCGCCCAGCTGCGCCCGAACCTCCCGCAGGAGGGCGTCGAGGCGGGTGGTGGACTGCACATGACCGCCCGCCTCAATCCCCTGACAGACAATGAAGTCCGCGCCAAGCTGGACGGCGCGGCGCGCTCCGGCGGGATTTCCCGTCTGGACGCCGACCGTCGCGCCTGCCGCGCGTATGCGGGGGAGATAGGGAGCCGGATCGCCCCAGGAGAGGGTGATGACCGGCGCGCCCGCCTCCAGCGCGCTCTGCAGACCGAGCGGCTCAAACGCCAGCGCGAAGTTGACGAGAAAGGGCTTGTGTGTGACGGAGCGCGTCTGCCGGATCTGCTCCGCAATCGTCTCCGGGGGCGTCCAGGTGACGCCCATCCCTCCCATCGCGCCTGCGCCGGAGACCGCCGCCGCCAGTTCCGGTCCGGCTATGCTTCCGGTCGGAGCCTGAAGGATCGGTATCTCCAGACCAAAGCGTTCGCAGAAACGCGCATACATGGCGCTTACGGGATCTGCATCGGCATCAGCACGCAGAGGTAGTCGCCGGCGTTCTCCTCCGATTCGGGCAGAATGGGACGAACGACGCCGGGCTTCAGCTGCTCGGTCAGGTCGAGATAGAGTCCCTCCTCCTCGATCACACTGAGGACGTCCAGCAGGTATCTGGCGTTGAAGGCGATGTCCAGATCGTCGCCCTCGCGGACGACCTCCACCTCTTCATAGGCGACGCCCTCCAGGCTCGATTCCGCCGTGATGGTCAGCTTATCGTCCAGCGTGCGCAGGATCACGCGATGGTTGGCGTTGCGCGCCACGATGGAGGCGCGGCGCACGGCGCGCTGGAAGGGGAGGGTCTGCAAGGTCAGGCGGCGCAGACGCTGGGTGGGAATGACGCGCTGCCAGTTGGGGAACTGCCCCTCGATCAGGCGGGAGATCAGACTGATCCCGTCCGGCGTGACGAAAAGCACCTGATTTTCGGACAGGCAGACGGTCACATCGCCCTCGTTGTCGTTGAGGATGCGCATCAGTTCGTTCATGGCGCGGGCGGGAACGATCGCCTGCTGCGCACCGTGCCCCTCCTTCACCTTTGCGGTGCGAACTGCCAGGCGATGGGTGTCGGTGGCGACAAAGCGGAGCATCTCGCCCTCGAAGACCATCAGGATGCCGGTCAGGATGGCGCGGGCTTCGTCGGTGGAGACGGCGAAGCTGGTCTGCTTGATCATCTCGCGCAGCAGACTCTGGGAGATGACGAACCGGTTGGTATCCTTCACCTCCGGCAGCCGGGGATACTCCTCCGCCGGCAGTCCCAGCAGCTTGTAGTCGGAGCGCTCGCAGTGGAGGCGGACAGCGTGGCTGCGGTCTACGGAGAGGGCGAGATCGGCGTCGGGGAGGGTGTTGAGCAGTTCGGTCAGCAGGCGGGCGGGGGCGGTCAATCCGCCCTCCTCCTCGATGCGCGCCGGGATGGTGAGAGAGATGCTCAGTTCGAGGTCGGTCGCGCTCAGGCGCAGCGACTCTCCCTCAGACTGAACCAGAATATGACTGAGGATCGGCAGGGCGGATCGTCCCGAGACGGCGTGACCGACGGTCTGTACGCCTTCGAACAGGTCTTTGCGGGAGCAGATCGCCTTCAGGCTGGTACGGGAATCGATCAGGGCGCTTTCCATCTCATCTCCTCCAGAGGGTGTTGTTCTCTGTAAAGATGACGGGCGTTGCCGGGGGAAAAGTGTCGCATATCGGAAGACTTTTTTTACGGCGGAGATGGGCGGGTGTGAGATTGCTTCGGTCGGCTCCGCCTCCCTCGCAATGACAGAGGGGAGAGTCGGCTTGCGCCTCCCTCGCAATGACAGAGGGGAGAGTCGGCTTGCGCCTCCCTCGCAATGACAGAAGGGGGTTGGCTGTCGCTCCTCCACAGTGGCAGGGGAGAGGGGCGACCTGTGTACTATATGCGTGATCGCGCATATTTCATTTGACTTGCCGGCGTAGATTGTGCGATACTCAATAGTTGACAGCACCGTGCGAGAGATTCCAATCATGCATTTCGCGGATACGTGCTGAAACGCAGGAACGGGAACCGGTTTCGAACGCCATGCGTCTTCTCACGCTGCTCAAAAGCAAGATACATCGTGCGACCGTTACCGAAGCGAATGTGGACTATATCGGCAGCATCACGATTGATCGTGATCTGATCGAGCGCGCCGGACTGCTGCCCGGCGAACTGGTGCACGTATGGAATGTGGATAATGGGGAGCGGCTGGAGACCTATGTGATGGTCGGGGAGAGAGGTTCGGGAACGATCTGTATCAACGGCGCCGCCGCGCATAAGGTGGAGGTCGGGCATCGGGTGATCATAACCGCTTTCGTTCTGACGGATGAACGTATCCAGCCGAAGATGATTCTGGTGGATGAATGCAACCGGTTTGTGCAGGAGATGAGACTGCCTGAGTAACCCTTCGGTGAAATTGCCTGAATACAGGAATACTTCAGTAGGAATCGCGCCGTGCAATTACGAATCGTATCCTGATGTGCGTATCTCGTACCCCGTTGTACGTCGAGGAGAAGCGCGAATGGAAGCCCTGCGTACTCTGATCGCGGAGGATGAATCGTTGACGCGCACGATACTGCGCGCGCGTCTGGAGAAGCTCGGGCATCAGGTGGTAGCAGAAGTTGAGAACGGCATTCAAGCCATAGAGGCGGCAAGAAACACCCGGCCCGATGTCATCATCATGGATATCCGTATGCCGGAGATGGACGGCATAGAGGCGGCGCGAAAGATCATGGAGGAGACGCCCTGCGCGCTGCTGTTCCTGACCGCTTTCAGCGATAAGGAGCTGGTCGAGCAAGCCAGCGAGGCCGGCGCGGTCGCCTACCTGATGAAGCCGTTCCGCAAGGAGGACCTTGCTCCGGCTCTAGAGGTGGCGGTGCGTCGTTTCCGGCAGATACAGTCGCAGTCGCAGGAGATCGCCGACCTGAAAGAGGCGCTGGAGACGCGAAAACTGATCGAGCGCGCCAAAGGCATCCTGATGGACCGCATGAAGCTGACGGAGGAGGAGGCGTTCAAACGCATCCACTTCCAGGCGCGTAATCAGAATAAGAAGATGCGCGAGATCGCGGAGAGCATCATCACCGCCTCTGAACTGATCTGACACCTGCCCTGCGCTGGAGGAAGGTTATCCCGTCTGTGCCCATGAGCCCGCCTGTCATTCCTGCGAAAGATGCCGGCTGAAGATCCTGCTTCCGTTCCGCCCGTCACGGACGCCGCCCTCTCCGAGGTGGAGAGAGACGACGGTCCGACGGGATCCGGGACGACCTCGGGTCACGGTCTCTCTGCGCGTTGTCCCTCCTGGCAGCATCATGCGCTGATTCTGGCAGCTCTTTTCCTTGCCGCCTTTCCGATCCGCTGGAGCTATACCCGGGGCGATCTCTGGTTTGACGAGGCGCGCTATGCCTTTGCGGCGGTGCGCGGCTTTCAGGCGAACCGCTGGGACCTCTCCGACGTCCCCTCCGAGCCGAACCGGCTACTGCAGATGCGACACTACCACCCGCCGCTGATCGTTCACGTCACCGGGCTGATGCTTCGCTTCAGCGTCAGCGAGCGAGTCCTCCGTCTGCCGCATGTGATTGCCGGGTGTCTGGCGGTCTGTCTGGTCTATCTGTGCGGGCTGGCGCTCTTTCATCGTTTGCAGGGGGGAGGGCGTTACGGCATCTGGGCGGCGGCTTCCTGCGCCTTCGTGGTGGTGTGGACGCCTCCGCAGATACGCAGCGCCTCGCACGCGATCCCCTGGTCTTTCATCACCGTCTGGATTCTGGCGCTGCTGCTGACGCTGATGATGTACGCCCGCACGCACCGCGCCGGCTGGCTGATCGGCGCATGCGCCGCGCTGGGAGGGATGTTTGTCACCTCCGAGATGTTCTTCGTCGTGCTGCTGGCGACGCTGCTGACGACCCCGTTCCTCCTCTTTCCCGACTTCCGCAACCCGGCGCGGCGCAGGCATATCCTGCGCGCGCTGGCGGTCGGAGCGGGCGTTTTTCTGCTGATCGTCTATCTGTTCTGGCCCGCCGGACTGCTGGGAGGCGCAGTGGCCATGCTGTGCCACTATATGGCGATGGCGGATGACGCCTGGCCCGTCACGATCCTGGGGACAACCTACGCGCGCGCCCCCCGCTGGGCATACGCCTATTGGTATGCCCGTTTCTTTGAAGAGTTCTTTCTGCTCTATCTCATCGGTCTGCTGACGGCGGCGGCTCTGCTGGCGCGCCGCAGGGTAACGCCTCCGGCGGGAGCGCTGCTGACGGTCAGCGGAGTGGTTCTTCTGGCGGCGCATAAGGCGCACATGATCGGTCCGGAGTACCTGTCGCACGCGCTGCCCCTGTTGACCCTGATGTGCGGTCTCTTCTTCTCGGCGGCAGGCGAATGGAGCCGACCGGCAGGATATGCGGCGATGGGGATCGCCTGCCTGCTGGCGATCAAGGGCTGCGACCCGTATCTGCTGGCGGGGATGGAGGAGCGCAGCCTGCGCTCTCGCTGGCACGAAGCGGTGCGGTTTCTGGCGGGACGCTGGAAGCCGGGGGATATGATGCTCGCATCCCAGTGGGGAACGGTGGGACGCTGGTATATGGTCCACTACAGCGGTCTGGCGTCGAAGGAGTGGCAGGTGCAGGCGATCCCTCCCGGCAACGCGCAAGAGTCTTTTCTGCGGCAGGTCGCCTCCGGCGTCTACCGTTTTGCGGCGGTCGGCAGCACGGTTACCGATACCGTCGGCATGGACCCGCGCCTGAAGAGAATGCTCGGCTCCTGGCAGGTCGTCTGGCGCAGCGAGGAGCCTGACGGACGTCCCGGACGCCTGACCCTCTATCAACTGCCGCCGGGGGTCTCGAAGAACAACCCGCTTCCGATCCCTCCGGTTGACAGGGGCGCCCCCGAAAGGGAGGAGAGCCGTCCCGATGACGCACGAAAAGAGGAGCCGAAATGACTGAGCGCAGAGAGAGAGGCGCGCTGCCTTATCGTCTGGCGGCGATAGACCTGGACGGCACGCTGCTGAACCGGGAGCACCGGATACCGCCGCGCAATGCGCGCGCGGTGCAGGCGCTGGCGGCGCGGGGGGTGGTCTGCGTCATCGCCTCCGGCAGAATGCACGAGGCGACTACCCGCTTCTATCATGAACTGCAGCTGGACGCGCCGATCATCTCCTACAACGGCGCGATGGTCAAGCATCCCCGCACGGGAGAGGTCTGGCATCATGCGCGCGTTCCGGCGGACGCCGCCGCCGAAGTCGTGCAGTTCTGCGCCGAACAGGGCTTCCATCTGAACTACTATCTCGACGATCATCTCTATGTGGCGCAGCGCGGGGTCTGGGCGGAGTTCTACGTGCGTCAGACCGGCTCCCCGATGGAGGTGATCGAGGACTTGCGACCGTTGCGCGGGTCTGCGCCGACCAAGATGATCCTTATTGACACCCCCGAGACAACGGACCGCCTGCTGGAGCACTTCCGCCGCCGGTTCGGCTCCGCCCTCTACATCACCAAGACCAATCCGGAGTACCTGGAGTTCATGAACCCGGCGACCGATAAGGGCGTGGCGCTGGCGCTGCTGGCGGAGCGTCTGGGGATCGCCCGGGAGGAGACCATCGCGATCGGTGACGGCAACAACGATCTGCCCATGATACGCTGGGCGGGGCTGGGGGTCGCCATGCAGAACGCCTCCGAAGCCATCCGCGCGCAAGCCGATCGGATCGCCCCCTCCTTCGATGAGGATGGTCTTGCCCTCTTTCTGGAGGCGCTGCTCGACGCCTGACACCTGAAAAAAACGCCTCATCTGTCCGAAAAAGATACTGTCTCGCCCTGTCGTCCGCCGGTTTCCGGGGGCGGTGCGTCTGCGTGTGTTACCGCGGCGGCTACCGGACGAGAATGGAGAGATGAATGTCAAAAGATCAGGACGGCTATGTCGAGCTTGAGTTAAACAACGATCGAACCCAGGCGATGGCGACCATCCATCCCCCGAAGGGGGGAGGCAGAGCGGTAACTCCGCAGGACGTGATGGAGTGCCTGCGTCAGCGAGGGGTGGTCTATGGCTATCGAGACAGCGATATACAGCGCGCCTGCCACTTTGCCCTGCAGAAGGGCGTGAAGGCGGACCGCATTATAGTGGCGCAGGGAACGCTTCCGCAGGAGGGCACGAACGGGCAGATCCTCTGGAAAGTGGACTATGAGAAGCTGGCGCGTCCGCTGCCGAAGCGCCCCGATGGACTGCTCGACTACTTTGCGCTGGAAGAGGAGCGGCTGGTAGTTGCCGGACAGCCGCTGGCGACCCTTACGCCGGCGCGCCCCGGCACGCCCGGCAGGACGCTGACCGCGCCGATCCGGGAGGTGCTTCCCAATCCGGTGCAGGAGGCGGCGCTGATCGCGGAGACCGGGGTGCGTGTCTCGGAAGACCGGATGAACTACTTCGCGGCGGTGGACGGCTTTGCGGAGATTCACGGCTGTCACCTGTACGTTCATGCCTATAAAAAGATTCACGACAGCCTGCAGCCTGCCGAATACCGATTCTCCGGGGGCGTGATCCTGATGGGGGACCTCAAGGCGGCGCATCTGCGGGCGGAGGGAACGGTGGCGGTGCAGGGGGCGGTCGCCGGCGGGGAGATACGCGCGCGGGGCGACGTCTTTCTGACGCGCGCGGCGAGAGCCCGAGTGATCGCCGAAGGCAATGTCTACGTACAGGGTCTGCTGCTGCACTGTGATATCATCTCCCGGAAGAAGATCATCGCGCTGGAGGAGGCTGCGATTATCGGCGGGCAGCTGTATGCGCTGGAGGGGCTGGTCGCGGTGACGCTGGGATCGCCCGATCAGAAGCCGACCCTGGCGCAGGTCGGGGTGGATCACCTGTGTCAGATTCGCATGAAGGAGGTCGAGGAGGAGATTGCCGGCTGCGAGGCGAAAATCTGGAAAATAGCCCAGGCTTTACGACCGCTCCAGACAGGCGGCGCCGATCCGATGCCTGCCGCGAAACGCCAGATGGTGCAGCAGCTGGTTCAGCAGCGGCGCGCGCTGGAGGCGCATGTCGGCGAACTGCACTCCGAGAGACGCACGCTGCTGCTGGGCGCAAAGTCTCGCGTGGAGGCGCAGATCACGGTCACGGGGACGGTCTATCCGGGAGTGTCGCTCGCTGTTCAGAACGCGGCGCTGACTGTGCGCGCCCCGCAGACGAGGGTCGTCTTTGTCCCCGACAAGAGCGGACACGATCTGATCCCCCATCCTCTGCCGGAGAGCCGCGCCGCCTAGAGCCGCGAGCGCGTCTGCGCGCCTGCCTCGCGCGGGGCTGCCGGCGGCGCGCCGGCGTTCTGTCTGCGTCCCGGTGTCTGCCTTCGAGAGGATCAGCGTTGGAAAACCGTTTTAAACTCACCCGGCTGGTACGCACACACTCCTCGGAGATCTACCTTATCTGGGAGGGAGATCGGCGCGTTGGTCAGGTAGACCTGCACTACGCCCACGACACCATCCATGCCACCATCATCTTTGAGGCGGATATGGCGGTCTCTGACGAAGAGGAGCTTCTGGCGCAGGTGGATGACGATATCGTCTCTTCCTACATGCCCCGCTTTGAGCGCGAGGACTTCGTCGCGCACGTCTTTCGCGGCGAGGAGATCAGCCGTTATACCGACTGCTCCGGCGCGGTGGACGATCTGGAAGAGGACGAAGGAGACCGGGACGACTGATGAAGATCGGCGCTCCGGAACCCATTGCCGCGCTGAATCGGGTCAAGATCCTCGAAACGGGCGAGCCGCTGGTAGATATTCGCGACTTCTGCCCGGAGGTGCAGGTGCGCGAGGATTCCTGCTCCTATCTGCGCCGCACCGTCGCGGAGATGCTCAACCGCGCCCAGAAGAACCTGCCTCCCGGCTACTGCTTTCGCGTGGGGACGGCTCTGCGCACCCTGCGGATGCAGAAGCGCGGCTGGGACAGCTATTTTCAGCGGATGAAGGAGGAGCACCCCGAATGGCCCCTCTCCGCCCTGCGCCGCGCCACCAATCGGTTCTTTGCCCCCTACGATCAGCCCGCGCCTCCCGGACACTGCACGGGCGGCGCAGTGGATGTGGCGCTGGTGGGACCGGACGGGGAGTTGATGGATGTCTCCTCGCCGCTGGAGGGCTGGGACGCCGCCTACACCTGGACAGACCGCCTGACCCCGCAGGCGAAGGCGAACCGGATGATCCTGGTGCATGCCATGCTCGACGCCGGCTTCTCCAACTGCCGCGAAGAGTACTGGCACTACTCCTGGGGCGACTCCGCCTGGGCGGTGCGCGTCGGCGAAAAGACCTGTCCCTACGGGCTGGTCGAGCCGCCGGTCGCCGTCGAAGCCCGATTTTCCGGCGCGCTGGCGGCAGAGATACGCCAGACCGGCGCGGCGGAGTGGACCTGCCGCCCTCTGTCCGACCCGCCTGCGCCGACGTCTCCCGAAACCGACTCCCCCGCGCCTGCCCCGGAGACCCCCTCGCTGCTGATCGGTCTCTTCTGGTCTTTTGAGAAGCCGCTCACGATCCGTATCGAGCCGCCGATCCCGTCCGCGCTGTTCCTCAGCGAGGACTGCGAGCGCTGGGAGGCGGTTATGGCGGAGCGCGCCGGAGATCTCAGCGTTCTAACCCTCGCGCCCTCCGCAGACCGTGTTTTTCTCAAAGGGATCGTCTGATCCGTAACCACGGCGCGTAAGAGCCGCCTTCTCCTCTGTGCGCGGGAGCCTACAGCCGCCCCCCTCTGTCATGCGAGGGAGGTGAAAGATTGCTTCGCTTCGCTCGCAATGACAAATGGGGGTGTGTCGCGCGTAACTGCGACGGTATTGCCCACCAGATCGTTATTGCGCGGGAGCGTGAGCGACCGAAGCCATCTCATCCGCCAGGATGGAGAAAAGGAGATGAACCGGGTAATTTTTCTCTTGCGTTCTCTGTGGTGAATCGGTTATATTGTAGGTGAAGAGGACATTTAGCCGTTCTAAATTTCGAGAGGAGTATCATGAAGCGGGTCTATGGTCTGTATCGCCTGGGCGTGGTGGCGGCGATCCTGGCGGTGATAGGCGTGGCGCTTGCCGCCAGCATCGGCAACACCCGGGTAGCCGCCAAATCTTCGGATGGTCCCTATGCCGTCAAGTCGTATGACTGCACCGACTGTCCCGGTCACTGACGGGCGTTGAGAGTTCTGGAAGCAATTCTACCGATTTCATCCGTAAAGAGAAAAACACAACGCTTTCCCGGAGCGCATCCGGAACAGGAGGAACCTTTCCACATGAAGAAACCGAATGCTCTGTTTCGTGTCGGCATTCTTTCCGCCATTGTTCTGATCTTTGGCATCGCCGTCTTTGCCAGCCTTAACAACAGAGGCGCGGCTCCCGTCGGACCGGCTGCGGTCAGCGAGAAGTCCTGGGACTGCGGCGACTGTCCTTCCAAGAGCGCGGCTTCGCTTCAGCCCGCCGCGGTGAGCGAGAAGAAGGCGGACTGCGGCGACTGCCCGATGACGGGCGAGGTCAACAACGCCTCGGTCAAAGCCAAGCCGAAGGACTGCGGCGACTGCCCCATGACCAAAGATGCCGGCACGCTGGCGGTCTCTCCGGATGCGAAGAAGTCCGGCGACTGCTCGACCAAATAGTCGTTCTGTCAGACTCAACAGAAAAGACCGGGGGCGGTGCGCCTCCGGTCTTTTTCTTGCGCCCCTCTCTTGCCGAAGGGGATCTCCCGTCCCTTGTCTTCAGAGATCCTCCCGCTCGATCCACTTGAGGATCGGCTCCTGCGCGGGCGGTCTCCACTGCTGCAGCCGATCCAGCAGCCGCATGAGGTCGTCCTCTACCAGCACCAGCGCGCGATGCTCCGGGCGCAGGAACTTCTCCGCCTCCGCATGATCCAGAAGCGTCAGCAGGGGATCGTAGTAGCCCTCGATGTTGTAGAGCGCGCAGGGCTTCTGATGCAGCCCCAGCTGCGCCCATGTCAGGATTTCGCACAGCTCATCGAGCGTGCCGTAGCCGCCGGGCAGGGCGATGAAGGCGTCGGCGAGGTCCGCCATCAATGCTTTGCGTTCGTGCATGGTGCGTACCCGATGCATCTGCGTCAAGCCGCCGTGCGCGATCTCCTTCCCCGAGAGTATATGGGGGATCACGCCGATCACCGCGCCCCCTGCCGCCAGCGCGGCGTCGGCAAGCGCGCCCATCAGCCCCACGCGCCCCCCGCCGTAGACCAGTCCCAGCCCCCGCTGCGCCAGCGCCTCGCCCAGACCCTGCGCTCGCTCGCGATAGATCGGTCGCGCCCCGCCGTTCGACCCGCAAAACACGCAGATTCGCTGCATAGTCTCCTCCTCGCCGTATAATCCGTCATTTCGCGGATGTATCTATTCATCGGTTTCGGTTAGTATCTTAACAGACAAAATGCCCTTTTCTTCGATCTTTCCGCCATACTAATTTCGCAATAAGGAGCAGCGACGATGTGCCTGGCTATCCCCGGGAAGGTGATCAGCATGAACGACGCCACAGACTTCACACGCCACGGAAAGGTGGATTTCGGGGGGGTTGTCCGCCAGGTGAACTTGTCGCTCGTCCCGGAGGCGCAGATAGGCGACTACGTCATCGTCCATGTCGGGCTCGCCCTGAGCGTGATGGATGAAGCCGAGGCGATGCAGGTATTCAACTATCTGAAAGAGATAGATGCGTTACAGGAGCTGCAGGAGGCAGACAGTGAAGTACATAGATGAGTATCGGGATGCCGATCTTGCTGCTCGTTTTTCGAAGGCGCTCAAACGAATCACGACCCGTCCTTGGACTCTGATGGAGGTCTGCGGCGGACAGACGCACGCGATCATCAAGTTTGGACTGGATCAGATGCTGCCAGAGGGGGTGCGGCTGGTGCACGGTCCGGGCTGCCCGGTCTGCGTAACTCCGCTGGAGATGATCGAGAAGGCACTGGAGATTGCTGCCCGTCCGGAAGTGATCTTCTGTTCTTTTGGAGATATGCTGCGGGTTCCCGGCGCGGAGCGCGATCTTCTGCGCGTGAAGGCGGCGGGGGGAGATGTGCGGATCGTCTACTCGCCGCTGGACGCCGTCACGCTGGCGGTGAAGACGCCGGATCGGCAGGTGGTCTTCTTCGCGGTCGGCTTCGAGACGACGGCTCCCGCCAACGCCCTGGCAGTGCATCAGGCGCGCCGCATGGGGCTGACCAACTTCAGCATGCTGGTCTCGCATGTGCTGGTTCCTCCGGCGATCGAGGCGATCCTGAACTCTCCGGGCTGCCGCGTCAACGGCTTTCTAGCGGCGGGGCATGTCTGCACGGTGATGGGGGTCGAGGAGTACTATCCGCTGGCGCAGAGGTACCGCGTTCCGATTGTGGTGACCGGGTTTGAGCCGCTGGATATCCTGCAGGGCGTGCTGATGTGCGTGAAGCAGCTGGAGGAGGGGCGCGCCGAGGTCGAAAACCAGTACTCCCGTTCGGTGCGCTCGGAGGGAAACCGGGCGGCGCAGCATCTGATCCAGCGGGTCTTTCAGGTCGTGCCGCGACGCTGGCGGGGGATCGGGCAGATTCCTGCCAGCGGTCTGGGACTGCGCCCGGAGTATGCCGAATTTGACGCGGAGCGGCGGTTTGGCGTGGCGGACTGCGTGATGGAGGAGCCTTCGGAGTGTATGAGCGGGCTGGTGCTGCAGGGACTGATCAAGCCGACTGAATGCCCCGCCTTCGGCATGCGCTGCACGCCCGATCATCCGCTCGGCGCGACGATGGTCTCCTCGGAGGGAGCCTGCGCCGCCTACTACCGCTACCGCGGACGCTGTGCGGAGAGGCAGGCATGACGGACTTCTCGCTCTCCTGCCCCCTTCCTCTCACCGACCAGAAGACCATTCTGATGGCGCATGGCGGCGGCGGCAGAATGATGCAGCGTCTGATCGAACAGCTTTTCGCGCCCGCTTTCCGCAATCCGATCCTCGACCGCCGCCACGACAGCGCCATCCTCTCCCTCGACTCCGCCGCCCCCCGCCTGGCGTTTACTACCGACTCCTATGTGGTGCAGCCGCTCTTCTTTCCGGGGGGCAATATCGGGACGCTGGCGGTCAACGGCACGGTCAACGACCTGGCGATGGGCGGGGCGCGCCCGCTGTGGCTCAGCGCGGGGTTTATTCTGGAGGAGGGACTGCCGACCGAGACGCTGCAGCGGGTCGTGCTCTCGATGAGAGAGGCGGCGGAGGCGGCAGGCGTGCAGATCGTAACGGGCGATACGAAGGTGGTGGATCGGGGCAAGGGAGACGGCATCTTCATCAATACAGCGGGCATCGGTGTGATCACCCACCCTCTGACCCTCAACCCGGCGCAGGTGCGTCCCGGCGACGCGATCCTGCTCTCCGGCGACATCGGACGCCACGGCATCACCATCATGACTGAGCGCGAGGGGCTGAGCTTCGAGAGCGCGATTGAGAGCGACTGCGCGCCCGTCGTCGAGCCGGCGCTGAGCCTGATCGAGGCGGGGATTGCCGTTCGCTGTATGCGCGACCTGACCCGGGGCGGACTGGCGAGCGCGCTGGTGGAGATCGCGGAGACGGCGGGCGTGACCATCCGTGTTCGCGAAGACGATATACCGGTGCGCGGGGATGTGCGCGCCGCCTGCGAACTGCTCGGCTTCGATCCGCTCTACGTCGCCAATGAGGGGCGTTTTATCGCGTTTGTGCCGGCGGAGGAGGCGGAGCGCGCGCTGCAGATCCTGCGCTTCCATCCGCTGACGGCGCAGGCGCAACGGATCGGGCAGGTGGAGGCGGGCGAGCCGGGTCTGGTCTCGCTGCGCAGCCGGGTCGGAGCCAACCGGGTGGTGGATATGCTCAGCGGCGAGCAGCTGCCGCGAATCTGCTGAGGTATAGTGAATTGTGAAAAAAGCCTCAATTTAGCATGGAATAACAAAGGAACCGCCTCGCGCGTTTCCGAAAATTGTTGACAGCAGCGCCCTACTGCGCCTCTTTTCCGCTTCTTCCGGATTTCGATCTCCTTCGTCAACGAAGACCGAGAAAAATATCACAGATTTGAGGAGAGGAGTGCCTGTCTTTCGGCGCGCGCACACTCTCCTCGCTGGTTATATAGCGTGCCTTACATCACTATTCACCCTTCGGGGTTGAGCGAATAAGGAGAACAGGATGCCAGGATTGTTGAGCAAACCTGCGCCGCCTTCCGAGGATAAACGATGGCGTATTGTGGAAGCGACGATGCGCCGCAACGGATACGCGCCTCACGCGCTGATCGAGACGCTCCACTCCATTCAGGAGACGTTTGGATACCTGGACGAAGCCTCCATGCGCTATACCGCCGCCAGCCTGCGCGTGCCGCTGAGCAAGGTCTACGGCGTGGCGACCTTCTATCACTTCTTCGCCCTCAAGCCGCAGGGCAAGCATGTCTGCGTGGTCTGTATGGGAACCTCCTGCTACATCAAAGGAGCGGGCACGCTGCTGGAGACGGTGGAGAAGGAGTACGGCATCCGCGCCGGAGAGACGACGCCCGACGGGGAGATTTCGCTGTTGAAGGCGCGCTGCATCGGCTCCTGCGGTCTGGCGCCCGCGTGCGTTCTCGACGGCGTCGTCGCGCCGAAAGTGACGCCGGAGAACCTGCTGGAGCGACTGAAGGAGTTGACCGGTCAGCCGGCTGCGGCGCAGAAGAACGGAGCATCGAAGCCATGAATCTCGACGAACTGCAAAAGATGGCGGAGCAGGAGCGGGAGGTCAAAGAGGGGCAGCCTCAGAAGATACGGGTCTGCATGGGAACCGGCTGCGTCGCCTCTTTCAGCGACCGCGTGCTGCAGGCTCTCAACGAAAAGTGCAAAGAGATGGGGCTGGAGCGCGATGTGCTCCGGCTGGAGGTCGGCTGTCTGGGTCTCTGCTCCAACGGACCGCTGGTGAAGGTGGATAAGCACAACACTCTCTACCAGCATGTAACGCCGGAGGATGTTCCGACGATCCTGGAGAGTCTGAAGGAGGGTCCTGGAGAGGGGGACATCTGCCCGACCGACCTGCCGTTCTTCACCCGTCAGCAGAAGATCGTGCTGGAGAACTCCGGCGTCATCAACCCGGATCAGATCGAGGAGTATATCGCGGCGGACGGCTATCTCGCGCTGCTGACCGCCGTCTCGCAGATGTCCCCCACAGAGGTGATCGCCGAGATCACCCACAGCGGGCTGCGCGGACGCGGGGGCGCAGGCTACCCGACCGGACTAAAGTGGAACACCGTCGCCAAAGCGCCCAGCGAGAAGAAGTATGTGATCTGTAACGGCGACGAGGGAGACCCCGGCGCGTTTATGGACCGCTCGGTGATGGAGGACGACCCGCACCGCGTTCTGGAGGGCATGGCGATTGCCGCGTATGCGGTCGGGGCGGATCAGGGCTACATCTACGTGCGCGCCGAGTACCCCCGCGCGATCAAGCGGCTGAAGACGGCGATCAACCGCGCCGAGCGACTGGGGCTGCTGGGCAAGAATATCGGGGGCACCCCCTTCAGCTTCCATGTCGAGGTGCGCGTGGGAGCCGGAGCCTTCGTCTGCGGCGAGGAGACCGCGCTGATCGCCTCCATTGAGGGACATCGCGGACAGCCGCGCCCGCGCCCGCCCTATCCGGCGCAGTCAGGACTCTGGGGCTTCCCGACGCTGATCAATAATGTGGAGACCTTCGCCAACGTTCCCTCCATCATTCGCAGGGGAGCCGCCTGGTTTGCCGGGATCGGCACGGAGAAGAGCAAGGGAACGAAGGTCTTCTGTCTGACCGGCGCGGTCGCGCACACCGGACTGATCGAGGTGCCGATGGGGATCACGCTGCGCGAGATCGTCTTCGACATCGGGGGCGGCATCCCCAACGGTCGTAAATTCAAAGCGGTGCAGACCGGCGGTCCCTCCGGCGGCTGTATCCCGGAGCAGTTTCTGGATATGCCGGTGGACTACGACTCGCTGAAGTCCGTCGGCTCCATCATGGGTTCCGGCGGCATGATCGTCATTGACGACAGCTCCTGTATGGTGGATGTGGCGAAGTACTTCATGGAGTTCTGCATGTCGGAGTCGTGCGGGAAGTGCATCCCCTGCCGCGTGGGAACCGCGCAGATGTACCATCTGCTCCAGCAGATCACTGCCGGCGAGGCGACGATGACGGAGCTGGCGCTGTTGGAGGAGCTGTGCGAGATGGTGCGCGATACGAGCCTGTGCGGTCTGGGGCAGTCTGCGCCCAATCCGGTCATCAGCACCCTGCGTTTTTTCCGGGAGGAGTACCTGGCGCATATCCAGGAGCGTCGCTGCCCGGCGGGCGTCTGCCCGATCACTGCCACAGAAGGAGTTCTCAGCCATGCCTGACGCAACGGCGTTATATCAGGTCGTCACACTGGTGATCAACGGGGTCGAGATCAGCGCGCGCAGCGATCAGACCATCATGCAGGCGGCGGAGGAGAACGAGATCGAGATACCGGGACTGTGCCATCTGACCGGACTGAAGGATATCGGCGCCTGCCGGCTCTGTGTGGTCGAGGTCAAAGGCGCGCCGCGTCTGGTGCCCTCCTGCGTAACCCGCGTCGCCGAGGGGATGGAGATCTTCACCCATTCCGAGCGCGTCGTCAACTATCGGCGCACGATTCTGGAGATGCTCTATGCGGAGCGCAATCATGTCTGCTCCGTCTGTGTCTCCAACGGTCACTGCGATCTGCAGGCGCTGGCGTTGAAGTGCGGGCTGGAGTATGTGCACCTGCCCTATATGACGCCCCGCCTGAAGATAGACGCCTCGCATGATCGGTTCGTCTACGATCCGAACCGCTGCGTGCTGTGCACGCGCTGCGTGCGGGTCTGCGACGAGATCGAAGGGGCGCACACCTGGGATGTGATGGGGCGCGGCATCGAGGCGCGGGTCGTTACCGATCTGGGGCAGCCCTGGGGCGAGTCGGAGACCTGCACCGGCTGCGGCAAGTGCGTCCATGTCTGCCCGACGGGAGCGCTGTTTGAGAAGGGGAAATCGGTGGCGGAGATGGAGAAGCGCCGTCAGTTCCTGCCCTATCTGACCGTGATGCGGGAGGTAAAGAGATGAGCCGCGTGAAAGTCGCCACCGTCTGGCTGGATGGCTGCTCCGGCTGCCATATGTCGTTTCTGGATATGGACGAGGCGCTGATTGACCTGGGCAAAAAGATCGAAGTAGTCTACAGCCCGCTGGTGGATAACAAGGTCTTCCCCGAGAGTGTGGATGTCTCCATTGTGGAGGGAGCCGTCAGCAGCGAGGAGGACCTGCACAAGATCCGGATGGTGCGCGAGCGCACAAAGATTCTGGTCGCTCTGGGCGACTGCGCCGTCACCTCCAACGTACCGGGCATGCGCAATCCCTTCGGGGTCGGTCCCATCCTGCACCGCGCCTACACGGAGAACGTCTCGATACAGCCGAAGACACCCACACAGGTGATTCCTCCGCTGCTGCCGCGCGCCCGCCCGATCCATTCGGTCGTCGCGGTGGATGTGTTTGTTCCGGGATGTCCTCCCTCCGCCGGCACCATCCACTTTGTGCTCAGCGAACTGCTGGAGGGGCGCATCCCCGACCTGAGTCAGAAGACGCGGTTCGGCGCATGACACGGGCGGACCGGCGTCTGTCTGGAGGTGATCCCATGCTGACCTTCCGCTGTCTGGAGGTGATCCCATGCTGACCTTCCGCGTCGTCCTGCCGGAGGAGCTGGAAGCGGTCAAGCGCGAGGTGAAGCCGGTCTTCTTCTCCGGCGACGAGGCTCTTATCGAAGAGAGCTTTCAGGAGCACGCGGACGACTCCAGCACCACGATCCTGGGCTATGAGGAGGGAAGGCTGGTCGGGATCGTAACGATCCGCTGGAGATCGCGCTATCCGCCGTTTGCGGCGGCGGGCATTCCGCTCATTCAGAATATCGAGATCGCATACCACGATCGCGGGCGCGGTCTGGGCGGCTGGATGCTGGAGCGCGCCGAGCAGGAGATCGCGCAGCGATGCCGATACGCCGGGCTGTGCGTGGGCATCTTCGATGCCTACGGACCGGCGCAGCGGCTCTACATCAAACGGGGGTATGTCCCGGATGGACGGGGTGTCTGCCGGGGCAGCGAGCCGCTGAGAGAGGGAGAGACGGTGCGGGTGGATCACGACCTGCTGCTGTGGCTGGTCAAGGATCTGTCCGGCATGCGGTCGGAAGAGACGGCTTGAAGCCGGGGGCGATGCGCTCCCGCATGAGGCATATACCGGACCGGCGACGCGCGGTCTCCGGTCCGCGGTGATGGCAACAAAGGAGTTCGACCATGGAGCCGTTGGAGAGCCTTCTTGTTCAACATCCCTTCACACAGGGACTGTCTGCAGAGCACCTCCAGACCATCAGGGACTGCTCAAAGCATATTCAGTTTCAGCCCCGCGAGATGATCTTTCGCGAGGGGCAGGAGGCGAACGCCTTCTACCTGGTCCTGACCGGAACTGTTGCGCTGGAGATATTCTATCTGGAGCCGGGACCGATTACGGTGCAGACGATCGGACCCGGAGAGGTGATGGGATGGTCGTGGCTGGTTCCGCCCTACCACTGGAAGTTTGACGCCCGGGCGCAGGAGCGCACCGAGGCGATACAGGTGGATGCCGTCCGGCTGCGCGAGCTTCTGAACCAGGAGCAGAGCCTGAGCGCAGAGCTGCTGCAGAGATTCGCGCTGGTGATGGATCAGCGTCTTCTTGCAACCCGCAGGCAGCTGCTCGACAGTTACGCCGTCAGACGCTGACGGCAGGCGAAGGGAATACCATCATGAGCACATCCGCTTCGCACACGCAGGAGACCGCCATCCTGCAGGCAGAGGATCTCCCGCGTCTGCTGGAGGCGCTGCATGCGCGGCGCTATCAGGTGATCGGACCGACGCTCTCCGACAACGCCGTCGTTCTGGAGGAGATACGTTCGGTGTCGGAACTGCCCGTCGGCTGGACAGACGAACAGGAGGGAGGCGTCTACCGGCTGAAACGGCGCGAGGACGAGGCTTATTTCGGTTACGGCGTCGGACCGCGCTCCTGGAAGCAGTTTCTGAACCCGCCCAATCTGCGGCTGTGGCGCGCGCGGCGGGAGAATGGCAATCTGCAGTTTATGCTGGATTCGCAGGAGGCGCCGAAGATGGCGTTTCTGGGCGTGCGCCCGTGCGAACTGGAGGCGATCGCGGTGCAGGATCGGGTCTTTCTGGGCAAAGGCTACATAGACCCGGTCTACGCCGAGCGGCGCGCAAGCCTCCTGATCATTGTCGTTCAGTGCGCGCAGGCGAGCGGAACCTGCTTCTGCGCCTCGATGGGAACCGGTCCCCGCGCGGAGTCGGGCTACGATCTGGCTCTGACGGAGGTGATCGACAGGCGGACGCACCACTTTCTGGTTGAAACCGGCTCCGAGCGGGGCGCGGACCTGCTGCAGGAGATTCCGCACGCGCCCGCGACCGACGCGCAGATCGCGCAGGCGTGGGAGATCAGCCGGCAGACCGCCCGGCAGCAGAGCCGGACAATGCACGTCGAAGGCTTGAAAGAGCTTCTCTATCGCAGTTATGAACATCCTCACTGGGAGGAGGTCGGAGCGCGCTGCCTGACCTGCGGCAACTGCACTATGGTCTGCCCGACCTGCTTCTGTATGACGGTGGAGGACAGCGTGGACCTAGGGGGAAGAAACGCTGAACGACGCCGGCGCTGGGATTCCTGTTTTATGATGGACTTCTCCTACATCACGGGCGGCAGCGTGCGCTACTCTCCCTCGGCGCGCTACCGCCAGTGGCTGACCCATAAGCTCGCCACGTGGCACGACCAGTTCGGGGTGTCCGGGTGCGTGGGGTGCGGGAGGTGCATCACCTGGTGTCCGGTCGCCATTGATCTGACCGAGGAGGTCCGCGCTTTCCAGGGAAAGGTTCGGGGATCAAAGGAGAAAACCCATGAAAACGCTTGAGCGCGTTCTGCTGGATCACCCCTTTACGCAGGGGCTGGCTTCCGAGTATGTGCAGGTCATTGCCGGATGCGCGACCAACGTCGTCTTTGAGGCGGGGAAGGTGATCTTCCGCGAAGGCGAGGAGGCGGATCGCTTCTATCTGATTCGACACGGCAGGGTCGCGCTGGAGATTCACATGGAGCAGGGTCCGATCGTCATCCAGACCATCAGCGAAAACGATGTGCTGGGATGGTCGTGGCTGGTTCCGCCTTATCGCTGGCGATTCGACGCCCGCGCCCTAGAGGTAACCCGCGCGCTCGCGCTGGATGGAACCTGTCTGCGCAAAAAGTGCGACGATAATCCGGCGATGGGCTATGAGCTGCTGAAGCGTTTCACACTGGTGCTGGAGGAGCGTCTTCAGGCGACCCGCCTGCAGCTTCTCGACATGTACGGGCATAAGGAGAGGAAGCCAAAATGACGACTCCTCTGCTGGAGAACGCTGCGGCGGCGTGGGAGCCGCCCGTCCTCGAGCCGCAGGAGGCAGCCCCCATGCTTCCGCGTCCCTATGTGGTGAATCGCGTGCGTCAGGAGACGTCGGATACCTTTACGGTAGAGCTTCAGTCCGCCGACGGCGCGAAGCCGTTTCGTTTCAAGCCGGGACAGTTCAATATGCTCTATGTGCTGGGCGTGGGGGAGATTCCCATCTCCATCTGCGGCGATCCCTCGCGTCCCGATACGCTGGTGCACACCACCCGTGCCGTCGGCGTGGTAACCCGCGCCATGCGCCGCCTCAAACCCGGCGACGTGCTGGGCGTGCGCGGACCGTTCGGCAGCGCGTGGCCAATCGAAGAGGCGGCAGGCAATGATGTGGTGATTGTGGCGGGAGGCATCGGACTGGCTCCGCTGCGGACCGCCCTCTACAACATGCTGCATGAGCGGCAGCGGTACGGCAAGATCGTACTGCTCTACGGAACCCGCAGCCCCAACGATATCCTCTACCGCCGCGAGGTGGAGAAGTGGCGCTCGCACTTCGATCTGGAGGTCTATGTGACGGTGGACCGCGCCAGCGACCGCTGGCGCGGCAACGTCGGGGTGGTCACCTCGCTGATCTCCCGCGCCCCGTTCGACCCGCTCAGCACCGTCGCCTTCATCTGCGGACCGGAGGTGATGATGCGCTTCGCCGTGCTCGAACTGCAGAAACGCGGCGTGGATGCGCAGAACGTCTACCTCTCGATGGAGCGCAACATGAAGTGCGCCGTCGGCATCTGCGGTCACTGTCAGTTCGGTCCCTGGTTCGTCTGCAAGGACGGTCCGGTCTATCGCTACGATGTGATCGAGCCGTTCTTCGGAAAGCGGGAGGTGTGAGATGGAGGTCGCCAGAAAGCCGAAGCTCGCCGTCTGGAAGTTCGCCTCCTGCGACGGCTGTCAGCTCAGCCTGCTGGACTGCGAGGAGGAGCTGCTGACCATCGCCGGTGCGGTCGAGATCGCCTACTTCCCGGAGGCGTCGCGGGCGGTTCTCAAGGGTCCCTACGATATTTCGCTGGTCGAAGGCTCGATCACGACGCCGCACGACGCCGAACGGATCCATCAGGTGCGCCGCGCCTCGAAGTTCCTGGTGACCATCGGCGCCTGCGCGACGGCGGGCGGCATTCAGGCGCTGCGCAACTTCCGGGATGTGCGCGAGTTTCATCGGGTCGTCTACGCCTCGCCGCACTATATCGAGACGCTCAATAAGTCCACCCCGATTGCGGATCATGTCTTTGTGGACTTTGAGCTGCGGGGCTGTCCGATCAACAAGCACCAACTGGTAGAGGCGCTGAACGCGCTGCTGCATGGACGCAAGCCCAACACCCCCGCCCACAGCGTCTGCACGGAGTGCAAGCGGCGGGGGATCGTCTGCGTGATGGTGGCGAACGGGACGCCCTGCCTGGGTCCGGTCACGCATGCGGGATGCGGCGCGCTCTGTCCCGCCTACCATCGCGGCTGCTACGGCTGCTTCGGTCCGAAAGAGAGTCCGAACCCGGCGTCTCTGGCGGACTGGTGGAGCCGGCACGGAGCCTCCGACCCGCAGCTTGTCCGCCTGTTCCGCAGCTTTAACGCCTACGCGGAACCCTTCCGAAGGGAGAGTGAAGCGCATGAGCAATCGAGCAGTTAGAGTGCCTTATCTCGCCCGTGTGGAGGGGGAGACGGCGCTGGAGATCAAGATCAAAGACGGCAATGTCAACGACGTTCGCCTGAAGATATTCGAGCCGCCCCGCTTCTTCGAGGCGTTTCTGCGCGGGCGCGACTACAGCGAAGCCCCCGACATCACCGCCCGGATCTGCGGTATCTGTCCGGTCGCCTACCAGATGAGTTCGGTGCATGCGATGGAAGACGCTTTCGGGGCGAAGGTGGAGGGACCGCTGCGCGAGCTGCGCCGCCTGCTCTACTGCGGCGAGTGGATCGAGAGCCATGTGCTGCATATCTATCTGCTGCATGCGCCGGACTTTCTGGGGTTTCAGGACGCCATCCAGATGGCGCAGGCGCATCCGGCGGCGGTAGAGCGGGGATTGAAGCTGAAAAAGATCGGCAACGATATTGTTCAGCTGCTCGGCGGGCGCGAGATCCACCCGATCAATGTGCGCGTCGGCGGCTTCTATCGCGTGCCGACCGAGCGCGAACTGCAGACGCTGGTCGAGCCGCTGCAGTGGGCGGTGGAGGCGGCGGAGGAGACCGTGCGCTGGTCCTCCACGCTCCCCTTTCCCAATTTTGAGCGCGCCTATGAGTTCGTTGCCCTGCGTCACCCGGAGGAGTATCCCTTCTGCGAGGGGCGGCTGGTCTCCAACCGGGGACTGGATATCGCCGTCCGGGAGTTCGAAGAGTTCTTCCTGGAGGAGCACGTTCCCTATACGAACGCGCTGCACTCCGCGCATCGCAAGCGCGGCGCCTACCATGTCGGACCGCTGGCGCGCTACAATCTCAACTATGATCGGCTGACTCCGCGGGCGCAGGCAGCCGCGCAGTCGGCCGGACTGCCGCCGATCTGCTTCAATCCGTTCAAGAGCATCATCGTGCGCGCCGTCGAGACGCTCTATGCCTGCGAAGAGGCGCTGCGGATCATCTCGCAGTATACGCGCCCGGCGGAGGCGGCGGTTACGATGACGCCGAGAGCCGCCACCGGCTTTGGCTGCTCGGAAGCCCCGCGAGGGTTGCTGTACCATCGCTACACGCTGGACGATCAGGGGCTGATCACCAGCGCGAAGATCGTTCCGCCGACCTCGCAAAACCAGAAGACGATCGAGAACGACCTGCGCGAGTTTGTGCCGACGGTAATGCACCTGTCGGATGACGAGTTGACCTGGCAGTGCGAGCAGGCTGTTCGCAACTACGACCCCTGCATCTCCTGCGCCACGCATTTTCTCAAGCTGAAGGTGACGCGGGAGTAGGTTCACATACCCGCTTTCCGTCTTCAGAGAGGCAGACGGAGAGCGGGAGTTGAAAGACGCGCATGATCTATGTGATCGGCATCGGCAATCGGTTTCGGGGAGATGACGGCGCAGGGCTGGCGGTCGCCCGCGCGCTGCGCGAGATGGCTCTGCCGGGGGTGACGGTTCTGGAGCAGGACGGCGACGCCGCCGCCCTGCTGGAGATCCTCCGGACCGGAGAGCCGCTGATCCTCATAGATGCGGTCTGCTCCGGAGCCGCCGCCGGAACCCTGCTGCGGCTGGATATAACCGATTCTCCGCTGCCGGCGTCGCTGCGCTCCGGCGGCTCCACCCATGCTCTGGGGGTGGCGGAGGCGCTGGGCTTGAGCCGCGCGCTGGGCTTTCCGCCTGCTCGCCGGGTGATCTACGGGATCGAAGGCGCGGACTATTCGTATACCGATTCTCTCTCCCCCTCCGTGCGCTCTGCCGTCGAGAAGGCGGCGGAGGCGATCCGGGAGGAGTTGATTCAGATAACCTCTTAGAAAGCGATGCAGTTCATGGACGTGGCAAGCCTGATCCGATCGGTCTCTCCCGGCGCGCTGATCGGGATTCTGGTATTGCTGCCCGCGCTTTCCGGGCTGCTGGTCTTTGCTGTGCGCCTTAATGCCGCGCGCGTGGGGATCGTCATTGTAACGGCGTGGGTGGTGACCGGAGCCTCCCTGACGCTCTTTCTGTGGGGAGCGCTGGAGCAGCGTTCTCTCCTGTTTACCCCTCCGCCGGTGGGGGGAGTCTCCTGGGACCTGCTGATCCTGCTGGGGGACGGCGCACTGCTGCTGATCTTCTGCATACTCGGCGCGGCGCGGCGCAGTCCGCAGATCTTCGCGCTGGCTCTGCTTCAGGCGGGCGGTTTCCTGTGGCTGGAGGCGGGGATGAAGCCTCCTCATGCGCACGCCGCTCCGCTGGCGGCAGACTGGCTGGCGATCATCATGACGCTGATTGTCTCGATCATCGGCATGATCATCGCTACTTACGCCCTGCCCTACATGCGCGACCATGAGGCGCATCATCAGATTCACGTCAGCCGCAAGCCGCGCTTCTTCCTCTTTCTGCTGCTCTTTCTGGGGGCTATGAACGGGCTGCTGCTGGCGGATAATCTGCTCTGGCTCGCCTCTTTCTGGGAGTTGACCACGCTCTGCAGTTTTATGCTGATCCGCCACGACGGGACGGAGGAGGCGCGGAGAAACGCGGATCGCGCCCTCTGGATGAACCTTCTGGGGGGCGTGGCGATGATCGCAGGAATCCTGCTGCTGGCGGCAAGAGGGGAGCCGCTCTCCGTGCGGCAGGTTCTGGCGGACAGCGCAGGGGGCGCAGCGGCGCAGACCGCGCTGCTGCTGCCGATGGCTTGCTTCTGTCTGGCGGGCTTCACCAAGTCGGCGCAGATGCCCTTTCAGAGCTGGCTGCTGGGGGCGATGGTCGCCCCGACCCCCGTCTCCGCGCTGCTGCACTCCAGCACGATGGTCAAAGCGGGGGTCTACTTGATCGTTCGGTTCGCTCCGGCGTTTCACAACACCTATCTGAGCGATGTGGTCGCCTTTGTCGGCGGGTTCTCGTTTGTGGCGGGCGCGCTACTGGCGATCGGCAAGACCAACGCCAAAGCAGTGCTCGCCTATTCGACCATCTCCAATCTGGGGCTGATTATCGCCTGCGTGGGGCTGAACACGCCGCTGGCGATGACCGGCGCGGTGATGCTGATCATCTTTCACTCCATCTCCAAAGGGATGCTGTTTATGGCGACGGGCGTGGTGGAGCAGCATATGCAGACCCGCGATATCGAGGAGATGCAGGGGCTGGTCAACACCATGCCGCTCACCACCAGCCTGATGGTGATCGGCATTCTCTCGATGCTGCTGCCCCCGTTCGGCGTGCTGATTGCCAAACTAGTCGCGCTGGAAGCCTCGGTCGAGCTGCCCGCGCTGTTGATCCTGCTGATTCTGGGCAGCACCATGACGGTCGTCTTCTGGACGAAGTGGACGGGACGCCTGCTCTCTTCGGCTCCCAGCACGCCCCGCTGGGGGATCGAGCGTCTGCACAGCATGTATCTAATTCCGCTGCTGCTGCTGACCTCCGGCGCGGTCATCTTCAGCCTGCTGGTGGTCCCGGTTCTGACGCAGCTTGTGATTCCGGCGGTCACGCAGTACTACGAGGCGATCCGCCCGACGGCGGCGCAGATCCCGCCGATGGGAGAGGTGCTGCAGTTCCCATGGCTTCCCTTTGCGCTGACGCTGACGGCGGCGGTGTTGATCCCGCTGTGGATCATGCGGGCGCGCCGACCGCAGGTGCGGGATGTCTATCTCTGCGGAGAGCAGGTGAGCGGTCTGCCGACCGTCACCTTTCGCGCCGCCGGAGAAGAGAAGACCGAGCTGCTCATCAGCGGCTACTACTTTGAGTCGTGGGTCGGCGAGGAGACCCATCGCCGCTGGATGACGGCGGTCGGCGTTGCGCTGTGTATTCTGTTGTTCGGGACGGCTTCTCTATGGAAGTAGAGCGTATCCTGCTGGCGCTGGCGGCGCTGCTGTTCGCCCCGATAGTCGGAGGCGCGCTGACAGGAGCGGATCGGAAGCTGACGGCGCGTATGCAAAAGCGCATCGGTCCGCCCCTGATGCAGCCCTTCTATGATGCGGTCAAGCTGTTTTCCAAGCAGAGGCTCATCGTCAACGGGTTTCAGTCGGTCAGCGTCTCGGTCTATCTGGCTTCGATGGCGCTGAGCCTGGTGCTGCTGGTTCTGGGGATGGATCTGCTGGTGCTGCTGTTTGTGCTGGCGCTGGGGAGCGTCGCGCTGATCCTGGGAGGCTTCAGCGTGAAGTCGCCCTACAGCCAGATAGGCAGCCAGCGCGAAGTGCTTCAACTGCTTGCCTATGAGCCGCTGCTGGTGCTGATGGTGGTCGCCATCTATCTGAAGACCGGCAGCTTCTCCGCCAGCAGCGTGATGTCGCTCCGGCAGCCGTTGATCTATTCGCTGCCGCTCTTTATCGTCACGATGATACTGGTCATGGCGATCAAGCTGCACAAGTCGCCGATGGACATCTCCGGCTCACACCACGCCCATCAGGAGCTTGTGCGCGGAATCTATACGGAGTTCTCCGGTCCGCAGATGGGGCTGATCGAGATCGCGCACTGGTATGAGCTGGTCTTTCTGCTGGGTTTTATCGCGCTGTTCTGGCACACGAACCTGTTGTGCGGCGCGCTGCTGGCGCTGGGCTGCTACTTCGCCGTGATCGTGATAGACAATATCACGGCGCGTATGACCTGGCGATGGATGCTCCGCGTGACCTGGCTCTTCGGGATCGGCGCCTCCCTGCTGAACCTGTTTCTGCTCTACGGGATCGCAGGGCGTTAGGATAGACGCCCGTCAGAAAACAACCGACTATTCAGGATGAGTCATGTTTAATTTCGTCCATAAGTGCCGGAAAAAGTCGCCCTGGATCGTTCACTTTGACGCGGGGGCGTGCAACGGCTGCGATATCGAGGTGCTTGCCTGCCTGACGCCGGTCTACGATGTCGAACGGTTCGGCATTATCAACGTCGGCAACCCCAAACACGCCGATGTGCTGGTGGTAACGGGAACCTGCAACCGGCGCAACGCCCGCGTGCTGCGCAACCTCTACGAGCAGATGCCCGAACCGCGCGCGGTGGTGGCGGTGGGAGCCTGCGCCCTCTCCGGCGGGATTTTTCATGAGTGCTATAATGTCTTAAAAGGAGTGGACGGCATTCTCCCGGTGGATGTCTATGTGCCGGGCTGCGCGCCCCGCCCGGAGGCGATCGCCGAGGGCGTGCTGATGGCGATGGAGCGGGTCGAGCAGCGCAGCCGGGAGCCGCATTCGCAGATGCAGGCGGAGCCGGCGGAGAGGGAGGAGAGGCGATGAGCGCCCCGCCCGGCGGAGCGGCTCTGCCCGATATCGAGGCGTGCGAGGAGATCGAACTCTCGGCGCTGCGCGCCGCCGTGCAGCGGTGTCGGGATCAACGCCTGCGGTTCATCACGATCACCTGCATGGATATGGGCGAGACCTTCGCCCTCTACTACCATTTCGACGAGAAGCTGAAGATGCGGCATCTGCTGGTCCATGCGCCGCGCGCCGCCGAAGTGGCCAGCATCAGCGACATCTACTTCGCCGCCTTTCTGGTGGAGAACGAGGTCCGGGAGCTGTTCGGGGTGAACATCACCGGGATGGCGATAGACTATCACGGGCATCTGCTTCTGACGGAGGATAACGAGCCGACGCCGATGGCGAAGGTCAGGATGGAGGGATAGTCGTCGTGGCGCTGAAAACCGTCATCCCGTTCGGTCCGCAGCATCCGGTGCTGCCCGAGCCGATCCAGTTGAAGCTGGTGATGAAGGACGAGGTGGTACAGGAGGCGATTCCGCACATCGGCTATGTCCATCGCGGGATAGAGAAAGCCGCCGAAAAGATGGACTATGTGCAGAACGTCTTTCTGGTGGAGCGCATCTGCGGAATATGCAGCTTTCTGCACGCGCTGTGCTACTGCGAAGCCATCGAAAAACTGCTTCCCTGCGAGGTTCCGCCGCGCGCGCGCTACCTGCGGGTGATCTGGGGCGAGCTGCACCGCCTGCAGAGCCAGCATCTGTGGCTGGGACTCTTCGCCGACGCCTTCGGCTATGAGAGCCTGTTCATGGAGTTCTGGCGCAACCGCGAGCGGGTGATGGACCTGTTTGAGAAGACGGCGGGGAGCCGGATCATCATCTCGACCTGCTGTATCGGCGGGGTTCGCCGCGACATCAGCGACGAGCATCTGGAGGAGATTCTGCAGACCCTCAAAGAGGTGGAGCGCGCGCTGGATCACTCGATCCCTGCGCTGCTGGAGGACTATACGGTACGCAAGCGGATCGTGGGGAAGGGCGTTCTGACGGCGGAGAAGGCGGTCGAACTCGGCGCGGTCGGTCCGGTGCTGCGCGCCAGCGGGATCGCCGAAGATACCCGCATGACCGGCTACGCGGCGTATGACGAGCTGGATTTCAAGCCGGTGGTGGAGACCGCCGGAGACTGCTACGCCCGCGCAAAGGTGCGCGCGCTGGAGTGCTATCAGGGCATCGAATTGATCCGACAGGCGATTCAGCGGCTGCCAGACGGCGAGATCGCCGCCCGACCGCGCGGGCGTCCCAACGGGAGAGTCGTGACGCGGGTGGAGCAGCCGCGGGGCGAACTGCTCTACATGGTCGCCGCCAACGGCTCCCAGAAGCTGGAGCGAATGCGGGTGCGAACCCCGACCTTCGCCAATGTGCCGCCGCTGGTGGCGATGCTGCCGGGCTGCGAATTTGCCGACGTGCCCGTCATCACCCTCTCCATTGACCCGTGCATCAGCTGCACGGAGCGCTGAAAGAAAGCGAAGACGATCTGACATGCGCATGCTGCGCAACGTGATGCGGAATCTCTTCTCCCGACCGAGCACGCGCCTGGAGCCGCAGCGGCGCGCCCCGATCCCCGGCGTGCGCGGAACCGTCGCGTTCGAGACCGCCGACTGCGTCTACTGCGGAGCCTGCGGTCTGCGCTGCCCCGCCAAAGCGATCGAGGTGGACCGCCCCGCCCGAACCATCTCCTTCGACCTGTTCAAGTGCGTCGGGTGCGCCTGCTGCGTGGAGGCGTGCAAGAAGGGATGCGTTCAGATGCGGGAGGCGTATGCCCACCCATCCTATCAGAAGCCCGATATTCTGTTTCAGGGAGCGCCCGTTCTGAAGAGAGAGGAGAAGTAGCTCGATCCCGCCGGAGAGCGGTCCGCTCCCTGACTGCCGGCATTACGAAACCCCTGTCACCAAGAGAGATATCATGAGCAAAACGATTTCCATTGATCCCATTACGCGCATCGAGGGACACGCGAAGATCACCATCCACCTGGCGGAGGATGAGACGGTCTCGGAGGCGCGGCTGCATATCACCCAGTTTCGCGGTTTTGAAAAGTTCTGCGAGGGGCGTCCCTTCTATGAGATGCCGTCGCTGATGGCGCGGATCTGTGGCATCTGCCCGGTGAGCCACCTGATCGCCTCCGCCAAAGCCTGCGATGCGCTGCTGGCGGTCGGCATCCCGGATACCGCTGCCCGGCTGCGGCGGATCATGAATCTGGCGCAGCTGCTCCAGTCGCACGCCCTCAGCTTCTTCCATCTCTCCGCGCCGGACCTGCTGCTGGGCTGGGACTCGCCCCCGGAGAAGCGCAACGTGTTCGGCTTGATGAACAGCCATCCGGACACCGCGCGCGACGGCATCCGCCTGCGCATGTTCGGGCAGCAGATCATCGAATGGCTGGGCGGCAAGCGCATTCATCCGGCGTGGGTGGTTCCGGGCGGCGTCAGCGACCCGTTGACGCCGGAGCGCCGCGAGGATATTCGCGCGATCCTGCCGGAAGCGCTGTCCATCATTCAACGCACCCTCCACTGGTTCAAGCCCGCGCTGAAGAACTATACGCAGGAGATCGGCAGTTTCGGCAGCTTCCCATCGCTCTTCATGGGGCTGGTGACTCCCTCCGGCGAACTGGAACACTACGACGGGCTGCTGCGGATCACCGCGCCGGACGGCAAGCGGGTGGTGTCCGATTTCGCCCCCGCCGATTACCAGGAGTATATCGGAGAGGCGGTGGAGGACTGGTCGTATCTGAAGTTCCCCTACTTCAAGCCACAGGGCTATCCCGGCGGACTCTACCGGGTCGGACCGCTGGCGCGTCTGAACAACGTGCAGAAGTGCAAAACGCCCCGCGCCGACACCGAGCTGCAGGAGTTTCTCTCCCTGCCGAAAGAGGAGCGCTTCAGCTCGTTCCATTTCCACTATGCGCGCCTGATCGAGATCCTCTATGCCGTGGAGCGGATCCGCGAGCTGCTGGATGACCCGGACATCCTCAATCCGCACGTGCGCGCCTTCGCCGAGCCGAACCGGACGGAGGGCGTGGGCGTCTCGGAGGCGCCGCGGGGCACGCTCATCCATCACTACCGGATTGATGACGACGGGCTGATCACCTGGGCGAACCTGATCATCGCGACCGGGCACAACAATCTGGCGATGAACCGCGGGATCACGCAGGCGGCGAAGGAGTATATCCGGGGACCGGAGATCCCGGAGGGGATGCTCAACCGGGTGGAGGCGGTCATTCGCACCTACGACCCCTGCCTGAGCTGCTCGACTCATGCCGCCGGGCAGATGCCGCTGGAGGTGTCGCTGATCGGACCCGACGGCGAGGTGCTCCAGACGGTTGTCCGGAACTGATGCAGCTGATTATCGGCTATGGCAATACGCTGCGGGGAGACGACGCGGCGGGACGCGCGGCGGTCGAGGCGATTGCCGAACGGCGCTATCCGGGGGTAAAGACGCTCTCGGTGCATCAGTTGATGCCGGAACTCGCCGCCGAGATTGCGGAGGCGGAGTGCGTGATCTTTGTGGACGCCTGCGCCTCCGGGGAGCCGTTTCAGGGAATGGTTCCGCTGGCTCCCGCGCCTCCCCATGCCGCGCTGACTCACTATCTTGATCCCTGCGGACTGCTCCTGATGGCTTCCGTCCTTTACCGGGCGAATCCTGCCGCCTATATGATCACTATACCGGCGGAGAGTTTTGAGCCGGGTTCGCCGCTGTCAGACGCCTCCCGTGAAGGAGTGCTTGCCGCCATCGAAGCGATGGACGCTTTTTTGCACGGACTGAACGGAAAGGAAGAGGCAAGGAATGCATGAGGTGAGTATTATGCAGAGCGCGCTGGAAATCGCGATCGAGCGGGCGCAGCGGATGGGCGCACACAGCATCAGCGCGCTGGGGCTGCGCGTGGGGGAGCTTTCGGGAGTGGTTCCGGACGCGCTGGAGTTTGCGTTTGAAGCCCTCAAGCAGGATACGCCGGCACAGAGCGCGAAACTGGTGGTGGAGACGGTTCCTCTCGTCCTCTACTGCTCTGCCTGCGACCGCGAGTTCACGCCGGACGGATACTGGTACGAGTGTCCGACGTGCCATAACCGGCGCACCGAGATCCGGCAGGGGCGGGAGCTGGACGTAACCTACGTGGAACTGTCGCTGGAACGGCACTGAGCCGCCTCTGAAGGAGCCTGACGATGGACGGGAGCCGGATCGTCGTGGAGATCGGCGAATCGGTACTGGGACGCAACGCGGAGTTAGCCGCTCTTCACCGGAAACGGTTTCAGGAGAGCGGCTTGCGCGTTCTCAATATCGTCTCCTCCCCCGGCTCCGGCAAGACGGCGCTGCTGGAGCGCACCCTGACGGATCTGCGCGACCGCCTCCGGATCGGCGTGATCGTCGGCGACCTGCAGACCGATAACGACGCGCGGCGGCTTCAGGGCAAGGGCGCGCCGGTAGTGCAGGTTACCACCGGCGGCTACTGCCATCTGGACGCGGGCATGGTCGCCCGCGCGATGGAGGCGATGGATCTGCGCCCGCTGCAGATGCTGATCATTGAGAACGTGGGGAATCTGGTCTGCCCGGCGTCCTACGATCTGGGAGAGACGGCGCGGGTGGTTTTGGTCTCGGTCACGGAGGGCGAGGACAAGCCGCTGAAGTATCCGGTGATCTTTGAGCGCGCCGATGCGGCGGTCATCACCAAGATAGATATTGCGGAGGCGGTCGGCGCGGATATGGAGGCGCTGCGGCGCAACATTCAGCAGGTCGCCCCCCGCGCGCTTCTGTTGGAACTCTCCTCTCGCTCCGGGCAGGGGATGGAGGCGTGGTATCGCTATCTGGAGGGGCTTGCTGCCTGAGAGAGAAAAAGACACCCCGCGGCGTCTTTTTCTCTCTCAGTTGGGGATGATCCCCCCTCAATCCATCGCGTTGACCGCCTCCACCATCGCCATCAGGTAGCCGATGGCGTAGGCGCGTCCCCGATGTCCCCATGCCGAGTCGTTGACCATGCGGGGCACGTGGTCGTCTAGCAGAAACCCTTGGAAGCCGGACCGCTTGAGTGCGCGCACCACCTCCAGGATGTTGTTGTTGCCCTCGTTAATGAAGCACTCCGTGAAGTTGTCCGCGCCGCCCTGCACATCCCGCAGATGGACATAGAGCAGGCGACCCTGCGGACCGAACCACTCGATCGACTCCATCACGCCCGCCCCGGCGCGCATTGCCGACCAGTTGCCGTGACAGTAGTCCAGTCCGTGCATGGGACTGTTATGCCGCTCCATCGCCCGGCGGAAGCCCTGGAACGACCCGAACAGCCGCGCCACCCCCGCCAGCATGGGAATCGGCGGATCGTCCGGGTGCAGCGCCAGATGCACGCCCGCCTCCTCGCAGACCGGAAGGATGCGCTCCAGATACCAGTCGTAGTTTGCCCACATCTCTTCGGCAGTGAAGACGCGCCCGTGCGAGGGAGGCGCATCCTTCACCTTCTCGAAGTCGAAGGCGGTCGAGAGCGCGCCTCCGCGGATAGGGACGGCGGTATCGGTGCGCCAGACCCCGTTGGGCATCCAGTGATACCCGAAGATCGGAATGCCCGCCCTGCCGATGTTGCGGATCGTGGCGATCATGTTCTCCAGCTGCCGCTCGCGTCCCGGCAGCCCCAGCATGATCTTATCGTAGAACGAGACCGGCACATTCTCCAGACAGATCAGGCGCAGTCCATACGACTCGGCGCGTTCGCGCAGTCCCTTCAGGTCTTCGTACTCCCATCGCTCCGTTCCGGGCAGACGGGGCGTATTCAGCTGCACGTCTTTGACCCCGCACTGCACCGCGAAAGCCAGATACTCGTCGCTTAACTCGCTGTACTGCCCGACGCCGACGCGCATCGGCAGCTCCTCCAGATTGATCATGGCGTCTTCTCCCTGTTGTTGATCGGCTTGCATAAGATCGCCGCGAGCGTCCCGGCGTTATGGCGCATGGTGAGGATACGATAGCAGAACTGCCGCGCCCTGACAATACCTGATCGTGAAAAGATGCACTTTCCTGCGCGCGAGCGCGCCTTCGCGTTGACGCAGGCGCGTAAATAGAGGTAAAATTTGTGCTCAAATTCTGTTCCTGTCCCCTCTGAGCGCAGGAGGTGCTGCGATGTTCTTTGTGCGCGCGGGGAGCGTTGCGGGGACGCTCTTATGGCTCTTGCTGGCGGCGGTTGCGCAGGCGCAGGCTCCCTATATCCACCCGACCCACCGCTTTGGCTTCACCCCTCCCGCAGGCTGGGTACAGAAAGCCCACCCGGATGCGGCGGCGGTCTTTATGGAACCGCGCCGCGCGCCGGCGCGTACATTGCCTCAGAACAGAATAGAGACGCATCGGGAGTTTGTGGAGCGCGTCAACCGGTCGCTGAAGACGCCCGCGGAGGCCGCCGCCGCGTTTACCGCCAATATTACGGTTGTCACGCGCCCCCTGGGAAATATGACTCTGGAGGAGTATGCCCGGCATACGCGCGCCGAGGCGGCTCGCTCCCGATCCTACCGTATTCTGAAAGAGAGCCGGAGGAGGCTGGACGGTCTGCCGGCCATAGAGCGTGTGGTGCGGCTTGCGATTCCGGGCGATCCGCCCGCTCAAATCCGGGAGCTGACCTGCATCCGCGACGGGCAGCTTTTTGTCATCACGCTCGCCGCGGAGCCGGCGACCTTTGCGCGCTACGCGAGCGAGTTCGATAAGGTGATCGCCAGCTTTACCTGGAGGTAACGCCAGGGGAGAGGACGGGACGCATACCACCCTTGCTTGAGGCGGACGTCTTCCGATGTCGCAGGCAGGTTACAGGCAGGCTTGAAACGATTATGGACTACAAGAAGACCCTGAATATCACACTGAGCGACAGAGACCCCGGCGCGATGCCGCAGCGCGCCAACCTGCCGGAGCGCGAGGTCGCGCTTCAGAAGCACTGGGACGCCATCGGGCTGTATCGCCTCTCCCTGGAGAAGGAGGCTCCGCGAGGTACCTTCATTCTGCACGACGGTCCTCCCTACTCCAACGCCAATATCCATCTGGGACACGCCCTCAATAAGATCGCCAAGGATATCATCGTCAAGTACAGGACGATGCAGGGCTACCGCGCTCCCTATGTGCCGGGCTGGGACAATCACGGCATGCCGATTGAGAACAACGTCTCCAAAGAGTTCATGGCATCCGGGATTCGCCCGGACAAGGTGACGATGCGCAAGCGCTGCCGAGAGTATGCCGCCGTCTGGGTGGAGAAGCAGAAGGAGCAGTTCAAGCGTCTGGGGGTGCGGGGGGACTGGGATAACCCCTACCTGACCATGTCCACGGAGTTCGAGGCGAAGATCGTAGAGGTGTTCGGTCGGCTGGCGGAGAAGGGGTACATCTACCGTGACCTCAAGCCGGTGCTCTGGTGCGCCCGCTGCGAGACCGCCCTCGCCGATGCCGAGGTGGAGTACGAGCCGCACACCTCCAACAGCATCTACGTGCGTTTCCCCCTGCTGAACGATCCGACCGGGCTGTTCGGGGAGACCGGCAACGCCGCGATCCTGATCTGGACGACCACGCCCTGGACGATCCCGGCGAACCTTGCGCTGGCGGTGCATCCCGACGCCGAGTACAGTCTGGTCGAGACGGAGGGCGAGGTCTGGCTGTTGGCGCAGGCGCTGGTCGGGCGCGTGATGGAGGCGCTGGGGCGCGCCGGCTACGTCGTCCGGAAGTCGGTGCGGGGCAGCGCGCTGGAGGGTATCGTTGCGCAGCATCCGCTCTTTGCGCGCACCTCGCCGGTCGTGCTGGCAAACTACGTTACGATGGAGGATGGAACGGGCGTCGTGCATACGGCTCCCGGACACGGAAAAGAGGACTTCGAGACCGGAAGCCGCTACGGACTGGAAGTTCTGTGTCCGGTAGACGCCTCGGGGGCGTTCACGGCGCAGGCGGGCGCGTCGTTTGAGGGGGCGCGGATCCTGACCGGAGAGGCGGATCAGAGGGTGCTGGAGGCGTTGAGGGAGGCGGGGCATCTGCTCGCCCACAGCCGCTACGATCACAGCTATCCGCACTGCTGGCGCTGCCACAGCCCCCTGCTGTTTCGCGCCACCGTGCAGTGGTTTATGAATATTGACCATGAGGGACACCGCCAGCGGTCTCTGGAGGCGATCAACCGGGTGCAGTGGTTCCCGGCGGTCAGCATCAACCGCATCAGCGCGATGGTGGCGAACCGTCCCGACTGGTGTCTGAGCCGCCAGCGCGCCTGGGGGGTCGGCATCCCGGCGTTCTACTGCCGATCCTGCGGCAGGGAGGTGATCAGCCAGCCGGCGATCGAGGCAGTGCGCGATCTGGTGTCGCGGGAGGGATCGGACGCCTGGTACGCGATCCCGGCGGAGGAGATTCTGCCCGCCGATTTCGCCTGTCCGCACTGCGGCGGAACAAAATTCGATAAAGAGACCGATATTCTGGATGTCTGGTTCGACTCCGGCTCGACCCATGTGGCGGTGCTGGAGAGTCCGCAGTGGCCCGAACTGCGCCGCCCCGCCGACCTCTATCTGGAGGGATCGGATCAGCATCGCGGATGGTTCAACTCCTCGCTGATGATCTCGGTCGGGCTGGACAACACGCCCCCCTACCGCGCCGTCATCACCAACGGCTTTACGGTGGATGAGCAGGGGCGAAAGATGAGCAAGTCGCTGGGCAATGTGATCGAGCCGCTGCAGGTGATGGAAAAAAGCGGGGCGGACATCCTGCGGCTCTGGGTCGCCTCAACCGACTATTTTGAGGATGTGAACAGCTCCGCCGAACTGCTGGATCAGATCGGGGAGACCTACCGGCGCATCCGCAACACGTTCCGGTTTCTGGTCAACAACCTGTATGTGACGGACTACCGCGCGGGCGAGCCGGTGCGCCGACCCTTCGATCCAACCCGGGACGCCGTTCCGGAAGAGCAGATGCTCGATCTGGATCGCTGGGCGCTGGCGCAGCTCGATCGCGTGGTGGCGGCATGTGCCGCAGGCTACGAGGTCTACGAGTTCCACCGCGTCTACCATACGATCAGCAGCTTCTGCGTGGTGGAGTTGAGCGCGTTCTATATGGATGTGCTCAAAGACCGGCTCTACTGCGAGGCGTCCGACAGTCTGGAGCGGCGCTCCGCCCTGACCGCGCTCCACACGCTGGCGCATACGCTGGCGCGTCTGCTGGCTCCCATTCTGTCGCACACGGCGGAGGAGGTCTGGGGCTACCTGCAGATGCCGGATAAGCCGGTCAGCGTGCAGTTAGCCGATTTCCCGACCGCCGACCCGTCGCGGCATGCGGAGGTGCTGGCGCGCTGGGAGCCGGTGCTAGCGATCCGCCAGAGCGTCAATCAGGCGGTGGAGGCGGCGAAGCAGGAGAAGCGGATCAACAACCCGCTGGAGGCGCAGGTGGAGCTGGCGACCGATGCGCGGACCGCGACCGCCCTGGAGCCTTTTACGCCGTACCTGCCGGTCATCTTCAAGGTCTCACAGGTCGCCCTGTCCAATGGTCGCACGGCGGAGGAGGGGACAGCCATCCGGGTGGAGCCTGCCCGGGGAGAGAAGTGCGCGCGATGCTGGCTGATCAAGACGGACGTGGGCACGGATGCTGCATACAGCGACCTCTGCGGGCGCTGTGCAGAGGTGATCAAAAGACTGCCGCAAAACGGCGATTGAGAGAAGCGCGGAGGGCGGGGAGCCAGACCGCGTAAAAGGAAGGGAAAATGCCTCCTCTGGACATCGAGAAGTTCCGCCAGATGCTGTTGGACGAGAAGAAGCGTCTGGAGAGCGATAAGGCGTGGCTGAATGGCAGCTTTAACTCCGATTCGGGCGAGCTGGCTGATTTCGATGTGAATCATCCCGGCGATACCGGAACGGAGATGTTCGAGCGCGAGAAGGACCTTGCGCTCAATGAGAATGTGGAAGATCTGCTGGAGCAGATAAATACCGCGCTGGTGAAGGTCGAGAACGGAACCTACGGCTTATGCGATCACTGCGGCAAGCCGATTGCCGAGGGCAGACTGGAGGCGCTTCCCTATGCCACCTTCTGCATAACCTGCCAGAGCCGGATGGAGGGACGGTGAAGAGCGTCTGGTTCTATGTGACCGCGCTGGTGATCCTGATCGCCGATCAGGTGACCAAAGAGGCGGTCATGGGCGCGATTTCCTACGGGCAGAGCGTGCCGGTGCTCGGTCCTCTGCTCTCCCTGACGCCGACCCATAATACGGGAGGCGCATTCAGTCTGTTTCAGGCGAAAAACCACTACTTTGTGCTGGTCGCCTCGGTCGCCATCGTCGCGCTGCTGGTAACCTATCACCGATTCCAGCAGCACGATTTCCGGGCGAGCGCGGCGCTGATGCTGGCGTTCGGCGGAGCCGTCGGCAACCTGATAGACCGGGTGCGCTTCGGCTATGTGCGCGACTTCTTCGATATTCATATCTGGCCCATCTTTAATATCGCCGACTCCGCCATCACTCTGGGAATCCTGATCCTCGCCTGGCACTTCCTCTTCAAGAGACCCGCTGCGACCGTCCGCATGGAAGAGGGGGAGGGGCGTAAAGGAGAAGAAGCCGCCGGATGACGCCCTGCGAGGGGCGGCATACGCCGTCCCGCGCCGGATGGTCGGCTGGCTGCGATCTCCGGCGGCAGGCATGACGCTCTCCGGCACTCTGTACCCGCCTATGTATCCCACACTCTTCCATATCGGTCCCATCCCGATACGCTCCTACGGCGTCATGGTGCTGATCGGGTTTCTGCTCGCGCTCTGGTATGTGATGCGCGCCGCGCAGCGGCGCATGGCAGGCAGAGATCCGAAGGAACCCGGCGTCATCACGCCGGAGCGCATCCTCGATATGTCCCTGATCGGGCTGTTCATCGGGATACTGGGCACGCGGGTCGTCTACGTGCTGCTCAACCTGGGCGAGTTTCGCCAGAATCCGCTGGATGTCTTCAAAATCTGGACCGGCGGTCTCACCTTTCTCGGCGCGCCCATCTTCGCCTTTATCTACCTCTACGGGTGCTGCCGCCGCTATCAGTATCGCTTTCTGGAACTGGCGGATCTGATCGCGCCCGCCTTCGCGCTGGGATACGCCGTCGGGCGAATCGGCTGTTTCCTTAACGGCTGCTGCTACGGACACGCCTGCGATCTGCCCTGGGCGGTGAGCTTCCATTTCGAGAACGCAAGCGTCTCCTACACGACCGCCCCCAGCCATCCCACGCAGCTGTACGCGACCATCATGAGCCTAATCACCTTCTTCCTGCTGGATCGCTGGAGCCGCCGTCCGCACCGCGACGGTGAAATCTTCCTGGGATACATCGCCCTCTACTGCATCTATCGCTTTATTGATGAACACTTCCGCAAGGGCGCAACCGCGCAGGTCTTTCTGTTCGGACTGACTCATGCGCAGGTCTTCTGCGCCGCGCTGCTGCCGGTCGCGCTGATACTGCTCTGGCGGCTCCGCCGCCGCTTCTGCGACCCCGACAGTCAAAGAGGCGGCTCCGTAGCCGCCTCCTGACCGACGGAATCCCTGACAGCGGATCGGCGCGTTATCGGAAGATCATCACGGAGCAGGGCGACTGCTCCAGAACCTCTTTGGAGGTGCTTCCCAGCAGCAGCCGCGCCACCGAGCCGCGCCCCCGCGAGCCGATCAGGATCAGATCGGGCTGAAGGTCCTGCGTGGCGTGAAAGACCGCCTGCGTTCCATCGCCCGGGATCGAGACCCGGCTGTTCGCATGGACGCCCCAGTTTGCCAGAAAACGCTTCGCCTGCGCGATAAGTTGCTCCCCGTCCGGCTCATAGTCGGCGCCGGTTACGAGCGTCAGCTCCCACTGCGCGGCGTGCGCCCAGCGCGCGGCAAAGGTGAGCGCGTCCGCCGCGCCGTCGGTGCGGTTGTAGGCGATCAGCACGCGCCGGAACGGACGATAGCTGCCGCGCGTGACAAGAACGGGGCGAATCGCATCCAAAGCCACGCGGCTGGTGGTGCTTCCAATCAGGCGCGAGGGGTGCGCGTTCTCGCCTTGTGCGCCCATCACGGTGATGTCGCACATATCGCTATGGAAGAGGATGCGTCCAGCGGTCTCTCCGCGCTCTACCCGTGCGAGAAACGGAACCTGCGCCTCCTGCGTCCACTGCCGCACCTCGTCCAGAAGCTGCTCTCCCGTGCGCGCGGTCAGGTCGAGCTTCTCCTCGTCCTCCATATGCGCGCTGACGCCCGTCACCTCGACCGACTCATCCTCCGCCGGAAGCGCGCCCGGGCCGATCACATGCAGCCCTTCGATGGAGGCGCCGCTGAACTTGGCAAAGTCTATCGCATGATGCGCCGCAACATCCGCTCCCTCCGAACCGTCCACCGCCAGTAAAATCTGTCTCATATCGCTCCTCGCTTCTCTGAAAACGGGTCTCTTTTGATTCTACTGCCTTTCTCCGCAGGAAGTTCGCCCCGGATAGTCTGTAACTCCGCTTCTGTATGAGCGGAATGCGGCAAAACTGCTGCGCTGACGCTCGCAATGACAGTGTGAGAGCCTCCCGATCTGTCATTGCGAGGGAGGGTGAGCGACCGAAGCAACCTCACAACCCGACACTCGATCTCCGCCGGCATCAATCTATCGAAAGGCTCTCCAGCGCGCTCAGCAGAAAGGCGTTGTCATCGGGTTCGCGACAGGTGATCCGGACCCAGCCCTGTCCCCGCAGTCCCTCGACATCGGCATCTGCCGCCAGCGCCCCGCGCCGCAGGAGAGCGTCTTTGAGCGCGGCGGTAGAGGCTCCCGCGCAGCGCAGGAGGAAGATGTTGGACTGTGTGGGAACGAACTCGATTCCCGGTAGTTTCGTCAACGCCTCCGCCAGAGCCTGGAAACTCTCTCGCGTGTGCCGGCGGGTCCAGGCGATGTAGTCCTGATCCTCCGCCGCGACCCGCGCCAGTTCGATGGAGAGTTTGGTCACGGGAAAGTACTCCATCTGGCGCGCCACGGCGTCGTGTACCACTCTGGAGGACATCATGGCGTATCCGATCCGCATACCGGCGAGACCATAGGCTTTGGAGAAGCTGCGCAGCACGATCAGGTTCTCGTAGCGGGGCAGGAGACGCGCCGCAGAGGCGTAGTCCGGCAGGTCGTCCGTGTACTCTCCGTAGGCTTCATCCGCGACGACCATCGCGAACGCCTCCTCCGCCGCCTGCACCATCGCTTCGACCTCTGCGGCGGGAATGGCTTGACCGGTCGGGTTATTGGGCGAGCAGAGCCAGAGCATCTTGATGGGAACGCTCTGCATCTGGCGGATCACCTGATCGGTCATGCGGGATGTCCACCGAAAGCCCTCCTCTCCCGCCAGAGGCATATAGATGGGCAGCGCGCCGGATCGCAGCGTATACTCCTCGATCACGAAGAAGGTCGGGGTTGGCAGCAGAACCCGGTCTCCCCACTCGTAGAAGGTGTGGCAGAGGATGGAGATGAAGGAGACGACCCCGGTTCCCAGCGCGATCCAGTCCGCAGGCACGCCGTTGAGCTGCGCGAGCCGCTCTTTCAGGCGGCGCGACGATTCCGGATATTCGGAGAGATAGTGCAGCAGTTCAGAGGGGGAGAGGCTGCCGAAGAACTCCTGTACGCGGGGCGAGCATCCCCGCGCGTTCTCACCGAGATCGAAACGGTGGAGCGCAGGGAGACCGTAGACGCTGCGCGCCTGCTCTTCCAGCCATGCAAAATCGGTCTCCTTGCCCACATAGCCGGACACGTTCTCATAGAGCGCCTGCCGTGTGAGGGAGTTGACCAGATGACTGATTCGCACGCGCATCGTCGTCTCTCCTTGGTCTCCGCCTCCGGGGGCGGGAGGGCGTTCTCACAAGCTCCGGTTCGATTCCCGCGCGCGCGCCACCTCCTGCTCCCATGTTCCCGCGATCGCCTGTCCGTAGGCGGACAGCCCGCCGTCCGCCAGCGGACCGGTCAGGTAGGGATGCTTCATACGGTCTTCCGTGCGGAAGTAGCCTTCGCCGATCACGCTGCCGTTGAGGAAGTGGAAGGCGACGCCTGCCCGCTCCTGGTCGGTGGTGTTGGCGCGGGTGCAGTGCGCGGTGCCATAGGCAAAGAAGGCGGCGCCTCCCGCGGGCAGCTCCAGCGCGACCGCCTGCGACTCGTCGGGATAGCACCGGATGTGGTGATCGCTGTAGGGGTCGCGCGAATGCTCGTAGACCGTTCGGAAGCTGTCGGGGATAACGTGCAGCGTGCCGTTGGCGACGGTGGCGTCGTGAACCGCCACCCACATCGCGGTTCCCTTCAGCGGGTCGGCGATCTGAAAGTAGGCGTTGTCCTGATGCCAGCTGGTTCCGATGCCGTGCTGTCCCGGTTTGATAAAGACCTGATCGAGGTGCAGCACCACCGGGTCGCCGATAAGCTGTGAGATCACCTGCGTCACCTTCGTATCGAAGGGCATGGCGCGAAAGAGCGGGCTGTGCGGCGACATCGGGCATAGCTGCAGGTTCTGCTTGACGTGGGAGTGGGTCTTACCGTCGCCTTCGGTCGCCACGTTGCGCAGATAGCCCTCCCGCTTCAGACGCGCCAGTTCCGCCCTCAGTGCGGCGACCTCGCGCGCGCTGTAGAAGTCGGGGACGGCGACGTAGCCTCGCTCCTGAAACTGCCTGACCTGCTCCTGCGTGAGACCCATCTCTGTTGTTCTCCTGCGTGGTGAAGGATAGCTGTTACAACGACAGAACGAATTCTATCGCTGTCTCTTTTTCGGTAGATGTGAGATTGCTTCGGTCGGCTTGCGCCTCCCTCACAATGACAGGGAGGGGGTCGGCGGTTGCCTCCCTCACAATGACAGGGAGGGGGTCGGCTTGCGCCTCCCTCACAATGACAGGGAGGGGGTCGGCTTGCGCCTCCCTCGCCATGACAGGGAGGGACAGCGCGCGCAACGCTCCGCGCGCCGTCCGGCTCTCTGGCGGGTATGTTCGGCGTCGGGCGTTCGCGCTCCTCTCTGTCTATCCGGGGATGCAGCGACTTTCAGCGAATCCGGTACAGATGCACGCCGTGGGGCGGGAAGTCGTCCTCAAAGCGCCCGTTGAGAACCGGAATCGTGCGCCCCTCTCCCAGAACCTCCGCCGAAGCCCGTGCAGGCAGCCCCGTCACGGTAAACTGACCGCGCGCTGTGCGGTCTCGCATGCCGGCGGCGAACAGGTAGGTCGCGCCGTCGAGACGCTTCGCCATGCAGGCGATGGGCGCATCCGCAGCGGAAGACTTCACCTCGGCGACGCCCGCAAGGGTCGGGCTGTTGAGAACCGGCGCGAGCGCATGTATCTGGCGGTTGAGGGCGGTGACGGCAGCCAGCATCTGCGGGTCGTCGAGCAGCGCATGTTCGTTGAACTGCGGCTGGAACGAGTGGACAAAGTAGATCAAGCCGCGCGAGCCGTGAATGAGCGCCATCCAGACCTGCGCGCGTACCTGTTCCGGGGTGGCTTTGCGCTCGGGGTGATTGATCCGTGTGCACTCGATGCAGTTCCAGACAGGCTTTTTCCCCTGCGACCACTTTACCAGCCGCTCCACGCCCTTGGGCACATACCAGAGCGGGTAGCCGTCCGCCGCCGGGTAGACATCGAAGGAGACAATGTCGCATCCCTGCACATAGGTCTCATAGTCGGAGAGCTTCGCGCCGGGACCGCGCCCGATCCAGGAGTCGTTGGCGACCCCCTGTCCCAGATTGAGCAGGATGGGACGCGAGGGGTCGGTCTGTTGCAGTCGGCGGTAGTCCTCCACGATCTTCGCGGGCGGGACGCAGGGTCCCCAGCCGGTCTGTTTTCCGGTCTGCGGGTCGTAGACCGGCTGCGCGTTATCCGGTTCGTCGCCGTGCATCCATCCCACGATGATCGGGTCGTCCCGATGCTTCAGCCCGACGGCGTTCTGATCGCAGATAACGGGCATCCCCGCCCGCTTCAGCGCGGCGAGCTGCTCTTCCGTCGGTCCCTGCCACAGCCCCACGTAGAGGTTGATGCCTGCCGCCTTATAGCGCGAGGCGTTGGCGGGGTTCTGAAGCCAGACCGCAATGGGGAAGTAGCCGGGATCGGAGGGCGGACCGTGCTTCCATGCTCCGTAGGGGGCGCGTCCCGACCGATCCTGCGGGCTTTTTTCGGCGGAGAGGGCGGTCAGCAGGAGAGAGGCTGCCGCCGTCAGGATCAGGATTTTCATCTTTCCGCTGCCTCCTGCATCAGCTTTACCGCGCGGTTCTCCTTGCCGTTGGGATCGCCGGGCGCGTTGTTGTGCGCATCCATCTGCGCGTCGTTCCAGGAGACGACCATATCCAGAGAGGGGATGATCCAGAGCATTCGCCTTCCCCAGTGACCGCTGGCGGCGAAGGCGTCGGGGGGCGCGTCGCGCCAGAGCCGCTGTCCCTGCGGTCCGTGACGGTTCTGCCACCAGTTGAAGGGGTAGACTCCGGGACCGACCGGCGTCTGGTCTTTGCCGCCTCCCAGCGTGCGCTGTCCCGGCAGCATGTCGGCGTCCCGTCCTGTGGTACGGGGCAGGTTGACGGGGACAGGGCTAGCCAGCGCCAGATGCGCCAGCTCCTGCCCGAGAATCTGCCGGTTACGCCAGCGCCCGCCCCGCAGCCACAGCAGCCCGATCCGGGCGAAGTCGCGCACGGAGACGGCGAGCCGCCCCTTTGCGCCCCGTTCTCCAAACGCCTCCATGCTGAAGGCGTCCTGAAACTGAAGGGGATCGGATATGCGGGTTTTGAACGCCTGCGTGCCGTCCTCGCGGAACACTCTGTCCATCAGGGCGTCGAAGTAGAGGGCGAGGGCGTAGTCGTTGTACGCCCAGGCGGTTCCCGGCGCTTCAGACAGCCCGTAGCCGGAGGTCTGGGAGGCGAGATGCCGCCAGGTGATGTTCGCGTCTTTGCCGCCATTGAGATCGCGCAGGCGTGGCTCGTGATCGGCGACCCTCTCATCCACGCTGTTTAGCCTGCCCTCCTGCACCGCCATCAGCAGCAGCATACTGATGATCGGTTTAACCGCCGAAGCCACGTCCGCGCTCTTCGTCTGATCGCCCCAGGCGTAGACCAGATAGCCGCCGCGCACCACGCATCCGCGCCCACCGACCAGATCGCGCAGCGCGTCCAGTTTTGCGGCGTTCAGCCCGACCTGCTCCGGCGCGCGCGTCTCCCATTCTGCTCCGGGCACAATCTCATAACGGGGAGCTGCGGGGGAGTTGGTGATCTCGGCAACCTGCTGGAAGAAGGCGCGTTTGCGGAGGCTGGAGAGACTCCAGTTGACGGGCACGCTCTGGAACCCCTCGTCGTAGCCCTCGCCCCGCATGCGGAAGTCGAAGTAGCCCCAGGAAGCGTATTCGCCGATGGCGGCGGTCATGTTGCTGCGCAGTCGGTCGAAGTGAAAGTGGTCGTCTTCGTTGAAGAGAATGGGCATCGGGCGGTAGCCGGGAACGCGCCGCGTCCGGCGCACCATCTCCGCGATCCGCTCCGGGTCGGAAACGCCGTTGCCGTGCAGCAGCAGGAAGTCGGCGGCGCGGACGACGTTCTCGCCGGGGATAGTTCCGCCGCCGTAGCTGGCGCTGACCAGCAGCCGGCGTCCGGCGTGTCGTTGGCTCCTTGCCCGCGCGATCAGTTCATGCACGCGCGGCGGCTGCAGGATCGGGTGATCGTAGCGCACATTGCACTCGTTATTGACCTCCAGCAGCACGTTGCGATAGCCTTGCGCCAGGACCCAGTCCGTCGCGTTATCAAGCGCGCGGATCACCGCCGCCTCGTCCCGGAGCCGCTGATCCTGTCCGAAGTAGAAGACGCCCAGAATGACCGCCATGCCCAGTTTGTCGGCGCGATCCAGGATGCGCTGCAGGCGCGCCATGAAGTCGGGACGCAGACTGCCGTCTTCAGCGATGGCAGAGTTATGCCAGGGCTGCTCCTGCAAGTATCCCTGCGGGCTGCCGCCCTGCAGGTTGAGGGTGAGCCGAGCAGTCCGTGCCGCCTCCACTCCGGCATGGCGGCGAGGAATTCGCGGGTGTTGCGCTCCGGGTCCCATTGACGGGTATCCGGGTACGCCCATTGCGGGCGGGTCTGCGGGTTCAGATCGTCGAAGATGCCCTGCACCATGCGGCTGTTGAAGAGCAGTCCCTCGATCCGCATTCCCTGCCAGGTTCGACCTTCATAGGTCCGCCTGCCGTTGATGTAGAAGGCGTCGCCGCGAATGGCGACCTCCGTTTCTCGTTCCATGCGCCGCCCCCCTCCGCGCGCAGGTGAGATCGGCGTTTCGGCGCGGACGACTGCCGTGAACGCCGTCAGAACGCCTGCCAGCAGCATATGCGCCGTTGCATTCACCGGGTTTCTCCTCTCTTTGCGGCAGTTTTCGATGCGTCTTGCGGAAATCCTACCGGGGAGGGAGAGCTGGACTGTGAATGCTGCTGGATGGTAATTTTCGAGTCGTCGGGCGTCGGTAGCCGGTTGCTGAGCGTGACCCCGACGACTCTTTTTTTACGATTCAGGGGTTGCACAGCGCGTAGAAATGGTGTATAATAGGGTCAGTTCGGGAGGGCGGTCTATATCTTGTGTACCTGCCTTTCCCGCCCACAGGATGTAGGCTTTTAATCGAACCAGCGTGGAATTGAAACG